>NZ_JBVIRI010000030.1:0-46801 GCF_055576225.1 Streptomyces sp. NPDC033845 | reverse complement strand
CCCGCGGAGCGGGACCCCAAGCGCTGCGCGCTTGGGAAGGGAGACCGGCCGCTGCGCGGCCGGTAACGGAGCGTAGGCCCCGCGCGTTGCGCGGGGAGGAGGCCAGCGCCCGCGTCGCGGGCGCTGGCCTCGGGGTCTTCCGCTTCGCTCCAGACCCCTGAGTTGAGACGCGAAGCGGCTCAACTCAGGCCTTTTCACAGCCTGTTGGGCCGGTCCGCTTCGCTACCCGGCCCTGGACCCGCCAGGACCAGCCCGCTCCGCGGGCGCCACTCCTTCAGACCGCTTGACGATCTATAGGAGCTTCAGACCCAAATGGGGGACACCCTTATCAACCCAACACTCAGACGATTGGGGGATGAGCAGGAGCCTTATCTTTAGTTGGATAGTAAAAAACTCCCCCTATCAGGAAACGGGAAATGAAGCTCCTCACTCGCGCTGCAGCAACTGCCGTAATCCCTCTCATTGCAGGCGCCTCGCTAATTTCTGCAGGTGCAGCTCATGCAGATACCCCTCCTGCCGCAAAATCTAATTCATCGATCACGGTTCTGACGCACAATCACACCGATGTGCGACTGGATCTAATTCGACATGAAATAGCCAAGGGTAACACCCTGACAAAGAGGCCTGTGACTCTTAATCCCACCACTTGGAGCGAGTCAAAGGTAACCGGCTGGGCAACAAGCAGCGAAGCTCCGACCCTGACTGCTGTCTACAAGTCATCCAGTGGCTTTGAGGTGACCACAAGGGCCCATGTTCCTCTAGTTGGCGCAAACCTGGTGTCTTGTCATGTGAGCGATCCCGCGTATACCTGCAAGGCCACGATCGGGAAGGGCTACAACCCCACGGCTCATTTCACCATTTCCCATAAGGGGTAAGGTTAAGATAGGCCCCCGACATCCTCCGGAGGCGGAGACACTTCCCGGCTCCGGAGGATGCTGAGCCGAGTGGCCTTGGCCGTGGACGGCACCCAGGCTCAGATGACCGCCATGCGAGGCGAGAACTTCGGCGCCGAACTCGTCGGCTGATCCCACAATCCGCGCCGCCCGCCCGTCGGGAGATCGCCGCCTGGGCTCCGTCCCAAATCGGCCCGTGCTGCCGCTGCCACCAGCCCTGCCGCTACGGGCTCGCCGCCTCCCGCTGTGCGCGGCGTGCAGCCGTCTGCTCCAGGACGACCGGTCTGATGACTCGGCTTCGCCGAGCAGGTGCCGGCCCTTCGGGCCGCGGGACCAGGCCGAAGGCCTAGTCCCGGTGGAGGGGTGCGGAGCGCCCCTCCACCTGACCTCGTTTCACGGGGTCACGGGCCTACGGCCCGTAGGGGCGTCCGCTCCGCTCCCACCCCGGCCCTTCCGGCTCCGCCTCCAGGACCAGAGACCGCTCCGCGGTCCGGCCAGCAGCAGAGGCAGGGGCCCGGGTCCGCTCGATTGGGCCGGGCCGGTGGAACCACCCGAGCAGGCGGAGCCTCCTCCGGACCTGCTGCCCGCGCGGCGGACTCTACATCATGATAACGAGCTCTGTGTAAGATAACGCCAACTTATACACCACCTGATGGGGTCGCCAGAAATCCAGCGGACGGGATGAGAACGCGGACTCATTCGGGTGCTGTGTGAAATCCCGCAAAACTGCACAGCGGTTCACCGGACCCGAGTGATAACGGCGTATGCCAGGCCGGCCGCTGGTATCCCTACGGCGAGAGGGTCACCCCAGGAAGGATCTGCGCGGGTGAGCCAGACGGCCGCGCCGATAAGGGCTACAGCGACGGCGAGCTTCACGTAGTGGAGTTTCCGGCGGAGCAGTCCGAGTTCCTGCTGAAGCTGTTCGACGGTAGGCGGCTGGGTGGTGGTCACGGGGGTCATGGGCTGGTCCTCTCAGGGCAGGCCGAGGGAGATCCTCGGGCTGGGAATCGTGGGGTGGCTCCACCCCTTGTGTCGCGGGGTGGCAGCAGACAGCACTGTGCCGGGGGAGCCCCCAAGGGGCGCAAGGGCCGCCGTCCGGGACGGTAGAAACAGAGACCCGCCGGTCAGACCCCTGGAGCGGGGGACGGCGGGTGCGGGTGCTGGGTACGCAACGAGGGGCGCCGCGTGGACGCCCCTCACTTATGTATATACCCGTTCTCAGGCCGGTTCCGGACGGCCGGGTACCCGTGATGTCGATCACCTACAACAGCAACCCCCTCCCCAGGGATCCGAACCGTCGGCAGCGAACCGGGCCGGCGCCTCCCCCGCACCTCGTCGGCGACCCCAGAAGACGACCCTGTCACCCCTGTTATGGGGGAAGGCCTCCAAAATGCCGGGTCTCGGGGCCAACCAGCTTTCAGACGCATCCGGTCGCCCTGGACCTGCTTCTGCTCCGCCTCGTACGCGCGCGGCACGCGCGCGTGTTGGCCCCCGGGCGGCCGGTCCTCGGGGCCGGTGATGATGAACATGGCGGCCACGGCGATGATCTGGCGGTGAGCACCGACCACCGCCGCCCGCTCGGCGCCGGCACCGACCCCACCCAGCCCGCCCCGACTCGCGACCGGGACCCCCGGCGTGCCCGGCTCGCGGCCGAGCAGCTGCCGGCGGCCCCGGCCGCCGCGGATCCGGCGCAGGCCTCCGCCACCGTCGGCCGCCGAATCCTGGGGAACGGGCCCGGCTCCGGGCGGTAAGCCGGTCAAGGCGGCCGTGAGGACGCCCAGGTGGGCTACGGCGGGACCGAGTTACCGGTTACCGGTTACAGCCGCACGTGCCCTCCGGCTGCCTGAGCTGGGCGAACCCACCTCCCCAGGGGCCTGTAACCGGTAACCGGTAACCCTGTAACCGACCTCGCCAGCCCGGCCGTGTGCCGTCATGGCGCCCCGCGTGCCCACCGCCATGGGTCCGCCATGGCACCGTCATGCCGGGGTCCGGGTGACGGTCCATGACGGTGCCATGGCGGTGGGCACGCGGACCTCATGGCGGACCCGGCTGCCGGTCCGCCGCCCCGGCAGGGGGACTTGCCCAGGGTCACCTCAGGCTTGCCGTCCTCGACGTCCGCCCGTACCCCGCGCCCTGCCAAGGCCGTTGGACCGGCATGGGACGCATGAAACCGAACCGCCCGCCCCGCCGCGCGCGCCAGACCCTCGCCTGCGCGCGCTGCCAGACCCCCGCGCCCACCGACTGGACCGCGCCGGACGCCGACGCCTGGAGCGGGAAGTGGGAACAGGGTCAGTTGAAGTTCCTCGTGTGTCCGCCGTGCCACGAACCCGCCGAGACAGCCGAGGCCGAGATCAACGCGGCGGCCGTGATGGTCGGGCTGGAGGACGGCGGCGAGTTCATGGCCGACCCCATCGTCTGCCTCACCGGGACCTGGGACTCCCCCGGAGAGATCCTCTACGGCCGCGACCACATCCAGCGCATCGCCGCCAGCGGCACCATCCAGGACCTCAGCCTCCTCGAACAGCTCCCCGCCGGCACCGGGTGCGTCCCCGCACCCGGCGGCGTGATGATCTACCGACCGAAGACCCCCGCCTAGAACCGGCGCTGCGCTGTCCCGACCCGGCGGGGGGCTTGCCCAGGGTCACCTAAGGCTTGCCCGCGCCCCCAGCGGAGACCGCTGACGGACCGCTAGGAGTCCGCTGGAGTCCGCTGGACGCCTGCCGGTGGCCACCCCGCCAGCGGACTCCAGCAGGCCCTAGCGGTCCGTCAGCGGTCTCTCAGCGGACTCCCCGGAGGGGCTTGGGAGGGGGCTTGCCTGCCCCGGGGGCGGTCAGCGGACTGCGACGACGGCGGCCACCACGGCGGCGAGCACGGTCGCCCCGGTCAGGCCGACCATGAGCGGAGGGGCCAGCCGCGGGTGCCGGTACGCGACGTACGCCAGCCCGCCGGCCACCATCAGCACGCTGACAACCAGGACCAGGACGACGAGCAGCACGAGCGTGGACATCGGGTTCCCCCTCAGAGATTCGGACGTGCCGGACGGCACGACAGACAGGCCGGCACCGATCCGGTAGACCAGGCCGTGGCCGCACTCTGTGGGACCCGGGGGTAAGCCGCGCAACCCCATGATGGGTATACCCATCATGGGTACCCCGGCCGCATCGGGCCCTGTCCGAACCCCCTCCGTCACCCCGAACGGGGTTGCACCGGAGGACCGCTCAGCCCGGACAGGTGCCGGCCAGGCCGGCGGACAGGCCCCGTCAGGCCGTGCTCACGGTGTATCGCCGCGCCACACGTACCGCCGGCCCTGCGGATCCTCCCCCGGGCCCGGCTCGTAGTCGCTCCGGCCGCCCGGTCCCCACTGACCCGTCTCCGACATCAGCAGCGCGCCCCCGGCTCGCTGCTCCGGCGTCCACTCCGTCACGTCCAGGAGCTGCCCGTCCAGCGGGCCGCCGACCAACTCGACGTACTCGTGGCCGGCCACCGGCCCGGGCGGGTCCTCCGCCTCAGACCCGTACACCCGCAGACCCTGCCACCGCTCCATCAACAGCCCTCCCACACACTCGCCAAGCCGCACAACCCCGGCCCGAAGCACCACCCGCACACGCCACACCAACGCGCCCACACACGCCCCGCTGAGCCTCTATCAGGATCCGACCCGACGGGGAAGGCCCGGGAGTGGATGCGAGGCGCTCAGCTGGCCGTGCAACGGTCAGAACGGCGCTGTGGAGGGCTGCCCCTGATCTTGAATAGGACAGGTGCCGATTGCCCGGGACGCTACGGCCGCCAGGTCTGCGGCCTGAGCCTCCCGCCGTCGGCTGGCCTTCCATTCCGACATCCGGCGCCGGACCTCCTCCTCCAGCAGGGTTCCGTAGAGGCCTTCGGCGACCAGCTGGCTGCGTACCCGGTGCTCTTCGGCGGCCTGCCGGCCGCGCCCCGCGGCCTCCCGGTACCGAGGTGCTCCGTCCCTCTGGCCGGGAACGTCGCCCTGTCCGAGACCGACCAGCTCGGGGTGCTGCTCCGCCAGCTCGGCGCGCAGCCGCGCAGTCTCCTCTACGGCCGCATCTTGGGCCGCGCGAGCCTGGTCCCGGCGGGCATCCTCCGCGACCGCGTCGTCGTACGCCTCATCAATGGCCGCCTGTTTCCTGGCTGCTTCCTCTGCCCGCCGCTGCCCCCACTCGGCGCGTTGCTCAGCCAGGGCGCGCTCTGCTTCTGCGGTCTGGATGCGCTGTGTCTTGCGGTAGCCGCACTGCTGGCACTCTGCCCCCGAGTCAAGCAGGACGCCCAGCTCGCACTGGGGAAGCTCACACCCTTGCTCGAACAGGATTTCGGCGAGGTAGCCGGCCGGGCGCCTGATCACGTCCGACCCCGTGTAGCCAACGGATGCGCGCTGCGGCCCCCGGACCCGGTACCACTTGCCGTGGATCCGGGCAGAGGCGTGCTCGGGCGTCCGCGGGTACATCGAGAACGGGCTGGGTTGGGCGTCCGGCGTGTGGCCCAGGAACTCCCGTACGGCCCGGCGCAGCGTCCTGATGCGGTCTGCGGGGGACCCGAGGACCCCGAGACCGTCGAGCATCGCGTACACCTCTTCCTCCCCCACTACCGGAACCAGCTCGCTCACCTTCTGCTGCCCGCGCCGCTTGCTGCTGCCCTTCTGAGCGGTCGCGGCGGAGCCGCCTGGCACCGTCGGACTCTTCCCGCCCGCAGCCTTGCGCGCGCCCGCACTTGTGAAACCACCCGCACCTTGGCCTACGGCCGAACCATCGGGTTTTGGTTCTAGAGAGGGGTTATAGACAGGGCTATAGACAACGGGCAGCACCGGTGCTGCCACCCTGGCAGCACCGGTGCTGCCACCCCTAGCAGCACCGGTGCTGCCACCCTCCGAAGCCTCAGACGCCTCAGAGGCAGCTGTAGCAGAGTCCGGCGCGACGCTCGTCTGACCAGCGGACTCACCTGCTCGCTGCGCCCGCAGCTTCTTCGTGCTGACCCCTTTGGGCACCCCGCCCGTGCGAACGATGCCCGCTGCGCGCTTCGCGGCCCGCCGCTCTTCGATGACCTTCTTGGCCACGTCGGCGGCCAGTACGCCCGGTGGCAGCGGGTCGATCCATTCACCCCGGCCGGCGTACATCAGCGCCGCGTCGTGAAGCTCGTAGATGCTCGCGTCGTTCAGCTTCGGGTTGTCGGGGTTCTGCCGCTCGTGCACGGTCCAGAGCCCGGCGACAGTGCCTTCGAGCAGGGTGCGGTCGAGCGTCGACAGGGAGCACCCGAGCTCGTACGCGAGGCGGGGCCGGTAGGGCTTGCCCCTGCTGGTGTCCCGCTCTTGGACGTCGGCGTAGGAGACCAGGATCGTGTAGAGGGTCCGCACGTTCGTGCTGTACCGAGGATCGCAGACCCATCGATTGCAACACTGGCCGAAAGGCATGTTCCCGCCGCGACGTACCTCTGGGTACAGGGTCACTGGGAGCCCCCAGCAGCGGTGAAGTCAGCCGCCGGGCCGTTACCGTCCCGCTTCTCTGCCGCGTGCGGCCAGGCGGGCCTCAAACCGTTCGTCGGCGTGGTGCACGGGTAACTGTGCAGGTCAAACACTGGGAGATCTCCCCTGGGAGGGGAGTCGTGAGCGGCGCTGTGACCAGATCGGACTCCGGAAATGGTGGCCTCCGGGTGGGCGGCCGCCTATTCTGGGTATCGGTGACCACGCGGGCCTACGGGCCCACGGGCATCACCCCCGGAGAGGTCACCTCACCGGACACGACTCGTAGCTGTGAGAGGTGCCGAGTCGAGCTGATGAAGTGGAGGCCGTCCCTGTTGACGCAGGGGCGGCCTTCAGCTGTTTATGGTGCTGCTGTCGAAGTGATCACGTCTGGGTGCTGCTGGGCTAGACCCCAGAGGAGGCGGCTGTACGCCTTCCGACGAACGCCGCTGGGCTCGGCGTAGCCGATTTCCCATCGGGCTACCTGAACTCGCCCAACACCAATGGCGGTTGCCACCTGGGCCTGAGTCAATCCGGCCGCGCGCCGCAGTTGCCCGCGGGCACTGGCCGTAGGCAGCCACGTGATGTGGGACAGGAGCTCATCCACTGCGGCCAGTGGGTCCTGGGCCGTTGTCACGGGTCACACCTCCAACATCGACTAGAAGCAAGAAGATACACACCAGCTACGGGATTTCGTGTCGCGTTCGGCGTGTCGCCCTGACTTCCCTTAAAGAGGCAGGTCGTCGTAGGTGAACTCGATGCGGTCGGCCGGGCCGACTGCCCGGAGGACTTCGAGCGGTCCCGTTTCGTCATAGGTGACGCGGACCAGAGTCAGCACGGGCACACGGCCACCGATGCGGAGCTGTGACGCCTCATCCTCCGTGGGCGTCCGTGCGCTGACGCGCTCAGTCGCTCTGGTGGGGCGCCGTCCCGCTGCTGTGAGGGATGCATACACGCCACCGACCAACTTTCCGGAGTCGGTGAGGCCGGCTAGTTCAGCCAGGGTCGACGGATACCAGGCATATTGAAGCTGGACGATATCCGTAGGCCGCAGTACAGCGTGGCGGACCCGGTAAACGAGACCGTCACCAGGTTCGAGTTTTAGTAGAGCGGCCGTCTCTGCGTCAGCGGCGACGCGTTCTACGGAGACCAGCCTCATTTCACCATCGAGACCCTGAGCCGCAGTAGCGGTTTCCCATGGGCCCCTCGAACCGCCGGGTTCCAATACCTTCCCGTAACGGCTGAGCGGAATCTGCACGGCAGTTCGCGCCCGCACCGTAGTGCCAGCACGTTTCGAAGAGAAAACCAACCCCTCATCCGCGAGCGTCGCGATCGCCCTAGTGATCGTCGCCTTTGATACGCCGTGCTCAGCCATCAGTTCAGCGTTCGTTGGGAGCCTCGCACCTACGGCGACCTCGCCCGTCTGGATGCGCTGACGTAGCTGGGCGGCAACGTCTCCGAAGCTGGTCATGGCGTCTCCTCCTCAGGTACGGCCTGGTGGAGGCCTGGCTCCACCTTATCGCCTAGTCGTTATTGACAACAGTCTGCACCCCGGGCATCATCGTTAATGCCTAGGCAATAACTGGCCGCGATCGAGACGATTGCCCTGGTCAGTAGCGCCTGGCCTCGAAGCCCGCCTGCAAACGCAGGTGCCCGGCCGGTGACTTCAGCACCGACCGGGCGGCAGGTCGGGGGTTCCCGCCCCCGACCTGCCGTCGGGTAGTCCAAGTGGAGAGGACACCGACGTGGTGATGGTGACAGACGCATTAGGTAGGTGGCGGGTGCGGCGCTGTGATCAGGGCGCCGTGGTGCGGACGCGGACGGTGCTGCCGTCCCGGGTTTGCACCACGGCGCGGCCCGCGATGGCCCCGGCGGTTGCCTGGCCGTGGCGTGCTGGTGTGGACGAGCTCGCGGTCCGCGCCCGTTTGATCCGGCGGGGGGTGCGGTGGTGAGCGCGGTGCGCGTGGTGCCCCGGCTGCCGGCGGGGTGGATCGCGGCGCGGCCGGTGGACTGGCTGGATCGGCTGTGGGCCTACGAGGACCTGGCTCCCGTCCCGGCCCGGGAGGACCGGTCTGGTGGGGCGGCCTGTGCGGGGCTCGCCCCGGACACGTTCTTCCTGGAGCCGTGGGAGCTGACCCCGGTGGATCGGGAGCCGTCGCCGGCAGAGCGCGAGGCGCTCGCGGTGTGCGCGGGGTGCCCGGTGGCGTCCGGCTGCCTGGCCGAGGAGATGGCGCAGGCCACCGTCCCGACCAAACTGTTCGGGGTGCGGGGCGGGCTGCGGCAGTCCGAGCGGCGGGCACTGCACACCCTGCTGGCGCAGCGAGGTCTGCTGGAGCGGCTGCGGGGCGGTGGGTCGGCATGACGACCACTGACGAGTCCGGTCGGGACTGGCTGGAGACGCTGCTGGCCGGGGAGTGGGACGACGAGCCTGCCGTTCCCGAGGGCCAGACGCGGAGTGTTCCGGTCGCGATGGTGCCGCCGCAGGTGGTGCAGGCCTTCGCGGCCGAGGACGCACGGCGTGCGGCCGAGGCCGCTGCGGAGGCGGCGCGGCTGGCGGCGGAGGTCGCCTTGGCCGGGACTGACCCGGAGGTCGAGACCGCCGGTGAGGTCGAGGCCGAGGAGGCGTCGCGCGGGTGGGCGTGGTGGTCGAAGAAGAAGCCCGCCGAGGAGCCGGCCGACCCGGCCGCGCCCACCGACCCGGCCGCACCCGCGGCCGCGCCGGCTCCTGTGGTGGAGGCCGTGCCCATTCCGGTGCGGATCCGCCGGATCGCGGACTCCCGGTGGGGGTGGCTGGCCTACCACGGCAGCGCCGCCGCCGTGGGCCACGGGGCCCTGTGGGGACTGACGGGGAACCAGTTGGGCGGGGCAGCCTGGCTGGGGTCCGCGATGCTCTCGGTCATCCCGGTCACCGCCGCCGCACTCTCCTGCTGCGCGGGCTGGGCGGGCTGGCGGATGGGCCGGGCGCTGCGCCCCTACCTTCCGAAGGGCGCGCTGGCCGCCCCGGCCGGCCTGATCGCCGGTCTGGCCTGGGGCCAGGGCACCACCGGCATGGTCGCCGACGCGTTCGCGTGGGCCGCGCCGTGGCCCGTCCTCGCCGCCCCGGCCATCATCGCCGGGCTGGCCGGCTCCGGCTGCTGGGTACTCCTGGACCGCCGCGCCCAGACCCGGGCCTGGCCCCTGCCGCTGCGGTGGGCCGCTCACATCCCTCTCGCCACGGTCGCTCTGTCTGCGGCCCTCTACGCCCCTGGAGCGCTGCTGTGACCATCTCTGAGACCCTCGCCGCTGATGTCGTGCTCGCCGCCACGGGCGGCGGATCCCTCCTGGGCAGTGTTGGGGTGTCCGGCCTGGCGTTCGCCTCGGGGTTCCTGCTGTTCGCCGGTCTGCGCGGCTCGGATCGGGTGAAGCTCGACCGCGACAAGGCCGGCCTGCTCGGCATCGTTTTCAGCACGCTGTCGGCGTCGGCCTCCGGGATGTGGGGGAACTTGGCTGCCGGAGCGTCGGAGGTCCCCAAGGGGCTGATGGAGGGCCTCTCGTTCGGGACGTTCGGACTGGGCGCCGTCGCTCTCGGGTCGACCCTGATGATCTTCATCCCGAAGTGGAAGAACCTCTGGATGCCCGCCTTCCTGGGCCTGGGCGCCGGGTGGACGTTCGCCGGGGCCGGGGGGATCTGGGCGCTGGGCACCACCATGGTCACCACGATGGCGACCAAGCTGGGCGGCATGTGATGGCCGGCCTGCGGGGTGTTGCGGGTGAGGTGCGGGCGGTCGGGCACGGGATCGGCCCCGTGTGGGTGGTGCTGACCCGGGGGTCCTGGCGGCTGCTGGGCCTGGGGTGCCAGTGCCTGGGTGTGGTCGCGGGCGGCATCTGGGCGGGGGTCTCCCTGGACCCGGTGCGGGAGGAGGCGGCCCGGACCAAGGCGGTCAAGGCGGCCGAGGTTCGGCAGCGGAAGCGGGCGGCGGCCGCGAAGAAGAAGCGGGCCGCCGCCGAGGATGACGACCTGGACGGTGAGGAGTTCGCCGAGGAGGACGTGCTGCCCCCGGTCGTGCTGTCGGCGGCGACCGAGGCCGCTATCCGTGCCGCGTCCACCCGGCCGCTGTGGGAGTCGCTGCCCCTGTTGGTGCTCGGAGGAGGGGTAGCGGTCGTCGGGGGCGCGATTCTGGTGTCCGTTGGCGCGGGTCCGGCCGCAGCCTGGGCGGGTCCGGTCTGGGAGACCTGGGGCGGGCTGATCACCACGGGCGCCCTCACAGCCGGGGCCACGGGGGCGTGGGTGGTCGGCCCGTCCCTGGCCGATGCAGAGCAGCTGCACGCGGATCGCCGCGCGGCCCGTGCTGCGACGAAGGCCGCGAAGTGCGGTCCTTCCCCGGCGGCCTCCCCTGAGGAAGATCGTTTTGAAGGGGAGTTGGGGGAGGACACCTCCCCCGGAGTCGACGCGGCCCCGGCTGGTGCGCCGGCCGTGGACGACGACGAGGGCGTGATCGAGGAGGTGGAGGCCGCCGAGGTGATCCGCCGGGTCGCTGCCCGGTATGGGCACGCCGCGGTGCACATGATCGACCTCGCCGCCGAGCCAGAGTTCGAGGGATGGAGCGTCACCGAACTCCGATCGGCGTGTGCGGTCTGGGGCTTCCCGACGGAGGAGAAGATCTCCCTTCGCTTCGGGGTCCCGACGGTGACCGGGCCGGCCGGGAAACGAGTCCGCGCGGGGCTGCGGTTGAAGACTCTCCCGGCACCCAGCGGAGAGGTGCCCGGACCGGTCCTCGCGGCGGCTCCCGAACCGGCCCTCGCGGAGGCCGCGGCGGGGGTGCCTGCCCCGGTCGGGGAGGGGTCTGTCCCGACCCCGGCACGGGGCCCTGTTCCGGCCCCCGTCGGCACCCCGCCCAGCGCCCCGTCCGAGGGGCCTGTGCCGGTGCTCGCCGCGGCCGGGTCCAGGGGTGCGCCAGCCGCTGCTGCCGGCCCCTCCCCGGCCCGGGTCCAGGGCCCCGTTCTGTGAGCCGGTAGGCCGGTAGGAACCGCAGGTCAGAGCGCCTCCTACCGGCCGCCTACCACCGGCCTACCAGCGCCCTACCACCCGTCCTACCGAGTCCCTACCACCCCGCCCTACCGCCTGAGAGCTGCCCGTCCGCCCCTGTGTTGCCACGCCCGGGGGCGGATCGAGGGGAGCCGTCAGACGGCCCCAGACAGCGCGAAGCGCCCGCCTCAACCACCACAGAAGACACGGGCGCCTCGCTCCATCCATCACTGAATGGAGATCACATCATGGCACTTCGCCAGCCCAAGAAGGACCCGAACGACCCCCGCCTGGCCGGCCACGAGACCACCTACAGCGCCTCCCAGGGCGGCTGGGTGCAGCCCAAGCCGGCCCCGGCCTCGGACAAGGACAGCTCTGGCGGCCGCAAGTGGGGCCGGAAGTGAGCGCCCGATCCGCAGCGCCGCGCTGCCACGGCCGGCGGATGCGCGAGGACCGCGCCACCCGGGGCACCTACCGGTGCTCGGTGTGCGGGGACTGGACCGCCCGCCTGATCCACCTCGTCGTAGGTGGTGCCCGATGAGCACCCCCGAGCAGATCGCGGCGCAGGCCGCCGCCGCAGCCGAGGCCGCCGAGGCCGCCGCCCGCGCCGAGGCCACCCGCCAGCGCATGGAGGCGGAGCTGCGCCGCCACGGCCAGGCCATGACCGGGCTCAACGAGCGCAGCTGACCCACCACCAGCGGAAGCGCACCCCCGCCGGGCACGCCGCTAGCACACCCCGTGAGGACAAAGCCACCGCAGACGCACCACCGCTCACTGCCCCGGGCCGCCCCCGGCCCGGGGCTCCACCTCACCACCGGAGGACCTGATGGACACCGCGTCCCAGCAGCAGATGGACCAGGAGGCGACCTACCTGGAGACCGTCGCCATCCCCCAAGCCCTGGAGGCCGCAGCCGACGGCGACCGGACCGCGGCCGACCCCACCGCGAGCGCCTACACCAGGGCCGTCGCCAGCCGTGCCGCGGACATCGCTCGCGAGCATGCCGCGGACTACCGGAACATCGCCGAATCCCTACGGGACGGAGAGATCCCCGACGGGTTCGGCTTCGACCTCGGCTGAACTTCAGGGCGGGCCGCGGCCGTTTCAGCGGCCCGCCCTTCGCCGTCAGCCACCATGCCGGGCACGATAGGACGTCGCCACCACGGCATCACCAGCACCATCCACCGATTCGGCAGGAGAGAAATGAAGACCACCCTGGAGCCGGGCGCGGCGGCCTCCGCAGCGTTCATCCCCGGTCCGACGTCGGCGGAAGCCGTCTCCGATTCGGCAGCCCGGCCTGCGATTTCGGGAACCGAGGAGGGGGATTCGGCTACCGAGTCCCGGCGTTCGGCGGTTGCGGTCCCCGGTTCCGCGGCGGGCCCCGAGGGTTCGGATGCGGTGCGGCCGGTGAGCAAGGCCGTCCGGCGGACGCTGTGGACCGTGGCGATCGCCGCCGGTCTACTGATCGGTCTGATCGGCTTCTGGCTCAGCTTCCACAACCTGGCGGCGGCGGGGCACCAGCGGTTCGGTTTCGCCGAGGGCCGGGACTCGAAGCTCTTCGCCATCGGCGTGGACGGCGCGATCATCGCCTGCCTCGCGTTCGACCTGCTCTTTGCCGGACTGCAGATCCCCTCCCGGATTCTGCGGCCGCTGGCCCACCTCCTGACCGCTGTCACCATCACCTTCAACGCCCTCGCGTTCGGTGACCTCGGAGCACACCCGGCCAAGGCGATCACGCACGGCATGATGCCGGTCCTGTTCGTGATCAGCGTGGAGGCCGCCCGGAAGCTGCTGGTCCACCAGGCGGCCCTGGCCACCGGGATCGGCTACGACCCCATCCCCTGGCACCGGTGGGCCCTGCACCCGATCACCACCTGGAGCATCTACCGCGAGATGAAGACCTGGGAATTCAGTTACGAGTACGTCCGCGAGCAGCGTCGTGAGCTGGCGATCCACGCGATCTGGCTCCAGCACCGGGCACAGATCGAGGCGGGACTGGAAGAGGGCCGGCTCGGTGTTCTGGACCGGCTCCCGGCTCTGCTCGCCCCCCACGGCGTGACGCTGGACGAAGCTCTCGCCCTGCCTGCGAAGATGAAGCGCGAGCAGAAGGAGCGCGAGCACCAGGCAGCCCGCGACGCACTGGAGCTGGAACACCAGGTGGCCCGTGAGGCCCGCGAGCTGGAGCACGCCGACGCCCTGGCCGAGATCGCCGCCGAGGCGGAAGTCCTCGGCTCCAAGGGCGAGCTGGAGACCCTGCGAGCTCAGGTACAGGGCGCCACGAAGGTAGCCGTGGCCGAGGCGGAAGGTGCCGCGGCCGCTGCCGAGTACGCCGCGAGCACCAGCCTGTCCGCGGCCCAGCGCGCCGTGAACGAGGAGCAGCGCCGCCGGCGTCTCGAAGAGGAGGCGGAACGGTCCGCGGACACCGCCGAAGCTGAGGCCCGCAAAGCCGAAGCCGACCGCGCGGCCGCTGAAGATCGGCTGGCGACCGCCAAAATCCGTGAGGAGGAGAAGCAGAGCGCGGCCCTCCGAATCGCCGCTGAGCAGCGCGCGGCAGAGCTTGAACGGAGCGCGGCCGAGGACAGGTTCCAGACCGCCGAACTGGACCGGATGGCCGCCGAAATCGAGCGGGTCGCCGCCGAAGACCGGCGGGCCGCCGCCGAGGCGCAGACCCGAGCGGCCGAACTGGAGGCCCTCGCGGACCTCTCGCCAACCCAGCTGAAGACCCGCATGGTCGCCCGCTACCTTCTGCCGTTCATCTCGGACGGGCGGGAGAGTGAGATCCACAACGGTGACATCGCCCGACTGCTGGGTGGAGCCTCCCCGGCCACCGCCTCCACCTACAGGACCTCCGCGCTGCGGCTCATCGAGCAGGGCTACAACCCGCGGACCGGATACGACCCCGAGCTGCCCGCGCGCGTGCAGTGACGGACACGGTGAGGCCCGGGGCGCAGCAATCGCCCCGGGCCTCACCTGATCCACGGGTACGGCCCTCCGCGGCGGGTGCCGGCGCCCGTTCCAGAATTTTGGAATGGGCCCGTCTCCTCTCTGGCCATGGCCGGCTGTCTCCAATTGGAGACAGCCGGCCATGGCCAGAGAGGAGACGGGCCGCTCGGCTTCTCGCCTTCCGGGCAGAGCATGGGGGCGTGCCGGTGTGGCGCAGTCCCCTGGAGGCGGGACTCAGCCGACAGGAGCGCAGGGCCAATGGGAGTTGGTCGGGTGCATCCTCGGTAGTCTTCCGGCGTACCGCCTCTTAGCTGGAAGGACCCCCCATGGGCCGTCGGATCGCCTCCTACAGCGAGAAGGGGGGCGTGGGAAAGTCGGCGGCGACCGCCGGCCTGATCGCTGCCGCCCGGAAGCGACGTCTCGAAGGAGCCCCCGGCGGGGTCTTCGGAGCCGACCTCGACCCGCGAGCCACCCTCACGGCAGAGCTCGGTATCCGTGATGCGCCCTTCACCATGAACGACTTGCTCGCCATGGACCCCAAGGGGCAACGCGGTCTCGCTACCGAGGCCCTGACCGATGCGTCCGAGGACTGGGCAGGTGTCCGGGCCATCGCCGCTGAACGGGCCTTGGCCAACCGGGAGGCCGACCAGGCCACCGGCTTCGAGTTCCGGCTCCGGCACGCCCTCGAAGGAGTCTTGGGCGAGGACGACGACCTCTTCCTCGACCTGCCGCCGCGTGCCGGTGGCAAGCTCGTGACCGCGGCCCTCCTCGCCGCCACGCACGTCGTTATCCCCGCCACCCTCAACGAGGACGGCCGGATCGGCGCGAAAGAGGCGATGGAGACGATCGAAATCATCCGGGACAGCTACGGCCACTCCCTTGAGGTTGTCGCGATCGTGCCCTCCATCGTGCCCGGAGGGAAGAACACCCTGGTCGACGCCATAGGGAAGCACCTGGCCGCAACCTACGGCGACCTCTACCGCGAGGACCTCGCCATCCCCCGGCACACCCTGCGGGAACAGACCCGCTACGCCTGCGTCCCGGTCACCAGCCAGACCGGCAAGGAAGCGGCTGCCCTGTCCAACGCCTACGACAACATCCTCATCGCCGCGGGAGCCACCCAGTGAACAAGCTCGTGAAGGCCGGCGACGCCCGCGTCGAGGAGGAGACCAAACGCCTCACGAAGGCCGCCGACGCCAGCATCGACCCGGCCGTTCCCGCCGAACGCCAAGGCGGCGGCCCTGTGACCGCGGCCAACCTGCCCGATGTCTCCAACGAGGAGATGGCCGCCTTCGACCCCGCCGGAATCCAGGGCACCCCCGCCGAACGGATCCAGCAGTTCGACGACATCCTCGCGAGGGAGGGTGCGCGCGCGGTCCGGTTCAAGGTCCGCTACGACATGCTCCTCGGCCTGATCCTCGCCGAGGTCAACCAGAGCGAGGACTACACCGCCCACCACAAGACCTTCGAGGAATACGCCGAGTTCCGCGGCGTTTCCCGCCCCCGCGCGTACGCGCTGATGGAAGCCGCGCCCATCCTGAGGATCCTGCTGTCTTCAATTGAAGACATCCAGACGCTGCGGCCAGCCGTCAGTCAGGCACTCAAGCTGGTGGATGCCTACAAGGCCGACCAAGAAGCCGGAGTCCTCCTGGTCGTTGGCCGCGCCGCGGAGCTGGCGCAGGAGGCCGCCGAGGCGGCTGCCAGGACCAAGGCGGAGAAGGCTGCCGCAGCGGGCAAAGCCGCAGCCCATGCCGCAGCGCAGGCGGAAGCGGAAGCGAAGGGCGTGAAGTTCACCGGCACCCTGGTGCCGGTGTCCGAGTCGGACATCACCGCCGAACTCGACCGCGCTGGCACCCCCGCGCCCGCCCCCGTCACGGCCAGCATGATCGAGGCCGCCTCGATCGACCTCGGCTACAGCAAGGCAACCCGCAAGCTGGAGCCGGCCGCGCAGTCCTTGGCCGAGGCCACCGCGCTCCTCGGCGCCGCGTACCGAGCCGTGGCGCCCCGAACAGTGGAGGCCCTCGTCAAGAAAGACCCGGAGGACGCCCGCCGCCTGCTCGACGCGGTAGCGGCTGAGCTGGACAAGGTCCAGAGGCGACTCAACGACGGTCGCAAGACCCTCAAGAAGGCAGCGCCCACACCCCTTCCGGCACCGCGCGACGAGGAACCCAGCGCCTGAAGACCACCTGAGACGGACGGGTGAAACCCCAGACCCCCGGTTCCGGCCTACGTGGGAGGTCCGGCACCGGGGGGCTTCTATCGAGCTTCGGCTCAGTTGCGGGAGTTACAGGAGAAGAGCGCGGCAGCGCCCGACCTGTCAGGGGCGCCGGGGTCAGCCCAGCATCAGTGCGGTGGGCAGGGCGAGGAGGAGGGTGCCCAGGGCGGCTGCGGTGGTGTCGATGGCCCACCGGATCAGCCGGTACTTGCGGATCAGCATGCGGGAGAGCAGCACCACGTGCTGGGTGTCGACCGTGTCCGTCCAGCCGGTGGTGATCTCGGTGTGCGACTCGCACGTGGCCCAGTGGAGGTAGGACCCGACGAGGTTCCTGCCCAGGCGCGGGCGGACCACGATCAGCGCCATCGCCATGGCCGACGCCAGGCCGACTGCCCCAATTCCGATCAGGACCAGGGCTGCCGCCGGTAGACCGCGACCGGGCACGGCGGTGATCAGGATCGTCAAGGGGATGCCGAGGACCGTCAGCATCGCGCCCGCTTTCGCATCCGCGCGCGCCATCTCAGCGAGGACCTCGGTCCGGGCCTGCGCCATCCTGGCGGGTAACCGGCTCGGCCCGGCCTCCGTCGCATCGCCCTGCCCGGCCTGGGCAGTGGGCCCGGCGGGGTTCACCGGGAGCCCCCGGCGGCAGGCAGGGTCTCGGCCAGGATCGCCCGGCGCTTGTCCGTCACCCGGTCCAGATCCTCGCGGAGCTGCCGGGCGGTGCCGTCCGGGTCCGTGTCCACCTCGATGGTGGGGTGTCCGGCCGCCGCGATCTGCGCGCGGGCCGGCTGGAGCTGTACCGAGTACCAGTCGAGCTGGGGCGCGACGGGGCCGGCCGCGGCCGCCCACGTGTCGATGGCCTCCCGGGCCTCGTGCACCGCGACGGCGTAGGCGTGGTGGGCGGCCAGCCATTCCCGCGCGGTCTTCAAGGCCTCCCAGCGCACTTCCACCAGATGCAGGGCGCGGTCCCGGTCGAACCGTGCCGCCTCCTCCGCCGGCTGCACGGCTCGGATCCGGTTGTACTCGCGGACGGCGGCCTGGACGAAGAACAGCCGCATGCCCTCGTCCTTGGCGCTGGGCTGGTCGGGGTTCGCGGCTGCCCAGCTGCGCAGTCCGGCGTGGAAGGCGGCCTCGTCGGCGTCCTCGTCCAGTCCGGTCATGCCCTCGATGGAGATGGGAGCGGCCACAGCGGTCTCCTTCGGTCGACGGTCCTCGGGGTCGATGCCCCGGGCCCGGAGGTCTGCGTAGATGGTCGGGCGGGTGGTCCTGGCGGCCTCGGCCAGGACGGCGACGGTGGTCTCACCGGCCTGCCAGGCTGCGGCGACCAGCTCGGCCCGGCGTCCGGGGGTGGACCAGTCACGGAGGGCGGCCAGCGCGGCATCTCGTCTCGTACTCACCCAACTACCGTCGCGTAAAGTTAATTTACATGGCAAGTCATTTGACAGGCGTGGCCGCATTGCGCCGTTGGGTGACCGTAAAGTCGCGAACAGCCGTGCCAGTACGGGTAATTGAGGGCAAGCCCTTGACATGGCCGTGGTAATATGAATGTGATACCTCGCCGACAGCTGAGGTTGGGCAAACTTCCCTGTAGATCCGAGGCACCCGCGCATGTCCGCGACGGGGCGAAGACAGCAGGCAGCCAACGCCTACGAGTGCCGAGTCGGCCGCGCTCGTTTCGATCGCACCTGTTGTCATGTCAACGGGGGTGGTCGGGCTCGGCTGCCTCCGGCAACGGTCTCGTCACCCCCAAATCCGTAGGGGTGGAACCTTGCCTTTCAGAGTCCTCGGCGTCCTCATCGTCCTGCTGCTCGCCACCGTCGCGGCCCTCGTCTCCGGCCTGTCCGTCTTCGCCCTGGGGTCCGACGTCCTGCCCGCGGTAGAGACCGGCGGCACCGCATTCATACTGGTCGCGACGCTCGGAATGATCGTCCTGGCGTACCTGGTACCTGCCATTTCATAGGGAAGCAAGGCTGTGCCGCCCGCCGGCACAGCCCCGCCTTGGGCACCCTGCCTTCCTCTTCTGGGAACCGCCCAGGCCCCCGACCAGTCCGGTCGGGGGCCTGGGCGGTTGCTGACGGCCGCCGCCTCCGGCTCGCCCTCCACGAGCGTGTGGCAGCTGACCCGGTGTGCCTGAGCCCGGACCGCAGGCGCCCGTAGCGAGCCGCTTGGGGCCGCACCCTTGGCCTGTCACGCCGAGGGTTGCCTCCTGCCACGGCCTGGCCCCTCTCGCCGCCGTTCTTCGCGTGCTTCCTTCAGGCCGGGGCGGAGGTCGGGCTCGTGCAGGACGAGGAGTTCGAGCCCGGCATCCGCGCACAGCTTCGCGGCGGTCTCTACGAGGTCGTCGGGGATGAGGTCGGTCGCGGCCATGATGTGGACGTCCGCCTCCAAGCGTCGGCTGAGGGCGATGTCCCGTTCGATCTGCCCGTCTTTGGCGAACTCGTTCGCGCTGACTTTGGCCTCGCCGGCCACCACCTTGCCGCAGTGGATGCCGAAGATGTCGACCTCGTTCGTCTCGCCGCCCTCGAAGACGAGATCGACGCCCGGCAGCAGGTGGGCGGCATGGTCCTGCTGCTGCAGGGCGGCAACGACCAGGAGGTGGGTGAGCACACCGTGGTCGACGGCCCGGTCGATGAATCCGTTCAGCCGGTAGACCACCTCGACGGCTTTGCCGTTCTCCCGCCCGTACAACGCCGGTGCCGAGCAGGCGGGGCAGATCGCGAGGCCCTGAGTGGACTGCAAGGGGATGAAGCTGTGCAGCCTGCACTGCTCGCAGTCCAGGCTGAGACCCCGCTCGGCCCAACCCTGCCCGCAGGCCGTCTCCAGCGCGGTTGTGACCTCCTTCGCGCGCCATCCGTTGACCGCGTTGGTCGGGGAGCGGAACTTCCGGTCCATGCGCCCGCCGAACTCCCGGGCGAGTTCTCTGGCGTCCTCCAGCGAGATGCGGCCCGGGATCCGGTCGTCCAAGGCCTTGATGAAGTGCTGCGTGCGCTCTGTCTTGAGCGCGGTGAGCGATTCCACCACCAGCAGTCCCCGCAGTGCGCTGATGTCGGCCTGCGCGGCGATGGTGGCGCCGATCTTTCCGGGTGTCGACAGCTCGAATTCCTTGGTGACGCTCTTCAGGAGCTCGGGCACGACCTCGGCAGGCTTGGGGATGGACAAGGTCAGCCGCGGCCAGTCCGGACGAGGAAGGGAGACAGGGATCTGGAGAGAATCCCCGTGCCAGGTGGCCTTCACACGCTCTGTTCTTGTGACCATTCTGGCGACAACCGGGCGCCGGGGCAGCGCCGCGAAGGGCTTGCCGGTCAGGTGGAGGAGAAAGGAGGCTGGACGCTGCAGCGTCACTGGAACGTCCAGGTCGATGCGGCTCCGGCCGGTGAACTGGTGGAACCCGGTCTGGCGCATCGCCCCCCATCTCCGGGGGAACAGCATCCGCGGTGCGATGTCGAGGTTGACCCCGTAAGTCATGGGCCTGTCCGGCTGATTGGGCGGCATCCCCTCGACCGGATGCGGTTTCAGCCCAGCCAGACGTGCCGCGTCGTGCAGATCGGCCTCCGGGACTGACCTGCTGAACAGCACCACATCCGGAATGGTCGGAAGGGATGAGGGCCGGATGGGCCGGATATCGCTGGCGAACGTGGTCCAGTTCTTCGGTGCCTCGTCGGGGAGCAGCATCATGGCCGTGGTGACGTAGGCGTGAGCACGGGTGGCGCGGACGTTCCAGAACCACAGGCAGTCAGGCAGCGAGTCCGGCCTGGCGATCATCACCAGCTTGGTCGTTGTGGGTTTCGCAAAGCTGTCTCGGCTGAAGGTGGCCTTGTGCTCGAAGAAGCGGGTCATGCCCTGTTGCAGCACGGTGGCGCCGGAGTTCTGGGCGCTGCCCAGCAGCGGCGACTGCATGGGCAGGAGGGGGCCGTCGTTGCTGGTGGGGTCTTGCGGTTCGAAGACGCCCGCCGCGGTGATCTCCCACAGCGGCCCGTTAGGGTCGGCACGGAAGCAGGGATCCCTTGACGCGCCGACCAGGCTGGTCGATGCGCTCTCCGGTCGGCTCGTATGCGTCCAGATCGGGTAGACGCTGTCCGACACGAGCGGCAGGCCCCAGGAACGCGCGAGCCGAGCGGCCAGCGCCGGATCGGCGTCCACGTTCATCACGGCCTGGACGGACGCTGTGCTGACCAGTGCGGCCGGGTAGTCGCTGGCCTCGGCGGACTCCGCCTCGATGATGGGCTCGGTCATGCCACCCCACCGGTGGGAGGCGGAGTGGACGGCCGACCGGAACCCCTGCGTGCTGCCTTCCGCGATGAGGTAGACCACCCTGGAGGGCAGCATGGCGACGTTGACCAGTTGATGCCCGACATATTCCTGTTGTGCCATCGGCCCACTCAACCAGAGCCCGCAGATGCCGTACAGGAAACGGCCGAGATGGAGAACGGCGTCGGGGGAGACGCGCAGATGCACCAGGGATGGGGCGCGGCCGGGGGCCCGGGCAGTGCCAGCCGGCTGACCAATCCCGACGGCACGCGGCTCCAGAGGCGCCTCCCGGAGCGTGGTGGCGCTCTAGGAGGCGGGGGGCGATCCCCGAATAGCGCTTCAGACCCGATGAGGACGTGCGGAGGAGCCCGCAGCTGACAAATTCGAACACATGTGCAATGATCGCGAAGGTTTCAAAAATCGGACCTCGTGTGAGGTAGGTTTTGTGAAACCAAGTCAGGGAGGGTGTCTATGGCCGCCATTGAGGCCTTACAGCTCGACGCACGTCTCGCACAGCTGGGGGTGAACCTGAGCCTCTTCACGGAGGTGCTGGATGAAGCAACGAGTCAGGCCAAGATGTGCACTGAGCTCGATGCCCCGTCCATGCCCGGCATCACCTTCTGGAGCAGGGCGAACCGCTCCCTCGCGGAGCGCCTGATGAGCCGCAAGTACCTGACGGAGAACCTCCGGTTCCAGGACGGCGAGTTGCCGCCCTGGAAGTACACGCGCCGTGACAGCATCCTCCGGGTCGTGCACCCGTCCGGCACCCACGCGATCACCGCCATCAGCGGTTCCGGGGGTATCGGAGACCTCGACCGGCCCGTCAGGTCGAAGAACCCCAAGGGCCGGGCGATGGCGCACATCGTCGAGAACAATGCCAAGTTCGAGGCGCGCACCGGCCAGGGGATGCTGGTCTCACGGGATGATGTCGAATTCGGCGGCGAGCTGGACGAAATCCCGCTGTGGTTCCTCCTGTACGGCCGGACCGCGGCCGGCCTGGCGGCTGAGCTTTCGCGCCCGGTCAAGATGAAGGGGCAGTTCGTGAACGAGTGGAGCGAGCGCATCCCGCTCCTCACGCTCCCAGACCCCGGCATCAACATCGACATCCTCGATGCGCCGGATGATGGAGACGGCGTACACATCCCCGTGCAATTCACTGGGTAAATATCGGAACGGGAGACGAGGAAAGTGTTCACCCCTGAAAGGCTTGTTCTTGCGCGCAAGAGAAGGCGTATGACGCTTGCTGCGCTGTCTCGTGAGTCTGGGTTCTCATCTCAGAGCATCACAGCCTTCGAGAACGCCAGAAGGGTTCCTTCGGAGGAGACGCTTTCCTCGCTTGCCCGCAGCCTCGGCTTCCCTATCGAATTCTTTCACGCTGACCCCGCACCTGAAATGGCTGTAGGGGCAGTTAGTTTTCGAGCCCCCACCAAGATGACTGCCGTTGAGCGCGACAGCGCGCTCAGCTGCGGAGCAATTGCAGCCACATTGAATAATTGGCTAGAAAATCATTTCACTCTGCCCCCGCCCGATGTTCCAACTTACAGTGGGATGGAGCCAGAGGCCGCGGCTGACCAGGTCCGCGCGGACTGGGGGCTCGGAGAGGCGCCCGCTCCGAATGTCGTCCACCTGCTGGAGTCTCACGGAGTACGGATCTTCTCCCTGGCCCCAGACTGCCTCGACATCGACGCGTTCTCCACGATCAAGCACAGAGTGCCCTACGTCCTCCTGAATACCCGGAAAACAGGGGAGCGCGGCCGCTTCGATGCCGCTCACGAGCTCGGCCATCTAGTCCTGCACAGCGGTCCGGAGATCCCTTCGGGCCCAGCGGCAGAGTCTGCGGCTGATGCCTTTGCGTCAGCCTTTCTCATGCCGAGAGCTGGGATTCTTGCGCAACAGCTTGACCAGCCCAGCGTAGAACGTATTCTGAGTGCCAAGCGCCGCTGGGGAGTATCGGCAATGGCTCTCGCCTACCGGCTGCGTACTCTAGGGCAACTGTCCGAATGGAAATACCATCAGACGGCTAAGCAGCTGTCGCAGCTGGGATATCGCCGCGGAGAACCAGGATCTACTGTCGTCAGGGAGAACAGTCAGGTCCTGACCAAGGTATTCGAAGCTCTCAGGGCAGCCCAGATGACCCATTTTGACGTAGCCAAAGCCATGAATATCTTCCCGGAAGAACTTAACGATTTCGTTTTCGGTCTGGCCCCAATCGGATTCGATGGCGGGAAAATCCAGACGGCCCCTGTCAGGCCCGCACTGCAATTGGTGAAGTAGCCATTTTTCCGCCCGGCCGCCCGGCCGCCCGGCCGCCCGGCCGCCCGGCCGCCCGGCCGCCCGGGCGGTCCCAAGGCGAGGCCTTCCCGGTGAGTCCCTGGGGTGGACTCGCCAGTCACCGGCGAGTTCGCCAGGTTGGGTCAGCCAGCGCCGGGCGTCCAGTCGGCGGGCCCGCCGCCGCGCCATTCGATCAGTGCCCGGTCGTTGAGGCTGACGTTGTCGGGGTCGAGGCCGGCCCGGCGCAGGAACTCCAGAAGATCACCAGGGTTCCGGGCGCGGCCGAGGGCTTCGCCGCCGACGCGGACCCGGCGGCCGCCGTCGGCGTCGGGTGGGTAGACGATCACGGGCGGGTGGCCGGTCATCCCTCCACCGTGCCGGGACGGGTTCACTCCAGCATCCCGAGGGCGGTGTCGGGCCGGCAGTGGATGCAGCTGGTGACGCCCTGGGCGAGGAGCGTGCGAACCTGCTGGGCGTTCGCGGGGGTGCAGCGGTGGCCGGTGTCCCAGCAGTCCCCGCAGTGGACCCGGACGGCGGGCTTTCCCTGGGCGATGCCCCGCTCCACCAGCCACTCGGGCGGCTCCGGCGGCGGCCGCCTGCGGGACTCCTCCTCGACCTGCCGCTCCGCGGCCGCCAGGGCCTGTTCGACGCGGTGCAGCTCCCCGCGGAGGTAGGTGGCGAGGACCTGGAGCCGGGGCCCGTCCGGGGGCAGTACGGACACGTCGGTCAGTCCCCGGACTCCTGGAGCAGACGGCGGCACGCCGCGCACAGCGGGGAGCCCCCGACCCCGTAACGGCGGGTGGGCTGGTGGCAGCGACAGCACGGGCCGGTCTGGGACGGAGCCCAGGCGGCGACCTCCCGCCAGGAGGCGGTGGTGGGGGCGGGGATTGGTGTGGTAGGGGAGGTCATGGGACTGCTCCTCGGTGCGGGGACACCTCCAGTAGATCAGGTGTTCGATTAATTCGGGAAGTGGAACACGGCCCTCACGAGGTGCCGGGTGCAGTGGTCGGGGCTGCGGTCGGGAGTCGGATCCGGGCCCGGGGTGCGAGGCTGGGAGGGGGGCTCGCCGCAGGAGGTTCTCGGATGCGCCCTGTCTGGTCTGGTGCGATCTCGTTCGGCCTGGTCACCATTTTGATCAAGGTCTATCCGGCCACGGAGTCGCACTCGGTGTCCTTCCGGCAGGTCCACCTCACGGATGGGGGCCGGATCCGATACCGCAAGGTGTGTGAGCTTGACGGCCAGGAACTGGCCCCCGACGAGATCGGCCGCGGCTACGAGACCACGACCGGCACCCTGCTCCCGGTGACCGACCAGGACCTGGACGGGCTCCCGCTGCCGACGGCGAAGGCGATCGAGCTGGTGGGGTTCGTGCCGGCGGCGAGCATCGACCCCATCCAGATCGGCGCCTCCTATTACCTGGCCGCCGAAGGCGTCGCCGCCAAGCCCTACGAACTCCTGCGCCAGGCCCTGGAGCGCAGCAGCAGGGTGGCGGTGGCGAAGTTCGCGATGCGCGACCGCGAGCGCTTGGGCCTCCTCCGCGTCAAGGACCGCGTGATCATGCTGCACTCGCTTCGCTGGCCGGACGAGATCCGATCACCGGAGCAGGTCCCCGTCCCGGAGGTGGAGGTCACCGACGCTGAGGTCGATGCCGCCGTCGCCCTCGCCGAATCCCTCACCGGCACCGACCTCGGCAGCCTGCGCGACGAGTACCGGGCCGCTCTGGAAGCAGTCATCGAGACCAAGCAGGCAGGGGATAGGCCGCGCCCGGCCGGTCCGGCGGAAGCGCCGTCGGCGGAGGTCGTGGACCTGATGGCGATGTTGGAGAAGTCCGTCAAGGATGCGAAGGCCGGCCGGGGCGAGGATGTCACCGTCCACCCCCTGCCCGATGCAGCCTCGGCGAACAAGCCCCGCAAGGCCGCCGCCGGGAAGACCGCAGCGAAGAAGACCGCGCCCCGGCGCAAGCCCCGTAGCGCCTGACGGGCGGGGCCCGCGGGTGCCTGGCCCCGGGGTGGACCGGCCAGAGCGCCCCCTGGCGCCCTGGAGAGGGGTCGGCAGGGCGGGCTGCGGCCTCGTCGGTCCGGGATGCCCGCCCTGCCCGCCGGGCCGTGCCCGGAGGCTGGCCCTGTTGCGGGTGGGTCCGGCCTGCGCTTCCGCTGCGGTTCATCCCCGCCCGGGTGCGTGTGGGGTCGGCGGGGGTGCAGGACGGGGCGCGTAGGGGGAGAGGTGCCGGAAGCCTGCTGTCGTGGGCTGTGCGGTCCACCGGCGGCTGACGTGACGGATGCATCCGACGTCTGCTTCATGAGACGTTGCGTCAGATGCAGTTGACGGATCGTCGTCTAGATCTGTAATGTCGGTGACATGACCTCACGTGAGCCGGCTGCGGCGATGACGCGGATTCCCCGTGGTGAGCTGGTCGCCACGGCGAGCAGGCTCGCCGAGATCACCGAGCGGATCCAGCGGCACTCGGTGATCGCCGAGCGTGTCCGCGGTACTCCGTGGGAGCTGATCGGGCAGTCACACGGCGGCCTCACGAGGGCGGCGGCCCACAGCCGGTACGGGCAGGTCGTCAAGGAGTGGCAGGGGCTGCACCCGGGCACCCCGGTCGAGCAGTTCGTCCTGGTGGAGGAGCAGCTCCGCGATCTGTACAAGGAGCTCGGCGATCTCGTTGACGGCCAGCGGGCCCTGTCGGAGCTGTCCGCTCTGGGCGACAGGGTGGTGGAGAAGACCAGGCCGCCCACCGATGCGAAGAGCCGCCACACCTCCTGGGCGGAGATCATCGAGGCGGACCCGGACAATGCTCGGCGCGTTCGCGATGCCTTGGTACACGGAAGGGATACGTCCGGCATTGACTTCGCTCTCCCGGACGGAACCCCAATCCAGGTCAAGCAGTGGCCGCCGGAGGTGAGGGCGGGCTTCATCCGGGCCTGGTGGGCGTTCGAGTCCAGGAGCCGCGACTTTCTGGCAGTCAGCCGGATCGGGCGTGGTTCCGTGCTCGCGACCAACATGCTCAGCCACGGCGTACCGGGACGCTCCCTCCACGAGCGCGTCACTGAACTGGAGGCCGTGGTCGCCGAGCTGGTGGAGGCGAGGAGGGAGAGCTCTATGTCGTAGGCCGCCGATCCTGGAGGCTTCTTGGCGGATGGCTCCAGGACCGGCGGCGCACTGCCCCGCAACGCAAGATCACGCACAGTGAACCGCAAGGAAAGGACAGCTTTGACCCAGAGTACGGCCCACTCGGCCGCCGGGGGCCATGACGGCTGGAAGGCCGCCCTGGTGGCCGCCTTCCTCCTCGGCCTGCTGGCCGGCAACTACACGCCCCCCGGGGTGCTCACCGCCCCCGTGGTCATCGACGCGGTCCGTGACGGGGTGATCCAGTGGGCGGTCGCGCTCTTCCTGGGCGCAGCCACCGCGCAGATCGTGGTCTGGATGAACCGCCGGGGCTGACCAGAGCCCCGCAGCACCAAGAGGGGGGCCAGCCGAGGCTGGCCCCCCTCGCTTCGCCCGCCCCCAACACGTGGCGGAGGGTGGCCAGCACAGCCTCCCCGGTGGCGGTGACCCAGGCGGCAGAGCGGGTGCGTTCGGCGAGGGCTTCGAGCGGTGCGGTCTGCGGACGGCACGCTTCGGGCTCCCCCGGCCCCGCCGAGCGGCAGCCCGACACCACTGGGTAAGCGCCCGCCACGGGAAGCAAGTCGATGGGCGCAGAGTCCGGTTACCTGTCCCGCAATCACCACCCTGTCCGCGCGGCCCCACCTTGAACGTGACGGTGGTGGCCGGATCCTGCGCGGTCGGCGGGCACAGACGACCCGCCGACCGCGATCGGCCTCCGCGTCCCCCGGCCGCAGCGCGTTGCGGAACTGGTCCGGCGCATCAGCGCCTTGCCGTCCATCCCGGCGGCCGGGTGCTCTCGCTGCGGACCCGTGAGGGGCTGACGTCACCGATTCGTCAGGTGGGCTGGCGGTCCCGCTCCACACCACTGCGCGCCTCCACCTTCGGGTCCTGGGCGGGGGGCCGGGCCTTCTGCAGGGGGATCGTTGCGGGCTTGGTAGGCGCTCGCGCTGGCGCATCAGGGCGAGGAGGACGTCGTTGGTGAGCGGAGTCCTCCGGCAGAAGATCTGGGCGAGCAGGATGATCCCGGGGCCACGAGCGCGACGAAGAAGGGCCTATCGCTTCGTGACTACCTGGCGCTCCTGGCCGAGACGATGCTGACTCCCGCCGAGCGCGTGGAGAGGACGCGGCCGCCCTTCTACCTCTTTCTATGCCAGAAGTGCATCAGCTCGGCCAGTGCTCGAATTACTTCGGGCTTGTGCTGAGCGGGTACGCGGCGCAGTGAGATGGTGAGCGCAACCAGGAGGGCCAGAACGATCAGGCCCACAATGTATACGAGTGTCATGGGAGTGCCCATGGCCACTGCTTCTAGTACCGCCTGCACAGCACAGTCCTCCGCATACGAATAGAGCCGTCTGCGAAGAGGAATGCCAAGGCACAGTTACCCCAACGTGACAGACGGCTGCCTGTCATGCACGCAGCGCCCGCGTCACTGCGCCCGCCTACGGCGGAACGTTGAGGTCCCTGAAGAGACCGGTACTACTACTTTGCGCGGGGCGTGACACGTCAACTATCAGCGTCACGCAAAAAGCCGAGCGAACTCCGAGACGGCCCCCTCGGGGGCGGCCCTGCGGAAAGGCCCTGCCCGATCAGCGTAGCGCAGCCAGAAGGAATACATGGGGAGTTCTGGTCATAAGCCAGAACGCAGGCGATACCCAGGACTTTCGGAGTGGTGCCGCCCCCTGTCTGGAGGCGGCTGAGTGGAAGGGGAAGTCGATGAGGGGAGCGATTTTGCGTTCCGCCATGTAGCTCTCTGACCTGCTGGTTTCCTGGGCTTGCGGGGCTTGCCCCTTCCTGTTGCACAGTGCGGTTCACGCCTCCGGACGGAGGTGTGAACCGAGCTTTTCCATAGGGAGTGAATTGACATGGACATGTCGCATCAGGGTGGGGATCCGGCCGGAGAGGAGGCGGGGCGGGAGCCTGTCCAGCGCGGTGGGGAGTCCGGGACACGCCCTGCTCGGTCTGTCGTCCGCGTGGTCGCGGGCCGGGTGGCGCGTGCGGCCGCCGGTGTAGCGGTGGAGGCGGTGGTGAGCGCGCTGGCCCCGGAGTGGTCGGAAGCGGTGCGGGTCCTGGCGGTGGTCCTGCCGGCGGTCGGACGCCTGCGCCGGGGTCGGGGCGGGCGTCCACGGACCTGACCGTGCCGGCCCGTTCGGGGGCCGTCCTAGAGAGCGGCGGCCCCGGGCGTGCAGTGCGGTGGCCGCTGAGAGCGGGGGCCGGGCCCGGGGGGAGGGAGTCGGGGCCCGGCGCCCCGGGAGCCGGGGGACGGCTCGGTGCATCGGCCTGTGCAACGGCTGGGGTGCGGAAGCGTCACGGCATCCGCTCCTGCCGTCTCACCTATCCGAGGTGTGCGGATACGTGGGTGAGGACGTCGTGGGCGCGGGTGGTTTCGCCGGTGGTTTCGAGCATGCGGGTCAGTGGGTCGGCGAGTTCGAGGGCGCCTTCGGGGTCCTCGGTTGTCAGGCGGCGCCAGGCGGCGTGGGCGTTGCGGGCGGTGCGGGTGGTGTCGTGGGCGGGATGGGCGCCGGCTTGGTGGCGGCGGAGGGCGGTGGTGGTGAGGATGTCGGTGGTCTCGTACCAGTCGGTTCCGCTGGTGAGGGTGAGGGTGGCCCGGAGGGTGAGTGCGTTGACGGTGTAGGGGTGCAGGGGGCCGTACTCGGTGTCCAGGGAGGTCTCCAGGCGGGTGGCGGCGGTGATGGCCGTGTGCAGGTCGCCGGCGGCCTGCGCGGCCCGGATCTGCTGTTCGACCGCTTGGTGAGCGAGGGGCAGGGGGGCGGTCCACAGGTCCGGGTCGTTGGGCCGCGGGGCTGCGGGTACGGCGGGCGGTGCGGTCCGGGCGCGCGGCGGGGCCGTGGTCGTGCCAGCTGTCGGCACCGGTACCGGTACCGGCACCGCTGTTGTCACCGGCGCCGGTGCGGGGACAGCTGCGGGTGCGGGTGGTGGGGCGGTGTGGTGCCGGTCGCCGTCTGCTCCTGGTGCCGGGTGGGGTTCGGTCAGGGTGATCAGATTCCCGGAGGCGTCCATGATCATGGGCCAGTTGGTGCCGTCGGGTTCCTTGGCGGTCAGCCGGACGGGCCGTCCCCGCAGGGCGGCGCGGATACGGACCTCGGCGAGGGCGGCACGGCGGACGGCGTTGAGGTCGCCTGGGGCGGTGACGGTGAGGGGTTCGCCGTCGATGCTGGCCCCGGTGGAGGTGAGGGTGATGGTGTAGACGGGGGTCGCCGGGACGGCGGCCGGTTCGATCATGGTGTCACCCGCCCTTGGGGAAGTACGGCGGGGCCCACCCGAGGTAGGTGGCGCCCCATTTGGTTTCGATGTCGGAGGCCGGGACGACGTCGATGTAGCCGGGCCGCCGGATGTCGTTGCTGGCGATCATGCCACCGCCGAGGTAGAGGGCGACGTGGCCGGCCCGCTGCCCGGTGTCCCAGTACATGAGGGCGCCGGCGGGGAGCTCGCGGCTCTTGTCGTGCTTCATGTCGGGGGGCATCTGCCGGTAGTGGTCGATGGCGTAGGGGACGCCGCTGTAACCCCAGCCGTAGGTCCGGGCGACGAAGGCCAGGCACAGCTGGTACCACTCCCGGCCGCCGGTGGCGGCCTCGTCGCGGGCCCAGGCGATGGCGTCCTGGGTGGTGCGCCGGTTCAGGACGTTGGGCGGCCAGGGTGCCTCGATGTCCCGGAAGGGGTCGCCGGGCTTGCCCGGGGGAGTGTCGGGGGTGCAGGCGCCGTCGGGGTCGGTTGAGGTGGGGGAGGGCGTGACCGGGGTGGTGCCGGGGCGGTCGAGGTCGATGCCGGCCTCGGCGGCGATGTCCCGGGCGGTGTCCTCGTGGCGGTCGTAGAGGTCGGGGTGCGCGGAGCGCTGCACGGCCTGTGCGGCGGCGCCGTAGGGCATGTCGGGCCAGCCCCGTATGTCGGTGAGTCCTGGCGGGTCGCCGTCGTCGCCGCCGAAGAAGAACATTGCCGAGGCGTAGGCGGGCTGCATGATCTGGGCGGGGGTGCCCCAGCCGGTGGAGGGCCGTTGCTGGAAGAGGCCGAGGGAGTCGGCGTCGCCGTAGTCGAGGTTGAGCAGGGTCGACTCCTGAAGTGCCGTCATCAGCGCGATCAGGGTGGCCCGTCCGGGCAGGCCGCGGCCGGCGGCGACGGCGTCGATGGCCTTGGCGTTGGCGATCTGGTCCCGGCGGAGGTTGGCCCCCGGGTACTGGGGTGTGCCCGGCCCGGAGGGCAGCTCGGTGCCCGGCCGGCCGCGGTCGCGGCAGGAGTTGGCCTCGGCCTGGCCGCCGCCGGTGATCACCACCACCACGGCGAGCACGCCGATGACGATGGCCATACCTGCGGCCAGCCATGCCGTGATCTTCAGTGTGGCCCCGCGGCCGGCGACGGCGGCGGCCGCCCGCAGAGCATCCCCCCCTTCCACGCTCCGCTATACCCCCAGGACCGCCGAGACCCGCCACCCGGACTCGGTGGAGATCACCTCGGCGGTCAGCACCGTGGTCTCGGTGTAGTCGGTGTAGCCGTCCACGGCGACGGCCGCGGTCACCTGGCGCCACACGCGCAGCGGGTTGTCCGGCGGCAGCGTCCGGCCGGCGGGCCGCACGGTCACCTGGGAGACGGTGCTGATCCCGCCGCGGCTGACGAGCTTGTCGAAGGCCGGGTCGCTGTGCTCGGTCAGGTTCTGCGTGAGCCCCAGGGTGGCCCACGGCGCGGCGCGGGCGACGGCGGCCGTGTGGTCGCCGTCGGCGGGCGGGTTGCGGGTGAGGTACTGCCGCGCCCATTCCTCCGCCACCGAGTCCGGGTCGTCGCCGCGGACCGCGGCCGTGGAGCCGGCCGTCGGGGAGGCGCTCCCGGCCGTCGGGGACGGCGGCTTGGCGTCCACGGCACCCGTCGGGGACGGCGACGGCGAGACGGAGGCGGAGGCTGGCGGCGCCGCGGTGGTGCCGCCGTCGCCGGCGGCGGCGCACCGGGTCAGCAGGCCTGCCCCGAGCAGCAGGACGACGACGGCCGCGGCGGTACCGGCGCTGACGGGCTCGCGGCGCCGTTCGGCGGCGATCCACTGAGCACCGCGCCGCCGTTCCGCGGCCCGGTGCTCACGCCGGGCCCGGCGGCGGTGTCCCCACCGCCTCTTGCCGCTCTCCTGCGGGTAGTCGTAGGTGCCGCTGAGCATCTCGCGCCACTCCTGCGGCGTGCGCTCGTCCTCATGCCGGGCCATTGCCGTCCTCCTCACCCGTACGCCGTCCGGCCGGCGGACGGCCAGGTATGGGCGGGCGCGGTGGTGGGGGCTGGGTGACGGCCCCGCGCCGCGCGCCGGGGAGCCCGCCGCGCGGTACCGGGGGCCGGTTCGGCGTGGACTTCAGCACCCGGGCCTCGATGACCTTGATGCCGGGCTGGTCCGGCGAGGGGGCGATCCGGTAGGCGGGCGCCGGCGCGGCGGCCCCGGGCTCCTGGCCGGGGCGGATCAGGGTGGCGGTCGCGGTGGCCGGTGTCCCGGAGCCGTCCTTCACCGCGGTGCCGGCGGGGGTTTCGGGAGCGGGCAGCGCCGTCCGCCGCGGCGGACGGCCGGCGGGGAGGGCCGGCCGGCGTGCGGGCAGGCGGGTGGGCTGCCCCGGCAGACGTGCCGGCAGCCGTGCAGGCGGCCGGTGACCGCCGCCGGATTCCGTACCGGCCTGTTCGGGCCGGTCGAGGGTGACCTCCAACCCCTCCCGCCCGGCGGGTTCCCTGTCGGGCTTGCGGTAGGGCACGCGGGCGGTGGGGAAGGGGGCGCCGCCCTCCGGTCCCGCCGGGGGCGTCCCGCCGCCTCCGCTCCCGCCCGAGCCTCCGGTACCGGCCTTGCCGCCGCCGGCGGGTCCCGTGTCCCCGCTGGCGGGGCGGCTCTTGCCGCGCGTCGTGGCCCCGGCCAGGCCCCGGCCGATCTGCCGGGTTGCCAGCAGCCCCAGCACCGAGCCCATGGGGGAGGAGCCGACCCCGGAGACTCCCACGATGCTCTCGATGATCTTGCGGTAGCGCAGGGCGGAGAGGGCGGTCGCGATGGACAGGCCGATCGCCACGAACCAGCCGTTCGACTCCAGCAGCGACATGGTGGCGACCTGGATGACCAGTACGCAGCCCAGGACCATGGTCACGATGAACGACTGGAGGACCATGCCGAGCAGTTGGTCGAACCACCGCAGTCCCCACTGGCGGGGCCGGCCCGGGATGACCCACAGGCAGGCGAACACCACCCCGCACACCAGGAGCATCAGCGCCCCGATCAGGGAGGCGACCGCGGAGAACGTCAGGAGCAGCACCACCGCGGCGAAGACCAGCGCGCAGAACAGCCCGATGGCCGCGACCATGAGGCGGTCGAAGGGCCGGTGCCCGTCCACCCACTGCTCCGAGTCGCCGCCCACGCTCTTGTCGTTGACCTTTTTCTGGATGTAGTCGTTCCGGTCTTTGCCGGACCGCTTGAGGACCTCCTGGCCGTGGATCTGGCAGGCCTTGCGGGACCCGAACTCGGCCAGGCACCAGGGCGCGGCGACGTAGACGCGCCAGACCGCGTCCGAGGACTTGCGCAGCATGTCGTCCCGGGCGCTGCCCGTGTACCGGGCGTTGTGGTCCATCGCGAACGGGTAGTCCTGGTTGCCCTCGCCGACGCCGGCGGAGGTGGCCTGGAAGGCGATGGAGGCGCCGAGCTGCCGTGTGGTGTCGACGCCGTCCACCCAGACCTGCGGGGTCGACAGGAGGGAGATCGACACGATGCCGGAGACGGCCACCCACGCGATCTGGGAGAGGCCTCCGGTGCCGCCGCCCTCACGGTGGCGGACGAAGGCGACGAACCCGCCGACCGCCAGCGCGGTCGGCAGCAGGGTCTGCGACAGCCCGGAGGCGGCCCCGCCGATGGTGGCGGTGAGGGCGTTCTGGAGGTCCGGGACCGAGGTGAGCTTGAAGATCCACTGGATCATGGACGCGCACAGCATCCCGATGACCACGGTGGCGGCCATGCAGATGGACGCGAGCACGTAGACGGGCCGCTTCAGGGTGTCGCCGACCGTGTACCCGTACTCCTCGTCCAGGTGCCAGGAGCGCCCGGAGAAGTCCTCGAACATCGTCCCCTGTCCGGCGGGGACCGCCGAGGGCAGGTCGGGGAACATGTCCCCGACGCCGAGCGGGGCGATCGGCTCCGCGTGGGCCTGCCCGGCCAGCACCATGACGGTGGTGAACGCGAACACGGCCGGGATGAGGATGGTGCGCGCCCGGGGCAGCGAGATGGCCATGCCGCTACCCGCCGGCCAGAGCGGTCTGGATGGGGCTGCCGCCCTCGCCGTACCGTCCGCCGTCGACGTCCTCGACCTGGTCGACCAGCCATGCGCCGTTCTCCTCGATGACGCGGACCGCGTCGCGCGAGGTGTGGGTGGAGTCGGGCCAGGTGACGGTGTAGCTGACCAAGACGCCCCAGCCGGGCGGGTGCTCCTCCCAGCCCCCGACCTGTTCCGCGCCGCCCTCGGTCACCACCGGTCCCATGGAGGCGCGGGTGGGACCCGTGCTGGCCGGCCGGGACGGTACCGGCGGCATGGTCGATCCGTCCGGGTACAGGGTCGGGGTCGGAAGGGTGGACAGCGACGGCTGGGTCGACGACGGGGTGGGGCTCGGCCCGGACTCCTCCACCACGCACTGCTCGACGGTCCCGCCCCGCCACCTCGCCGACGTCAGTTCGCACTTGGCGCGCCAGTCCTGCCGGTTGTCGGCCTCCATGTAGAGGCGCGCCACGCGCAGGGCAGCCGCCGACGGACTCTCCGGGGCCTTGTCCTGGTCCTTGCCCTTGTCCTTGCCGCCGGAGCAGGCGGTGGCCGCCAGGCTCGCGGCCAGCAGTGCCGCGGCGGCCGCCGTGCGGGCGCGCTTCATACGCGAGCTCCTTCCTGGGTGAGGCCGGCTTCCGGCCCGTCGGTCGTCACCGCGTCGGCCGGGGTGGCCTTGGGCGTGGTGTCCAGGAGCTCCAGGAGCTCCATCGTGGGGATGTCCCACTGGACGGTGGCCGCCTGGAAGCGCCGGTCGCGCACGATGCAGTGGCCGTGCCGGATCGACCCGTTGGGGTTCATGCCGATCGACTGGATCAAGGCCCGGGTGTGCGGGCCCGGGGGCAGGCCGAGGAGCTCCGCCATGGCGTCCTGCTGGCTGGGCACGGTCAGCTGGAACCCGAACACCGTGCTGAGCTGCTCCACCACACCGACCAGCCGGGACAGCGACGCCGGGTCCTGGGTGTCCAGGATCAGCGACGTCGACAGCGCCCGCCCCACCCGGGCGATGTACTCAAGGAAGGAGCTGCCCTCCCTCGTCGCCGTCAGCACGTGGACCTCGGGGATCGCCACCAGCTTCCGCATGGTCCGCAGGTCCTTGCGCCCGGCGGTGGTGATGCCGTAGGCGAGCATCGAGTGCATCAGCGCCACCGACATCCGCTGCGCGGAGTTCCAGTCCTCGCGGCCGTCGGACACACTTGGCAGGGACAGCCCGGGGATCTGCACCACCCAGATACCCGGCTCCGGTGACAACGGGGAGGCACCCTCCCGGGGCCGGCCCATGAACGGAGCCCCCAGCGCGGTCTGGGAGAGCTCGAACAAGGCCTCGCCGGCCTCCCGCGCCAGCGGATCCGCCGACGACCGGAGCTTGGCGATGACCTTCCAGGTCGCCGGGTCGCCCTCGGCGATCACCTCGTTGGTAGCGTGCTGGACGGGGGTCTCCGCACCGCGGGCCCGCAGATGCGGAGGCATGGCGATGCCCAGCTGAGCCGGCACCTCGATCTGCGCCCGCTCCGACCCCTCGCGGTCCAGGAGCCGGAACAGATCCGCCGCGCCGGCGAAGGCGGGACCCGTCTCGATCAGGTGCGCGTTGAGCCCGAACCGGCGGGCCGCGGTGACGACACCGCCCATGTCCCCCTTGAAGTCCATCGCCAGGACGAACGCGCCGCGCAGGGCGGCGATCAGCATGCTGATGAGCACGGCCAGGGTCTTACCCCGCCCGCTCCGGCCGATCAGCGCCGTGGTGGTGGCGTCGCCGAGCTCGGAGCCGATGGTGACGTCGTGCCGGAACAGCCCCGGGGTGGAACCGGTGAGGTAGCCGACGATCGGCCCGCTGTCGTCACCCACCTGGGCCCCGCCCCACCACCACGAGCCGGCCAGCGCGGTCACATCACGGATGTGCCCCATGTCCGGGACCCGCAGCCGGTCACCGGGCTGCGCCTCCAGCCACAGCTCCCTCTGCTCCTCCTCACCGACACCCACTTCGATGCCGACCCCGCCGTAGTAGGCGCGCACCGCGTCCACCCGGGCCCGCAGGTCCTCCAGCCCCGCGGTGCTGGTGACGATCAGCCGGGGATGGTCGGTGACCAGGGTGAGGTCCTCGCGCCCCATGTCCCGGATCAGCCCGGCCATCACCCCCTCGGTCTCCTCCACCGCCTGCCCGGGGTCCTCCGCCGAGTGCTGACTGGCCGACCGCCGCTGCTCCTTGGCCAGCCGCCGCGCGGCGTCCACGGCCTTGAGCGCGTCCCGCTTGGGCATCACCCGCCACCGCACGGACGCCTCGGGCGACACCGGCAGGATCAGGCTCGCCAGGTCGACGTCCGCCTCCAACTCGGCGTCGTCGATGTCCGGAACGTAGGTGATCTCCGACAGGGCCCTCAGCCACTCACCGGCACCGGGGATGTCCATCCGCTCCGGGAAGCCCGACATCGTCAGCACCGACACCCAGGCGGAGGTCCGCCCCTCGGCGTCGACCACGGCCAGGTGGTCCGGGTAGGGGAGGATCCGCCCACGCGTCAAGGACGCCAGCTTCGCACCGCTGATCAGCCCGTGCTGCGCCGACGGCACAGGAGTGGTCCGGTGCTGCTCCCGCGCGATCATCCACGCCAGCAGCTCCACCGGCGCCGGCTGCGCCCGCCACGGTGTCGCCTCCAGCAGGCGGCCCAGCCGCCGCATGCTGCCGTCCAGGCGCGCCAGCTCCCGGGCGCTGACCCCGGAGGCGCTCACCCCCAGGGCCCGCCCGGCACCCCGCCGCCCCGAGACGGGCGCGGCGCCGGAGCGCTCACTGATCCGGACCCCCATCAGCAGGTGACGGCTGGGCAGGGCGATGTTCTCCAGCCGGTCGATGCGCTGCTGTGCCCACTCCCGCCAGTCCCCGGAGGTGAACAGGTCGGCGGCCTCGGCCATGTAGTCCTGGGCGTTCAGCGGGGACCACAGCACCCGCAGGTGCACCTCGCTGCCCGCAAGCGTCCGGGCCATCGCGGACACGGCCTCGCCGAGCTCGGTGTCACGGGCGGCCTCGGTCATCAGATCCGTATTGGAGCTGCCCAGGCTGAACCACGCCTCGGCGTGGGTCCCCGCGACGACCAGGCCGTCGGCGAGCGCGACGTACTGGGGCGGCTGGGCACCGCGTTCACCGCCCAGCCCCAGGAAATTGCCGACCCGCGTCAGCACCTTCACGATGCCCCCCTCTTCCCCGTGCTCTTCGTGCTGCCTGTGCGTTGGCGGGCCCGGAACACCATGTCCGGCCCGTACAGGCGCGGCCGGGCCTCCAGGACGATCGGAGTCCCGGCCACGATCTCCAGCGGCGTCAGGGCGTCGTCCAGCTGCCGGGCCCGGCGCACCGACTCCCGGCGGAGCCCGTCACCGGTGCTGCCCCACCGGTCCCGCCGCGGGATCCACTCCGCCCGCGCGGCCACCCGCCGGCCCCCGCAGACCACCGGCCGGTGCCCCAGCGTCAGATACCGCACCTTCAGCGCCCAGTAGGTGATCACCCACCGCCGGTCGTTGCGCCGGCTGCGCTGCGTCCCGAAGATCGCCACCAGCAGCGGGGGCAGAAAGTAGGCAGTGAAACTGATCTTGGAAGGCAGGCCGAAGACCAGCAGCAGCCCGCCCGTCCACACCCCGTACAGCACCGCGCCCAGGATCAGGGTCCGCCGCGGCACGCCTTCGCCCAGGTCGACGCCCAGGAGCTCGTGCTGGCGGGTCTCCAGGTCCATGTGGCGCGTGTACGTCACCCCGGTACGCATCGCCCTAGACCTCGCGGACGCTGTCCCACACCGATTCCAGCAACCCCCGCATCTCGGAGGGGAACCAGACGAACCCGCCCACGAACACGGCGGCGATGCTCATGGTGATCAGGCCGCCCCAGTCGTCCTTCGCGTAGTGGCGGAAGGCGCGTACGGCCATCCAGGCGGCGAGCAGGTTCCCGACCAGCAGCAGGACGCCGGCCTTGAGGCCCTCACCCGTGGGCAGCGCGGCCAGGATGTGAACGTGGGACTCGGACATGGGGTGTCTCCCTTCAGAAGCAGATCAAGCAGGACAGGGGGCGAGGCGCCGTCTCAGGCGGTTCCGCCGTGGACGGCGGACACCTGCCAGCGCGTGGCGCCGCCCGCGGTGACCTTCGCCAGGCGCAGCCGGTAGGACTGCTCCAGCTGGGCGTTGCCGGCCTGCCACACCACGCGTGCGGTGCCCGTGCGTTCGGCACCCGAGCCCTTGTCGGCAGCCCAGGACGACACTGCGGACAGGGTGAACACTCCGGGGGGAAGCGCCGGCACCCACGCTCCGGGCGCCAGCAGTGGCTCCAGGTCCCCGCCGGCCGCGTACGCGGTGAAGAACCCCTTCACGACGTCACCGGTGTCCTGGGAGAACTTCGTATCGCCGGCCGGCGCGGTCAGCTCCGGCGCTGCCGGCCCGGCGGCCGGCACACCGACGATCCCGGGAGGCCCGCTCACGATGATCCGGGCACCGACGCGAACGACCGGTACGTCCAGCCCTATCCACCGCGGCCCGCCCGGCGCCGGAGCCCCGGCGGGCACCTGGGCGTCGGAGCGCACCAGCACCTCCACCCGGACCCGGGCCTGTTCCCGGCCGGTCACGGTGACCGTGCCCGGCTCCACCGCCAGCACGTCCTGGCGGCCCCTGCCGTCCCAGCCCACCGCCGTGTTGGAACCCTCCGGCAGGACGGCCGCCAGCTGCGCGGCCCGCGCATCAGGGCTCTTCTCGTCCCAGCCGAGGTAGGCGCGCGCGTACCGTGCGGCGACCGTCTGGGCCTCGGCCTCCGGGTAGACCGGCGCCGTCGCGGACGGAGCGTTCGTCACGCTCTCCACCACGGTCTGCTTCTTCGGCAGCAGGAGCGCCTTCGCACCGAGCAGGGTCAAGACGGCCACCAGCGTCCACAGAAGCCCGCGGCCCGCCCGGCGCAGCGCGGCCGACCCGGGACGCTCGTCCAGCGGCGTCCAGGGCGCCGGTGCCGGAGCACCGGCCCCGGAGGGCGAGGGCAGGGCCGGCTGCTCGCGCAGCTCCCGGGCCGCGGTCTCCCACGGATTGGCGGCGGGCGAGGTCTGGGCGGGGGAGCCCGCGCCGGGCCTGCCGGCCTTCGCGGCCTTCCGCGCACGGACCCGCGCGCGCTTCGCCTCCCAGTCGCCTTCATCCGGCAGGCCCAGCAGATTCCGCACGGCCGGACTCAACCCCATATTCAGACCCTCCCCCCGAAGGCATCACGTACCCATACGCGCGCAAGATCCGCACCATATGCCAAGCCGTCAGCGACGGTCAAAGGACTTCGTAATCCAGCCACAATGGCCATAAGTCGACAATGCGCTTTCGGTGTATTCGACAAGGGTTAGGGTGTGCCCTCATGTCTACCAACGACCGCCCCCCGGCCGCGGCACGCCTCCGTGCGCGCCGATTCCGCGCCCTCCGCATCAGACGCGGCTACAAAACCCAGCGAGAATTCGCAGCGGACCTGGGGTGTGCTCGCAGCTCGGTCAGCGCATGGGAGGCAGGAAGCAGTACCCCGAACCCCGAAATGCTCAGGAGGATCTCAACCCTCCTCGGCGTATCGCCTTATGCTCTGATAGAACCCGGTGAAGCGTCGGCGCTGAGATTAATGCGCATTGCGTCAGGCCGCACGCAAATGGCTACCGCAGCGATTCTTGGAATTACCGAAAGCTCTTATTGTGATGTCGAGCGAGGGCGTCAGGCGGTCCCGCCGCGATGGATTGGAACCCTCAGTATCTTATTCAACACACCGCCCGGCCGACTCCGCGAGAAGCTCTACCAGTAATTCTGAGGCAATCGCCTTTACCCTCGGTTGCGTAAATATGTGTCGAGTATGTGGGGATTATGCATTGTGGGCATCCATGGCGTCCGGCAATAGAAGAACCGGACGCCATAAGTGCGCACTGTGCGGCTGAAAATATTCGGTAATCAGGTCCTGCCCGATTTACCCTTCCACGCTGCTGCCCAGGCCCTCAGTTCATCCTCGGTATAGAAAGTGGTGCGCCCGTCGGAGACGCCCTCGGGGAACGGGATACCCCGCTGCTCCGCGCGCCCCTTGTACTGCCTGGCCGTCGAGTGCGACCACGGCAGGATCCCCGCTGCGCAGGCCTCGGCCAGGCTGTAGGTCCGAGGCAGGACGTCCACAGCCTCCGGCGGCTGGCCGCCTGTCACATGAGCTGTCACACGGCCTGTCACATGAGCCGCTGTCACACCTTCTGAACTGGGAAGAACCCCGCCAACCCCCGCGCCGGAACCGCGTGTGACACGGCTCTCCTCGGGGCCGTACTTCCCCCCGGGGAGGAAGGCGCCCACCCCAGTGGTCCGGTCGGCTTCCTCCAGGATCTCGGCGGTGATCCACGGCGCCATCCCTCCCTCGTCGAACCAGGAGGGCGCCGGCCCGCAGGACGCTAGGAGTTCCGGAACTCGCGGAGTGATGAAGCAGGGCTGGAATTCCCGCACGTACAGGTGCTCGCCGCCCGGAGCCTGTCGGCCATCGGTGAATACACCACGGCCCTTCACCGCGATGTCGTAGGGGATGACCGGAGTCGACTGGCCGAAAGCAACCCCCCAGGAAACCCGATCCTGCTGTCCCACAATGAACTTCGAACCGATCTGAGCGCGTTCCATTGTGCCGCCGAAGAACGAGTTAGCGAACTGCTGTGTACCCACGACGATCCGGTGGTCAGCAGAACGCCCCTGAAGCAGGATGATCGAGAACCATTCCAGGAAAGGGGGAGTCCCCTTGCCCCCCAGTCCGTACCGCCACCAAATATATGCAAGTTTGATCAACGTGGGAAGTTCATCCACCACCAGCATCCGCTGGCACAGCTGGCCCCTCAGGTGGAGGTCGCCGTCTTTCCCCTGTGCCGCCTCGGCGGCCATCATCGACACCATGAACTCACCGAATGCGGCAATGCATTCACGGATGGTCTTGTGGATCCGCACCCCGGAATAGCCCTCCGCTGCCGCCAGGGAATTGCGTTTCGTGTCGAGAATGTCAATCAGAGTGCCATTCTGGCGTCCGTGGACAATCGGAATGTAGAGCATCGTGCTCTTGCCGGCACCCGTGGAGCCAGCCACACCCCAGTGCGGGGTAGCCGACTGGGTCCGCACGACGACGTCCACCAGCTCATTGCCCTCGATTGCCATCCCCACGAACACCTCGTAAGGGTTACCTGTAGATTTCCATTCCACGGAATCCGGCAGGACCGGAACCGCAGCCGGGGCAGGCTTTCGGGTCCACTGAACGGACTGCGACGCGCCAGCCCGCTCCCACGCCGCCACCCACTCACCCGGAACCCGCGTGTCCACCGAGTGGGCAAGCGCGTTCTGCGCCTCCTTCCCACCCATCCAGTCAACCGGCAGGCGCAGCACGATCCGCGCGCCCTCAGCCCCCAGATCAGGGTCCAGGCGCAGCCACGCCCCACGCTTCTCCTCCGGCTCCAGCCGGAGCACCTGCCGGACCGCCGCCCACAGGGCCGGCCCCAAGATCTCGTCATCGGTAGGTCGGCGCACTGCCCACCACCGCAGCCCAGCCGGACCCGCCACCGCCAGCCCAAGCACCCCCACCACCGCACCCGCCAGCACCCCACAGGTGGGCCCAGGATGCCGCCACAGTCCCCACGCAACAGGCAGCGGCGCCAGGCGCACCAGGCAGCGGGCAGCGCGCGGCCAGCGCGTCCACGCACCCGCAGCGCGCCCCATGCTCGCCACGACCTGCCCAGCCGCACGGAACAACGACCGTCGGCCGTTGTCCCTCAGTCGGCTGCCGCGTCGGCTGGCCGCACCACCGGGGCTGGGCATCCGGTCGTCGGTGACCAGCACCCCCGACCGCCACCAGGTCGCCGTGCTGCGGGGATCGCCGGTCAGGTCCCGTCCGCTGACGTAGCGGCCCACGAACCGGGCAATGCCTCCCACCGTCCGTTCGATCGCTTCGTTCAGCTCGGCGTTCGGCCGTCGGGCACCGCTGCGGCCCCGGTCATTGGCTATGTAGCCCACCAGCAACAGCAGCAGCAGGACACCCCCGCCGGGCGCGGCGAGATCCTGCAGGCGTTCCTTCAGGTCATCCCACGCCGCGGCTTGCACCACCATGTTCGGCACCCCCCTTGTTGATCAGACCCTAGGCGGCACCGTCCTCGGTCTGCCCCTGAAATGGCGGTGAACGAGGCGGGGACGGCTGAGGCCCCGGCCAGGCCGGGCGGGAGGTAGCGGGCCTGATCGGGACTTCATGAGTCGACGCGCGGAGGCCCCGTAGCACGGTGGTGGGCCGGGCGGGGAAACCAGCAGCTTCACCCGGGGTGCGGGTCGGCCCTGTCGTGCAGCTCTCGCGCGGCAACGCGGTGCGGCTGTGTGCCTGCTACGAGGGCGGACCTAGCGACTGCTGTGTGCTGGTCGGTTACACATGGCCGTTGGCGCTGAGGGTGATGGTGATGGTGTTCTGGGTGTAGCCGGTGAGGAGTCGGCGGGCGAGCTCGGAGAGTGAGCTGGTTGTCTGTTCGTTGTGGCGGCGGTTTTCGGCTTGGGCGACGGCGTTGTCGGCGAGGTTGACGCCTACGGCTGTGAAGCCGCTTCCTTCCGCTGGTGCTGGGCGGAGTGTGATGTGGCCGGCGGCGTAGCTGAGAAGGAGGATCTCCAGGACGCGCGCGCCGGTGAGGTGTTCGTTCTTGGCTTTCGCGCTGGCGTCTTGCCAGGCGGGCATGTCGAGGAAGAGGGATCGCCTGCGTCGGGCGGGTGGCTGGGTGGCCGCGGCCGGGGGTAGGGGGTCGAGGCGGCTGCGGTCGCTCATGGCCAGCTCCTTCGTGTGTAGGAGTGCCAGGTTAGGGTGTGGGTGGTACTCGGTGTTGTGGCGGGTGATCGCCCCAGTGGGCCGGGTGCCGAGCGGGGGCCGGTGTAGGGCTGCTAACCCTGCTTCCGCCTTGGCCGAGCCAGAGCGGGCCGGCCCCCGGCCTCATGTCCGCGGCAGGGCGGGTACTTCGGAGCCCTGCTGGAGCCGGTACAGGTCGGCGAAGAGGCCGCCGGCGGACATCAGGGACGCGAAGCTTCCCTCTTCGACGATCCGGCCGTGCTCCAGGACGATGATGCGGTCTGCCAGGCGGGTGTTGACCAGCCGGTGCGTGACGAACACGGTGGTGCGGCCGGCGGCGAGCTCTCGGAGCCGCTGGAAGACGTGGTGCTCGGCGCGCGCGTCGAGGGCGGAGGTCGGCTCGTCGAGGATGAGGACGGGTGCGTCGCGGTGGAAGGCGCGCGCGATGGCCAGACGCTGCCACTGGCCGCCGGAGAGGTCGTGTCCACCCCACCAGGAACGGGCGAGAAGGGTGCCGAGGCCGTGGGGAAGGCGGTCGATGATGTCGGTGGCGCCGGCCGCTGTCGCGGCGGCCAGGACGCCCGCGTCGTCGGCTGTACCGCGGCCCAGCGTGATGTTCTCCCGGGCGGTCATGGGCCAACGGGTGAAGTTCTGGGGGACACGGCCGACGCGGGACCACACCGAGTGCGCGTCGAGGCCAGCCAGGGTTTCCCCGTCCCAGGACACCGTGCCGGTGGTGGGGAGGTAGAGGCCGGCGAGAAGGTTGGCGAGGGTGGTCTTGCCGGATCCGTTCTCGCCGACGAGTGCGATGAGTTCGCCCCGGCACAGCTGCAGGCTGATGTCCTCCAGGGCGGGGCGTCCGCTGCCCGGGTAGGTGAATCCGGCTCCGGCCGCGGTGATGCTCTCCGGGCCGGCCACGGCTGCCCGCAGGGGGCCGCGGTCGGCACGCAGGTGCCCCGCGTACTGGCAGAATCCCTGCCAGTCGTCCAGGCGCAGTGCGGTGCGGAAGAGCTCGGTGCCGGCGCGTACCCATGCCGCGGTGGCGCGCTGGCAGGCCTGCACACCGATGACGGCTGCCGCGGCTTCCGGGAAGGACAGCTCACCGCGGGCGGTGAGGAACCACAAGGCCGCCCACACCAGGAGCGTCGCCAGTGCGCCGACGGCGTCGCCGGCCCACCGCACCCGCATCATCTGCCGGACGGCCCGGAGGTCTTCGGCCTCCAGCCGGGTGGACACCGACCGGTAGCGGCTGAGGAGGAAGGGCCCCATCGTCGAGGACCGTACTTCGTCCGCGCTCTCCCGGTTCGTGGCGTAGGAGCGCCACACGCTGCGCAGACGGCTGTCGGACAGTGTGCGGTGCCGGGCTGAGTGCTCGACCCGGGCGGCCGTCACAGCCGCGATGGCGCGAGGCACGGCCGCGACCAGGAGCAGGGGCAGCAGGACGGGGTGCAGTACGGCGAGGTACCCGCCGGCACCTACCAGGAGGCCGGCGGCGGCGATGAGGGTCTGGGCGGACACCATCAGCTCGCGGGTGGCCTCGGCTCCCTCGCCGGCTGCTTCGAGTTTGTCTCCAAAGCCCGGGTCGTCGTAGGCGATGAGTTCCACGGACGTGGCGGTGGTGAGCACGTGGAGGTCCGCCTCGCGCATCACCTGCGGGGCCAGTCTGGCCGCAGCCAGCTGGGCGGCGGCCTCCAAGGCGTACCGGCCGCTCACGCAGGCGGTCAGCCCCAGGAGCGGCCACCTGACGGCCTCGAACCATTGGGCCGGTCCGCCGGTGCCGGCCGGATCGGCCAGCACCGGTCCGAGGACGGCTGAGGCCAGGGCCAGTGCGCAGGCGGCCGCCCCGGCGGCAAGAACCTGGGCCACGAGCCAGGCCACCACGGTCCGGCGGTCGGTCTTCCAGCCCAGGCGCAGCGCCGTTGCCACCGTGCGGGGCAGCCGGGCGGCCATGGCCCGAACTGTCATCGACGCTGAGACCTCCGCGTACGGATCGGATCGCAACCGCATCACGGGCGCATCCGAGTCATCTGAAAGGTCCGGTGAAGCCTTGGTGCTCATCGTGTTGGTCTCACTCCTGTGGGTCGACCGGGCGCAGCGTGGGGAACCACTCTTCAATTCCGTGGTGCGGCTCTGTTCCCGGGCGCGGCCGGGTGGGCGGCTGAGGTTCAAGCACTATCCCGCGCAGCGGGTTACCAGGGGGCCGCTTCGCGGCCCCCTGGGATGGGCAGCCGCTTCGCGGCTGCCCAGGGCGTAGGCGGGCCGCTTCGCGTCCCGCCCAAAGGGAAGCCCTCCGCTGCGCTCCGGGCGCGCAGTGGCCTTCCGGGTCGCTGCGCGCCCCGGAGTCAGCTCAGGGACCGGATGTGCAGGTCTAACGCAATCGGGGCGTACACGGCGGTATGGCGGGCCGCCGTCCGCACGCTGCGCGCACAGTCGGAGGCGGCGGTGAGAATGCCCGCCCGTGTGATCAGGCCCGCGTCGATCAGGGGGGAGTCGGATGCCATCCGCCTTAGGAGGGAGGGCCCGTGGAGGTGCAGCGCGTTTGCCATGACATCGGTGAACACTTCGCGCATCGGCGCCCGTACGACGTGCGGGGGCAGACCCCGCCGGACAAGCCGTTCCCGCATGAGCCGCTTGTCCGCGCGCCATTCGTCGGGCAGCCAGCGGGCGAACCGCACGATCGGGAGTTCCGCGAGGGGTACTACTGGCCACAGGCCGCCCCGCAGCATGTACGGGCTGACGGTGCGCAGTGCCAGGAGTACGGACTCCGCCACGGCAGTGGCCGGAGCGGTCCCGAGGTCGCGTTCGGCCAGCGCGGTCCGCGCGGAGGGCCCCAGCCAGTCGCGCGGGTGTTCCCTGCGTGCCGGGCGCCCCGAGACGGACATCAGCTCGTCCCCGCCGAATCCGGCCACCACGGTCTGTATGCCCCGTGCTGCGAGTCGGGCTGTCAGCTCGTCCTGGGCTTCCACGTAGGGCTCGTCGTAGACGCCGTACAAGCCCAGCCGCCGGGAACCGGAGGGCATCAGGGGCGGGTACTCCGAAGCCGACACCCGCACATCCTCACGCAGCCGAGCCGCGCGGATCAGGTGCTTTCGCCGGGACTGCTGCTGCGCTCCCACTGGGCCCGGAAGCATCAGCGCTGCCGCTGTCACTTGGTCCGGCCAGGCATCTCCGAGGGAGAGGGCGAGGGTCGCACTGTCCTGCCCGCCAGATAGCTGTACGGCGGTGGTGGCCGCAGTGAGCGGACGGTTTGCCATCGAGCGGGTCAGAAGGGTCTCGAAGCCCCCGACCGGATCGGCACCGGGGGTGAGAGTGCGGGGAAGGTCCCGTTTCACGGGCGCCGGGTACGTGACGGCAAGCCTCTGGGCACTCCACTGGGCCCGTGCTCCGACCGTGAGCATGTGGAGGCCCTCGAAGACGGTTTCGGTGCTGTACCGCCCGTGTCCGCTCAAGGCGCGGGCGCAGTCGCGTAAGCACAGCTTGTCTGTGGTGAGGTGGGATCGAAGGTCCGCCGGATCCCAGGAGGCGTTCAGACGCCCTTGTCCGAGAGCGAGATAGACCGGGGCGACGGGGTTCGAAGAGATGACGGTCAGTCCGCCGTTGGCGACGTGAACGGTGAGGGAGCCCAACGGCCACGCCTCCCAGGCCGTGCGGGTAGTCCGCAAGGCCATGGGTGAAAGCACGCTGTGCCGGGAGACGTGAGTGTCCTTCATCCGCTCACGCACCGTCAGCGTCCACTCGTACCCGTCTGTTGAGGTGAGCAGTTCGAGTTGAGGATGGGGGAACGGTTCAATCCAGCTGTCTCCGCTCACCATGCGTCCACTCGAAGGCGACCACTCGCCTAAGAGTGAAGAGAGGGAGATCGAGAACTTCAGCACCGAGTCTTTCCTTTCGGGATAGGGGGCGGGGCCCGGAATTAGATTCCGGGCCCCGCTTTCACCTCTTAGGCCTCGTCGCGCCAGCCCTGGTCCTCGTTGCCAGAGGGCTTGTCCTGGTAGCGGTCGGATTCGACGACCTCGGCGGTCACGATCGGGGTGCTGAAGATGGATTCGACGCTGTCACGCATGACTTGGTCCTCTCGGATGGTGATCTTTCAGTGGACCGGGCTGCTAAACCCGGTGCCGGTTCCGTGTGGTTCCGACATCACTAATACTAGGCATGACATGCCTAGTGCACAACTCCTTTTAAGCCGTTCACATCCAGCCACTTAGCAACTGCGTAAATTCCCGTGATGCTACACAGCTCTATTTAGATGTAAGACTTTGGAACCGCTCTCGATCCGGCGATAAATCGATCCACACCAGGGACGCCCCCCGGGTCCCCTCCTTACTTGCCAGCTGGTCCGCGTAGCGGGCCTAGGGGACTGGAGGCGGAGCCGGAAGGACCAGGGTGGGAGCGAAGCGAACACCCTGTCCGGAGCGCAGCGCAGGACCGCCCCGAAGGGGCGCACCAGCTTGGCGGAGCCAAGCACCGGGGCGAAGCCCCGGTGCCCTGGCGCGCAGCGCCAGGGGCAGCACCCGAAGGGTGCCGACCGCGCGCAGCGCGGTCCTTCTGTCCTCAACGCGCAGCGTTGAGGTACCCGCTCCGCGGG
>NZ_JBVIRI010000029.1:0-54466 GCF_055576225.1 Streptomyces sp. NPDC033845 | reverse complement strand
GCCGCCCGGCCCGCCCCCGCCCCCCCCGCCCGCGATTTCCTCGCGGCCCGCCCCCCCCCCGCCCCCCCCGGGGGGGGGGGGGGGGGGGGGGGGGGGGGCCACCCCCCGGGGGGGCCCCCCCCCCCCCCCCCACTACCGCCGAGCCAGGTCAGCCGGCCTGGTTCTTCTCGCTCCGCTTCTTCTCCGGGTCGGGGCGCCGGGCGACGTCCCGCTCGATCCAGTCGAGCAGGCCGTGGTCGGCGAAGTCGTCGAGAGCGAGGGCGTCCTTCCCCTGCTCCGGAATCGCGTGCAACGGCTCACGCAGTTTCTCCGGGTCGATGTAGCCGCACTCCTGCAGTTCCTTCTTCATGAAGATCTCGACAGCGGGCCACCACCGCATGTGCCATTCGGCCGCGCGGGTCGGTGGCGCCCCCTTCTCGTACGCCCAGTGCCAGTAGGCGCACAGCCACGTCAGCTGGATCCGCAGCTGCTGGTGGCGGTACCAGCATGGCCGCCAGACGTCCTGAGCGTAGACGGGGAGGAAGACCTTGTTGCACCAGGTGTTCAGCCAGTGCCACAGCTCCCGGCACTGCTCCTTGTCCAGCTCCGCCCAGTTCGGCGCGGTGCCCGGCCCCTCCCCTTCCTCCTCTTCGGCGTTGGCCTGCAGCTTCTCGACCGCTTCGGAGAGGTTGCCGAGCGCCTTCCGCAGCCCGGAGATCGCGTCGCCGTACTCGGCGGCCTCCAGGGTTTCCATCCGTTCGGCGAGGTTCTCCAGCCCGGAGGTGAGCGTGGTCCGTGTCTCCGAGAGGTCCCGTACCAGCGCGAGGAGCATCTCCCCCGGCTCCAGCTTCATCAGAAGGCCCCCATCTCGTCAGCGTCGCGCCGACGGCGGGTCGGCTGGGCGGGTCCGGCCGGCTTGCTCGGTCCGGCGGTGCCGGTGTCACGCAGCTGCTTGGGCTGCTCCTTCACCGCCGGCTGTTCGGCGGGGGCGGGCTGCTCCGGCACCAGGTGTGCGGTCGGCTTGAACGAGGGCTTCTCCGGCGTCGGCTGGGGGGCGGCCGGCTTGACGACCTCCCCGGGCAGGATCCGCAGGTGGTCGCGCGGGCCGGGGAACCCATCGGTGCTCCAGCCGCTTGCCGCCGGGTCGGAAGTCCAAGGACTGACCTCCGCCGCCGGGGCGGGCGGCGCCCAGGGCTCTTCGCGCCGGGGCCCCCACAGATCCGGTGCCGGAGCGGCCGTGGACGGGTTGTATGGCGGCGCGGTCGGCGCGCTGACGGGCTTGCGCTTGCGTGCCTTGAGTTCGGCCTTGGACACCTTCTTGCTGTCCCGGACGACGTTCTTGACGTCCTTGCGCTCCCACACCGGGGTGTAGGTGACCACGACCGGACCGCCGAGGTGCTTGCGGAACATCAAGATCTCGCCCCGGTCGAGGTACATGATGTCCGAGATCGTCATGGTCGGCTTCTCCACCCAGGTGTGCGAGGAGGAGCGGTTCGAGGTGGCGTTCAGTCCCCCCGAGTTCGACTCCGACTGGCTCTCCTGCCTGACCCGCTTCAAGCCGGTCAGCTTCGAGAGGTCTTCCAGGTGCTCGCCGTTACTCAGGCCGCCGAGGACCAGCTTTACGCAGTTGTCCCAGATGGTCTGATAGGCGAACTTCCCGTACCGTTCGTGGATCTGCGCAGGGGACTGGAACACGGCGTGGATCGTGATGCCGATGCCCCGGCTGTCAGCCGTCCACCGCTGCAACGGCACGCTGCAGATCAGCGCCGCCTCATCCAGCACGAACGTCATCGGCGGGTCCAGCCGGCCGCCGCGCGAGCGGGACGCCATCGTCCGCGCCCCCGCGTACACCTCGCTGGTCAGGCAGGTGAACAGCGGGCCCATCCCGCCGACGTCGCTGTCGTTGCCGAGCATGTAGAGCGTGTCCCGCGAGCGCAGGTAGGCTTCGGTGTCGAACTGCGCGTTGGGCCGGTGTGCCGACAGGATCACGTTCTGGATGTCCGGGGAGTCGAGGAACATGAAGGTCTGGGAGAGCGTGCCGAACACGTTCTCCAGCGTCGTCGCCTTGCCGTCGACCTTCTGCTGCTGCTCCAGGTCGTCCTGCCACCCGCGCGGCGCGATGTCCGCGTGCTTCTTGAAGATCTCGATCGCCTCGTAGCGATGCGGCTGCTTGCTCCACCGAGCCACGTCGATCAGGGACAAGCCCTCGATGTCAGCGGCCCACATGAACGCCTTGAGTACCCGGTACGAGCTGGAGGTCCAGAAGCTCCGGTTCTCCATGCCCTTGGTGAAGTCGGAGCCCTCCAACAGGGACTTGGCCCGCCGCTTCGAGCGCTCGATGCCGAGCTTCGGGTCCGAGCAGCCGATGACCGGGTCCCACGCGATGTTGGAGGGCCGGTCGGCCAGACCCTCCGGGTTCCAGATCAGGATGTTGCCGACCCGGGCCCTGATCGCTTCGGTCAGCTCGACGATGTCGTACTTCGTACTGGTGGCCAGCACGGCACCCACCGCGTCCAGCAGCCAGTTCCCCAGCTTCGCCGTCTTGCCCGCACCCATCGGGGCGAGCATCAGGGAAGACTCCTCGATCGCCGCGTACAGATGCAGGCCCGTCTTGCGGTCGCGTCCGATGTAGAAGCCCACGGCATCGGTCGGCACCCTCCGGGCGGGCACGTCCTTGAGGCTGGGGCGCAGGACATCGCGCTGCTTGACCAGCGCACGGCGGGTCATCTGGTTCTTGAGCCGCCTCCTGCCCGCGAATCCGTCGCTCTCGCGCCCGAAGTGCACGCTCGCCTTAACGTACATGCAGGTAGAGCCGGCCAGGCCGACCACGAGTCCGGCCGCCAGTAGCGGCTGTGTGGCGAAGAGTTGCCCGGCGCCGTCGATCAGACCGCCGAAGATCGTTCCGACCATGTCGCCCGGGTCTTCGGAGGGGTCGGCAGGAGTGATCTCCCCGGTCGCGAGGAAGGCGGCGGGCGGCACGCTGAGCGCCATGAGGCGTACGCCTGACTCGCGCCAGATGGGGGTCGCGCTGAACAGCGGGCTGCGCGGGACCGGCTGCTGGTGGTGTTCAGTCATCTCCGGGATGTCTGCCGGGAACGTCGAGTCGATGTGCGTGATGCCCTTACTGTTGTTCTCCACGAAGGTCTCCTTCGTCGGGGCCCCGGTGCTGCAGCCGCCAAGCTCAGCAAGCACCGGGGCCACTCCTGTCTGTATACGTCCCTGCACCGACATGTGCGGCATGGTTATCGCCGATCGTTACGGACCTACCGCGCACGGCTGCGCGGCTTCCCGCCGGACGGGATGACCTGGGCAGATCGCCCGCCAGAGTGGACGTTTCCGTGTTCGGCCCGCCCATCCCGCCGGTAGCGGTCACCGGTCCGTCGATCATGAAGAGCCGAGCCTGTGGACAGAGTCCGCCGGTCTCCGGGCTCACTTCTCGACGCCCTCGAACTCCCGCTCTTCCGTGCTCTCAGGTGACCGAGGGTGGGGCAGGCCCGCTGCCTCCGCGTCTTCTTGGTCGATGGCGCGCAGGTGGTTGCGGACCGCATCCAGGCCGAGCCCTACCTGGTCCATGAGCTGCGCGGCGATCTTCCGCTGCGACTGCTGCCGGTCTTCCGGGCTCATCTCGGCGAGCAGCTCACGGATGCGGTGACGGGTGTCCCCGCTCCCCGAGCCGATGCGGGCATCAACCCGGTTGGGATGCTGGGCGCGCGCCGGGACGCCGGCGATCGCCTGCTGGCGTTCGATCGTGGCCAGGCGCTCCTCCAGGCGCAGCTCGTTCTCGCGAGCTGCCCGGGCTTCCTTCTCCGCGCCGGCCGCCACGGTGGACAGCCGGTTGCGTTCGTCCACGAGCGTGTCCAGACGTTCGCGCAACGCCTTCTGCTCACCTTCCAGCCTCAGGACTTCTTCCCGGGCGTGGGCCGCCTCCTGCTTCAGGCTGCCAGTCGAGTCGGTCAGTCTCCGGCGCTCTTCCGTGAGGGATGTGAGCTGCGCGCGGGTGTCCTCTAGCTCTTTGACCGCCCGCTGGTAGAGCTGGCCGGCCGTGGCATCGCTGCTCTCCAGCAGGGCCCGCTCATCCCGGAGCGCCTTGAGGCGCTTCTCTTCGGTCTCCCGTTCGGCCGTCACCTGCTGCTGGGCCTCCTCCGCCTCCTCCTGGATCTGCTCCAGCTGCTCCTTGACGGCCGCGAGCTTGCGCGCGGCTTCCTCGACGGCCTTCTCAGCCTGGCGCCGGGTTTCCTCCGCCTCCTCCGCGGTCTTGCCCGCTTCGATCGCGCGCCTGTGGGACTTGAGGAAGTCAGCGTTCGCCGCGATGTTCAGCTGTTCCAACTTTTCCATCGCCGTACTCTCGGGTCCGTAGTCCAGCAGCGCGACTTCGTCGGCGTTTGTCAGCCACGCCATGCGCTGCATGAGCTGCAGCCCCTGCTCAGGGTCGTAGGTGTCCGCCATCTCCAGAGCGGTCTGCGCCTTCGGCCGGATCTTCTTTTCCAGGCCGCGGTCGAGAACGGCGAGGCGCTTCTTGGCGCGGCTGATGTCCGCCCTGGTCCCGCCCTCCGTGACGGCCTTCTCCAAGCGCTCCTTCTCATGCAGAGCCTGGCGTAGTGCGTAGGAGGCGTCCGCGGCGTCCCGGGCTCGCGCCCGGCGGACCATCTCGTCGGCGCGATCGTTGACGTCCAAGCCGAACAGGCCGAACACCGCAGCCCAGAGCTTCCGCCAGACCAGGCTGATCAGCAGGAACGGGCCCGGCTTGCGACCCTCGGGGCGCTGCTCCTCCAGAAGCTCAGCCTCGCCGAGCGCGCTGTGGAGGGGCACGTAGATGACCCAGGCCGCACCGATCGGCATGATCGCTAGGAAGGGAGCCGCCCACGGGGTCGGAGCGTGGACGACGTTGGCCACAGCCGAAGCGAACACGAGGCCCCACGCGGTGACCCGCAGCCACTTGAGAGACCGCGTCCACCTCCGGCGCGGGTCTGCGTTGGCCATCCTGAACATCTGGGAGAACAGCCGGATTTCCAACACATCGAACATCGACACAAAGCCGAGTGCGAAGAAGAACGACAGACCGACCTGATCCTGGGCGAAGTGCCACAAGCCGTTCAGGGACACCGCGAAGCCGCCGAGCAAGGGCTTCGTGTCCATGTACAGAGGCTTCGGAGGGATGGGCCTATCCCGCTGCTGGGCGAGATCGACAGCGGCCTGATGCTCCTTGTCCCGGCGCTCCTGGGCCTTCGCTGACCGGGAGAAGGCCACAAAGGCCGCGACCAGCAGCGTGACGAGCACGGCGCCGGCAACGACCAGCAGGATCCAGGTGGGCGCGTCGCTCAGGATGCTTTCAGCCTTCGCCCGCCAGTCCAGCTGACCGAACTCGGCTGCGGACCAGTACGGACCGGTGTCCATACCCTGGTCGTGGCGCATCTATCTCCAATCCTTGCGTCGGTGGTCGTCATTCATGCGTTGCGGCGAGCCAGGTATTCGTCCAGCGCGGCGTCGACCAGGTCCTGCAGGTTGACGTCGTGGCCAGCGGCGTAGACCTTCGCCCGCTTACGCACCGACACCCGGACGCGGGCGGAGAAGTTGACCCGGTCCTCGCCGGACGCCTGCTGGGGCTCCTGCGGTTCGCCCTGCGTCACTTTGGCTCCTGTTGCTGCTCGTTCCAGTGTTGCGAGCACCCTATGACCCCTCCGTTGGCTTCGTGGCTTGTGGACTTGCACGACAACTGTACTGCCAGCAATCCAGTTTGCCAACAATCCAGAAATCGGGGATCTATGATTGTTGACAATCTGGCCGAGGAAGAGGTTAATGGAAATGCGAGAGGGCCGGACCCCGGGATTGCCGCCCGGTGCCGACCCTCTCCGCCGGGGCTTGCCGGCCCCGGCGCACCACCCGGAACAGGCGCACGAACGCCGCCCGGGCCAGGACACCCCTAGTGGAAGGGATCTCCGTGAACCAGTCTCGCATCCTCCCCGGCATCACCCTCCAGGTCGACGACCTCCCCGCCTTGCGCCTCTCCCCCGAGGGCGAGCGCGCCCTGCCGGTCGTCGCCGGACCGCGCCGCCTGGCTGTCATCGGCCGCATCGACGCCCGGCCCTGCTCCAACTGCCGGGGATTCGAGCGCGTCGTCACCGGGACCGGCATTGCCGTCTGCGACAACGCCTCGCACAGCACAGCCAAGGACCCGCTGCCGATGCGCCCGACGCCGCACGAGCGGGACGGCCGCACCGAGCCGCAGCCGCAGCCCCTCCGCCCGCGCTCGCTGCTCGCCGGCTGACGTAGTCCCGGACCCCGCGAACACGCCGCGGAGGGCCAAGGCCCCACGCGTGCCGGACAGGCCGCTCCGTCGCCCCAGGTGACCGCCGGCCGCTGGCCCACCCCTGTTCGCCCCGGGCGGTTGAGGTACGGCCCCTGCCCGGGGCGGACGGCACCCCCTTCTTCTCCTTGCGGAGGCTGCTGTGCCCTCGAAGATCACCACGACGCTGGCGACGCTTCTGTTCGTCGCCCAGGCCCCCACCAGCGAGTTCGCCGCCAACCCGGGCCGGACCTGCGCGCTCATCCAGGAGACCGCCAACCGGCTGGGCGCGGACGCCGCTTCCCTCGCCGTCGCCAAGTACGCCTACTGGTATGGCCAGGACCCCGAGACCGCCGCCCCCTACATGCGGGCCTGCCTGGAGGCCGTCGAGCTGGCGAGCATCCACGCCCCGGTCCCCGCCCAGCGCACGGCGGTGACCCGATGAACGCCGCCTTCGCCGCCGAGGTCACGGTCGAGCGCGTGACCGCCTTGCTCGCCACCGTCGCCGGCGTCCTGGCCGCCGTCGTCGCCGTGAAGGTGGGCGCCGGGATCGGGAACGCCGCCGGAGCCGGGCTCCTCGCCTACGCCGCCGCCGTCGGCGGAATCGCCTGGAAGCGTCCGCTGCAGCTGGGCCGGGTTCTCGCCGCCACCAGCAGGGGAGCCCTGATCACCGCCGTGGTTACCGTCCTGGTCCTCATCGGCTTCTGGCGCGCCATCAAGGGGGCGTGATGGCAGCCAAGACGCGCAGGGGCACGGCCACCCACCGGCCGGCCGCCAGGCATCGGAGCTTCCGCCACGACGAGTACGTCGCCGTCGATCTCTTCAGCGGCTTCGGCGGGCTCACCAAGGGAATCGGGGACGCCGGATTCACCACGATCATGGCCGCGAACCACAACGCCTACAAGGTCGAGGTCCACGAGAGGAACCACCCCCACGCCGAGCACTGGATTGCCGACCTGGTCGACCCCGAGGCCGCCGACTACCACTCCGCCCGCGACCTCCCGCCGGCCGATCTCCTGGCCGCCGGGGTGAGCTGTGTGAACCACTCGCTCGCCAACACGGTCAGGGCATACGAGCAGGGCCTGACCCTGTTCGAGCTTGAGGACCCGGACTACGAGGCGCGGGTCACCCGGTCCGAGCGGGACCGGGCCACCGCCAACTGCGTCCTGCAGTACGCCGCCCAGCACCACCCGCGGCTGATCCTGGTCGAGTGCACCACCCAGCTCACGTCCTGGGGGCTGGCACTGCCCGGCCGCTCGTCGGTCGGGGACGGCTCGACCTACCGGTGGTGGCTCAAGCAGTTCGAGCTGCTCGGCTACCACCCCGCCAAGGTCCTGTACCTGAACAGCCAGTTTTTCGGGGTCCCGCAATCGCGGGACCGCGGCTACTGGGTGTTCGTCGACAAGGCCCTGCCGATGCCCGACCTGGAGCACCGCCCGGTGTCGCACTGCGGACGCTGCGACAAAGACGTCGAGGCAGTGTGGACCTGGAAGACCGGCATCCCGCCGTCCGGCACGGTGATGTACGGCAAGCAGTACGAGTACCGGTGCCCGTCCTGCCGCCGCCCGGTCATCCCGCCGATGACGCCGTCGCTGGCCGCCCTCGACCTGAGCAACCTGGGCACCCGCATCGGCGACAAGCCGATCAAGACGTTTAAGGACGGCTTCGTGGGACCGCTGGCCCGGTCGTCGATGGCGCGCGCCGAGCGGTGCCGCCAGCGGTTCGCCGACTTCCCCGCGATCCTCATGCCGGCCAAGGGCGTGCACGGCTCGGAGAGGCTCCTGCTGCAGCCGATGGCGACGCAGACCAGCCAGCAGGAGACCGCGCTGTTGTCGACCGGTCCGGTCGTCCAGCCGCTGTGGACACCGGACGCCGCCGGCGCACTGCCGCCGATGGCACTCGCCGTGGACAACTTCCAGGGGGCGGCGCGCGGCGCCGGGGACCCGCTGCCCACCCAGGTCGGCTCGGAGACCCTGGCCGTGCTGTCTTCCGGGGTCCTGCCGTACCGGAAGCACACGCTGCCCACGCTGCACGCCGAGGCGATGCCCACCTTCACCTCCGAACAGATTCCGGCGGTGCTGACGGCGGCCGGCTGGTACAAGCAGAACGGTTCCACCGGGACCGAGACCGCACCGCACCCGGTCACGGACCCGCTGGGCACCCTCACCTCGCGCGACACGACCGCGCTGCTCAGGGCCCAGTGGCAGGCGTCGCTCGCCGAGCTCCCGCTGGAGGACTGCTTCTACCGGATGATGGCGGCGCACGAGATCGGCCGCGGCTGCGGCTTCGACGTCGATTTCCACGACTACCGCGGCACCTTCACCGTCTGGGGATCGGCCCGCGACCAGGTCGACGGGTTCGGCAACGCGGTCTCCCCGCAGGTCGGCACCTGGATCGGATCCCGGCTGCGGGCCGTCCTGCACGGGGCGGAGGCGGCATGACCCGCGCCCCGTTCGACCCGGAGATGAACGGCGGGCTGCAACTTGGCCTCGACCTGGACCTGCCCGGGGCCCAGCAGGAAGACGCCGGACCGGTGGAGCCCGTGGCCCGGGCCGGCCGTGGTCCGGCCGAGGACGAGCCGGAAGCAGTCCAGTGACCCGGCGGACCCGGCGGGCCGAGGAAGCGCTGCTCGGGGCGATGCTCTTTCGCCCCGAGGCGCTGCCGGCGATGAGGTGGGTTCCCGCCGGCGCGTTCTCCAGCCCCGACCTGGGAGCCCTCTGGACAGCGCTACAGGACATCGACTTCCGTCAGGTGCCCACCGGCGAGGTGCCGTCCGCCGTCACCGCGGCCGTGGCCCGGATCGAAGGCCAGGGGTTACGGCAGTGCCTGAGCCCCTTGCGGATCGGGCAGCTGGCGGACGCCTGCCCCGACCCGCGCAACGCCGCCCTGTACGGCGGGATGACGGTGGAGGCCGCGATCCACCGGTCCGTCGAGCACGCGGGCAACAAGCTACGGCACACCGCGCAGCACGCTGAGGTCGACCAGGCCCGGCAGGCGCTGGACCAGATCGAGCGGACCGGGAACCGGCTCGCAGCCCTGGACAGCGCTTGGAAAGCGGCACCGGAGATGGTGCGCAACCTCCTCGACACCCCCACCGAGGAGCCGATCCAGATGGCGCCACGCACCGCACGGGCCCGCGTGGACCTGCAGGCCGAGGCGGAGACCGTCGCCTCCCTGCTGTGGCAGCCGAGGCAACTGCCCGAGGTCACCGGATGGCTCCGGCCCGCCGACTTCTCCGACAAACGGCTGGCCGCCGTCTACGAGGCGATGACCACCCTGCACGACCGGCACGCACCGATCGACAAGGTCACCGTCGCGTGGGAGGCAGCCCGGCGCCCGGGCGCCCAGCCCAGCAGCCAGGTCCTCGACGAACTGGAACGCGCTGGCATGGGCGGCACCGCCGCCTACACCGGCGAACACGTCCTGGGCGCCGCCGTGCTGGACCGGCTCGATGCCACCGGCCACCACATCCGCGACCTCGCCCTGCACCCCCAGCTCGCCCCCACCGCGCTCGTCGGCCGTGCCGGGCAGGCGATGCAGCCCTCCATCGCCGACCGCGAGCGGGTCCACCACGCCGAGCGCGAGCCGGAGCGGACCCGCGATGCGGAGCCCGCCCCAGCCGGACCCGCCCGCCCCCGACCTACAGCACCCGAGCATGAGATGGAGATCAACCTGTGACCGAGCCCGCCCGCTTCGATCCCGCCATGCACCTGCTCGCCCGCGAGCACCAGATCACCGCCCCCTACATCGCCTATGCCGAGCCGCTCCCCCCGGTGCGCTCCGCCGCCCGCGTGCTGTGGGAGCATTTCGGGCGCATTGCGCCCGGACTGGTCACCACGGCCGCCACCGGGCTGGCCTGGGCCTGGCACGACCGCCTGCCCGACGGCTCCACCGAGCCCCTCTGGATCACCGGCGCGCTGGCCGCGCTCGCCGCCGCAGCCGGGACCGTGTCGGCCGCCAAGCAGAACGGGGAGAGGGAGACCACCCGGTTCGCGTTCGCGGCGGGCGGCACCCTCGCCCTGCTCGGCATCACCGCCTGGACGCCCGACTGGCCGCTGCGCGCCCTGATGTGGCTGCTGGGCACCGCCGCCGTCTACGCCGTTGCCGCACCCCTATGGCGTGGCGACCGCCGCGCCGAGCGCGAGCAGCGCCACGAGCGGGTGATGGAGGAGAGCAAGGGCCGTACCCAGCAGGTCCTCGCCGTCATCGACGGACAGACCCGCGTCGCCGAGGCCCAGTGGAGGCACAGCACCGAAGTGGCCCGCGTCGAGGCCATCAGCCGGACAGTCGACGCCCTGGTCGCCGCCAGCCAGGCCCGAGACTCCCGCACCGTCGCCCCCGGCGACGAACTGTCGGTCGCCGCACTGCTCAAGGCCGCCGGCCACGACGCACCGCGCGAGCTGACGGCCGCCGAGCGAGAGGAGCGGACACGGTGAAGCCGACCGCCCCCCTGGGCCGGCTGATCCGACAGTGGCGCGGCCACATCGTCGAGGTCTCCGCCCGAGGGCTGGCCATCGACGGCCGCACCGTCGACCCCACCGCACTCACCGAACGCGACGCCGTACGCCCCGCCGACGACGTACGCACCCACCCCGCACTGCAGTTCCTCGACAGCGGCTCCCTGGTCTACCGGGGCCACGTCCAGGCGGAGCTGCAGTCCGGCGAGGTCACCGTGCACGGCCCGGACGGGCCCGCCTGGTCGCCCGAACGAGGCCGGAGCGAGCACGCCCGCAGCCCCTCCCGGCCCCACCCCGACGACGACTTCGACATCGAGCTGTAGCCCGTACCACCGACAAGGAAGGCACGACCATGTCCGACACCACAGAGCCCAGTCCCGAGGAGATCGCCCGCCAGACGGAGATCACCGGGATACTGCCGGTCCTCGCCCAGCTCGACCAGACGGCGGCCGAGCTGGAGCAGCTGGCCGCCGCAGGCAAAGAAGCCACCGCCGGGCAGATCGCCGCCTACCAGACGGAGGCCGCCCACGCCCGGCACCTGCTGCACGCCTCCGGAGCCACCACCCAGGAGATCACCGACGCCGAGCGGGACCACCGCGGCGACGGCGACCCCGGGTTCACGGCTCGCGCCCTCGACCACGCCGCCCACCCGCGGCACCTCCAGCCGATCCCGTCCGCTCCGCACCGGGACCACGAGCAGGACATCGACCTGTAGCATCCGTCCGCCCCGCGCTGCCCCTCCAACACGAAAGCTCCGGCGGAACTGTCCGCCGGAGCTTTTGCCTTGTGAGTACGGTGCAGACATGCAGATCAACGGGGCGGAGCAGCGAGGCCACGTACTACTGGTGGCCGGAGATCGAGCGGTCCGTCGCCGCGCCGTCCAGGTAGCACCCAGTGCCAACCTATCCGCGCTGTCCGCCGTGCCGGTGCCGGTCCTTCTCGGCAGTACCGTGCCGGCCGACGTCGTCCACCTCGATGGTGTCCGCGACCAGAACACCCTGCTGGTCCGACTGAGAAACGCCGCCGCGGCCCCCGGCCCGCTGCTGGTCTACCTCTCAGGCCGCCTCACCGTGGACCGCAAGGGACGCCGCCTCCACCTCGCCCAGGCGGGGACCAACGCCCTGACCGTCCGCTACACGGCCCTGCCCTGGGAGTGGCTCCACAACGAACTGCGGGCCCGGCCGGCCGGCTGGACGACCCTGCTCCTGGACCTCGCCGCCGACAAGGCCGCATGGGCCGAACTGCAGCACCACGAGAACCTCCAGGTAGGCAATGCGGCCGTCTACGGCGTCGTCAGCCCGCCGGGGTTCACCGGGTCCGCAGACGTCAGCCCCTACACCCACCACCTCATCGAGCAGCTGCGCCGCAACCCAAAGAGGCCGACCGCACCCCGGCTGCACGCCCTCACGGTTGCCGCGGCGGACCTGCCGCCGGGCGCCCTGGTCCTGCCCGCGACTCCCGCGATCGAGCCCGAGCACCCACCGGTGATGAGCAACCTGCAGCGCCTGCTCGCCGGGGACACCTCCGTCCTGTCCGAGCGCCGTCGCCGGCCCGAGACCCGGGACGTAGCACCAGGGCTGGACGTGCGCCCGGCCTCGCCGACCGCCGGATACCTGGACCAGGCTCCCTCCCCCGCGCGTCCGCCCGCCGCGCTGCCCAAGGAGTACCGGCCCCGCCCGCAGCAGCAGAGTGCTGCTCCACCGGCTGCCGGATCCTCTCAGGAGCAGCCCGTGCCGGAGCCGCACCCGGAGCTGCCCACCGCCAGGCGGCAGCCCGCCCTGATGCCCCTACCTGCTCCCCAGCCCACTCCCGGGATCCGGGTGCCTGCCGCGCCCCAGTCCCCGGCCGCCGCCCCGCCGTCGGCCCCCGTCCCAGGCCAGCAGGATCCCCGCCCGCACATCCACGCACTGGCTCAGCAGGGGCAGTTTCGCGAGGCCGCCCTGCTCGCCCAGGCCTGGGAGCAACACACCCTCCAGACCCAGGGCATCAACTCGCCCCAGGCCACCCAGTGGGTCGAGATCCGAGCCGACCTCGCCAAGTCGGAACGCAACTACCTGCTCGCCACCCAGCTGTGGATCGCCGCCGGCCGGACACGCCTCGCGCACCAGGCAGCCGACGCCCCCGAGGTCCTCGCCACCGCGAGCAGCGCCCACTACTGCTGGACCCAGCTGACCGACCCGGCACAGGCCCGCGCGTCCGCCCCCGAGCTGATCAGCCTCCTGCGCGCGCTCCCCGCACTCGACCGTCGGCATCTGTCGATGGCCCAGCAGCGCCTGGAGTACCTGAACAACGCGATCGCCGGACGCTGAGCCCGTGCGTCCTCTTATAGAAACGGGCCCTCCGATGAGGACGCCCCGGCCAGCTGTCCCGGCGACGGACCCAATCCGTACGATCACCCCATGAGCACCCAGCGCCGGCCGCTCGGCCGTGGTCCCCAAGCGCAGCACGATCAGCCGGCCCGGGCCCCGGAGGCCGCAGCTTCCCATCGCGTGCGCGCCGCCGAGGCCGACATCACCGCCCACTCCCTGCACCGCCCCGGAAGCATGGGCGACCTGGACCGTCTGCGCCAGCGTGGAGTCCTGGGCACCCCGCCCCGGCAGGGGCCCTGAATCCGCAGTCCCTGTGAGGCCCTGTCGCCTCTGCAGAGCCCGAGCGATAACAAGCCCTTTGGCCTGTCGTCGTCGCACGGCGAGTGGAACAGAGCAGCAGCAAGACGAGACGGCTATGGGGCGGTGCGCTCGCGTTCGTACTGCACGGCACGCCGCAATCGTTCCATCTTGAGCGGCAGCAGCTCCCGCAGTCCCTCGTATCGGAGTCGGCCGACCCGGTACGAGGTGATCAGCCCGTTCTCCTCCAGCGGCATCCCTGGGGGCCGGATCACCGCGGTGCCGTCAGAGTCGAGGACACCGTCGTGGTTCATCCAGAGCGACACCCACAGCCGTGACGTGCCATGAGCCCGCTGCATCATGTCTGCCCGAATGGGGAGCCAGCGCTGCAGCGCGGCCCGGGTCAGCGGCGAGATCTCCATCCACTCCCCCTCGCCCTCGGCCGGTCCGCCCTGGGGGCGCCGCTCGATGTACACCGCGGCCGAGTCCTCCGCCAGATGTCCCAGGCGCAGTGCGACGAGTTCACCGCTGCGGGCTGCGGTGTCCAGCTCGACCGCGAGCACGGCGGTCAGCCGGGTCTGCGCCGGGGACATGGCGCCGCCCAGGTACTGGTCGAGCTGGCGGTGGAGTGCTGCCAGGGTGGCGGCTTCCGGGGCGGGCTGCAGTGCGACCTCGCCGCCGCCCAGGTGCAGCGCGGGCAGGCCGAGCGCTTCCCGCAGCAGGTCGAGGCAGGTCCTCCGGACCGCGTTGGTGGGCGCGGAGGTGGGCGGGAAGGCGCCGCCGAGCTGCCGGTGCCGCAGGACGCCGGATTCGGCGAGCCGCAGGTACGGGACGAGCGTCGACTCCTCCAGGAGCCGCTGCAGACTGTGCCGGGCGCCAACCGGCAGCGCATCCCGGGCGAGCGCCCTCTCCAGTTCACCGCGGACCATGGAGAGCTGACGCCGGCGGGCCTCACCGACGTGGAGGTCATCGAGGAGACCGTCGAGGGCGCTGAGGGAATGGAAGGACGACACGGGGCCGATTCTCCCGTACCTCTACCGGGCCGGGGTGCTGTCAGTCCTCTGGCTGGTGCTCAGGAGGAGCCACTGCGAGCCGGACCAGCGCAGGCGCATCGTCATGGTGAAATCGCTGGTCATGGCTATCGGGTTGACGCCGGTGCGGCTCAGGACCCCGGTGCACTCGACCTCCACGGTCGCCTCGGACGCTGTGAACGCCGTCACGGTCGTCCGGGTGGGAGTGGTCCGGCTGACCACCGACTCACCCGCCGGCGGCTGGCCGGCCGGGTTGAGTCCCAGCGTGGCGAGAAAAGCGGGGGTGTACGCCGAGTCCTTCTCGCTCTGGAGCCGGGCGAGTGCGGAGGGGTGGGATATGGACTCCAGCAGCGAGTGCCGCGAGAGCGGGTTGAACATCGCCTCGCCGCCCAGCGCGGTGGCGTACCGACTGGCAGTATCGCGAGCACCCTCCTGGGTCGCACCACCCGCCCGTTCAAGGGGGACCGACAGGTCCGCCGGCGAGGAGACGGGCGGCCGGGAGGAGGGCTCGCCCGCCCTGGTCGCGACGACTATGGCACCGAGCAGTACCACCGGTACCGCCGCGACAGCCAGCAGCCGGGCCCGGCGGCGCTGAGGCCGCGCTGGCAGCTGAGCGGAGTTCGCCGCCCCTGCCACCGGGCCGTGTGTGTGACTGCACCCGTCGTTGATCTTCATGTCCCGCCCCCTCACCGTGGATCCCTCCCCCTACGCTTTCGGGCCGCCTTGAGCGGGCGGGCCCGGATTCCCGGTCCGGCTCTGGGCCTGCGGCGCCTGCTGGGCTCCGCTGTCCGTCCGCCGGGTCGAGTGGGCGCTCATGCCGGCGCCCGGCCCGCCGAGCCCGGACGACTGCGAGGAGGCGGAGGCGGTGGCCGGCCGCCGGTCCGAGTGGGCCGCCATGCCCTGGGCGATGCCCTGGGAGCTCGACCGGGGCGGTGCCGACCCCTGCTGACGGCGCGACATGGAGGAGACCAGGTCCCGCCGACTGCTGACGATGTCGTCGCCGAGGCCGGGAATAAACCGGTAGATCATGACACTGCCGATGATGCTCAGGATGATGATGCCGAGCCCCGACACCACCGCATTCAGAGCGTCCGGGTCGCTCCCCGGGGTGGCCGTGAGCGCGCCGGCCAGACCGAGCACGATCATGATGACGGGCTTGGTGAGGATGACGGCGCCCATGATTCCGGCCCACCGCCGCACGGCCTTCCACAAGTCCCGGTCGACGAGGCCGGAGTAGACGACGGTGCCCAGGACCGCTCCGACGTACAGGGCGGCCGCCCGGATGGCCAGCTCCAGCCACAGCACCCCGGCCGCGATGGCGGAGACGAACGCCAGGAGGATTTGCACGATCGGTCCGCCGCCGACGTCCTTGGAGGAACGGACGCTGGCCGCGAAGTCCTTGAAGAAATCCGCAGATCCGTCGCCGGTCAAGATGTCCGTCACCGAGTCGACCGCGCTGGTGACCACGTAGAGGACCAGGGGTGTGAAGGCGCAGGCCAGTACGGCCAGCCACAGCAGGCCGATGGCCTCACCGAACGCGGTGGCGACGCCGACGCCGCGGACGGCCCTCTTGCCGACAGCCACCAGCCACAGCACCAGGGTCAGGACCGTGGACCCGGCGAACACGATGGCGTACTGCTTGAGGAACCCAGTTGAGGTGAAATCCGTTTCACTGGTGGCCGCCACCGCGGACCCGAGCCGGTCGATTGTCCAGCCCGCCGCATTCGACATCGCGTCCGCCACGGCCTGCAGCCCGGCCGTCCCCAGCAGACCGGTCACACCGCGGTCCCCGCTCAGGCCGCTCGGCGGCCCGGGCTCCCCCGTGCAGTACTCATAGGCCGGAGTCCCCTTGAGCGACTCACACGGACCGTTGCTCGCCGAGGGGCTGGGATTGGGCGTCTTCTCCGCATCCCGGCAGTAGTCACCGGCCGGCCCGACCGGGCACGCCATCGGCACCAGCGCAGGCTGTGCCGGTACGGCCTGGCCTACAGCCATCGCGGGGCCGCCCAGCAGCACCATCGCGAGCACAGCAAACAGAACCGCGACTATTCGTGATCGCACGGACGCCCCCTCCTCAGCCGGAAGGACAAACGCTAGCGGACCCGTGTCGAACCGGTCACTCTCCGGCAGTAGTTACCGCTCGGCCCAGAGCCCCACCAGCACCCCTACGACCGTCGCGAGGACCGCAAGACGGAAGATCATCCGGATGCCCACTGCGTTCTCCACTCACTGGTCGCACCAGGCGCTACCCGCGCCCAGGACAGAGTGCCCCGGCCAGCGGCTCTCATCAACCCGCCCCAGGCCAGGGCGATGACTGAGGTGGCCAGCCCGAACCGCTCTCCTGCACGGCAAGGCCGGCCGAGTGTGTACCGCATCTGAGCATGGGCATGGTCTCCAGGCCGTCGGACGGACCGGCGGTGGGAGGGGACCATGAACACGTACCGCGAGGACAACGCCGAAACGCACGCCCGCAATGCGGTGATCGCAAACGACCAGGCTGAGGCCACCGGGGAGGGCCTGGCCGCGATTGCGTTCGCCCTGCTGGAGGTCGCGCAGGCGATCCGCGAAGCCGCAGCCGCTAAGGACTAACCGGCGACGCTTCGTCATGCGGTGCACGAGGAGGGGCTGTATCGGTGCGACCACCGGTACAGCCCCTCTCGTCTTGTGCAGTCCCCTACTGGCCGCCGTACATCGCGACCGGTTCCGCGACGTACGTTCCGTCCGCCAGCACTCCGTCGGTCAGCACGAACCTCTCGCTCCCAGACGGGCCGCTCCAGGTGATGCGGGTGCCAGCGGGGCGGCTGCTGGGCAGGTGCACCGGCTGGCCGTCGGCGGCGCGGGCCCCGATCAGGGTGTACGTGCGGACCGGCTGAACCCCTGCGGGGGCCGGGGTCGGGCTGGTGCGGGCAGCGTTCCGGCGACGGCGGAGCCTGTGCCAAGAGGCCGCGCCGACCAGGAGCGTGAAGCCGCCCAGGAATTCCGCGGTCCAGCCGGTGAGCACGTCGGTGAGCATGGTGGGTTTCCTCTACTGCGTCGTCTTGGGGCGGAGCATGCAGGGACGGCGGCGTTGATGGCGCGTCCTGAGCGGCACAGTGCGGAGTCGGGGGGCTAGCTCCGCAACTCCCGGTCGGGTGTGCCTGGCGGGCTACGCCCTGGAGGCTGGCCGGTATCGGGGAGGCCGCGCAGGCGCTGTGCGCCGGCATGCCACAGGGACCGCTGCCTGAGCAGACGTTGAACTTGGCCAAGACGGCGAGGAGGTGAACGCGGTAGAGTTCGACATGTCGTTTCCTTCGTGGAAGTGACGAGACGAAGTGAGAGCCACCGCCAGACCTTCAAGGTGTCCAGCCGATGAGGTCCGGCGGTGGCTCTCTGTATTTACTCTACCTTGGATTCCAAGGTGATTCGGTTCCACGACTGGAAGGTCGTACGGCCAGCGTGGAGAGGCGCCTTCGAATCAATGGCGGGGTGCGCTGCTCGTCTGCTTTTGGCGACCCGCGGTGACCGGAGTGGTTGCGGTAGGCGGGGTCTGTGCGCGCGACGCCGGTGATTCGTCGGTGAAATGTGATCCCCATCACGTGCGAGCCCGAAAGTGCGTGCGCATCAGGAAGGGTCGGGCGATGGGTGGTTCGGTCGAGTCGGCGCCTGCTTTAACTCGCTGGTCACGAGCGCCTGGCCCGCTAGTCCCTGGTGGTGGCAACCCGTCAGCCCATCGGGTTCCGCGCACTCCGGTCGAACACTTCATCACCGAGGCCGGTCGGTCCGCCCTCGCGGCAGGCCATCGGCCTACGTTGCCGAGCATGGCCACGGCGCATAGCTCTCCCTTGGGGTGCACCAGAGCGGCCGCTACGGAACCTGCGGCCGCTCCATGTATGCCATCTCGGGTTGTCGGCCCGTCCCGGTCACACCAGACGCAGAACCGGGCGGGAGTCGGGCATGCCCAGCAGCTCGCGGACTCGTGCCGGTGTCCAGGCCAGTTCCTTCGCAAGGGCGGGGATGGTCAGCGTGGCGTCCTGGCTTGCGAGGTCGAAGGCTTGGGAGAGCATGGTCGGCTGCTCGCCTGGGAAGCCGCTGACGGGTTCTGGTGAGAACCCGGGCTGGCCGGCCAGGCCCCGGAGCCGCTGGTATGTCCTGCTTGCGGTGGCGTCGGAGATGAGGCCCAGTTCACGGCAGCGGTAGACCAGAGAGTGCACCGATACGCCCCACGTCCGGCGGAGCCCGGCCAGCTGGCCGAGGTCCATGCGGTGGGGCAGCAGAGGTTGGATGGTGGCCGCCGGCGTAAGGAACTCCGCCGCGAAGGCGTCGGCTTCCCTCTCCTGCCGGCTGTCACCGGTTGCCTCGCCGTGCAGGACCAGATGCCCCAGTTCATGTGCTGCGGTGAAGCGGTGACGGAAGACATCGTTGGCGCGGTTGCGGGTGAGCACGACCAGTGGACGAGCGAGGCGGGAGGAGAACGCATCGACCGTGGCCGCTGTCATGTCCGTCTCGGAGGGCAGGACCACGACGATGCCGTGCGCCTCCATTCGCCGCACGAGATGGGTCACCGGGCCGTCTCCCAAGCCCCACAGCCGTCGGAGTCCCTGGGCTGCCGCACTCGGAGTATCGGGGAGGTCCACCCCTGGGTGGACCTCCCCGCCAGTGAAGCCGGGCAGGTCCACGTAGGGCAGTTGCACCCGCCGCTCAAGGGCGTGCGTGAGTTCCCAGACCTGCTCGGCGTAGGCCAGCGCTTTCTCGCGCTGGGCCTTCGGGGTGCTGCGCAGGCTGCGGAAGTTCGTCATCGAGGAGTCCAGCCGGCACCCCGGCCGCCCGGCGATGAAGAACTCAACCGGCACCTGCAGGACGCTCGCGAGCATCGGTACCAGTTCGGGCCGGGGACGGGAGATCCCTGTCTCGTACTGGCCTACAGCAGCCGGGGTGACGCCTACTTGCTCGGCGACATCCTTCTTGGTCAGGCCGGCCAGACGGCGGGCCTGCGTGAGCCGGGCAGGATCGAACGCATCGGTCACCGCGCGGGGCGTGACCGTGCGGTTCTCCATGCCCGGCAGAACCGGGTGCTCAGTTCTCATTGGTCTCGTTCGTCAGGGGAATCGTCGGTACAGCTTCGGTCGTAGGGGCCACACCGAGCTTCCGCTCCGCGGCCGGGCGGGGCGCCAGCGCGACCAGAGGCTCCTCCCCCTCATCGAAGCCCGGGTGGCCCACGGGCTGGTGGGGGATGACCGGGGTCTTGATGCTGGGGGCGTTCGGGACGGGCAGGGGCTCCGGGTCAATGATCCATTCGAGCTTGCCGTTCTCGTCGGCCAGGGCTGCCACGCCCCAATAGGGCTTCAGGAGACCGGCCGCATTGCATGCGAAGGGCACCAGGACCAGGCGCGTTCCTTCGGGGAGGGCGGCCAGCTTGGGGCGCAGCTCCACTGAGCTGGGGTCGAACCGCAGGTCGCCGAAGAGGTCAGGCTGCTGTGAGGCAGGGGCGAACGCGAACAGCTCGCGTATCACGGACCAGACGTTCTGGATCTTTGCGGCCTGCACGTTCGTGTTCTGCTTGGAGAAGCAGAACGGGTACAGAAGCCCGTGGCCTACGCGCACGAGGTCGAACTGGAAACCGTTCGGCTTCACCAGCTCGGCCCCGGGGATGGTGGCGAGCTGCGAGCTGAGTCGTTCGTATGACCCTCGGTACCGGGCGACCCCGTGTACCTGCGTGGACGTCACGTCTGCTTCGGTGTGCGAGGAGCGGGCGTTGGCCTGCATATCGACCAGGGCCTGGCCGATCCCGTCGCGGACAAGCCGCGCGGTCTCCTCGTCGGTGAACAGCTTGCTGGCCCACGCAGAGACGGGAACGTCCATGTGGTGGCCCACCCTTCAGGGAAGGTGCTTCATGCCGAGGCACTCCAGTAGTGCCCACACTTTAGTTGACAACTCCATTCTTGCGGTAGGGCTATCGTTGTGATGCAGGGTCAGCCCTTGCCACCCGGAGCGCCAGGTACTGGATGGGCGGTGCCGGCCCCGGAATTCGGGGCCGGCGGTGCCCCTACAGATAGCGGTCGAGAGGCTCGGCGGCGTACGTGCCGTCGTGGAGGAGGGCGTCGGTCAGCTCGTACCGTCCCGCCGCGGGGCCGGTGGGGCCCCAGGCGACGACGGTCCCGGCGGGCCGGCTGCTGGGCAGGTGGACGGGCTGGCCGTCGGCGGCCCGTGCGCCGAGCAGGGTGTAGGTGCGGACCGGCGCCGGTACCGCACCCGGCTCCGGGGCGGGCTGGGTGCGGCGGTGCTGCCGGCGGAGCCAGCCCCACGTGAAGACCACCGCCAGCACGGTGAGGCCGCCGAGGGTCTCCGCGGACCATCCGGTGAGCACGTCGTTGAGCTGGTCCGTGCCCAGGGCGAGGGAGCCGTTCACCGGGTCACCGCCGAGCTGACCGAGGGGGCCACGATGGCGCCGGTTTCGGCGAGACGGCGTGCGCGGCGCCGGACCCGGCTCAGACGTCGCTCGACGGCCTTCCGGGTAAGTCCCAGCTGCTGGGCGATCTCCTCCTGGGTGGCGCCCAGGCGCATCGCCTCACAGACGGCCCGCTCCTCCATCGAGGCCCCGTCCAAGATGGTGTTCAGGCTGTCCTGCACCATGCTCTGGGCCTCGGGGGCGGGCAGCGGGATCCGCACCCACTCCTCGTAGTCGGGGTGGTACACCGAGGTCGAGTCGGGTCCCAGGATTTCGCGCATCCGCTGCCGGTACTGGCCGGCCCACCGCCGGTAGGCGTCCCGGAAGACGTACATCGCCAGGTGCAGGAAGTAGCTGTTCAGGCTCCGCCCGCCGTCCGGATCCCAATTGGCCAGGTGGTGCTCCAGGAACTGGGGGACGGCGCGGCCCACGCAGTCGGCAGCGACGTCCAGCCGGTCGTCGTAACTGCGCTGCAGCGCCTCGATCTCGTAGTACGAGGCCTTGAAGTAGATCCGCTTCTCCCAGCACTTCGCGGCGGCGGTACCCTCCCGCATCCAGCCCAGGAACACGCCCCACCCGTACTTCCACAGCCGGTCCCGGAACAGTTCGTATCGGGCGCCCGTGAAACCCGCGTGCTGCAGCTGCGCGAAAAGTTGGCGGTCGGCCTCCCGTTGCGCGGCGTGCCGGTCCGGTGCGCTGGCGCCGTCGGCCGGGTCGGAGGTGTCGGGGGTCAGGTCGGTAAGCATGGGGACGCACTCCATCTCGTACAGGAAGTCATATCCCTGGTCCCTACGTAGCGAAGACGGTTTCATCCCCCTCGATTCATGAAGGAAGTTTTCCGAGCCGGTCGTCTGCCCCGCCGCGGCAGCGGGGAGGGCCAGGGGGGCGGCGCTCTGACTGGCGCCGCGCGCCGGACGGCAGGGTCCGGGACGGGTCGTCAAGCAGCCCCCCGGTGGAACGGGGCCACGCTGGTGGAACGGCCGCTCGTACCCGAGTACATCTACCGGTACAGAGGAGAGAACCGACGTCCGTGGTGGGTGTGGACCGGCGGGGGACCCGCAGCGTCCACGGCCCGCAAGGCCGCTTAACCCACGTTTTCGTGATCTTGGTCTCCGGGCCGGACCCGCACGCGCGGCGGGGGCCGGCGGCCCGCTTCCGTTCATCCGTCTCGCGGGCGGCCCTCTTAACCCGCGTTTTCGCCTGGCTGTGGCAGGGACGGCCTCTGGCTCTAAATAAGTTGCCTTATCAAGAGCCAGCGGCGGGCGGTGGGTTGGGGCGGAGCCCGGTCTGTCCCGGCCGGGTATAGACGTGGTGGACTGTCATATGCCAGTCCATGAAGGGGCCTTGTCGGGATGGTGAATGACAGGAGAAACTGTCGTAATGGATACCGACAAGGAAATCGACATCTGGGGCGACATCAACTCGATCCGGACCCCGGCCTACACCGAGCCGACCGAGGACGACATCGTCACCCTCCAGCTCGCCATCACCGAGGCCGCCGACGAGATGGCGTGGCAGATCTCCGCACGCGCCCAGGCCCACCGGGCCGCAGGCGGCACCGCCCCCGACCGCGTGGTGCTCTCCGGCGACTACCAGCTGGCCGTCCTCTACTCCCTCCGCATGGCGCTGTCCGCCGTCGAGCGCCGAGCCGAGTCCGCCGCGACCGTCGCCGGGCACCAGGGCGCCAGCTACACCCGGATCGGCGAGGCATGGGGCATCACCCGCCAGTCCGCCCGCCTGCGCTGGCCCGACGCCGTCCCCTCCCGCGCCGACCTCCCCCAGCCCCCGGTCACCGTCCAGCACGCCGGCGGCACCGCCGCCGTCCTCCACCAGAAGGCCACCGACCGCTGGATGTACACCGCACTCGGCGCCGACGGCACCCAGCACGTCGGCGAGCCCGAGTTCACCACCAGCACCGACGCCGCCGACGCCGCCCGCGCCTACCTGACCGAGCACAACACCGCGATGTGGACCTGCCAGCACTGCGCCGCCGACAACCCCACGGGCATCGGACCCATCTGCGGCTTCTGCAACCACCGGAGGAACACCTGATGTGGGCATCCGTCATCGCCGTTCTGGGCACCCTCGCCGGCGCCCTGACCGCCGGGGTCCTCCAACACCGCACCGCCCGCACCGCGCGGGCCGAACAGCGCACCGACGGCCACCGCCAGGACCAGCTCGCCGCCGTCACCGAGTTCGCGGCCGCCCTCGACGCCCACCGCTCGGCCATGTTCCACCGCGAACGCCTCACCCTCACCGCAGCCGGCCCGGAACTGGAACTGGAAGCCCAGACCCGCTCCCACGAGACCCGGGCCGCCATCACCGCGCCTCACATCCGCTTGCAGATCCTGGTCCCCGAACTGGCCGTCCCTGCCCAGCGTGCTGCCGACGCCACCTACGCACTCCGCATGGCTTCCGACCGCGCCGAGCTGGACACCCGACGTCACGCAGCCAAGGAGGCCGCCGCTGGCTTCGTCACCGCGGCTGCCGCGCATCTTCGCCTTCGCCCGGACTCCACCTGACGGGGGCGCCCCCGAGTACGCCAGGGTCTGGCGGCACGGACATGAGCGCCAACCTCCGGCACGGCCCGGTGGCACAACGAAGCCGGGACGGGAGACCGTCCCGGCTTCGCCATACGGGTCTGCTCAGGAGGAGGACGCTGGCTTGGCACCTGCACGGCGTGCTGCTCGTTGCTGTGCCATCTTGGCCCGCTCCGCCGGCTGAACGTAGATCACCACAACGGCCTCGTGAATCAGTTCGGCGATGTCCGCAATCTCCTCGGCCGAGTAGGCGAGCGCGTCATGCGCAGCGTCGTTCCCCACGAACCGGGCCTCTTGGAAGGCGTCCACGATGTCTTTCGGAACACCAGCCTCCCCCAGGGCCGTGATGCGCTTGTCCAGGTTATGGCCTGCAGCGCCCCTGTCCTTGGCGATCTGCTCTACCGCGGCGCGGTAGCCGATGCCCGCCAGCCTGTGCGCTCCGGCTGCTTCAGCCAGGGCTGCCTCAGCGAATACTGCCCGCACGATCTCCGGAGCCTCCGAAGGCAGTTCGCGAGGTGTGCGGGGAGGCCAGACCTGTTCGAGAGTGATCGTCTCGAAGACCTCACGCCTGCCTTGCGCCTCCGAGACGCTGGAGGTGAGCGCGTGTCGTAGGTAGACGCTGTCGTGCCTGCACCAACTGCACGTAAGGGTCACCAGGCAGCGCACCGAGGAAGGGCTGCCCTCGGATCCCTTCTCAACGGTGCCATCCAGCTTGGAGTGGAGTGCGACCCTCAGCGTGGTGAGGCGCTCGCAGTTCGGGCAGAGCCCGGAAACGTGGCCGAGCGTGGAGGTGTAGCCGTTGAGGTCGGGGAGTCCGTGCGTCATCTTCGGAAGGTAGCTGACCCTGCTGACAGATGAGCAGGCTTTCCGGGGCCCGAGAAGCACCTACCGGGCGTGTCTCGGACCACGCCGCAGTCACATGCAGCAGATTTCGGCGGCTGGGATCCATGGCTACGGCCCACGAGGCTGCCGCTGTTGCCACCTGCACGGCCCGGAACCCGCCGCCATCTCTTCAGCCTCCAGATAGGGGAGAATCGAGGCGGGCCAGATCCACGGGAGCGAGGGGGACGACCATGGGGGCCGCAGTACGCAGGATGTCCGCCGCAGCCGCCGCGGCCGCGCTCACCGCCACCGCCCTCGCCCGGCCCGCGACCGGCACGGTGGACACCGCCGCCGTTCCCCGCCAGGAACTCTCCGACGCCGCACGCGCCGCGACCGAGCGCGGCATCCCGGACGCCACCCGCCGCGGCTACAGCGGGGACTGGGCCCGCTTCGAGCAGTGGGCCGAGGTCCACGGATTCCGGGCCCTGCCGGCCACCGCCGAGACGCTGACCGAGTACGTCACCTGGTGCACCCTCACCCCCCGGCCCCGCACCGGCCGCCCCTACAAGCCGTCGAGCATTGACCGCGCCATGGCCTCCATCGCCGTGGCCCACCAAGCCGCAGGCCTCCCCCAACCCAGCCAGACCGGCGCCCGCCTGGTCCTGCGCGGCTACACCGCCCACCTCAAAGAGACCAAGAACCCGGCCGGCCGGACCCGGAAATCGGCCGCCGCGACGCCCCCGCTCCTCCGCGAGATGATCGCCCACACCGACACCACCACCCTGATCGGACTACGCGACGCCGCCGCCCTGGTCACCGGGTTCGCGCTCGCCGCCCGCAGCTCCGAGGCCGCCCTGCTCGACTGGGAGGACGTCACCGAGGCCGACGAGGACCAGGGACTCCTCTACGACCTCTACCGGCCGAAGGTCACCAACGACCAGCCCCTAGGCGTCCCCTACGGCAGCTACACCTCCACCTGCCCGGTCCGCTGCCTACGCGCCTACCGCCAGGCCCTGCTCGACCACGGCCACCAGCCCACCGGCCCGATGCTCCTCCGCATCGACCGCCACGGCCGGATCAACCCGGCCATGACCCGCCACGGCCGCCCCATCGGCGACCCCACCGGCCGCATGACCCCCGAAGGCGTCGCCGACATCGTCACCCGCGCCGCCCGCCGCGCCGGCCTCGGCCGTCCCGACGCCGTCCTCCCCGACGGCGCCCCCCGCTGGACCGGCCACGCACTCCGCCGCGGCTACGCCGAGGCCACCCGCCACGCCAAGAAGAACCAGCTGGAGTCCGCCCGGCACGGAGGCTGGGCCGACGGCAGCAGGGCGTTCGCCGGATACCACGACCGGGCCGCCGCATTCGACGAGGAATTCAACCCGCTGTACGGCATCGGTCTGTAGCCCCTGAATCTGCGTCGATTTCCTCGCAATTTCCGGGCGTATTTCAGAGAGAGATGCGAGGCTTCAGCGCGCTTCATTTCCCGTGTGCCATACGGAGTTGAAAACCGCCCGTGATATCATGGGTGATATCACCACGCGAGGGCGGGCCCCACGCTTGCCTGCCAAGCGTCGGCGCGGGACCCGCGGGCGTGACGATCCAGATGGGCTCACCCTCACGGGTGGGCCCATCGTCGTGTCAGGTCATCAGCAGCCACGTACGCACCGCGTAGTAGACCGCCTGCAGACCAGAACCCAGGACTCGCACCACATCACCGACACGTTGCACCCGGGTCCTCGCCGGCCCGGACCCCGAGGGGTCAGCACCGACGCTCACGCCTAACACCTCCTCCCTACAGAACCCGCCTGCACGCAGGCGGAACAAGGACGAAGCAAAAGGCACTTTACCATCAAGGCGCCCACCATTAACCCCCAGATGGCCTGTTGACGCCACATCAGGAGCTTTCCTTGTAGGTGGTCCCTTTCCGTCCGAGATGACGGAACGGGGGAATAGTTTTCTCGTTGCCTATTGGGCATACGCTATGCCCGCAGGTCAGGGCCGCGAAATGGGCTCTGAGAGCGACGGGTCGACCCGTCGGCCCCCCGGTCGGCCCCAGGCGGGTGAGGGCGGATCAGCCGAGGATCCGGGTAACCGTGACCACCCCAGGGGCCAGGGCGGAAACCCCAACGGCGCCGGGCACACTGGGCCCATGCCCCTGCATGATCCTGACGACGTCCTGTCCGGCTGGGTACCTGCACGGGACCCGGGCCCGGCCCCCGACCTCGCCCAGCTCGACACCACCGACCCGCTGACGGAGGAGTGGCTGCTGTCCGACCACCCTTGGGCGGTGTCCGAACGCGGCCGCCGACGCCAGGCCGAGCTCCAGCAGGCGATCGAGCACTCCGCCCCCGAGAGCCCGCCGTGGGTCCGGGAGCTGGAGATCGATTCGGCCGAGCCCGACCAGGCCTACGTCGCCCGGAGGCGCCGGTCCCTCGAAGCGCGGCGCCGGCTGCACAACCCCTCGTACGTTTACCCGCCCGCACTGATTGGCCCCGTGGGAGCACTCTGGGCTCCACCCAGCCACCCCGCCCACACCCCCGGTCTGCGACCCGGGGGATGGAGCGCCGAGGGGCGCTGATAACCCTGCTCGTACGGATCCGCGCGCCTGGGATCGCCCGCTGCCGGTCCCGGTGAGGCTGCGGGCGAAAGGCCGACCAGGGGGGCCGTGTTGAGGCCCGAGTCCCCGACCGCGGCTGCCCACCCGCAGCAGTCGCCAGACCCCGACCGGTCCGGTCGGGGTCTGGCCTTTTCTCATAGCAGGACGCGAGGGGGCCGCACCGAACGGTCGGCGCGGCCCCCTCGCGGTCACGAGCCGGGCGTAGGTGTCACGTACGTCAGGACGCCCAGGCCGAGCAGCGCGAGGGCGATGAAGACGCCGCCGCCGGTCTTTACGGCCGACAGGGCCGGGTCTCCCATGGCGAAGACCACGACACCAGCCGCGAGGCCTATGAAGCCTGCCAGCAGCAGGGCGAAGGCAACGCAGAGGTTCTTAGGCAATGTTCCGTTCCCCTTGTGAAGAGGGGGGTGGACAGACCGATGCCGAGGCAGCCGAGCCCGACCACCCCCGTTGGCATTGACAACAGGCGCGATCAACCCGAGTGCGGCCGACTCACACTCGAAAGGCGGTGGCTGCCTGCTCTCGTCGCCCCAACGCGGACATGCGCGGGTGCCTCGGATCCACAGGGAAACGCTTGCCTTGATCCCCATACGTCGGCGGGGAAGCACTTCCATGATATCAGGGGGGCTGTCAATGGCAGGGGTAATTTCGGTGCGCCCGGCCGCCGTTGACGCTGGTGGCAACGCCATGGGCAGGCGAGGGGACAAAGGAGCTGCAGGAACGCCTACCGTGGTCTTGTGTCCGCCAGCTTCGATCCGCCCTCCGTATGGCTCACCCTGCCCGACGGCCAAGAGGTGAGGGCAAGGCTGCACGCCAAGCGATGGACCCCCAGCGGGTGGCGGTACCGGGTAGGTATGCCGGTCTGGTCCGTGACCGACTCCCAGGGCGTGGAGCCGGTCGAGTACACGGTGTGGGTTCCCGCAGGCGACGGCGAGTACGTGCGGCCCGTCGAGGGGACCGACTACACCACCGTGCCGGTCGAACAGCGGCCGCCGTCCCATCCCTACCTCGCGCCGCCCCCTCCCGGAGCGAACATGAGCTGGGCCTGGACGGTGGAGCGGACCCGGGCCGGAGGCCCCGGCAGCCGGGCGACCGGCACCGTGGTCCACGAGCACGGATGCGAGCTGGCCCCCACCGATGGGCCCGAGCTGGACCTGGACGAGGCTCTTGCAGCCCTTGCCCGCCCAGGTGCCCGGGCGTGCCAGGAGTGCGCCGCGGCCGAGGTGCTCACCCGCCTGTAGAAGGACTGCCCTGCATGCTGACGGCCTCCTGTGCCGACGTTCCGATTCCAGCTACGACGGGCCCGGCCACGCCGAGCGGCCGCCGCCCCCTGCTGGCTGACGATCGGTCACCGCCTGGGCTGGGGCCGTGGGGGAGTTTTCCCCAGGCGGAACCCAGGTGTAGCCGCAGGCCGATAGCGTGAGCGGGTGGGAACAAGGATCTTCTACATCGATGACTCTGGTGCTGAGAGCACCGGGTACGTCGTCTACGGCTGGGCCGACATCGACATCGCCGAATGGAGCAGGGCCCTGCGCCGGCTGCTCGACTTCCGCAGGCAGCTCTACGCGGACACCGGCATCCCCGCCGACTACGAGCTGCACTCCACCCAGTTCATCGCCGGCCGCGGCACGCCGTCGACCCGTCGGGCGTGGAACCGGCAGAAGCACCGGCGCCAGCAGGTGGCTCAGGACAACCTTGCTGCGATCGCCGCGCTGCCGGGCACCAGGGTGGGCGCGGTATGGAGGCACACCACCGACAAGGGGCGCGCGTACTACGACCAGCGCTCCGCGGTATACGCGGCGATGCTCGCCGACATCGACCAGACACTGGAGCGGGACGGTGACCACGGGATCATCGTCATGGACGGCGACGGGACCGACGGCAGCTACCAGCGCGAGCACCGCAAGCTGAAGCTGGCCACCCGCCGGATCGTCGAGGACCCCTGGTTCATGGGCTCCCATCACAGCCAGCCCGTGCAGGCCGCCGACCTTCTCGCCTACACCGCCTACCAGGCGGTGCAGCGGCACCCGGGCAAGGGCTTCATGTGGGACTGGTGGAGCCGGAAGCTGCCGGCGGCCGGTTCGCCGAGGCGAATCTGAGAAACACGAAGGCCCGGCAACGAGGCCGGGCCTTGGAAAGCTAGACCCGGTGATCCCACGTACGTAGGCCAGGTCCGCACCGTCATTATGCCATATAGCATCCGTGCTTACCAGATGTCGATGTCCGAGTCCGCTGGCACAGCGCCGGCCCGGGTATGGGAGAGGGCACCCCACCAGTGGGGTGCCCTCTCCCATACCCGGGCTGTTCAGGGGTTGCCGAGCGGCTGGAACCTCTCGGCAGCGCTGGTCAGGTCGTTGCCGTCGCCGGGCGGCCGGGTGCAGTCGAGGAACCGGCCCAGGCCCCGGCCGGCCCGTGCGAGGAGTTCCGGTGAGGGGACACCGTAGGAGGCCGGGCCGGCCTGCAGGTCGGCGAGCGGGTGGAGGCGGACGGTTCCCTGGGCCGAGATGTGGGCCGGGCCGGTCAGCCGCATGTTCCCGTCGGGTGTGACCCGGACCTGCAGGCGGCCGCCGATGGCGTCGACGGTGTACTGGACCGCCTTCGTCTGGCGGGGCATCCGGTGCAGGGCCGCGGCCACAGCCGCGCACGCGCCCGTGCCGCAGGAGGGGGTCTCCCCCACACCGCGCTCGTGCACGCGCAGGACCAGGTGGGTCGAGCCGAGGTCGCGGACGAACTCGACGGTCGCCCCGTGGGGGTAGGCGCTGGCCGGCCGGACCTGGGGAGGTTCCGCCAGGGTGCCCGCGTGGTCGAGGTGGTCGACGAACACCACCGCGTGCGGGTTGCCGACATCGACGTGCAGGGCGGGCCAGCTGCGGGCGCCCACCGTGACCGTGATGGACGACGGTCCGGGGAAGGCGGGTCGGCCCATGGCCACGCTCACCTCTCCGTGCTGCGGGGTGTTGCCGACGGCGAGTCCGAGCAGGCGGACCCCGGCCCGGGTGGCGATGGCGAGCGGCCCCCCGGAGTGGCGGCCGGTGGAGGCGAGGTAGCGGGCCAGGACCCGGATGCCGTTGCCGCACATCGCGCCCAGGGAGCCGTCGGCGTTGCGGTAGTCCATGAACCACTCGGCGGCCGCGGCCATCGAGGAGCCCTCCGGCGTCGCAGCGCAGCGCACCAGGCGCAGGATGCCGTCAGCGCCGAGGCCGGTGCGCCGGTCGCACAGCCGCACGACGGTGGCGGGCGACAGGTCCAGGGTGTTGTCGGGGTCGTCGAGCACGATGAAGTCGTTGCCGCTGCCGTGCCCCTTGGCGAAGGGGAGGTGCAGGGGTGCATCACTCATGAGTGGGTGTCTCCACGTCGTCGATACGCAGCCAGACCATCCGTGTGCCGGCCGCGGTGGTGGTCATGCCGTAGGCGGCCGCTGCCTCCAGGACCTCGACCAGGTGGGGCCACTGCTCGGCGGAGACGCCGGAGGGGTCGGCCTGGAGGAGAAGGAAGCCGGGGTGCCGGGTGATGCGCGGTGCCTGGCCGGTGAGGCGCGTCAGGGCCGCCGCCGCAGCGGCTTTCAATGAGTCCATCCGCCATCCTCCGGTCACGCATAGCGCACCTAGTCACTAACTCTTAGCTAGTGACTAGGTTGGCAAATGGTGACCCCGGATGGGGCGGATTCCAGAGAATGAGCTGGCGTATCTCGGCAGCGGTGAAGGGGAGACATGTCGGACCGGATCAACCCTCCCTACCTGCGCGTCGCCCAGGAGTTCCGGGCCCTGATCGCGTCGGGAGAGTGGACCCCGGGCAGCCGCCTGCCCTCCCGCGACGTCCTCGGCGCCCGGCACAGCGCCGGTGAGAACGTGGTGCGACGGGCGCAGGAGCTGCTCATCACCGAGGGCCTGCTGGAGGGCCGGGCCGGATCCGGCACCTACGTCAGCCCGCACCAGCGGACGGTCATGCTCAGGTTCCCCGCCGCTCCGACCTCGCCGGCACCGGCCGGGGCCTCGACGTGGGACGCCGAGAGCGAGGCCAAACTCCCGGCGCCCGCCCCGGTGGCCGACCGGCTCCAGATCGCCGCCGGAGACCATGTCGTGCGGACGTCGTACGACTTCCTCGACGACGCCCGCCGTCCCGTCGCCACGGCCGTCAGCTGGGAGCCCATGGCGATCACGGGCGGCACCCCCGTGGTCCTGCCCGACGGAGGCCCCCTCGCCGGCCGCAGCGTGCCCGAGCGCATGGCCGAACTGGGCATCACCGTGGCCCAGGCCCACGAGCGCACCCGCCCCATCCAGGCCGACACCGACCAGGCCCACCGGCTCGGCATCGCCCCCGGCGCGCTCGCCACCCTGATCGAGCGCACCTACTACGACACCGACGGCCGCCCCGTGGAGACCGCTGACATCGTCGTCCCGGCCAGCCGCTGGACCGTCGACTACCGCCTGCCACTGGCCTGACCCACCGCCCGTCGGCCAACCAACCCGACGGGATCCCGCCACGGTTGAGGCCGCGGGCGCGGCTCGGGAATCATGACCCCCCAGGCCCGGACGGGCCGACCAGGGGGAGGGGTAGACACCATGTCCGACGCGCGCCCGGGAGCACTCACCAGAGCCACCTCGGTACTCGGCTCACCCGCGCTCGGGGCGGTGCTCAGCATCGCCGGACTGGCCGTCCCCGTGATCGGCTGGATGGCGGACCGGGTCAACCTCCACCTGCTGCTGGCCATACAGGCCGTCCTCATCCTCATACTCGCCGCAGGGCACTACTGGACCCGAAGGACCTACATCCACCTGCGCCGGGTCACTAACCTGCGTTCCATGGATGACGCCGCGTACTACGACCGTGTCCGCGCCCAGCTCGAAGCCGAACTCATCTCGGACTACGGCGAGATCGCCGACGGCCACCTGCGGGTGTACGCCGCCGAGGTCCCCCGCCTGTCCACCCTGCTGGTCAACACCGTCACCGAGGCCGGCGCCCAGCCGCAGCGGATCCTGGCCGCCGACCTGACCACCAACCCCGGCCTGCTGACCGGCCGCCGCGAGTACATCGCCGCGAACAGGCGGTTCACCGAGGCCGGCGGCCGCATCGACCGCCTGTTCATCGTCCACGCCGCCGACCTCGCCCAGCAGGAGTTCGCCACCTCCCTGCTCGCCCTCATCAACCAGCACCGCGAGCTGGGCGTCACCTGCGGACTCGCCGTCCGCGACCGCCTGCGCGCCGACCAGGCCGTCGATGTCGTGGTGTTCGCCAACGCCGCCGCCCTGGTCGAGGAGGAGCAGGGCGACGCCGACTACCAGCGCGGCCGCAGCAGCGTGTACTTCAAGGGCGTCCAGCGCTGGGCCGGCCGCTTCGAGTCCGTCTGGGGACACGGCGCGGACTCCGCCCCCCGCGTCCTGCAGACCTACGAGGCCACGGCCCGCCCCATGCTCGACGCCGGCGCCTGGGACCACGACCGGGCAGCCGCCACCGTCGCCAGCCTCTGACCCCTCCCCCGCACAGAACGCCAACGGCGGCCCACCGGCATGGTGAGCCGCCGTCTTCATGTCCAGAACCCCCCGTCAAAGTTAGTGACTAGAAGTACTTTAGGTGATCAATGGTGGGGGACGGCCCCGCCCTGGTCCCCGGGAACCGTCTTGCTCCTCGCCTTAGCCCTGATCGCGGCCGGAGTGCTCCTCCGCCAGCCCGACCGCCTCCACTTCCGCCGCGGCCGACCCCGCACCGCACCAGCCGCCCAGCTCATAGCCCACCAACGCCGCCGCGCCACCGACACGACCCCTGCGTTGCTACTGGCCGGACAGTGGGTACAGATCATCGGCTACTGGCTGCTCGCCCCCCACGGCCCACTCGCCGCCATCGCGGCCGCCATCGGTGTCGCCGTCCAGTTCCGCCACCTCCAGGAGATCAGCCACCACGCCGTCCACGGCGTACTGGCCCGCACCCGCACAGCCAACCTGCGGCTCGCCCGCTACGGGGCCCACCTCCCCCTCGGCCTCGGACCCGTCGCCGACCGGCGCCGCCGCCACGTCCGCGACCACCACCCCAGCGCGACCCTCGCCAGCGACCCCAACCTCGCCGACCTCGCCGCCGCAGGACTCCGCCCCGGCACCATCCTCGACCGCCGCGGCATGGTCCTGGCCGTCCTTCACCCGCTGACCCCCCTCGGCGTACGCACCACCGTGACCGGCCTGCTCGCCAACCTGCGCGCCCACCGGGGCCACCACCGCGCCACCGCGACGACCGCCCTCGCGGCCGCCGCCGGTGCCGCCTACGCCGCAGGCGGTTGGACGGCCGTCCTCGCCGGAGCCCTCGCCCCCCGCCTGCTCCTGTACCCCCTGCTCGCATGGTGGTCCCTGCTCGCCGAGCACACCTGGTTCGACCCCGACCACCGCACTGGGACCCCCGCCCAGATCGAGGCCGGCCGCTGCCTGCGCCTCTACCCCCGCACCCCCGTCCTGGCCGCCGCGGCCGCATCCACGTGGCTCCCCTACGGCGACCTCCACCACTACGCCCACTCCGCCCACCCAGGACTCCGCTGGAACTACCTCCCCGCCCTCGAACGCCACCTGCCCCCGCCCCACTTCACCCCCGATGCCCTGCTGGCCGGCCCCCGATCCGTCCTCCGACGGCATCAGGCGGCCCTCCGATCCCCGGCAGCCAAACCGCTGTAGGCGCACCGCAGACCGAGCCACACAGCAGGGCCCCGGCGGGAAACCGTCCGGGGCCCTTGTGGTTCTCAGTCCCCGCGCTCGTAGCGGACGGCGGCATCCAGCACGTCCCGCTCCAGGTAGTCGACCCACCCCGGCCCCCTGGTGGCGGGCGCTTTCCCCGACTCAAGCCCGGCCGCCTCCCGGCGCGAAGATGATGGGGGCCTGATCAACGAGCAGAGAGGCCGCCCATGCCCGCGACCGTTTGGATTCTGAACCCGTCCCACCGGGACGGCCCCTATCAACTCCTCCGCATGGGATGGGTCACGCACATCGGGCAGGACGACGCCGGACAGGTTGTCGTGCATGACAGCAGGGGCGACAAGCACTACCCGGTCCGCATGTCCAAGAGGGGAGAGACCCCTGCCGACTTCGGAATCCAGCTGCTCCAAGCGCTCGACCGCGCACGCCGGGCCGCGGCCGAGCTGGACAGCGACCGGATCGTCGCCGCCCGCAGTAGCGAGGGCGCCTGGTCATGGGAGGTCTACGCACCCGACGAGGTCCCGCCCGCGCAGAACGAGCCCCCGAAGCCGACGACCACACCGCCGGCGGGCTGGCAGCTGGGGCTCCTGCCTGCGCCCCTGGACGGCCCGAACGGCTCCTTCGTGCCGAACCCCCAGGGTGGTATGCCCCGGTGGGCGCCCAACGACCCGGCCCAGCCAGAAGCGAAGGCCGCCACCGAGTGACATAGAGATCCATCCGCACGCGGCGTCCGGACGGCGCCGACACCACCACCAACAGGGGGGACCAGAACATGGGTAAGACGACCAAGAAGGCCAGGCAGGCGCCACTGTCCGCCGACCGCGTCCGCACCGGCTGGCAGGGCCCGGCCGGCACCCGCATCCGCTTGGCCCGGCCGCAGGACGCCGACGCAGCCGACGCCTTGCTCGCCACCTCCGGCGAGGGCGTCGGGTTCCTGCCCGAACTGCGGACCGCCATCGAAAGCGGCACCGTGGCCTCCACCATGCTCGACGGCCTCGGCGGCCCGACGGCATACCGCCACACCGCCTCGCACACTTTCACCAGCCAGCCCATGACCGAGGCCCTGACCACCGTCTGCCTGCCGCTGGTCGCGGTCGACGAATCGGACCGCACCGTCGGCACGCTGTCCGCGACCGCCCCCGGAACGCTCATCGACATGGCCATGAAGAACGGCTTCGGCCCCGACAAGGCCATCGCCCTGAGCCTGTTCGTCGCCAAGGTCCACGGCCTCGCCGTCGCCGAGCATGCCCGCGGCCAGGGAATCGCCGGCATGCTGCTCAAGCGGACCTGGCAGGTCTACCAGCAGCTGGGCTACTACGTGGTGTACGGCTCATACGAGGCGGATCGCAATCTCGGCGCCTTCTACACCCACCACGGCTGGACCGTCCATGCCGCCGGGGAACCCTTCTCCCTCGACTCCATCGCCCTGCCCTTCCGGCTCGGCGCGGGCGACGACCAGTGCATGTTCACCCGCTGGCGGCCCCGCCGCTGACCGAAAGCGCACGGCTCGCCGGGGCCGGCAGCTCCCCAGCCCCGGCGGGCTTGCGGTGCCCCGTCGGGGCAGCTTGTGCCCGTCGGCGGCCGCGGACAGGTCCGGGGCCAGAAGAATGGGAGCAAGGGCTGGTCTGACCGGTGGTGCGGGTGGCCACTGCGGAACCGCACTCGGTCGCAGCTTCGCTGGGGCTGGCCCTCCGTGGCTCACGTTCCAGACCGGGACCTCTCGGGGCACAGCATGAGACTCGGCCGCAGGCTGTTGACCTGCGGAAAGGTACATTCGTGGAACCCGTGAGACCGTCCCACGCACGCGCAGGCGCGAGCGGGTCTCATCCGGCCCCTCGCCCCTACGAGCAGTGGTGGCCGGATGCTTCCCTCGACAGCGACGGGGAGGCGCTCCTTTGCGCGGGCCTTTCCGCCCGGCAGCGGCCGTCAGGCCGCCAGCTTCACCTGCTGCCCGCGTTCGTTCTTGGCGCTTTCCAGGCCGGCTCGGAGCACGTCGGCGACGCCGTAGCCCTTCGGAAGCTGACGCCGGACCAGGCTCCACACCGAGGTCATGTAGGCGACGAAGTGCGCGACGAAGGTGTGCGACACCACCGGCCTCCGGTCGCCCTCCCCGATCCCGAACAGGTGCAAGTGGGCATCCAGGTCCGCGCGGGCCGCATCCATCTCCCCGCGGCCGAGGACAACCTCTCCGTCGAGGATCTGCTGGACCGCACGGTCGAACATCCGGCGTCCGCCGTTCCCCACCAGCTCCATCAGCCCCCGCGACAGCAGCCACCCGGCGGCGCCGGCCCGGCCCATCTCCGTAGGCTCCTCCTCCCGCATCCCAAGAGCCGTGACCCACCGTTCGGTCTCGTCGGGATCCATGGGGGTCTCGCCGTCCATGTGCACCCAGGCCACGGTGAGCAGATCACGCAAGGGCTGCTCGGGAACCTCATACCCAGCAGCCCGCAGCCGTGCCTGCAGTTCCCTCTCCGTCGGGATGCGCTGCCGGACCGGGCTCGTCGTCGTCATCAGCCGCGCGACGATCTCAGCCGTCTCGAAGGCCGGCCCCAGCTCCATCCCCTCCGGGACGGGATGCGCCTCCCTCTCCCTGTCGATCAGATCCACGGACATCCGCAGCATCTCCCGCGTCGCCGCCCGGATTGCCCTGTTCAGCAGCGCATCCCGCACCGGCGCCCCGCTGTCCAACCAGGCCAGCAGAGCCAGGTCCACCCACCCCCGACCCCGCCGGGCGTGCCGCCCCAAAGCCGTGGCCAGCTCGACACTGCCCTCCGGTAAGGAACAGGTACTCCCGTACTTCCCCCGCCAGGCCTGACTCGCCCGGGGCAACAGCCCCACCTTCCGCCACCGCTCCAGCTGCGTGGCGCTCACCGTCACCCCCGCCGCGCTCACCGCGGCTATCAGATCCCGATCCGCCTTACTCGGCGCGCTCCTCGACATACCAACGACGGTACGGCGCCCCTCCCCCGCAAACAGCCCCAACAACGCGGGGGTGCAACCCGGTTCACGGCTGGACCCCCGCGAAGAGCACCCCGGTTCGCAACAGCCCCCCTTCCTACCTTCGGAGAACAGCCACAGCCGCCGCCGGCGGCCGGGCCCTCGAAGGGACACCCATGACCTACGTACGCCCGCACTACCGCGCCGGCCGACCCGTCCGCGGCTACCACCGCACCGGAATCCCCGCCCGGCACCGGGGCGCCAGCGCCGCCGGGGGTGGAGTCGGCGCGTTCCTCCTGCTGCTCCTCGGCCTCTACCTGCTGTCCGCAAGCCCGGACACCGACGGCAAGAACGGGCCCCGGGACACCCACCGCACGCCGCTCCTCACCATCACCCAGACCGCGAAACCGTCCCGCTGACACCCATCCCCCGCGCCTGGTTCCCCCGGCCGGCAAGACCTCCCGCATGGCGGACCAGGAGACACACCGCCGCCGGTCGGCGGACCGCCCCACGGGACCGGCCCTGATCTGCGAAAAGTGGTGCCCCCAAACCTGTAACGATGCCGAGGGCCGATCCGTCCATAGGAATGCAGGGCCGCAACCGAGCAGCACGAAAGGGGAAGTACGGATGACCGGATCGAGTGAATCCGCCGGCGGGCCTCTCCGCGCCCCCTTCGACCGGGCGCGCAAGGCATACGAACCTCTGACGTGCAGAGCCCTCCTGAGGAATCGTCACCGCTCCCCGGATTGGATCCAGCCAGAATCACATCAGCCCCACGAAAACCTCAGCGACACGCCCGATTCCGTAGTGAATAGCTCTCGGAGTGTGCAAGGATCTTCACTGTGACCACGAAGACTGGAAAAGACGGCAACGGACCGGGCTCCGGCCCGCCCCGCGGCCGCGAACAGCGGGGGCGCCGCGTGCAGTACGACGCGACGTCCGGTCAGAACTGGCGCACCGGCGTGGTCGTGACCCCCGACGAGGCTGTGAAAGCCATCGCAGCCGCCAGGGCGACCGGGCTGTCCTTCGCAGGACTGGTCAACGAGCTGATTCGGCGTATGCCGGTCGACGAGAAAGGCCGCCCCACGTGGGCGGACGAGCTGGACGAACAGAAGGCGCTCCCCATGACCGGGTAGCGCCTTCCGCAAGACCACGTGCGTACGCGCCAAAAAGCCCCGGCCAACTTCCCACCGGGGCGGCGCCCAACGACGTACAGGGGTCAGCTTCACTCCCCAGCGAGCTGAATCCCCAACTGATTCACATGTAGTTCCCACCCGGTCGACTTCCCAGTCGACCACCGTCCATCAGCGCCGCCAAGCGCTGCCAGGCCCAGAGCGACCCGGCTTCCAACCGAGTCCCTCGCCCCTACAAAGAACAGGAGGTGAGAAGAGCCCCACAGACGCTTTCCACGGCGACTGTCGGGCGGTGGTGCCCTGACCACATCTGCGTTGCAGCTGTGTAGCTGTAGTTCGGAGCAAGCCCTTGAGCGACCTGGTTGGCCGCGCTCGGAGCCCAACCGCCAGCAGGCGGGAGGGGGCTTCGACGTGCATTTGTAGTTAGGAGCACGACCATCGTAGCGGACCGCTACGGTGCCGGACAGCTCATGCCCGCCTCTGGTGTGTTTACCGGAGCGGGGGTGCACAGCCCGTCATCTGCCCAGATCCACAATCCTCATACCGGTGATCTCCCCGTCGAATCCCCCGCGCGGGTGGACTTCCAGGCCCTGTTCCTGGAGCTGTCCCCGCGCCCCGCGATCCGGGTAGACACCCGTTCTGGCGACGGCACCTGGCTGCACTCCTACAAGAACCAGAAGCTGACAGAGCCCCGGACCGCTCCATACGGCCGCCCGTACGCGGTCTACCTCGCCGACGAGCTGAACCGCTTCCAGTGGCTCCTGTTCGACCTCGACTCCAAGCGTGGCGATACCGGGCCCGACCTCGCAACTCTGCTGCGCTGGCTGGATGAAGCAGGACTGAACCACGTGGTCGCTGCCTCTGGATCCGCCGGCGGACGGCACGTGTGGGTCACCGCCGCCACCCCGCTCGACGCGATCCTGGTCTCCGCCATCGCCGAGGCCGCCGCGAAGCGCCTGCCGACGACCCTGGACCGAGGCCTGCTCACCAACCCGCGCACCGGCGCGGCCCGCCCGATCGGAGCCCCCCACCGTGCCGGGGGCCGCAGCGAACTGCAGGCGCCCCTCGACGAGGAACGCGCTGCGGCCCTGCTGGCCCCTGCAACCTGCCGCAACCCCTCCGAGGCGTTCATGCGCCTGCTGCTCATCATCGACGCGGTCCCGGCCCCGCCGACCGTCCCCGTCCGGATCATCCGCGACCACCACGTCCAGGTCCTCGACGACGAACTGGGCCCCCGCCTCCCCGGCCCCACCAACCCGGTGCTGGACGACGAGACCTACGCCCTGCTCACCCGCCGCCCCCCCGAGGACCGCATCAGCGAGACCCTCGCCTCGCTCCTCGACCGCCTCGCACTGCGCCGCTGGACGTGGGCCATGGTCGAACGCCTGCTGGACGACCGCCGCCACCGCGAAGGCGGACTCCTCCACGCCTGCACCAGGGTGACCGGTCACGGCGTCCTGCGCGCCGTTCTGCCGGAACGTCAGGCCCGCGAGAAACTGGCCCGCCAGTGGGCCCGATGCGTCGCGTACGCGGCCACCCTGCCCCTTACCGAGGACGCGCTGGAGTGGACCGAGACCATCGGCGACGTCATCGACTTGGTCGAGCAGGTTCAAGCGGCCGCTGACGCCTGCCCCGAGCGCTGGGCCACCGACGCCGGCCCCGCCGACCGGGCCGCCCTGGACCTGCGATGCCTACTCGCACTCCGTGCCGGCACCACCGTGCTCGACCTCGACGTCCGCCGCGCGGCCCTCGCCACCGGCACCGGCCGCTCCACCCAGCACCGCGCCCAGCACCGCCTCACCCTCGACGGCTGGCTCGCCCCCCACGACTCCGACGGCCCCGCCGGAACCCACGAACTCCTCCCGATCACCCCCGCCCACCCCGCATTTTCCCTGTCTGCACAGGGTGGGACACAAGGAACCCCGCCCCCCAAGGGGGACAGGCGGGCCACCCTGGTCGCACGTCTCCAGGAGCGTCTCACCGCAGGTCAGAACGACGTCTTCAGCTACGGCCGACCCACAGCCACCCACGCCGGAGGCCTAGGCCACCACGCCGGCAGGATCTTCCAGCAGCTGATCGACCACGCCGACCGCCCCCTGAGCGTGGCTCAGATCTGCCAGCTCACCGGATACCAACCCCGCACTGCCGTGAAGCACCTCCGCAGGATGCGGGACCTGATGATCGCCACCCGCGCGGTCATGACGGTCCACCACGAATGCCCTACCTGCCAAGCCACACCTGGAGAACGCTGCCGTGCTGCCGACGGGGCCGTCCTGCGCCGCCGTGGAGCCGATCAGCACGCTGCCCGCCAGGCACTCGCCGCGGACCGCTCCGGCACCCCGCACTACAGGTCCCGCCCCGGCTCTCTCACGGCCGCCGCCAAGGCCCTGGGCAGCCACGGGCGCCTCGCTTCCCGTGCCCGCCGGTACGCCGTCGAGATCGAGCTGTACCGCTGGTGGCAGCAAGAGGAGGCATGGATGAGGTCCCCGAAGGCCGGCATCCGTACAGGAGTCCAGACACACGCCGAACAGACCGATCTGGTCCTCACCACCCTCCCCCAGCAACCCCGCCGCCGATACCCCCGCACGGTCGACCGCCGGGGCGACCACGCAGCCGCCCGAGCCCGCATCGAGCGCCGCATCGCAACCGCCTGACCCCCCTGCGCAGCGGCCTTTCGGCTTGCGCCCCTCACGGCATCGCTGCCTCAGGGCTTGTTATCGCGCGATCTCTTGAGGGCAGTGCTGCGAGCGGCAGGCCAGAGCGACAAGCGCCTCCGGCGGGCCCGCTCTCCGAGGGGGCGGGGGAGCAATCGCGGCCGCCGGCCGGTGGGCGATGAGGTCAGGGTGGGGCGCGGAGCACTCCCTCGCCGGATGGGCCCCAGAGGGTGCCACGAACCCCGGGGGCCCTCCAAGGACGCCTCCGGCGCCCGCAAGCGGGTCGCGCAAGCGCGATCCTTTCCGCACCCCCGAGAACCGCGGCAGCGCTGCGCGCGCCCAACCGACGAGGGAGCACCCCGCTCAGGTCCGACGTACGGCGCGGGGCCGCCGGACAGCGTCTCCCCCCGGGACGCCACCGTCTCCCGCCCCGGGCCCGAACGCGCCAGCCACACATCCCATCCAGCCAGTTCACGCAAGTGCGTACCTTTGGTACGCACTGATGGGTACCATTGGTACATGCCCGCAGTTGAATACGACTCCCCCATCCGCAAGGTCCGCGACCAGCTCGCCGCCGTTGTGGACCGCGCCAAGGACGACGGCGCCATCACCTACGTCACCCGCCAAGGCGAGCGCGTCGCCGCCCTTGTCCCCCTGCCCGTCGCCGAGCGCGGTGTACGGCCCCCGGCCCAGGCATCGGTCGACTCGCGCGGGCGCCTGCTCCGGCCGTCCCCGTCCGCACCCGGCGGTCGCTTCGCCCCCGCCCCCGACAGCGGCGGCCTGGAGCCCTCCCCCGAGGAACTCCAGTGGACGCGCGCCGGCCTGGAGGGAATCCACGCGCACCTCACCACGGTCATCACCGGGGCCGCCGCCCTGCTCGGTGTTGTCGGCCAGGCCCTCGCCGCCACCAGCGACCGCCACATGGGCACCGTCGCGGAACTGCTCGACTCCCTCGACTCCCTCGACGACCGGTTCGCCGCCCAGGAAAACGCGCTCGAAGCCGCCCGCGAGGTGTTCCACGAGCTGGTCTCCCCCGACGACGCCCTGTGTGTCACCTGCCGCCAGCCGATCAGTCACTTCTACGGCCACGAGGGATTCCAGCACCACCGCCAGGTCCCCAACCCGCTGCTCGGCGGCACCAGCACCAAGGCGGAGATCTACGACCCCGAGGACGGACACGAGCCCCGGCCCACCTACGTCCCCCGCAACCGCCCCGGCATCACCGACGGCCGCATCGAGCACCCGAGCAGCCTGCCTCGCACCACCACCGATGAGGAGAAGTAACCAGTGACCACCACCGAGCCCCAGCCCGTCCGCACCGCCCAGCCGACCCCCGCCGACACGGCCGCCACGATGATCCGTACCGAACTCGCCCGCAGCGACGGCAAGGCGAGCCTGTTACTGGCCCTGACCGGCGCCGCCATCGCCGCCATCGTGTCCGCTGCCAAGGACCTCCAGATCCCCGGCCCCGCCCTCGCCGTCGGCGCGATCGGCGTGGCCGCGCTCTTCACCGCGACCGTCCTGCTGCTCCTGGCCGTCCGCCCCAGCCTCGGAGGGAGCGGCTGGCCCACCTGGAACCGACTCCCCGCCGACGAACTGCGTGCCCGCCTCACCAGCGGACACACCACCGACGAGATCCAGGTCCTAGTGACCATCGCCCGCGCCAAATTCCGCCGCATCCAGCACGCCGTCCACGCCGTGCTGGTCGCAGTCCCGACCCTCGCCCTCGCCGCCATCCTCACCGCCGCGCTCTGACCCGATCACCGACGCATCCGAGAACGAGGAGGTGCACCCATGAACATCCGCCAGCTGTTCCGCCGCCGCCCGCACGCCGCCGCCACGCGAACCGTCCACTACACCACCGACACCATCACCCTGACCGTCACCGAGGACCTGAAGGTGTTGCGCGCCGACGGCAGCACCTGGGACCCGTGCATGGGCGACCACAAATGCCGGACCACGGCACAGCTGCTGAACTGCCTGGTGTGGGAGAGCATCGCCTCCATCCCGCCCGCAGACCTGCAGGGCCTATGGGTCAAGCCGGCCTGCATCGTCCTGCCCGGCCTCCAGCCCGTCCTGGCCAGCCTCTACGGACCAGACGACGAATTCCCCAACGGGCGCACGCTCGACGAGACCGGCCAGCCCCTCTGCTGGCGCACGGTCGCCGAAACTGCCGGCGCCTCCGCCCACGACGCAAGCGAGTTCATCGACTGCCCCTCCTGCCAGCACCGGCGGAGCCGAGCACGGAACACCTCCCGACGTGGGCGCTGACCCAGTCCATACCGGTAGGGCTGCACCCTGACGCCCAGTCCGAGCGCAGGGTACAGCCCGCAATAGCCAATGAGGAGGGCCCAGACATGACCACCACGCCACCCCGCCGGACCGGCGCCGGAGCCAGCGCCCGCCAAGTCGACGAGGCGGGCCGCGCCGCCGAACGGACCGCCCAGCACCGCAGAGCCAAGCTCTTACTGCCCGTCGCCGCAGCCGTCGCCGCCTTAGTCGGATACGCCGCCACCGCGGTCACCACGTGGCCGGTCGGCCTGCTCCTCGCCGTGGGCATCGTGGCGTACGCCGCACAGAAGAACTACCGGCGCACGGCGACCAGCTGGGCCAAGGGCGCAGCCGGCGAGGAGGCAACCGCCCGCTTACTCGCTCCCCTTGCCCGGCGCGGCTACGCCGTACTGCACGACCGGGCCGTCCCCCTGTCGAAGGCGAACATCGACCACCTGGTCGCCGGAGTGTTCGGCGTGGCCCTGGTCGACAGCAAGAACTGGCGATCGAAGAAGTCCCGCCTCACCATCACCGGCGGGCTGCTGCGCTACGGCCGGTACGACCAGACCAAGGCGCTGGAGACCGTGGTGTGGGAAGCGCAGCAGGCCGCGAGGGCGCTGGGGGTACCGGTCCGTCCGATTCTCGCCGTGCACGGGGCGAGGGTTCCCGCGCCGCGCGGGCGCACCGAGTTGCACGGCGTCACCGTGATCGAGGCCAAGAGGCTGCGTGGGATGCTGGAGGGGCTGACCCCGCAGCCCGGATGGGACGCAGCCCGGGTCACCGCCGTCGAGCAGCTGATCGAACAGAGGCTTCCCCCCGCCTGAACCGAGCAGCTTCCCCCGGCCCCCGTCGCAGTCGCACGGGGGCCGTTCTTATGTGCGCGGCCCGCGTCGCACGGGATCCGTCACGGCTCACCGTGTATGCCGGAACACGCGAGGTCACGCGGAGTCCAGCAGGACGTCATCCCCGCCGAGGTCGAGGAGCACCGCCAAGTCCTCGCCGGCCGCCCAGCGCTGCAGCATCGAGCGGTCGACGAGCCGGACGTCGGTCCGGGCCGCCCACAGGACCCGTTCCCGGGCGAACGCCCCGGAACTGACGACCAGGTACAGCACGGGCGGTTCGTCGGCCGCCTCTTTCGCTCCCGGGGCCGCGCTGACCGACCGCAGGGCCGCCGCACTGCGCGGACCGTCCTGCCCGGCCCTTTCCAACCCCCGTTCGAAGGCAACACCGAGCCGCTGGCCGCCGGGGCGTTGGCCCACGAGGTGCACCACGCCCGCGTCGTTGACCCGCACGCCGCGTACGCCCACCCAGCCATCACGGACCAGGAGCCGCCCGACGATGCGGCGGAAGGTCCGATCGTCGGCCGCGTCGACCTGGTCGAGCGTGAAGCGCACCGCCCGCCGACGCTTGCGGACAAGAGCCGCCCGACGCCGGAGCACCGTGGCCCGCACCGCGTACACGAGCCCCGCCGCAGCTACCAGCGCAGCCCACCACCCCACACGGACCCACAACCAGACCAGGCCGTACAGGGGCAATCCGACCGCAATGCCGAGTGCGGCGAACGCGGGCGCGACCTCCCACCACTCCGGCCCGCACTCCCCTCGCAGGCGCAGCCGCAGTTCCTCCTGACGCCGATGTGCGCGTCGTGTCCCCTCTGGAGACCGGCGCAGCGACCACACGTCGCTCACCCCCACCCCCCCCGTGCCTGCCGATGACGACCCATGTCATATCTGCCCGCCCGGGTGCCCGTACAGCTACGACACCGCAGACCAGACACCAGACCGGCCCGGCTCCCCGAAGCGGAGCTAATAACAAGCCCTTGGGCGCCGCCGGTCACCCAAATTTGGGTGACCCGACCAGGCCCCGACATGCGGCCAATTTGGGTAACTCAGTTTTCAGTGAAGATTCGGTAACTAGGTTGTCGTCATGGGAAGTGACGACTACTACGACGACGCGTTTGCAGACGACATGGCCCGCGTCCGCGAACCTGCCTGGACCGACCCCGACCCGAAGCAGGCCGCGCAGATCCGCACCCAGGTCGCCAGCCTCGCCACCGAGATGGCCGACCAGCTCTCCACCCGCGTCCGGGCGTTGCCTGCCAGCGCTCCCGAGGACGCGCACCTGGTGGTGCGCGACGCCGGTGACTGGGTCCTCGCCCGGATGCGGGCGCTTCGCGAGATCAGGACGGCAGCCGAAGCGATGGCCGACGAGAGCGCCGGCGCCGCCGGAATCCGGGGCGCGGGCTACCCGCAGCTGGGAGACGCGTGGGCGATCACCCGGCAAGGCGCTCGCAAGAAATGGCCGCAGGCCGTCAGTGCGATGTCGCCGCCGCCAGCGGGCCAGGAAGTCCGGACCACGATCGAGGCGTTCGGCGGCACCGCCGATCTTTCCTGGCACGCCGACGAGGGCGGCTGGTGGTGGAGCGGCACAGCAGCCGACGGCACCGCAGGCAACGCCGGGGACTACGAGGGATCCACCTTCGACACCCGCGAGGAGGCCGCCGCACGCGCGGGCGCCTTCCTCCAGCAGCACAGCGTCCCCACCACGAACGGAGACACGAAGTAATGGTCGTCCTGGGCGCCCTGCTCGGCGCAGCTGCGACCATGCTCGGCTTAGCCGTCCCCCACCGGTACGCCGGCCCCGGGTCGCCGGCCCCGCAGGGCGAGTGCAACCCCGACCACGGGGACACCACGGTGACACTCACGTACAGCGATCGTCAGCCGGTGAGGGTGAACCTGCGGCCACGGGCCCGATTGGTGAGGGCAGACCCTGACACCGTCCCCACCACGAGCCGCCCCCTTCCCACCGGACTGGTGAGGTGGTGAGCGTGGCGTACTCACCAGGCCATGAGGAACGGCAGGCTCACCGCCCCGACGCTCACCAGCTATCTGGTGAGCGTTCCCACCCGGCCCTGCTCGGATCTGGTGACGAAGTCGCTTTGTCGTCACCAGCCAGGGTGGGGTGGGAACGGCTGCTGGCCGATGGTGAGACCGTCGCCCGCTACTGGAGCCACGTTCTGCGGCGCGGCCCGGATGACTGCTGGTGGTGGACGGGCGGACTGACCGACACCGCCCACGGCACGTACCGCGCTGGGTCGCACACCACCAGCACGAGCAGGGTCGTCCCCGCCCACCTGTTCGGCTACCGGCTCGCCCACGACTCGATCCCCGTCGGGTACGTCGTCCGCCACACCTGTGACGAGCCGCCGTGCCAACAGCCTCGCCACTGGATACTCGGCACCCGGGGCGACAACAACCGCGACGCCGCGGCTCGGCGACGGTTGGCCGGGCACGCGTTGGCCGACGTGCGCGGCGCGGCGGGGCGGGCGCGGGCGGTCCAGGCCGCCATCGCCGCAGCCGAGGGGCCGGAGCAGATTGAGGCCGCCATCGCCGCCGCGCTCGCCGCGGGCAATCCCAGCGGAGCCCTGCAGGCCCCGCTCTTCTGACCGACCGCTCACCGCCGGCCCTGGACCGATGTCCGGGGCCGGCCGCGTGCGGGGAGGGTGGGGAGCGAGGCTCACCGGTGACGAATTCGCGCGTCGCGCACCTGCTCCCCACTCACCAGACGGAGGCCCGCGCACTCCGCGCCGTGGCGGTGAGCGTCACCACCCTCCACCGCCGCGACTCCTCCGCGGGCTGGTGATGCTCACCGGCCCGCAGCCCGTCCGCGCCGCCCCGCGCGCGTCGCCACTCACCACCGCGCGATCCGCCGAGGATCACCACCAGGTGGGGAGAAGACCGGGGGCTGGTGACCGGGTCGCCCTCACCGGAGTGGTGAGCCGTCACCGCGACCGTGCCCGCTGCGGCGCGGTCGGCGCGCCGGGTACGTCACGCTCCGTCGACCGACAGACCCGTGGGGCGGTGAGCAGCCCCGGCCGGCGCGCTCGCGCAGAGGCCGGGCCGGGTGGGTTCGGTGCGGGATCCACCCTCGCGTTCGACCCCTGGTAACAGTCGACCCCCGTGCGGAGGTCCGCACGGGGGTCGACGATGTCGGGCCCGACCGTAGCGCACGAGTGCAGCCAGTGGCCAGCACGCCCGCGGCTTGTGGTCCTGAGGAGGCTGCGCCCCCTCAAACTCCCCGCCCGTGCGGCCTTCCGCGCCGCCCCGTTCCGGCGACGACAGCCCGGTGGAGACCCCCGCAGCGCGCCCCGAGTAGCGGGCGCAGACGCCAGCCGCCAAGCCGCATATTTCGGAACAACTCGCGCGCCACGCCAAGCCCGCCACAGCAGGCCGGAGGCCCATCAGCAGGAGCCTGGACAGCCCCATTCCCACCGTTGGACGACCCCTTTGCCCCCCGCAGGACGAGCTAATCGGAGCCCCCATCCTTCCTTGATCAACCAGACCGAATGCAGAACGTAAAACTAGATGCACAGACCACAAGCCCTCACACCTATGCATCACGATCCTATGGGTGTTAATGATCTTGAAAATCCCCTACTCTGAGTCGCGATGCTTTCAATCTCCGCAGGTTCAGACCCCGCCTACCTCACGCGTGAGGTAGCGGCTGGTGCTGAGCACTACTACGCCCGGAGCGTGGACCTGCAGGGGGAGCCGCCCGGCTACTGGCTCGGAGAGGGTGCGGCCGAGTTGGGGCTGACCGGAACGGTCGACAACGAGGTCTTCACGGACCTCTACAAGGACTGGATCGACCCCCGGAAGCGCGACGAGATGCTGGAGCGTCTCGCGGCGATCCCGCACGAGGAGGGCACGCCGGAGTACGCACAGGCCGAGAAGGCGATCCGTAAGGACGCCCGGCTGGGGAACGCCCCGAAGAACTACGAGAAGAGCTTCCAGCGGCGGTTCGAGGCCGCGCTGAGCGAGGCCCAGGCGAAGACGCCGGGGGTCGAGTTGACCCCGGAGCGGGTCAAGGCCATCGAGCTGGACACCCGGAAGCACTCACCGTCAGCGACGCTGTACTACGACGCCACCTTCAGCGCGCCGAAGAGCTGGAGCGTCTATCACGCGAGCCTGCAGGTGAAGGCCGCCGAGTGCCGCAAGGCCGGTGACCTGGAAGGCGCCGAGCGGTACGCCGCGAAGGCGGACCGGGTCTGGGACGCCTGGAAGGTCGGCGTCAAGGCCGGTCTGGAGCAGATGCAGGACGAGGCCGGCTACACCCGGCTGGGCCACCACGGGAAGAAGGTCGAGGGCCGTTCCACTGGCCGCTACGTCAAGGGCGAGGGGTTCATCGTCGCCGCCTGGGCGCAGCACACGAGTCGGGACGACGACCCTCAGCTCCACGTTCACGCCACGATCCTGAACAAGATCAAGGTCGTTGAGATCGACCCGGTGACCGGCGAGGAGCGCGTGACCTGGGGATCGGTCGATGGGCACGGCCTGTGGGTTCACAAGCAGGCCGTGGGCCACCTCGCCGAGCGGATCGCGGAGCAGGAGCTGGAGCGTACGGAGGGCGTGCGGTTCGCGACCCGTCCGGACGGCAAGGCCCGCGAGATCGTCGGCATCGACCAGGACTTGCGCGACGGGTTCTCCTCGCGTCGCGTCGCCATCAAGGCCGAGGTCGCCGAGGTCGCGAAGGCGTACGAGGAGCGGTACGGCACGGCCCCCTCCCCGTACGTGCTGGCCCGGATGTCCGAGGACGTCACCCTGCAGCAGCGCCAGGCGAAGAAGCACGACGCCGTCACCCGTGAGCAGCTGCTCGATCGGTGGGAGGCGTTCAGCCAGGAGCGGTTCCGCGACTCGCTGGCCAACGTCCCCGACCAGGTCGAGCACGAGTCCGCGCTGCACGACCTGCACCGCCCGTACAAGGAGTTCGACCCCGAGCGCATCCAGCAGCGCGCCATCGCCGCCGTCCAGGAGCAGAAGGCGACGTGGCGACGGGCAGACCTGATCGTCGAGCTGAACCGGCAGCTGCCGGACACGCTGGGCGGGATGGAGGCCCACGAGGTCCGCGACCTGCTCAACCGGCTTGCCGACGAGGCCCTGGACCCGACCAGCGACAACGGCGTGGTCTGCGCGACCGCGCCGCACCTGGTCGAGATCCCCGTCGAGCTGCAGCGCGCTGACGGCTCCTTCGTCTATGAGCCGGCCGACAACAACGTGAACCGGTACGCGACCGAACGGCACATCGCGACCGAGGAGCGGATGCGTACCTTCGCAGGCGAGCGCGGCGGCCCCACGGTCCCCAGCGAGCTGGTCGAGGAAGTCATCGCCCGCCGCGGCCTCAAGGGCAAGCAGGCTGACTTCGTCCGCAGCGCGGCGACGTCCGGCCGCAAGCTCGACCTGCTGATCGGCCCGGCCGGCGCGGGCAAGTCCTACACACTCGCCGCGCTCACCGAGGTGTGGGAGTCGCACGAAGGCCGCCAGGTCATCGGTCTGGCCAGCGGTGAGCGCGCCGCCCAGGTCCTCGCCGACGAGGGCCTGACCAACGTCGCCAACATCTCCATGCTGCTCAAGAAGCACGACGACATGGCCGCCGGGAAGAACGTGCCCGACGCGGACAGGTACCGCATCGCTCCCGGCACCCTGGTCATCGTCGACGAGGCGGGCATGACCAACACCCCGGACCTCGACCGCGTCCGTGCCCTGGTCGAGTCGTACGGCGCCAAGATGATCGGCTCCGGTGACCACCACCAGCTCACGGCCGTCGGCGCAGGCGGGATGTTCGGCCAGCTCGCCGAGGAGATGCCCGGAGTCCACACGCTCGAAGAGGTCCGCCGCTTCCGCGACGTCGACCCCGTCACCGGGGAGACGAAGGTCCGCGAGTGGGAGGCCAAGGCGTCGCTGCAGCTGCGCGAGGGTGACAGCGAGGCGCTGGCCCAGTACGAGCTGCACGCCCGGTTCCGGGGCGGCAGCGCCGAAGAGATGACGGAGCGCGCGTACCAGGAATGGATCAAGGACCAGCTGGCCGGGCGCAACCCGCTGCTGGTCGCGCCGGACAACGAGACGGCCGCCGAACTCTCCGCCCGCGCCCGCGCCGACCTGGTCCGTGCTGGCAAGGTCGACGAGGACGGTGTCGTACTGCGCACCGGGCAGCAGTACGGCGTCGAGACCAAGGCCGGCCGCGGCGACATCATCCAGATGCGCCGCAACGACCGGAAGATCGGGGGCGAGAACGGGCAGTTCGCAACCAATCGGCTGACCGCCACGGTCACCGGGATCAGCGACAGCGGCTCCCTGATGGTGCAGCTGGATGACGGCTCCCGGATGCACCTTCCCGCGGCCTACGTCCAGACCCACGTCGAGCTGGCCTACGCCAGCACCGTGCACGGCGCGCAGGGCCGCACGGTCGGGCCCTGCCACTCCCTGGTCGACGAGCAGACCACGCGCGAGGCTCTGTACGTCGGTCTCACCCGAGGCCAGGACGGGAACTGGGCCTACGTCATCACCCACCGGGACGGCCAGGGGGGCAAGGAGGAAGACGTTCCCCACTACCTCTCGGTCCTTGATCAGACGCTGCAGCGCTCCGGGACGCAGCAGACCGCCACCCAGGCCATCGCGGGCGAGCTGGAGCGCCGCGAGCACCTCGCCGCCATCCAGCCGGCGTGGGCCGGGGTCAAGGACCAGCACGCCGAGACGCGGTACGGCAAGGCCCTGCTCGACGCGCTGGGCCCGGAGGACTACGCCCGCGTCAGCACCGGTGAGGCGTACGGCTCCCTGATGAGGCTGGCCCGCACCGTCGAGGAGCGCGGTTTCGACGCCGAGGACCTGCTGGTGCGCACCGCCCGGTCGCGTGAGCTGGAGAGCGCCGACGACGCAAGCAAGGCCATGCACTACCGCCTCAAGCAGGCGCTTCACCTGGTCGAGCGCGACGAGATCCACGCGGAGAAGGCCGAGCAGCGTGAAGCGCTCGCCGCCCAGGAGCAGACGGTCGACGCCGCCATCGAGACCGGCCAGACGACCGCCAGCCCGGAGGAGTTGAAGCAGCTGATCGACGCGGCGGACGAGGCCGCCCGAGTGCACCCGCACCAGGACCACCTTCTGCAGCAGACCCTCGCCACCCAGATGGGGACCGAGGTGCTGGGCGCCGCAGCCGACGAGGAGATTCGCCAGCAGCAGGAGACCGCCGTCATTGAGGCCGCGACCGTGGAGCCCGTCGACCAGGACCAGCTGCAGCAGCTGCTCGACACCCGCGCGCCCGCACAGGACCAGGACCAGCTCAACATGGAGCTGCTGATGCGCCAGTCCTTCGCCTTCCAGGTCGAGGCCGACGTCCTGCACGCGGGACAGGACAACGAGGTCAAGCAGCGCCAGGCCGCCGAGCGGGAGGCGCAGATGGAGGCCATGGACTCCTACCGTGCCCGCACGCCGGAGATCGACGGCAACCTGGGCCGGTTCATGGGCGAGTGGGCCGAGTTGATGGACCAGCGCACCGTGCAGCTGGGCCAGCGTGTTGCCGAGCAGCAGCCGACATGGGCGATCGAGCGTCTGGGCCCGGTGCCCGAGGACCCGACCGAGCGCGCCGGCTGGGAGCTGCGCGCCGGCCGCGTCGAGCGGTACCGCGAGGCCCACTCCTTCGACAAGGAATCCGACGCCATCGGCCAGGCCCCGCCAGCCGGCGCTGTCGAGGCGCGCGCGGACTGGGAACGGGCCCGCCGCGCCCTCGGTGTGCCGGAGGAGCTGGCCGACATCTCCCGTGCGAGCGAGGAGAACCTGCGCCAGTCGATCGAGCGCGCCGAGCGCGAGGAGGAGTGGGCGCCGCCGTACGTCGCCGACGACATGCAGCGGTCGTTCAAGGCCGAGCGTGACTACGAGACCCAGGCCGTGCAGATGGAGCTGCGCGCCCAGGAGATGGCGGACAAGGAGGTCGCCGAGCACGAGGAGCGCATCAACAAGGCCTTGGAAGAGGTCTCGAAGGCGACCGGCCACAACGAGCACCAGCAGGCAGTTGCCCAGGCGATGGCGCTGCAGCAGGTCCCCACGCTCCAGGCGGACATCGAGCCCGGCGAGCTGGTGCGCGACACCCTCGACCGAGCCGAGACCAGCCGGAACATCGCGGAGACGATGGGCGACCGGGCACGTCAGTACCAGCAGGTTCACGAGACCCGCGAGAAGTGGTTCGCCGAGACGCAGCAGGTTCGCGAAGAGGCCGACTACGCCCGGATCGAGCTGGAGCGCCGCAACCCCGGCCTGGAACCGGAGACCGCAGAGACGGAGCCGGAATCGGCCCCCGCAGCCGTGCTGACCCCGCAGCCGTCCGTCGAGGAGCAGCTGCTGGCCGCGATGGAGCAGGTCCGCCAAGCGCAGCAGGTCCTCGAACAACGTGCCCGGGAGCGGGAGGAGGAAGCTCAGCGCGGGCGCGAGGCCCAGCCGAAGACCGAGGAGGTCGACCGCGAGCGCCGCGACGCAGGCATGCGCTTCGAAGATGAGTACGAGCGCCTGGGTCGCGAGATGGCCCGGATCGACTACGGCCAGGAACACGGTGTTGAGTCCGTGGGAGGCGTTCCGGCCGCACCGGAGCCGGAGCCCGCACCGGCTCCCGAGCCGCCCGCGCAGCCTGTTCCGGACATCGACATCGAGATCTAGGGCCACGGGACAGCGGTTGACCCGCCCGCTGTCCCGCCCCATTCCCCTGGTTCCGTGTCACACAGGGCCGCTACCTTGACGGACATGGCCGAGACATCGTGGTGGAACCGGGGCGGCCCGCAGCCGCCGGCCCAGCCGACCCAGGCGCCCGCGGCGCAGAACCTGCCGCCGCGCGTAGTGCGCTCGCGGGGCGAGCTGGAAAGGCTCCGCGACGACGCGCTGGCCTCTCAGGCGCTGCCGCCGGGCGACGCACGGATGATCTGGGTCTCGCCCGACGGTGTCGCCAGTGCACTGGAGGCCATCATCCACACCAGCCGGTGGCTGCTCGGTGAACGGGAATGGGCCCCTATCTCCCGGGAGCTGTACCACTATCCCGACCTGCCCGTGTTCCAGATCCGGACGCACGCCGAGGACGCGATCTTCGGCTACAAGTGGACCGACACCTCCGAGTGGTACGCCGGCGGCGTGAAGCGCACCGTGCAGTGGGCAACATCGACCGACGAGGAACGCCCCATCTTCGAGTGAGCATGGTTGCGGCAGCGCTCCGGACCTCTTCTCAAGCTGCGGCTTTGCCTACCAGGATGGTGTTGCGGACCGGAAGCTGGAGTCCGTGATGTGTTGTTCTCCGCTGTGCCCATAGGCTCGCGGCATGCTCATCGCGAACATGTCGCCCCGCACCATGGCCAAGACCACAGACACCGGGTGGCTATCGCATGCCCTGGTGGAGGATGAAGAAGGCTACGAGGTCGTCGGGTACGACGCCGACCACAGCAAGCAGTTCTGGGCCTGGAGCCAGCCGGAGAAGGGCAACTTCGTCTTTCCCGTGCACGCGATGGCCGACGCCAAGTTCCACACGAAGGTCGTGCCCCCGACGGGGAAGACCATCGCGATGGTGGACTGCGGACACAGCGAGAACCACCCCTTCGTCGCTGACTCAGTCCTCCGCGTCGCCGACCTGGTGATCCTGCACATGTCGCCGACCTCCGGCGACTGGGAGCGCATCGTCGAGCCGGAGACCGCGAAGCCGTTCAAGGACATCCTGGCGAGCAGCGCCCCGTTGCGGGCCTCCGGTAGGAAGCCCGAGACGTGGGTGCTGCTCAACAGGACCGTGGCGAACGCCACCTCGACCGGCTACTACCGCGACGAGATGATCCAGGAGGGATACCAGGTGTTCTCCACGGTCATCCCGCGCAGCGAGCGTTTCGGCGACTCCATCGGCGCACCGGTGGAAGGCGCTGCCAAGACGGCGTTCGGCGCGCTCGTGACGGAGATGAAGATGCGCGGGCTGCTGCCCGTCGGTAACCAGGAGGTCAGCCGGTGAGTCCCACCCGGCAGGAGATTCGAGACCAGCGTGCCGCTGCGGCAAAGGCACGCCGAGAGTCCGAGGAAGCCCAGGCGGAGGCGAGCGCCCCCTCCGGGGCGGCCCTCCCGGCCCCGGCTGGGGAGCGCGACCCGCTCGTGCCGGCCGTCGCGCTGGAGCCGTACCGCCCCCAGGCATTCACCCCGGACCTGATTCCCGAGCCCGTCGAGGTCGAGGCCGACGGCGAGCTGACGGCCCAGGAAGCAGACGACCTCGGATACTGCGAAGCCGCATTCGCCAACGGCAACCGGGCCGAGTGGATGAAGTGGAAGGCCGCCCACGCGATCCGCTCCCGCCGCCTGCACCGTCAAGGTGGACGGACGTGGTCCGACTACTGCCAGGACCAGCTCGGCGAGTCAGAGTCGGAGGTCAACCGCCGCATCCAGCAGTGGCCCGTCCTGAAGGCCATCACCGAACAGCAGGACCGGCCCCGCGTGATCCCCGACTCACACGTTCACCGGCTCCTGCCGATGGTCGAACAACACGGCCAGGACGTGACCGCGCGCGCGTACGTCGCACTGCGGGTGTGGGCCGCCGAGCAATCCCATCGGGTCACGGCCGAGGTGGTCGACGGCCTGGTCGCGCTGGCGCAGGCATCCGAGCCACTGGCGCTTACCACCACAGTGACCTTCCAGACCGTGATCGAGGCGAAGCCGAAGTCGAAGGCAGCGCGCTCCAGGAAGAAGGAGGCAGCCCCCGCCCCCGCAGGGGCGGACCCGACAGGAACCGGGCCCGGCTCCCAGGAGCAGGGCAGTCCTCAGACCGGAGGTCACCCAAATTTGGGTGACTCGACAGGTGGAGCCCCGGCAGTCGGGCGCGTGGACGGCGCCGGTGAGACCGTAGTCGAGGCGGAGATCGTGGACGAGCAGACTCCGCACCGGGCGATCGAGATTCGTGACCTACTGCAGGGAATGCTGGCCGGGGTCGAGGCGGGTGCCCTGAACGACGCACCGGCCGAAACGCTGAAGGACATCAGTACCTCGGCGTTGGGCCTCGCCTACGCGGTCGACGAGATCCTCAAGCACCGATAGCAGACCCGGGTAGTGGGGGGGGGGGGGGGGGGGGGGGGGGGGGGGGGGGGCCGGCGCCGCCCCCCCCCCCCCCCCCCCCCCCCCCCCCCCGCGCCCCCCCGCGGGGCCCCCCCCCCCCCCCCCCCGGCCCCGGGCGGCCCCCCCCCCGGCCGGGGGGGGCCCGGCCCG
>NZ_JBVIRI010000028.1:0-62192 GCF_055576225.1 Streptomyces sp. NPDC033845 | reverse complement strand
CCTCCAGTACCGGCCCGACACCCTCGACGGGTTCATAGCCGGCACCGGCCTGACCCTCCACGACCCAGCGTCACCCTGACGAGCTGAAGTCAGTATCGCCCTGCGGTAGTTGGCGATCACCCGCGTGAGCATCGGGTTGAACCCCTCCGTTTCCTCCAGGGCGGCCGCCGGACGCTCCGCTCCTCCGGCCAACTGCGCGACCAGCCTCTCCAGGGGGTCCAGGAGCAAACCCCGGGGTACCTGCGCCTGGGCCTTGACCCCTGATGTTGGACACACGAGACACTGGATCCTGAGGATCTGAGGACGGACATCTCGTGGTCACGAAGAACTACCCGCCGGGGTTCAAGGCGGACGCGGTCGCGCTCTACGAGTCGCGGCCCGACGCAACGATCAGGTCGGTCGCCGCCGATCTGGGGATCAATCCGGAGACCCTGAGGAACTGGGTCCGGGCTGCCGGAGCAAGCCGTCCACGGGGACGCCGGACGCAGGAACGGCCCAGCCGCAGGCCGCGCTGGAGGCGGAGAACGCGGCTCTGCGGAAGAAGGTCCGCGAGCTCGAGGAGGAACGCGAGATCCTGCGGAAAGCGGCGAAGTGTTTCGCCGGGGAGACGCGCTGGTGAACCGCTTCCAGTTCGTCGCCGACCATCAGCGCCGCCACGGCGTGAAGCGGCTGTGCACCATTCTCGGCATCAGCCTCTCGAGCTTCTCCTCCTGGCGCCGGACGGCCGCGGACCGGGCCGCACGGCAGGCGGCCGATGCGCGGCTGGCAGCCCGGATATGGGCGGTCCACCAGGACTCGGAGGGCACCTACGGAGCCCCGAGAATCACCGCTGAACTCCGCGAGACGAGTGGTGAGGCGGTCAACCACAAGCGGGTTGCCCGGATCATGCGGGCGTTCGGGGTCGAAGGGGTCCGGTTGCGCCGCCTGCACCGCACCACCGTCCCCGATCCGTCTGGGGCCAAGGCTCCAGACGGATCGGCCGCGACTTCAGCGCGGGCGAGCCGAACACGAGGTACGTCGGCGACATCACCTACCTGACCATCGACGGCGGGAAGTTCTGCTACCTGGCGACCGTCATCGACCTCGCCTCGCGCCGTCTGGCCGGCTGGGCGATCGCCGACCACATGCGCGCGGACCTCGTCACCGACGCCCTGGCCGCAGCAATCCGCACTCGCGGCAGCCTCGCCGGAGCGATCATGCACACCGACCACGGAGCCCAGGGTTAATTCAACTGGTCGTCGCAACGCCTCGTGATCATGGAGGTGTGTAAAGGGTCTGTCGGGGAAGCAAGGGGCGCAGGTGCCATCCGGTGTGCGTCGGCAGTGGGCCGCGGATAGGGCGATGCGGCCTCCGATGCGCTCACCGGGCCGGCCTGAGCCTTCGAGCGCTGTGCAGCGAGACTTCTGGCGCCTGATCGCCTCGGGGATCACTTCTGTTCAGGCTGCCGAGGGGGTCGGAGTGTCGGCACCGGTCGGGATCCGATGGCTCCGACACGCTGGCGGGATGGCGCCGCTGAGTCTGGATGAGCCCTCGGGCCGCTACTTGTCGTTCGCCGAGCGTGAGGAGATTGCACTGCTCAAGGCTCAGGACAAGGGCGTGCGTGAGATCGCCCGCACGATCGGGCGATCTCCGGGAACGATCTCTCGCGAACTGCGTCGCAACGCCGCGACCAGGAGCGGCAAGCCGATCTACCGCGCTGTGGTGGCCCAGTGGAAGGCGCAGCAGGCCGCGAAACGCCCAAAGACGGCGAAGCTCGTGGGCAACGAGCGTTTGCGTGAGTACGTGTAGGACCGGCTCGCCGGTGACATCCGTCGGCCCGATGGCACGATCGTTTCAGGTCCTGCGACGGCGCCGTGGAAAGGCCTGAACAAGCCCCGCCGCCAGGACAGGCGCTGGTCGACGGCATGGGCCCGGAGCAGATCGCGCGCCGGCTGCGGGTCGACTTCCCTGATGATGAGTCCATGCGCATCAGCCACGAGGCGATCTACCAGTCGCTGTTCATCGAGGGCCGAGGCGCGCTCAAGCGCGAGCTGGTCACCTGTCTGCGCACGGGCCGTGCGCTGCGGGAGCCAAGGACTCGGTCCCGAAACAAGCGGTAGGGCCACGTCACCGCTGACGTCGTTTTGAGTGAGCGCCCGGCCGAGGCAGACGACCGCGCTGGCCCCGGCCATTGGGAGGGCGACCTGATCATTGGGACGGGTAGGTCCGCGATCGGCACACTCGTCGAGTGCCGCAGCAGGTCACCGCTCCTGGTCCATCTGCGACGGCTGGACGGCTGGGGCGAGGAACCGTATGTGAAGAACGGGCCAGCGCTCGGCGGATACGGGGCCGTCGCGATGAACGCGGCACTGACGGAGTCGATGACCAAGTTGCTTGAGCAACTACGGAAGCTCACCTGGGACCGCGGGAAGGAACTCTCCGGTCACGCCCAGTTTGCCATGTAGAGCGAGACGCGGGTGTTCTTTGCTGACCCCCACTCGCCCTGGCAGCGACCGACAAACGAAAACACCAACGGGCTCCTGAGACAGTACTTCCGACTTGTATTGGGGGTAGCGGTGTTGTGATCGGGTTGGCCGCCCGTAACGTGCCGTAGGACGCCGGGCAGGCTGACTCGAGTACTTCCTGCCGCCCGCAGGGGCTGGCTCTCTTTGGGTGTGTCGACCTGCCCGGTGCCCGTTCGCGGCTTGACTCAACAGAGGCATGTCCATCAGTCACCCCACGTTTCTCGAAGTCGGGCTGTCAGCTGCGGATCCCATCGCCCCGACGACCGAGAAGAGGGAGCGCCGATGATGCTGATCGGCATCGACCCGCACAAGTCCACCCACACGGCCACGGCCGTCGATCCCGGAACCAACCGTGATCACGCTTCGATGCGCATCGACGTATCGCTTGAGGAGTACCAGCGCATGCTGGACTGGGCACGCCAGTGGCCCGAGCGCCGATGGGCCGTGGAGAACGCCGGGGGCCTGGGACGCCACCTGACCTCGTGGCTGCTCGCCCGGGGAGAAGAGGTCGTCGACGTCCCGCCCAGCGCGACCGCCAGGGTTTGCCAGCTCTCACGCGGAGCAGGCCGCAAGAACGACCGTATCGACGCGGCTGCGGCGGCATGTGTCGCCGCTCTCCAAGGCGACGCCAGGCCCGTGCAGCCCGAGAGCTCAACGGACGCATTGGCGCTGCTGGACGAGCGGCGCAGCAACCTTGCCCAGGCCAGAGTCCGCGCGGTCAACCAGCTCTACGCGCTGCTGCGTGCCCTCCTGCCGGGCGGCGCCCCTCGCGACCTGTCCGCGGCCAAGGCCGAGCAGTTGCTGGAGTCCGTTGTCCCTGCCGGTCCGGCAGAGATTACCCGGCACGTCCTCGCCGCCGACCTGGTCACAGAGGTCCGGACCTGGGATGTGAAGCTCAAGGACAACGCCAAGGAGATGGCCTCACTGGTCGCAGAGTCCGGCAGCACGCTGACCGACACACCAGGCATCGGGGCCGTGACCGCCGCCCGCTTCCTGGGGCGGACTGGGAAGCCCACCCGCTTCCCCACGTCCAGCGCCTTCGCGCAGTACGCCGGCACCGCTCCCATCGAGATCGCCAGCGCGGACCGTGCATGTCACCGCCTGTCCCGGCGCGGGGACCGCTAGCTCAACGCGGCACTCCACACTGTGGCGATCACGCAGATCCGCATGACCGGCACGCGGGGCCACGCCTACTACCAGGCAAAACTCGCAGAAGGAAAGACGTCCCGTGAGGCGCAACGCTGTCTCAAACGCCGACTCGCCGATCACGTCTGGCGCACCATGATGGCCGACGAGAGCCGACGAACACGGATGACGGGCCCAGGAGGACAGACGGGGGCGACTACAGAATCCAGCGCGGCCGGCCCAACCCCGACGGCCGACTCTTCGGACAAGTCACTTCCTGGACCCGCCGGAAGCGAGCCTACGCCACCGCCCCATACGGCTTGACAAACACAGAGGCACCGAAAGCCACAGACCTCTCTCGGTGGTCCGCCGAAGACCTCGAGCCGTCGCATACGCACTCAACAATCGGCCCCGCAAGATCCTTGGCTGGAAGACACCCGCCGAAGTCTTCGAAGAGCAACTACGCTCACTTCAAAAAACCCGGTGTTGCATCGATCGGTTGAACTCGCCCAATACACGAGCAGGGCATTCGCCGAAGTATGCAGGTCAGCAGGGGTGCGACGCAGCATGAGTGCGGTCGGGTCCAGCGCGGACAACGCACTCGCCGAATCCTTCAACGCGACCTTCAAACGCGAAACCCTGCAGGGACGGAAGAGCTGGCCAGGAGAGCACGAGGCCCGACTCGACGCCTTCCTATGGCTCCACCGCTACAACACAAGGCGCCGGCACTCCAGTCTCGGACAAGGATCACCGATCGCCTTCGAGAACACCTTCCACCCAGCACCAACTACGCTGGCACCAGCCGCATAACCCGTGCTCAGCATTCGGGGTCAAGGCCCCTTCCCACCTGCCCGACAGGGCCAGCCAGATCAGATGTCACCCGATCGTGCGGCAGACCCTTCCCGTTCCCCGACCACCCCAACAACTACATTCATGTAGATTCTCGAAGGCGATCTTCGGTCGGGCGCGGGAACTGGCTTACCCGGCCGGGGCGGGCCGGTGACTTCCGATCCATGGCAGGTCAGGTCCCCGTCGGGATCGGTGCCGCCTCGGGCCGGGGCGCTCACGAGCTCCTGCGCGAGCGAGCAAGGGGACCACCCACTCAGGGTGGGCGCCCAGCACTGACGCCGGGCCGTCATTCGCACCGACCCGGACCGCCCCACGGACGTTCTGTCCGATGCCGGTCGTGAGGTCGACATGACCCCGGCCGGCATCTCCCGCGGCTCGGGGGTCCGTAGGTCAATGGGTCATCAGGCCATCACACATCCCAAGGATGCAAAGGAAATGGAGCGACGTCACGATGGTATTCAAACGACTGCTCGGAGCGTTCGGCGTGGGCGGCCCCTCCGCGGCGACGGTTCTGGACCCAATCACCGGCCTGCCCGGTGGCACGCTGAGCGGCCATGTACGTCTGAAGGGCGGTTACATCGACTGTACGGTCGACCACATCACCTTGGAACTGGTCGCGCGGGTGGCAAGCGGTGCCAGGCAGGATGAACCCCCCAGTATGGTCGTCTTCGAGAGCTTCACCGTCGCCAGCGGCTTCCGTCTCTCCAGAGGGGAGCAGCACATCGTGCCTTTCGCGCTGAACCTGCCCTACGAGACCCCGTTCACCGAGCTGCACGGACAGCCGCTTGGTGGTGTGCTGGAGGTGCACACCGATCTGGGTGCGGCCGAGGTCAAGGGCAAGGGCGATGCCGGTCCGCTCGCCATTCGCCCGCTGCCTGTGCACGAGGTGGTCCTGGATGGCTTCGGGCGGCTCGGCTTCCGGACTGGAGCGGCCCGCCTGCTGGAGCTGGAGCACAGCGCTGTAACCGGTCAGCAGCTGCCATTCCACCAGAAGATCGAGCTGAAGCCTGCCCCCGCGTGCCCCTACCGGGTCGGCATGATCGAGGTGTCCTTCATCGCCGGGCCGGACGGTGCAGAGGTCATCATCGGCGCCGCTAGGCGTCCGGGATCCGACCCGTATACGCATGTACCGGCCGACTGTTACTCCGTGAGCCATGCGGACGTGTCCCGCCGGGACTGGACGGTGGAGGCCGACGGCTGGCTGCGGCACCTCCTGCGGCATGGCGCACCGTTCGACCCACACGGCTCCGACGGGTACGACGTCCCGCCCTCGATTGAATCGGGAGGCCTGGGCCGAGGGGGGCACCGTGGCTCCGGAGCGGGCATGGGTGCCGCTGCTGCGCGGCTGGGCGGACTCGCAGGCGGGGTGTTTGCCGCGGAAGCCTTCGGGGAGATGGGCGACCTCCTCGAGTGGGACGACCAGCCCGAGGAGGACGACAGGGTGTGACGATCCCGGTGGTGGGCCGGACGGCGGCAACGGTGAGTTGGCTGGGCCGCAACCGGATCTGGAAGCTTCTATTTGATCGGTGACAGAGATTGCGTCGAGGTGTATCCGGTGGCCTGAAGCCCAGTGCGGCGGTCCCTTACCCAGACCAGGCGGTAGATGTCACCATCGGATCCGGCAACCGTTCCGGCCGCACCGGTCACCACATCTCCCTTGAAGATCAAGGCTGCTATCGCCGAGCCGGCATCGGTTTCCCTGTAGACCTCGGCAAGCCACACGGCCTCGTAGAGGCCGGCGTTCCGTGTCCCGGTACTGCTCAGGGAAACTCCTCCAGGGCTGCCCGAAGACCGCTCAGCTGCACGGCGGGGGCCCGAGGCCACCGCAGTCAAGCCGGCACCGGCCACGGTAGTGCCCTGTACGGCCGCCGCTGCACGCGACATATCCATGAAGTCCCCTTGCTTCAACGTGCGGAACGTAGGCGAATCTTCTGACCGGTGTTGTCATATATCGGTCTGCTGCACTTCGGCGGACTCGACCATGCCAGTGATCAAGATATTTGGCAAATGGGTGGTGAGTGCATTACCCGCGTTTTGATTGGCAATTGAACCACCCACGGCATTGCTGTTCTTCCCGTGGGGAATATCAGGTCATCGCATCGTCATGGAGCCACCCGCGAAGCACCGCTTGTGCGCCGGCCTGGAACCTGGTGGTCGCGTGGAGGTCGTCGAGCATCTGGCTGATCCGCCGCCGGACCGTGTGCACATGGACACCCAGGCGACGGGCAATCGCCTCGTCCTTCAGGCCTGAGGCAAGGAGCAAGAGCAGCTGCCGCCGACTTGCCGTCAGCGGACTGTCGGCGTGGCCCAGTGGAGTAGCACGCTCCCACAACGATTCGAAGAGCGGGAGAACAACATTGCGCAGCAAGGAATTACCGAGGACGAGTGCGGTTTCGGTAGGGTCGCTGGAATCGGAGGGCGGCAGCAGGCAGGTGTGCCTGTCCACGACGATGAGCTTCGTGGGCAGGTATGCGCTCACCCTCGCCTGCAGGCCCTGTTCGGCCAGCATGGTCAACGCCTTGACCTTGCCGGGGTGCTCCACACCTGTGCGGTCCATGACGCTGCGCACGGTGACGCCTCGCTCCAGCAGATCCCGAACGGCGAGGCCGGTCCGCTCCCCGTCCGTGGTGTCGGGGAGTTCCTTGATATAGGGGGGCCGGTCCAGGATCAGGACTTCCTGACGAGCAGCCGAGAGCATGCTGTCAGCGCGGATGCCAATGTTCTTCTCCCCTGTCAGGATCTCGACACCTTCCAGAGGGTCCCCTCCGGCACCGTTGTGGAGACGGTGCGCCAGCTGGTCGGCGTAGCCGCGCAGACGTTCCAGCTCGGCGGATTCCTGGTGGATGAGCGCCTGGCGGCGGTGCACGAGTGCCCGTAGCGCCGCGGCGGGCGTCGGGGCAAGCGGGGCGTGCCCGTCCGGACCGATCTCCCGGGTTGCAGGGGAGACGCCCTCCCGAGCGATGTTCGCCAGTGTCCGAGCGAGTTCCCGCCGGCTGACACCGAGCAGTTCCGAGAGCTGTGCCGCATCGCTGACACCCGCGAAGAGAAGCGCCCGGCAGGCCGCTTCGTCCGGGGCGTCACACTCTGTCCCGTGTTCGAAATGGATCATGACGGGATTCTGACGGCCGCACATTTTCCTCACAACTGGGCATGGCCATTTCTGAGGGGGCCTCAAGCCTGTCCAGGCGGGCGGGTCCTGGGCTTGCATGGCGTGTCCGACCGCAATGGTCAAGGGAAAGTCAACGGTCGAGGAGAAGACTTGCGCAAGCCCATATCACCTCCGGCACGAATCGCAGCTGCGAACAGGGGATGGCTTGTTCCATTCCGTTCCGGCGGCGGAGTCACGGCCTTGTTGGTCGCCGCGCTGACGCTCTCGGTGTCGCCCGCGTGGGGCGCCGACCCCGGGCACGGAGCAGCGGACGTCGTTCCGGGACGTGACACACAGACTCCGGTCCTGGTCGAGGGCATACGCGAACCGGTGGACGCCAAGGCGACTCCGGCCGATGCCGCACGGCGGTACCTCGCAGCCAAGGAAGGCCGGTACCGGATCCCCCAGGCCGGCAGCACCCTCAGCCCGGTATCCACTCTGCACAGTGGCGCGGACGAAACGGTCCGCTTCCTGCAGAAGCACCGCGGGGTCGAGGTCCTCGGCGGCCAGTACGTCGTACGGATGCAGAAGCAGAACGGCAAGCGCGTCGTCACCGGCACCTCCGGCCACTACTACACCGGACTCACCGCCGATGTCACGCCTGAGGTCGGCGCGGAACTCGCCGTGCAGCGCGCGGTCGTCGCCACCGAACGCCAGCTGGGAGGGTCGGCACTCCACAAGAACCTGGAACCGCGCCCCGGCCAGGCTGCCCGCGTGGGGACCCCGCCCGTGTCCGGTGAGGCACGGGGGCTGGTCGTCCTGCCCAAGGGATCCGGCGTCCTCGCCCACCGCGTCACCGTGCGCGGCACCACGCCCGGCACCGGCGAACCGGTGGTGCGCGAGGTGTACGTCGATGCCCGGTCCGGCTATCCCGTACTCCAGTACAGCGCGCTCAAGACCATGGCGGCCCCTGCCGAGCAGCCCGCCGCCGACACCACGACCGACACCGCCACAGCCGCCCCAGCTGCAGCCAGCGGCCTCTTCCCAGAGACCGGCTCGGGCATCCGGCTGGGGGGCGGCTCGACCGCCCTGAACGTCGCCTTCGACCAGACGGCAGCGGCCTACGTCCTCGCGGACGCCGTCCGGATGAAGGGCTCGACCGGCAACCTTCTGGCCACCTGGGACGCCCGGGGCCGGTCGGTCTCCGAGGCGTCCGGCGTTTGGCCTAAGAATCTCAAGATGTTCTCCTCCGCCACACCCGCGTACGGGACCGCCGCTACGGACTCGGGTGCGGTCGACGCCCACTGGAACGCTGGACAGGTCTACGACTACTACAAGAACGTCCACGGTCGTGACAGCCTGGACGGCGCGGGGATTACCATCAACTCACTGGTGGGCGTCACCTACTACGGTCTGCCGTACGTCAACGCCTTCTGGGACGGCACCAAGATGGTGTACGGCAACGGCGACAAGGAGTACAAGCCGCTCTCCGCGGCCACCGACGTGGTCGGCCACGAAATGACGCACGGAGTCATCGAACACTCCGCCAACCTCATCTACGCGGGACAGCCCGGCGCCCTCAACGAGGCCCTGGCCGACTACTTCGGCAACGCCATCGAGGTGACCGCCGAGGGGACGCCCATGAGCGACCCCGCCGCCGGACTGATCGGCGAGGACCTCTGCCGCACCATGCCCGCTGCCGAGTGTGCGCTGCGCGACCTCAACGACGGCGCCACCACCTCCAAGGACTTCATGGGCGTGTCCTTCGCCACCGACAACGGTGGCGTCCACCTGAACTCGACTATCTTTTCCGGCGCCCTGTGGGACATGCGCCAGGACCTCGGCGGCACCCTCGCCGACAAGATCGTCTACAAGGCCCTGACCGAATACATGACCCCCGTCGACGGCTTCACCGAAGCCCGCAACGCGATACTCGCCGCGGCAAAGGCCATGGGGGTCACCGGCTCCCAACAGAACACCGTCAAGCGCTCCTTCAACGCCCACGGCATCGTGCCCGGTTGGGAGCACTCCCTCGGCGTCGACAGCGACAGCCTGTTCGGCAAGCTCAACACCACCGACACGGGCGTCGGCGCTGGCGGCGGCTGGTGGACCGTCTCAAAGTCCGACGACGACGGGGCCGAGCCCTACTCGGTCTACGCCGGACGCCTGGACGCGAAGGGCGCGCCGAAGGTTATCAGTCCCAACGACGGGCGGTTCCACACGTCACCGGCCACCGACGGCAAGACGGTGGTGTGGACGGCCTACGGCCCCACCTCCGTCGACGTCCTCTCGCGTCCGATCGCCGGCGGGCCGGTCAAGAAGCTCTACAGCTCGACGACCGGCGTGTCGGGCCTGAGGATCGACAAGGGCATCGTGGTCTTCGAGGAGTACGACATCTTCGGCGGCCGTCACGTCGGCTACCAGCGCCCCGCCGACAGGGCACCCGTCTTCGTGGACGGCCAGGACCTGGATGTACTGACGGCGCTGCCCTCCGTCAAGGACAACAAGCTCGTCTACGCCAAGCTGTACACACAGGACGCCTCCTACCGGCTCGGGGTGGAAATCTTCGACCTGGTGTCCGGCAAGTCCACCATGGCCCAGCAGCTCGACGAGCCGATGAGCCTCGGTCAGACCGGGGTCAACGGTAAGAACGTGTTCTGGCTGAGCGACACCGACGAGTCCGACGACGGCCAGCTCACGATCATGAGCACCGCCCTAGATGGGACGGGTGCGTACATGGTCAGCAGTGAGCACAAGCCGGGTGCGCTCATCGCCTCCGACCTGACCGTCTCCGAGACGGCGCTGACGGTCGTCGGCCAGACCTGGGACACCGAGTACCGCAACGAGTCCCTGCCCAAGCTGTGGCAGCTGACGACCGACGGCGCACGCAAGGAGCGCGTCTCCTGCAACCGCGGAGAGCAGATCTACCCGGCGGCCGGTACCGGTCAGCAGGTCGCCTGGATCGACGCGACCACCGGATACACCGACCTCGTCGTCCGCAGCCGGCCCGCTGGCAAGTGCTGACCACGCGGTAGACGGCCCGTGCCCGGCCGCCGGCGGTACGCCTCTCCGCGTCCATGACGGCCGGGCCTTGACGCCACGCGACACCTCGTACCGCGGGAAGGACCCTTCGCTCGGTGCGGCGCACCCACAGGCCGGCCTGCTGGGGGGCGGCGCGAATGGGTCTTCCAGAGCCCGCCCCGGATTCCGCCGTCACGGGAGGAGAACGCCAGAATGTGTAATGTCAACCCGTCCGTCGCCTACCGAGCCCGGAGCCTCCTCACCGCGATCGCCGCAGAAGAATGCATGTCTCTGCGCGGCTATCTGGCGCATGTGACCCAGGCGATGCTGACCCCGGACGAGCGCGCCCAGCGGGCCCGGAAGGCCGAAGCAGTGCTTAAAGCCTGGAGCGGGCAGGCTCCGCTGCCTGCCGAGGAGCGCGCCCTCGACGCCGAGATCGACCAGCTCATGGCGGCAGATCCGGGCGCACCGGCTCCCGGCGACGACCGGCACGTCATTCTCGACGAGACCATGTTGACCGCCGTCGGCCGGGGCAATGCCCTGGCCGCCAGGCTGATCCAGCGCGCCCACATACGGCACGACTGGTTCCTGTACGCCCCGGTCTGCGCCCTGACCGAGGCGGAGCGGGCTTGTTCGGGAACCGCTCGGCAGGTGGCTGGGCTGCCCGCGATCACCGTCCTGGACCTTGCCCCGCCCGCCGTCCTCGCCTTGTCCGAGGGCTGGACCTGGGCTTCCGCCCACAGCGGGTACGCTGCCCGGCCGACCCCAGACCGGCCGCACGGGGCGGTGATCGCCACCGTCTCCCCGCAGAGCTGGGACGGGCGGCGGTTCCGCCTCCTGGACTTCGCTTCCGGCAACCCGCCCACGTCCCCGGTCTGACCCCGACGCACCTACGGCCCAAACCCTCCTGAGCCACCGTCACCGGCGACGGGCGGACGCCGACGGGATGCCCGTCCTCCACAGAGTACCAGTGCGCGTTTTCAGAGTGGCCACCGATCGAGTGACGCCGGCGGCCGCGGCCTTACCTGATCTTTTCGTAAGTTCGGTGGGTGGATGGTGAGGCCGGTGTGGGCGAGCAAGGACCAGGGAGGTGGGGGTTGGTGTCTATGCGGTGGATGCCTTGTTCGGTGGCGTCGGTGACGTTGGGCTCGACCGCAAGACCGTGCGCCGCTACGCGCACGCCGCCACCCCCGAGGACGCATCCCTTGGGACCGGGTCCCGCCGCTACGGCCAGATCCACGCCTATTCGTCCTATCTGTACCGCCGGTGGAACGAGGGCTGCACGGACGCGGCACGGCTTCACGCGGAGATCACCGAGCTCGGCTACCTCGGTAGCAAGCGGACTGTCCGCCGTCACCTGGAACAGATCCGCGCCAGCGGCAAGCCCGCACCCGAGAAGCCCAAGGAGCTGACCGTCCGGAAAGCCACCTGGCTGATCACCGCGCACCCCGACAAGATCGACGAGAGCAACGCACTCAAGTGCAAGCAACTACTTTCCCGCTGCCAGGAGTTGGATGCTGTCGCCGACTGCGTGCGCGACTTCGCCCGCATGATGACCGAGCGCCGAGGCGGCGAACTCGACGACTGGCTCGCCCGCGCCGAGAACACGGGGCTGAAGCCGCTACGGAGCCTGGCCCGTGGCCTGCGGCAGGACTTCGACGCCGTCACCGCTGGCCTCACCCTGGAGTGGAGCTCAGGCAAGGTCGAGGGCAACGTCAACAGAGTGAAGCGGATCAAGAGGGACGGATACGGCCGGGCCGGATTCGACCTCCTCCGACGCCAAATCCTCCTCGCAGACTGAGCACCGTCACCCTCCGACACCGTCCCACAAGAAGTGGATCAGAACCGTATCTACTGACCGCCGTCAGAGGGGCTGGGTGTGGTGCTTTCCCTGGGCGATGGCCCGTTTGAGCTGCTTGTTCCTCTCCGGGATGGCTGTTCGCCCCGGATCGACGAGCCCGAGCTGTGGGTTGCCGGGCGAGGCCGGCGTAGGCGGCGAGGTGGGCAGCGGACGGGAACGAGGTGCCGACGCCGATGTCGATGAGGATGCGGGCTCCGGTCCTGACGCCGATCCCCGGCATGGACGTCAGGACCTTGGAAAGAGGGTGGTCCTCCAGCAGTTCCTCGATTCGGGCGGCGAGGAGTTTCCGCTGGTCAAGCGCTGCCTGGAGCGAGCCGGCGAGGCTGGGGACGATCAATGCCGCCGCATCCGTGCCAGGAACGACGACGGTCTGCTCGTCCAGCGCGGTCAAGATGTCCTCGACCAGCCGCTCGGCCATCCGCGGCGCTTTGGGACGTATCAGCGTCACCAGTCTGCAGCGTCCTGCCTTGCGGATCCGGGCCGGAGAGCCGAACTGGTCGAGGAGTTTGAGCACGGCCGGGTGCTGCACTCTCGGGCCCAGGGCCCGTTCCAGCGACGGGTGGATCTGGGTCCGCAGGCCGCGCAGGCGGTTGCTGATGCGGGTGGCCTCGCCGGCCAGGTCGTCATCGAAGCTGACGGTCATCTCCAGCTCTGCGATGGTCTCGTCCTCGAGGTCGACCGAGCGGAGTGTGTGCGGCATGACGCGGGCCGCGTCCGCGATGACGAATGCGTCGCGGGCGTCGGTCTTGGCCTCGCCGGGATAGAGATCGGCGATCCGCCGCATCGTCAGTCCGGGCAGGTAGGCGACCGGGCAGCCCATGTCCCTGGCCACCGCCAGCGGCGAGGGCACCGATCGAGGCCGTGCTGGTCGACCACGACCAGGATCGTCCCGTGCTTGGCCTGCAGTTTCCCGAAGACCTCGCGGAGCTTGGGCTCGCTGTTCGGCAGCCGTTTGTCGAAGGCCTTCTTCCCGGCCGGGGTGACGGCTGTGGCGTGGTGTTCGCCCTTGCCGACGTCCAGGCCGAGGAAGGCGCCGATGCCGCTGATGTCGATCACGTGCGTCCTCCGGTCGTCCTCTGCGCCCGGCCGTCCTACGGCACCGATCGCCACATCCACATTATGAAGAGCCTCCCGACCTGCGGAGAGGTCGGTGGTCATGCCCCTAATCAGCGGTCTGTCGATGCCTCCGGAGCCGGTGACACCACCCCCCAATACATGGGATCGACAGGGGGAGACAGTCATGCCGACTCCGGAGGCCGGGCGCCCTATTGCGACCTTGTCCTGGCCTCGGTAGCGGCGCATGCCGTAGCCGTGGGCGAACTCGTTGAATGCTCCGTCTACTCCGGAGCGGACCGCGTAGCGGGCCTTCCACTCCACGGTGAGAGATGGCAATCCCACCGGTCGAATATGAAGCCAACTACTACCGCGAAACCACGAAACCCCAGGTCACAGTCACGACCTGGAGTCTCGATCAAACCCGGAACGGTTCACTTCTGATCACCCCCGGCCAGGGCGACGCACCCCGATTCACCGAAGTATTCGCCCGAATCCGTCTGTCACCCGAGCGTGCGGCAGACCCCTCGTCACCACCCGCCGAGCCTGCGTAAACCTCCTGGCCGGTCCACTGTGAAGACCCGGAATGCCCCTTAGGTTGACCGACACTGCGTTGACCTTCCTGGGGGCAGTGCATCAACGTTGAGATGCTACCGGTGCTCATTAATATGCGATAGAAGAAATTGCGAGTTTTCGGTATCGACTCCAGCTGGCGTACCGAATGATCCGCCGAATAACTGAAAGAGTAGCGAATGGGGTGCCGATAGTGGCACCCTTGACTAAAAATTGGGGTGCATATATGAAAACTATTGTTGGGCACGGGGTTTACCGCGACGGATATCAGGTATTCGTTCCCGAGGGGGTTACTGTCCATTTCATCGTCAAGCGCGGCGAGAAAGGACACCTGGTTAATGCCATGGCTGCCCTGAGCATGGATGATCCGGATATTTACGTCGAAGAGGCGAGCGGCCCTACTTACGTCGACAACTATATGCTTGCAGCTTTCAAGCCAGAGGAGATGTGGCTGGCAAGGCATGCTGAACAATTGGCGGTAGGGCCTGACATTTCCTACGTGGGGTTCGACGAAATCGCCTCGGAGACTCTGATGTGCACGGGCAGTTGCAGTGAAGGGACTCATCAATGCGATGGAATCCTTGGAAAGTTTAGTGGGCAGCTCCGATTGGTCTGTTGTCGATATGAGATCGACGCCGCAGAAGAGGCCGAATGGACGATGTCAGTACACGAGCAGACCAAAGAAGGATTCGATCGAGCCAAGAGTTCCGTCCAAGGCCTGAAGAAAAAGTTGGACATATTCCCATATAAAAACATAACAACCAGTCTCGCCAGTGAGTGTGACGCCCTTAAGGACCTCTGGGCAGAGGACATCAGGAACGGCACGGATAGCTTCTATGAGAAATTTAGTGCATTCAGCTTGCCGAAGCAGGTGTACATTAGAGCACAGAGCCCTGTTTTCATAGACCAGTACCTCACCATGCGAGAAATTCGACGTCGATTCTGGAAGAAAGATCCTGCGTTTTCGATCTACGGGATCGTTAGGTCAGAAAGCGAAAACGTCAAAAAGTTTGCGGATTGGCTAATGGGTGGAGACTATACGCGCTGCCGAAAGATGATGAGTCATCTCGAAAATGCGATCAATTCCGGCGACCTTGACAGTGCCGGTGAAATGTGGAGGGAGATGGAGGGGCGTGGATACGGACCAGATCACCTCCTGAATTTTCGCCAGAAGGTCCGAGATTGGTATGTGAGCAAAGATGTCAACGAACCGGTTACGTTGGATTGGGGTCGCGTCGTAAAATCCGTAGATAATCACGTCGAGGCGTCGTTGCGTCAAATGAAGGTCGGGCAGAGGGAGGTCTTCCTCTTCGCCGATTATGGCATGTACTACTGGCTCGGAAGTGATGCCAGCGGAGATATCGACTATCGTCCCGTAATCCGGTTCATCAATTCACGAACGGACCTGGTAAAAGGCCGGTTCTTGATGGAGTCAATCAGCGTCGACCAGGGCGTCCGGTCATACAAAATTCGCTTGGCTGGCTGCGCGCCGCATCTCGCGAAGACGATGCTGGCCGCGATCAACTCCAGGCCAGGTATCAAGATCGAGGTAGTGTGAGGGCCAGTCCTCTCCCAGTCCTGAGAGTGTGATGTCACCCGTAGTGCCAGCTTCCCGTATAAGGGGCGTTCTTGATGAATCACAGTAGCCGAGAACCTCTTCGCGGAGGAAGCATGGGGTTATAGGTGTAACGTCGGCGGTGGCCGCGCGCTGGTTTCGGAGATTTGGCGTTATTCGGCCGTTCGATCCGAAGCCACATTTGGGCAGATAGCTGTCATTCTCTGAGCGGGAGGAGTTTGCGCTCCTCCACTAGTGTAATGCGCCAGAAATCCTGATGGTTATTTCTGCTTGGTTTGCTGGTTGGCGGGTCCGACGTTGGTGAGGTAGTCGGCGAGGGAGTTGAGGATCTCGTCGGCTGTCTTGGTCCAGGTGAAGGGCCGTGGATTCTGGTTCCAGGTGTCGATCCACGCGGCGATGTCGTCCTCCAGGGCATCCACGGACCGGTGGACGCCGCAGCGGATGATTTTGTCGGTCAGCAGGTCGAACAATCGTTCGACCTGGTTCATCCAGGAGGAACCGGTCGGCGTGAAGTGGACGTGGAAACGCGGGTGCTCTCCGAGCCACGTCTTGATCTCGGCCGTCCGAGATGTTGAAGGCGGCGAACACGCTGGTGATGCCGTGCCGGAGATAGTCGTGGGTCCGGCGTTCGGGCATGCCCGGCATCATCGGCAAGACGGGCTGGGATCGGTCCAGAGCCTGGATCTGGGACTTCTCGTCAATGCAGAGCACTACCGCCTTACGGGCGGGTGGTGGTACAGGCCGACGACGTCGACGACCTTGGCGATAACTGTGGGTCGGTGGACAGTTTGAAGGAATCCTGCAGGTGGGGCTTGAGATCGAACTTCTTCCAGATCCGGCCGATGGTCGACTTCGACAGGCCGGTGCGCTGGGCTATCGAGGCTCGTGACCAGTGCGTGTCTTTGCCCGCGGTCGACTCCAGGGTTACCACGATGACCTCCTCGACCAGGTCGAGGAGGATCGAGGGCGGCCGGCCCGAGCGGGGTTCGTCATGCAGGCCGTCGAGGCGTTTGGCGATGAACCGGGCCCGCCACCGATCCACGGTCGACTGGTCGATGCCGAGGTCGGCCGCGGCCCGCTGATTCGTCCCTCCCTCCGCGCAACGCAGCACGATCTTGGCCCGAATGCGAGGAACCGGGCGGTCTTCGCCCGCCGCGCCACTGCGTCAGCTGCCTCCGCCCAGCCTCCTCCAGGACGAGGTCGGCCTTCGGCCGCCCGATCCAGCCGGCGTCCTCAAGACCGGCGATCCGCTCTGCGGCGTAAGCCCGACGCCACTTGCCCACCGTCTTGGCCTGGACACCGACGATCCGTGCGACACCCGCGTTTGACATGCCATCAGCGCACGCCAGGATGATTCGGGCCTTCTCGGCGAGCGTCAACGCGGCATACCCGTCCGGCGCACCAAATCGGCGCGCTCGTCTTCGGACAGCGTGATCTCCACAGCAGAAGGGCCCGAATGCGACATGACAACAGGGTAGTAAATAACCATCAGGATTTCTGGCGCATCACACTAGGGGAAGGGCGTACATGAAATCGCTCTGCTCGTCGGCCGCTATCCTGAGACGGATTCCCACGGGTTGCGGCGCAACGCGGCCGCTCCGAATTGGGAAGCTCGACTACATGGCATCAGTCGCGTAATGGAAATCGGACCTTCCGGCACATCGGCCGAAAAAATCGAAGCTGGCCGCCGTTCCACGGTTGCGCGCCTACGGTAGGCGCGATCGGTCAGGACCGGACGCCCGAGCCGGACGCAGGTATCGATCCGAAGCGGTTTGGGTTCTGGGTCGTTGGTGGTGTGTGAGTGATCTGGTGGGGGACGCGCGGCATCTGTCGCCGTCGGCGCAGGAGGCCCTGCGGCTGCGGGCGGTGGCCGCGTTGGTGGCGGGGCGGGACCGTGAGGACGCGGCGGCGGTGGTGTTCGGGGTGTCGCTGAAGGCGGTCGACTGAAGGTCTTCGCGCCTGCGACGATCCCGGCGCCGGCTGGATCGAGGCAAGGCGTTCCTGGGGATTCTGAGATCGTGACCGATGTCGTCGCATGGGGGTGTGATTTTATCGTTGTGTTCATTTGAAATCTGTTGTCCAAATTTTAGCACTCCGAAAAACGGGGCCCGGATAAGGTCGCTTCTCGAGCCCTCAATGAAAAGGATCAAGATGGGTTACTGGCTAGACGTTGAGACCGCTGTGGTGGATTCCTTCACGCGAGTGGTGGATGAGGAAACGGGTGAGGCCAAGCGGATCGTGAATCTCCGTTCAATCAAGATCGTCCGGGACCACTCGCATGGCTATGAAAAGACTGGCGAGTTTCTTGGTCAGACCCAGAGGGAAATTTTCACAAAATTTCTCATTGCGGACGGATTCGCTGAATTCGCCCCGTATGTGGAGATTGCCTTCGAGAGGGAGTCGGCAAAGTTTCAGAATTCCCTCTATCGGCTGGTAAATTCCGCAGAATTGGAAGCTGGAGCAATATTCCTGGCACTCAAGGACGACATTCTGCAGAAGCCTGAGGAATGGCTCAAGGTCTTCACGTGCACGGGCGGCTTGGATATGGAAGAGTTCCACGACGGCTGGCATGTGGACGATGCCTTCATCGGTCAGCTCTGGGGTCGGTGGATGGAAGGCCTGGAGAACGGTGCCAAGTACGCCTGGGGTGACGAGCAGCTCTATCTCGTCAAGCAGGCGCTCCAGCCGGTGTACGGCCAGATCTACTCCTGCTACGCGCTGTTCTGCGTAGGGGTGGATGACTTCCAGAAGAAGACGGCTCACCTCACCGTCGCCTCGATCGGCTGTAACTACACGTTCGCCGAGCAGAAGAAGCTCAAGGAGGAGCGGGAGCGAAAGCTGACCGAACTCCCCCGGGTGATCAGTAACTTCGTGATGGACGTCTCCTCGGAGCGCAAGGGCGCGCTGAAGAAGAAGGAGGCGCGGCGGAACCTCAAGGACCTCTCCCGCAAGCCCAGCATGAGCAGCGGCGACGACCGGGTGATGGTGATCCTATATTCGAAGACGCCCAGGAAGAACCCGATGCTGGTCCGGGCGCGTGCACGTACCCTGGCCGACGGCAAAGCGGAGTCTGTCGCCTATGAACCAGGCGCTGACCCCCGGCTGGCCGTGGAGAAGATGGCGCTCATCGAGGCTGGCAAGCAGACACTTCACGAGAGTGAAGTGAAGACGAGGGTGCCTTGCTACTGGTATGGCGACGTTCTGGTCATCGACTCGGCCGGCGATGGGGGCCTCGCCACCATCGTGGAGCAGTTCGGATGGCGGGGCGAGATCGAGGTGAGGGCGAAGGGATTCCTCGGCAACCCCGGTTCCGTCGTTCTGCACGGCTGCCCCAACGACAAGGCGTTTCATGAGTTCGAGGCCGCTTTCAAGCTCATTTCACAGAAGAAGATCCTACGCGCCCGGAAGTCCTGACCGGGTTCGCCGCTGGTGCGCCGACACTGGATATCAGGAGCCGACAGGCCTGTGGCGGGCGCCGCCGTCCAACCGCGGCAACTCGTCGACGGCTTCGGTCGGCGCACCGCCCAGGCCTCCTCGCCGGTCAGGTCTCTGACGGATACGCGGCGCGCTGACATTGCCTGCTCAGTCCGGTAGGCCTCAGCAGGTACTGGCCGGGCCGTCGGCAGGATTTGCCACATGACCGGTACCCGCGGCGCAGGCCGTCGTGATTGTTCGCCGGAGGGCGGAGACGAGACGGGAGCAGATCCAGGGGGGTGACCTCCGAGAAGCCGACCGCCGCAGACCGCAGGGCCGAGCCGGTGGCAGGTGGCCGGTCACCACCGGCTCCCGGATCGGGGGCACCGGAATCCTCTGGCCGGATCCACCGATCGTCCCATGCGCGCACCGCCCACCGGCCGAGAGGATTTGTTCACCGCTCGGTCACCGGAGCCACCGGACCAGCGGCGACCCCTGCCCGGATAGGGCAGTGCGAAGGAGGCGACGCATGTCGGCGAGTAACAGTGTCAAGCGGGGGATGCCGGTTCCGGCGGGAACGGGCGGTCCGTGATGCCCAGATCTCCCCGGAACACCGGTGCCGACGCGGCGGCGATCCGCGCAGCCGCGGAGCGGCTCCTGGAGGGTCGCCCGGAAGTCTCCACCAGCGGCACCATAACGATCACCGAGCTCATTCTTGAATCCGGACTGGGTCGCCATGTGATCTACCGTCCCGAGCACAGAGAGCTCCTGCGGGACTTCAGAGCGCATACGGAACGGGCCCGCCGACCGCCGGGCACCGCACATATGAGCCGTTCGCGCATGGCCTGGAAGATCCACGAACTCACCCAAGCCAACGCTGAGCTGCGCCGGGAGGTATTCGACCTCTCCTTTCAACTGGTACGCGCCGAAGCTGCCGCCCAGCGCGCGGCGGAAACCGGCGCACGGCCCTGCCAGACCTGCGAGTGACCGGGACGCAAGTGCCCCGCATGGGCCGATCGGGGGGCCGCGGTTCCCCTGCCGTGGGGGCGGGCCGTCCGATCCCCGACGGATCCGTACGCGGTGAGATGGAAGTGTCGGTGCAGGACGAGCAGAGGAACGACATGGACGCCTCATACGAAACCGCAAGCCGCCGGCTGCCGGACGGACACCCGCACGGAGCCATACGGCATTCGCGCGACCTGGTCAGAGGAATGCTGGAATCCAACCCTGGCAACAGCCGCCGCGTCGTGGCGGAGGACCGCGCGCAAGACGTGCTGCTCGTCGTGTCTGAACTCGTCACCAACGCCTACCTGCACGCAGGGGGCGCGGTCGAGGTACGGGTCGGCTGGCAGGGCGACGAATTGCGCGTCGAGGTCGAGGACGGTTCACCGCGGCACCCCTGCGAGCCCGAGGACGCGCAAAAGGGCGAGGGCGGCGGGTTTGGCTGCCAGCTGGTCGAAGCGCTCACCGACGGCTGGGGCGTCTGCGAAACCAGGAGCGGGCGCACGGGTAAGGCCGTCTACGCCCGCTTCTGTTTCGCGATCTGACCAGCCGGCGGCCTATCACCCGGCACCGTCCGAGCCGGACCGCTCGGGCTCGTTGTCCTCCTTAAGTGCGGCGAAGAGCTCTTGGGACGCGGACTTCTTCCACACCACGTTGGCTTTGTCCGACGGCACGTCCAGCTCCCGTGGATAGTTGGGCACGGTGATGAACGACAGCCGGTCGGCCGGCAGGGAACTCACGGACTGCCCCAGCTTGGCGAGCGGTCCGATGCCACCCAGCCCCGGGTCGACGGTGAGCGAGGACGTCAACGAATCGGCCAGCCGGTACATGGCCGTAGCATCGAACTTCTTGTTCTGGACGGCCGATACGAGTGCCTTCATGAGCTGCTGCTGACGACCGATGCGGCCGATGTCGCTGCCGTCGCCGAGGCTGTAGCGCGCCCGTGCGTAGCCCAAAGCCGACTCGCCGTCCATGCTCTGGCAGCCGGCGGGCAGCGAGACACGGGCCTTGACGTCCTTTACCGCCTCGGGAAGACACATCCGGACCCCTCCGACGGCGTTCACGACCTCCTTGAACCCGTTGAAATCGACATCGATAAAGTGGTCTATGTACAGACCGGTGTTGTGCTCCAGGGTCTTGATGGCGCAAGCTGCTCCGCCCGCTGCCCCGCCCGCGGAGTTCCCGAGGGCGTACGCCTTGTTGATTTTTCCGGACTGGGGTTTCGAGGTCTTGCCCCCGTCCAGGTCGCAGGACGGTATTCGGATCCAGGAGTCCCTGGGGAAGGACACCACGCTTGCCCATTCGCGGTTCTCCGACAGATGCAAGACCAGCAGGCTGTCGGACTGCGCTCCGGTCAGCCCCTTGCCGTAGGAGCCGTTGGCCCCTGACCGGGTGTCGGAGCCGATCAGGGCGATGTTGGTGCCCTTTCCGTCGTTAGTGGGTCTTTCCGGACCTAGCCGCGAGGACACGTCGACCGTGGTGATGTTCGCGTCGATCCGGCTGTACAGCGCGTATGCCGTTGCCCCACCCGCGCCTACAGTCAGCGCGCAGGTCAGCAGGGCGGTCCTGATGCGTCGTTTGCGGCGCCGCCGCAACCGCGCCTCGCGGCGGGAACCGGGTGTGTTCGTCGTCCTTCGGCTCATTGCCGTCCCACCATCTGCCAGAGGGCACGGCGGGCGTGGAGCATTGCGATCCGGTGCCGGCGCGTCGATGAGTGAGGGGTGGGGCGGCCCGCGGCATGCGGGGTTCTGGTTGCCACAGGGCAGTCTCCTTCGGCGAAAGGGGTTAGGTCGGTGTGATGGGGCGCGGAGCAGCCCGCGAGGCTGCGCACCGCGGGGTAATGCGGCGTCATTGCAGGTACCCGCGAATCATGGTGTAGATCTCGATCTCGGTGACGGCGGTTGTGTCCGCGCGAGGAGAGAGATAGTTGTCCTCGAAGCGGAACGTGAGCCACTTCGTCTTACCGCCACGGGCAAGCTTGACGGACTGCACGTCCGGCAGGTCCCTCAGTGTGACCTTCTCCTTGTGCCCGTCTGAATAGCCGACCTCGACCGTTTTGGGTCGGTTCCGTGCCCGGTAGTCTTCGCTGTCGCCGTTCCGCACCAAGAGATGGCTGACATCGGTCACCTCGGCGAACGTGACCCGCACCTCGGGAACGTCCTTTGTGGTGGGCGTGGCCCAATAGGTGTTGTCGAACCCGTCGAACATCAAGGCGGCACCGTGCTCCGGGAGCCCGCCGCCTGACACCGTGACAGGGTTCACCGGAATCAGCTTCGGGTTGATCGTGGCCTCCACGCGCTCACGGACCTCGGTCGCACGTCGGTTTACATCCGCCTTGAAGGGCGGGTGGATGGCGTACAGGGTCGTGACGCTCAGCGCGGCCACACTGAGGACCAGCCGCAGCGGACCTACCAAGGACGCCATGGTCAAGCGCCTGTTTTTCTCCTTCACTCCTGGCTGACCCGGCCGGGTCCCGGCCTCCAGCACCACGGGGTCACGGCGGAGTCGCGCCCGTAGCCTGCTCGGCCAGGAAGGCCTGGCCTCGTGGGCCTCTTCGAGGGTGCTGCCGCAGCGGGAACAGAAGTGGCGCTGGTTCGAGTTGTTCTCCCCGCAGGCCGGACACTCAAGATCGCCCGGCTGTGCGGTACGGGTGGAACGCTGGCGCTGCGCTACGGGACGGCGGGGTGCGGGCTCGTCCGGAGCGACCGGCAGAGGCTCGGGGACCGCCGCACCCGCTGCGCGGTCTTCCCCGGGCAGAGGGCCGTCCGCCCCCTTTCCGAGCTCGCCGAGCCAGCTCTCCTCCTCGTCGTCCTCAGGGAGATCGGCCAGCAGCTTCTTGAGGAAGTCTTCCTCGTCGTCCTCGTCGTCCTCGTCGTCCTCGTCGTCCTTGTCCTTGTCGCTCTCGTCGTCCTCGTCATCGCCACCGGGGCCCAGTTCGGCGAGCCATTCGTCGTCCTCGGTGTCGGGCAGGTCGGCGATGAGGGCCTTGAGGAAGTCGTTCTCGTCCTCCTCGTCGTCTTCCTCGCCATCCGAGTCCTTCTCGTCCTCGTCCTCGTCGTCCTCGTCGTCGTGCTCCTTGAGGAGTTCGGCGAGCCAGGCGTCCTCATCCTCCTCCTCCTCGTCCTTGGGTCCGGCTTTCTTCTTGTCCTTCGCGGAGCCGCCGGCCAGGAGGGAGGCGAAGAAGGCGTCGTCCTCGTCGTCCTCTTCAACCTCCTCGTCCGCACCCGGGGTGAAGAGGGGAGAGGCCGCGCCGGGCGCGCCCGGCCTCCCGAAGCCGGGCGGCCCGCCCGTCGGGGCTGTGGAACCCGCGAGCCCAAGGTGCCTGCCGGGCCCCAGCGGGTTGCCAGGAGGCATACCGAAGCCGGGCGGTGGGCCACTGAGTCCCGGCGGTCCGCCGGAGCCGGGAGGGCCACCGCGTCCCGGTGGTCCGCCTCCCATGCCCGGTGTTCCGCCGAAACCGGGAGGTCCGCCGCCCATACCCGGCGAGCCGCCGAAACCGCCCGCGCCACGGCCTGCCGGACCGCTCCGGGCGGGTAGCGGGTCACGCTCGCCTACATCGGTGTAGAGCATCCGCTGCACGCGGCGGCCGAGGGTCTGACGGGGAGCTTTGACCTCCTGCTCCGCCTCCTGCCTGAGTTCGTCGGCCAGATCGATCTTGGCCTTGGTGCCCGTCCATTCCAGGAACGAGCCGCAGGAACCGCAGAAGGTGTCGGAAGCCGCGTTGTGGAAGCCACATTTGCGACAGGTAGTCATGGGCCCGCCGCCTCCACGCTGTGCAGCACGTGTGCGGGCTTTGCGGTGGCGACCAGTACCTCGACGGTCTCTCGCTGGTGCGCGGCCCCGGCGGGCAGGCGTACGAGGAACTCCTGCGGCGCGACGAGACCGGTCCGGATCCTTCCAGCGGTGTCCGAGGTGATCACCTGGCCGCTGTCGATGATCTCGGCGCCGGGGCCGATGGTCAGGTTGAGCTGCGCCTGCAGGCCCGCCCGGGTGCCGCGTCGCGTGTACAAGGCGGCAGCCGCGGCGACCAGTTCCCGCTGCCGGTCCTCGGGGAGGTTCTCGTCGAGGGCGAGGCCCACCCAGCTGGCCAGCCACGGCAGGAAGTCCCCGGGGGTGAGCGCCGCGTCGACGTAGGCGTCGAGGGAGTCCAGCACGGCGATCGCCGGGGCCAGCACGTCGTCGAGTCCGCCGGTGAAGCGCTGAGCGAAGCTGTCCTCCTGGTAGACGGCAGGAAGGTAGCGGCCGATCGGGTAGGGCGTGTTCACGCCGCGGACGGTGCCCCTCACCGGTTGCCCCCGTCCACCTGCACCTGGTGTTCGTAGGAGAACACCAGTCCGTCGGCGCCTACCTCGACGCGGTCGCATTCCTTGCCGCGCGCCCCTGTCAGCGGATCGGCGCCGAACAGGCGGATCTCCTCGACGATCCCGACGCCCTGCACCCGCTGGAGCACCGCGTACAGGTCACCGGACTGGACGGGGCGGCCGAAGGGCCAGCCGGTTCCGTCCGGGCCGCCGGTGAGGGGGTGGATGTGGTCGTAGAGTGCCTGATGGGCACGCTCCGTGACTCGTGCCGGATTGGCGCCGTGCTGGGCCTTGAGCCGGGCGACAACGGTGACGCCCTTGTACAGAGGTGGCTCCACGAGCACGGTGGTGCCCAGCAGGCGGGCCGCATCGAGCTTCTCGGCCACCGCCTGGAGCGTGCTGGGGAGCGGCCGGAGGTCCGCGAAGCGGACGGTGCCGCCGGCCGGTACGTTCGGGACGACGAGCACCTTGACCACGCCCCCCGGAACATCGGCCATGCCCGCCGTCAGACAGCGCACCCGGGCCAGTTCCGGGGCTGCCTCCCGGGTGAGGACCTCGAAATCCTCGGCGGTCACGGCACGGTCGCGGGTGTGCAGTTGCAGGGGGGCTCGCGTCTTGACCTCCTCGATGGTCTCCCCGTCGACCCCGCCTGTCGCGGGGACGAGGTTCTCCACCCGCGCGACGAAGGGGATGGAACTCTTCAGGGTCTGGATGGCACCCGCGCCCACGTTCCCGTGCCGGCCGCCGCCCACGGCATACCGACTGAGCCGTACCAGGGCGTCCTTGGCCGGGACGGCCCCGTACTGGCGGAGTGTGCCGTCCGCTTCGCGCACGGTGGGTCCGAAGCGGACCTCTCCCCGGGTGCCGTCGAGGAGGTAGTGCTGCTGGTCCGGGCCGCTGTCGGCGAAGTGCTCAACCCGCGTCCACCGGGTCCAGCCGTCGTCCGTACCGACGTCGAGCAGGGGCGGTACGCCACGGGTGAGCACGGGGGTGCGGCTGGCCTGGAAGTGCTGATTGCCGGTGCCGTCGGACACTCCGAGGTCGTCGTTGTCGACGATCTCGGCGTGCACCGCCTCGACGGTGCCGCCCATGATGCCCGCCTCGATCGAGTCGATCACTGGTGAGGCGCTGTAGGCGGCCAGCCCCTCCTGCGGCGGGACGACCATGCCCCGCAGCCAGCCGGCCCGCCGGCCGTCGAGCACACTGGCCTTGTGGCCGGCCGGGACCTGAAGTACGAGGGAGCCCGGACGGTTCAGACCGCCGGTCGTGTCCGAATGGACCCGACAGGCTTCCCAGCGCTCACCGGTCCAGGCCTCCCACACCAGCGGCGGGTCGGTGGGGTCGACGCCCACACCGCGGATGCGGCAGCTCAGGTCGATGCCCACCAGGGCGGACGGCGCGGGCTCTTCGAGGCCCACCAGGAGACTGTCCCCGGGAATCGGGGCGGTGGAACCGAAGGCGGGGAAGCTGACCCCGAGCCGGTGCTGTTCGTTGCGGGCGAGCAGCGTGTTGCACTCGGCCTGCAAGGTCATCACATGTGCCAGTGAGGCCGCCGGCAGATCGAGGTCGCGCAGGGTCGCGAACACCACCGACCGGGAGGTCTCGGTGCGCAGGGTGGCGGCGGCGGTGCCCGCGGGAATCCGCAACGGCGCCGAGGCGGGAGCGGACAGCCAGAAGGTGACCGGTACCCGGGCGGGCGTCGGCGGCAGCAGCCGAGTGCCCAGCAGTTCGAGGAACTTGACGTACAGTCGGTCGGGGACCCGGTTGAGCCGGAACAGCAGCTGGTCGGTCATGAAGGCGAATGTCTCGATCAGGGTGACACCCGGGTCGGAGACGTTGTGGTCGGTCCACTCGGGGCACCGCTCCATGACCATCCGCTTCGCGTCGTCCACAAGGTCCTGGAAGCGCCGGTCGTCCAGGTCTGGCGAGGGCAGGGTCATTAGTAGTCCTCTCCTTCCTCGGGGATCGTGTAGAACGGGAAGACCAGATTGCGTCGGTCGTTGGTGGCTTTGACGGCGTAGGCGATGTCGATGTGCAGCAGCCCCGGTTCGTCACGGCTGGGGGTGACCACCACGGTGTGCACGTCGATCCGTGGCTCCCAGGCCAGCAGCGCGTTGCGCACCTCGTTCGACAACTGGCTGGTGGTCCGGGGGCCGCTGTCGCGGAACACGTAGTCGCGTAGACGGCAGCCGAAGCCCGGCCGCATGGGCCGCTCCCCGGGGTAGGTGGAGAGGATCAGAGAGATGGCCTGTTCGAGCTCGGCCTCGTGCCGGACAAGGCTGATGCCCCCGGCGGCATTGACCCCGAGGGGAAAGGACCAGCCGGCGCCTATGAAGTCGTGCGAGGTCGTCAGTGTCATGTCGCTTCCTAGTTGAGCTCGATCGGCGTGCCGGTGATCTTCACTCGGCGTCCGGAGATGTTCAGAGGGCCGTCGCTGGAGAGGTCGAGGCTCTTGGCCGCCTTGAGAGTGATGTTGCCGCCGGTCACGTTCACCGAACCGGTCGCTCCGCTGTCGACGTTGACCGTCCCGCCGGCAGCGGTGGCGATCGTGATGGTGCCCTTGCCGCCGTCCTGCCTGCCGGTCGGCCGGCACGTCAGGTGGATCTGCCCCGCCCGTTCGTCTATGCACAGCCGGAGGTCCTCGGCCGCGTCGCCGAGGACGATCGTGGAGCGGGTGGGATTGCGGCCGCTGGGCGGCCTCTCGTCCTCGAAGAGCAGCTTGTTTCCGGTGCTGCTGACGAACCCGCGCCGTACGACCGACCCGGCGGCCCCGTTGGCCTTCACGGCCGGGCCGCCCAGCGTGTACGCGCTCTGCGGGTTGAGGAGGCCGCCCAACACGAACGGCCGGTCGGGGTCGTCCTGTTCAAACACCACGAGCACCTCGTCGCCCACCTCGGGCAGGAACATGGCGCCGCTGTGCTTGCCCGCCCCGAACTGCATCACCCGGGCCCAGTCGGACTCGTAGTCCGGTGACAGCCAAGGCAGAGATACCTTGACCCGGCCGCGGAAGGAGGGATCCGCAACATTGGTGACGATCGCGCACACCGGACCCCGCAGACCCGGGTGCCCGCGGCGGGCGCCTCCGCCGACGGCGAGCCCCAGCAGGGAGCGGTCCTGCCGGCCGCTCACGCAGAAGTGGGTGAGATAGCCGCCTTCGTCCTCGCAGAAGACGTGCCGCGCGCTGGTCACCAGCCAGGTGCCGGCGAAGATCGGCGGCACCCCGTCCACCTCGACGCCGCGGCCGGCCTGGACGGCCGGGTTGCCCAGCACGATGCCGTTGGCCTCGGCGAAGGCGCTGGAGACATTCTCCGCCAGCCCCTCTGCCATCTCGTCGGCCGTGGCGGATGCGCCCGCACCGCTTCCTGCGGGCCTGTCGACAACCACATGCGCCCGCCGGTCGGGCTCGGGCGCACGACCGCCCACGGGTACCTTCGCGAGAGCCGCGGAAGCCAGTGCGCCGCCGGGGAAGTAGGGGGCCGTCACCGATGCGGGGTCCTCGTCCAGCCGCGCGGTGCCGGAGCGTGCCGCGGCGTGGCCCACGGTGACCGAGCCGGTCTCCGGGTTCCAGCTCCTGACCTCGACGGCGGGCGTGAGGTTGGCGGAGGTGATCCGCGGGGTGAAGGACAGCAGGTTCGTCCCAAAGCGCAGCTCGGCGGGTCGGCCCGTGCTCCGCGACGGACCGCCGAGGAGGCCGCCGCCGGAACCGGCCGACGAGACCTTGCGGAAGTAGAACCTGCCCTCCGAGACACCCGTCTCGAATCCGATGTCCCGTGCCCTGGACTGGAGGAAGTCCCAGTCGCTCTGAGCCATCTGGGAGAGGTGGGCGTGCGTGGTTCGGCTCTCGTCCAGCTGCCCGATCTCCAGCCGGGCCTCCACGGCGATTTGCCGGGCGACGTCCGAGTCCTTCATGTTCACGAAGGTCCGGGTCCGCCGGGTCCGTTGGAGCCGGTGCGCCCTGTCGTAGCCGCGGACTACGGTCCGGATCGACAGGCGTTCGCAGATGGCCTCGACGGAGGTGACCTCACCGGAGACCAGCCGTACCGCGGTGGCGCTCGACGCCTCTCCGCCGTACACCTCCACCCGTGCTCCGATGTGCATTGCGGCCTCGGACACGGCGGTGCCCTCCGGGTCGAGCAACGTGATCTCGAACATGCCGGGGAGGTGGAGGTGGGTGTCGACCACTACGCGCAGGATCTTGCGCTCGACCTCCGGGCGCAGGGCCACGGGCATGACGGCGCCGGCCTTGACCGTGGCCCGGACTGCGGGCGGGCTGGATACGGGGACCGTCACCGGAACACTTCCTTCCATGGGGAGCCGTACGCGTCGGGCTGGATGCTGGGGCTGAGGGCCGGATCAGCCGGCCGGGGGCTGAGGATCAGTCGAACTCGTCGGGGTTGGGCAGGTAGACCGTCCGTCCCGGCCGCATGCGGAGCGGGTCGTCGATCGCGTTCGCGTCGGCTACGTCCCGCCACCGCGCGGTGGTCCCGTAGTGGGTCCGGGAGAGCGACACCAGGTCGTCGCCCTGGGTGACGGTGTGGCCCCGGCGGCCCGGGAGCCCTCCGGAGGTCGGGTTGGTGGGGAGGGTGCCGAGCAGGCTGGGCTGTTCCTGAAGGTTCATGGAGACCCGTGCCCGGACCGGAACCCCGTGCCGGTTGAAGCGCGTATAGCTGATCTGCGTGTGCTGGAGCATCACCTGGTACAGGAAGCCCATCTGCGGCGGACCCCACTGGAAGGTGATGACCGGCAGGTGGTTGGTGTAGTTGCGCTTCCCCGCTGACATCACCGCCATGGCGCCGCCGACCGCCTGCCCGAGCCTTCCCGCGCCCGGGCTCATCCAGTTGAGCAGCTGGTCGCACAGCGGCTTGGTCTCCAGGCCGCTGAAAACGATCTCCGACAGGGAGATCTTGAGCGGCTCGGCCTTCTTGAATGTGCTTCCGGTGCTGCCGGCCGGCGTCCCGGAGTTGCTGGAGGCGCTGCCGTACGAGTGGAACTGGGCGTCCCGGGAGATCTGGATCTTGTCGGGATTGAAATCGAAGGGGACGGTACCGACCATCGGCGGTGAGGTGCAGACGAGCAGAGCGTTGACCACGGTGTCTCCTAGAGGAATCCCTCATGTGCGAGTTCGAGGGATTCGATGGCGATCCCGTTTCCGGCCGCGTCGAGGTCGGGACCCTTCCACGACTTGGGGAAGACGCGCTCCAGGGTCCACTTGTAGACGGGTGTGCTGAGGTCGTTGTGCGCGTCGAGCAGGATGATCGTCGCCGAGCTGCCGGGGAAGCCGTCCCCGGAGTCGCTGCTGTACCAGTCGTCCCGCACCCGGCGCAGCCACGCTGCGACCTTCGCCGAGTCCTCGGCGTTCATGGCGCGCTGGAGAGTGATGGAGGAGTACTTGAGCCTTTTGGGAAGCAGCACGTTGTACTCGTAGTTGGCGCCGACTTCCAGCTCCTCGTGCTCGAACTGGACTCCCAGTCCCCGGCACGAGGACCAGCCGCCCAGGTCGATCCCGTCCACGGTCACCGTGAACCGCATGACCATGCCGAGCATCGAATCGTGTCTCATTGGCATCGTGGAGCTCCTATCCGGCCCGTCACGCCTGGCTGCCGTCATTGAGGAACCCGAGGTGCTGAAGCTCCAGCGTCTCCAGGGCCACCTTGCTCTGACCCGCCTCGAAGGAGGAGATCGACCACTTCACGGGGATGATGCGGCGCATCTCCCAGGTCACCACGGGAGTGTTGGACGGGTCCATGAGGGAGATGGAGCCGCTGTGCGGCTTGCTGGCGAACGAGTTCCCGGACAGCCACTTTTGGACCTTGGTGGAGTCGGCGCACGCGGCCCGGGTCAGCTTGAGCGGGGTGTACTCGGTGAAGCCGGGGAAGAACCAGCGGTCGTTGCCGGCATCGCCCGCCCGGTACTCGCACATCTTCCACTGCACGTCCAGGCCCTGGACCTGCGCCCAGCTGCCCAGGTCGTACTCGCCCGCGTCCACCACTACGGAGAACCGGTTCGCGAGGGCGAGCGTGCTGTTGTCATTGAGTCCCACGGTGTTTTCCTAACCGAAGTCGTGAAGGCGTCCTGACCGCTCCCTGTCGATGAGCAGCTCGTCACGCAGCCGACCGCGCAGTCGCAGGTAGAGCCGGTCGCCGAGTGCGTCGAGCTGCTCGTCCTTGAACTGCTCGGGCGTGCACTCGTGCTTCGTGGTTGCAGGCTGCGCCTTCTGCGGCTGGGTCGTGGGCGGTTCCACCGCGGGTGGTCTGGCCACTGGGGTTTCCTGGATGCCGAACATCGACCGGATGCCGTCCGTCAGGCTGTGGCTGGCCTGCTCGCCCAGCCATTGCCACGAAGCAGTTCCATTGTTCCGATTTGATTGGTTAACAGTGGGTTTGCTGGTGGTTGCGGAAAGCCCCGCGATGCCGGCCGCCGCGGCGGCCGGGCCCGCGGCCGCCGCGGCGCCGGCGGACCCAGGGTCGGCCTCCGTGGCGCTGCCGGACGCGGCCGTCGGCCGAGCCCCCCCGAAAAACCGGCGGACACCGTCTCGCTCGCCGGCATCGAGTCCAGTACGAAAGGGCGATGCCAGGCCCTGTGCCAGGTCCAGCCCTATCTGACCGCCCCACCAGGTCCAGTCCAGGGGCTCCTGTGGATCCTCCTGCTTGTGGGTCTCCATCTCCCCCTTGCGGATCATGCGCTCCCACCGGAAGTCGAGGCGCTCCCGGTCTGCGGGCGTCAGGTCGGCCGCCGTACGAGTGGTGGGGTTGGGGAGGTGCCGGTTCATGTGGTTCAGCTCGTCCAGGTATTCCTGGAGGATCTGCTCGCGGCTCTGCGTGGTGCCGGCCCGCTGCACACCGTGCCCGCCGACCAGGCCGCCGGACGGCGTCCACGACATGTCCGAGGGCCCGCCGTGCGCGTGCCCGCCCGCGTCCTCGGCGCAGATCTCGGCTTCGGGTTCGGAGGTCGCGCCGGGCAGCATCTGGGCGACCAGGTCCCTGATCTCCTCCGTGTTCACCCCGGAAGTCACCGGCCTGCGGTGCACCAGGGGTGTGGGAGCTCCCGGGTCCCCGCGGAAGTAGCGTTCTGCCGCGATGGCCTCGGCTTCGAGGAAGCGACCCTCGGGAGAGTTCTCGGCGGGGAGGCTGCCCCCGTACCGCTTCTGCTGGGCCACGTGCGTCAGCTCGTGCGCGATCAGCCCCCTGGCGTCCGCGGAATCGGCGGAGCCCACCGAGTCGGGCAGGAACACCTGCTGGTCCCGGGTGAAGGCACGGGCCGATATGGCTCCGGCGGCGGCGGTGACCTCGGGACCCCGGTGCACGGGGGCCGTGCTCACGTCCACCCCGTGCAGGGCGGACACCATCCGGGCCAGGTCCGAGGGCGCCACGGCGGCCCGTGCGGGGACCCGGTGGTGCAGGGGCGCCGGGGTGCGGGAGACCGTATGGGATGCCTGATCGGCGGGGGTGGGCGGCTCGGTGGTGGTGCTCGGCGCCGCGAGTACTCCGGCGGGCCGGGCGGGGGGTTCCGGCGGGATGCCGGGTGCCTGCGGTGCCCGGACGTCCCGGGGGAGAGAAGTGAGGTGGGGAAGCGGGCCTAGTGCGCCCGACGGCTGCGGGGCGGGCCGCGCCGCGTGGCGGGGGGGGTCTTCAGCGCCGGAAGTCGGTACCGGCGGTGGACGCGATCCTGTGTGCGGCAGGGAATCCGTCTGCTGGTCCGGCGTCGTGTGCGACAGCGGGGTGCCCAGTCCGAGCCGGCGGCTGGAACCGAGGTTGCGCCGGCCTGACCGGTCCGGGTGGCGCAGCGGCCCCGTGGTCGGGGGCGCCTCGGGCATCCTGGCGGGAGCGGTGTCCGGGCTCTTCTCGGGGCCGGGCGGCGGGGTGAGGCTCGGGGTGCCGAAGAGGAACGCTGCGAGGTCGGCTGGCCGCTCGGGGGCATCGCTGCCCAGGCCGCGCATCCAGGCTGGCATATGGGCGGATTCGGTGGCGGGGCGTGGCTCGCCGAGGTGTTCCTCGGTGGCCCGGGTCAGCTGCGGCGCGGGCTCAGGGGCCCGCTCCACCGCCCGGCGGCGCACCACCGGGTGGACGGGCGCGGGCGGGCTCTCGACGGCCGCCGCCCCGAACGGCTCGGGCTCGTGCACCACGGGCACGGAAGGGAGCCGGCCGGCGGCCACGGGCCGGCCGTGGGCCGCCGCGGGGTCGTACGGTCCGCCCGTGGGGGCGGCCGGCGGCCGGAGGTGCCGCAGAGGCTGGACCCGGACCAGGCCGGTGACCTGCCCGGTCGGCCGCTCGACCTGCTGGGCGGAGCCCGTGAGCGGCCCTAGCTGTCCGCCCCGGCCGCCGGTGGCCAGCATGTCCGGAGCCGGACGCAGCCCACTGCCGGAGGGGGCAGCCGTCAGGGGTACGGGAAGACGGCGGTTGTCCGGCTCCAGAGGAGGCAGCTCCGCCCACGCCCTCGGTGCGGCCGCGGCCCTGCCCACGGGAGGGGGTGCGGCCTCGGCGGGGCGGGATGGAGAGTCGGGCGAGGGCCCGGTCGGTGCGGGCGGGCCGCCGCGACGGCGGCTCCGGAAAGGCCACTTCATGATCGTGCCGCTCTTCTTCCTAATCGGCTCCGAACCGGTCAGTCGGCGTCCTGCGAGAGCTTCGAGTTGATCTTCCCGATCTCCTCGATGACCCTCGCCCGGTCCGGGTGAGCGAGGTCCAGAATCGTGTCAAAAGGCCAGTGCAGGTAGTACGCGACGAATGTCGTCTCCTCCCAGAGACGGTCCGCCGCGTACGTCAGAATTCCCCCGGCGCATCACCCGACACGTCCACCGAGAACTCGTGGTCGCAGGACGGGCAGGAGACCTCGGCCTCGGTGTGACCGTGCTGGTTGATGCGTCGGTAGAGGTCCTGGAGGAAAGCCAGGTCCGAGGCGAAGAGGTGCTCCACCACGTAACCGCTGACCTCCGGGAGGTCGCCGAGGGACACCACGGTCCGCTCCAGCAGCAGGACCGTCAGGAACGCGGGGTTTGCGCGCACCCGCGCGTCGGACTGCGGGGTGATCTCGTCCCGCGCCGTCGCCAGCCGCATCACGCCCTGCCGGTGCACCACACCGTGCTCATCCACATAGCCGCGCGGCAGGATGAACGGGTATTCGGTGCACAGGGAGGAAGCGGGGGCGGTCACGGCGACACCCGCTGGATGTGCTCGCAGACGATGGTGACCGTCTCCATCAGGACCTCGGTCGCACCCGCCTTGAGGGCACCGACCTCGAGCTTCGACGGCCAGGCGTGGGACAGGTAGTACCGGGCCACGGGCTTGCCGTCGAAGCTGTACATCACCAGGGAGCAACTCTTGCGGGCGCCACCGATGTTGCCCGCGAGGACCGTCTGGTGCCAGGCCCAGAGCTCCATGCCGCCAGTCTTGCCCCGCTTAAGGACCACCGTCGGGGGCTTCGCCTTGCCCGGCAGCTTCTTGAAGATGACCTCCTTGTCCGAGGAGGACAGGTAGTCGACGGGCTCGACCTCGGTGGTGATGCCCGAAAGCTCCGAGAAGGACGCTATTTCATATCCGTCGATGGTGATGGAGAACCTGGCCGCTGTGAGGGCATCATGCTGATCGAGACCTGCGGACACGCTGGGCCCCTTCCTTGCTTAGGTGGATTCGAATGGGCTCGCCCGGACGGGTCGTCCGTTCCTACTCGTCGAGCGAGGCGCCGTCGGAGAACTGCGAGATGCGGAAGACGACGAACTCGGCCGGCTTGACCGCCGCAATGCCGACTTCGACGACCAGGACTCCCTGGTCCCGGCCTTCCTGTGGGTTGTTTTCCTCGTCGCACTTCACGTAGAAGGCGTCCTCAGGAGCCCGGCCGAACAGGGCGCCGTCCCGCCACACACCGCGGAGGAACATGGTGATCGTCCGCTTGACGGAGTCCCAGAGCTTGGGGTCGTTGGGCTCGAAGACCACCCAGTTCGTCCCCTGAAGGATCGACTCCTCGACGAAGTTGAAGAGGCGCCGGACGTTCAGGTAACGCCACTCGGGGTCGCTGCTCAGCGTCCGGGCACCCCACACCCGGATGCCCTGCCCGGGGAACACACGGATGCAGTTCACGCCCAGCGGATTGAGCAGGTCGTGCTCGCGGCGGGTGATGGACAACTCCAGAGCCAGGCTACCCCGCACCGCCTCGTTGGCCGGGGCCTTGTGGACCCCGCGCGTCTCGTCGCTGCGCGCCCAGATACCCGCTATGTGACCGGACGGAGGGATGAACTGGCCCTTGCCCGACAGGGGGTCGTTGACCTTGACCCATGGCCAGTACAGCGCGCCGTACTTCGAGTCGTAGCCGGCCTCGTCGACCCGCCAGTCACGGACCTGCTGGGCATTGAGACCGGGCGGTGTGTCAAGAATCGCCACCCGGTCGGCCATGAGCTCGCAGTGGGCGGTCATGGCGAGCTGAACTGCCTTGACACCCTCCCGGTCGATCAGGCCCTGCTCAAGCGCCGCCATCAGGTCGGGCACACAGAGCATCGTCACCTCGTCGACCGCCTCCAGGGAGGACAGTCCGGTCCGCGCCAGCGCGTCCCCGATGAAGTCCGAGGCGGACAGCACCGCCGTGGCCGCCGCGGGGGCGCCGAGCAGCGGGGTGATACCAGCGGCGGGCACCGTGACCGGCGCGCCCGCGGGCTGCTCCAGCACGATCGTCTGCGACCTGCGGCGCACCACGGCCGCCGCCTGGGCGTTCCCCTTGCGTAGCGACAGGTTGTCGAAGTTCTCCACCGGTGTGCCGTTCCGCACGACGGTCAGCTTGAAAAGGTCCTCGCCCGCCTCCGAGGCCGCCTCGACCAGAAGGGAGAGTTCTTCCCCTGCCGGGCCCGCTTGCGCCGCGCGGACGTTGAGGACAGAGGCGCCCGCGGCGTCGGTGAGCGTCGCCGCCGCATACGAGGGAGCGGTCGCCGCAGGGGCGGCCTCCGGGCGGTCCAGGCGGACGATGTAGGCGCTGCCGCCGCCGTTGAGGAAGTAGCCGTATACAGCGGCGGCCAGGTAGGAGCCCTCGATGAAGTCACCGAAGACCTGCGCGTACTGCGTCCAGTTGGTCACCAGCGTGGGCTGGTTCAGGGGCCCCTTCTCAGCGAAGCCAACGAAGGCGGACACCGAGGTGCCGACCCCCTCGATGGGCTTCGAACCCGAGGAGACCTCTTCGACGTAAACGCCAGGAGAGAGATAGGTGGGCATTCGTCCTCCGCCAGTGGGGTGGTGTGAAGTACAAACCACTATCCATGCCGCCCAGAATTCTCTGCAGGACCGCAGAGGTGCTCCCCCGACCCTCGACGGTGCCCTGGCGCCTTCCCTGTTCGGGCAGTGCCCCGGGGCTGCCCGAACGGTCAGTCCCCCGGGCGGCCGCAGCTGCGCCCGAGCCTGCCCCGGCCACCCGTGGCACGGCCCGTGCAGACGGCGAGAATCGCCCGCATGCTCCTCACCGACACCACCTCTGCCCTCCGCCTGCTCGTGCGTTCCGTGCTCGACGGCGACGAGTGCGACTTGGCCGGCGCACCGCAGTCCGTGATGGCCGCCGCCGACCGGGGGCCCGCGGGCGTGGGCCTGTTCCTGCACCGGGTCGAGGAACAGGCCCGCGGAGTGGTGGGGGAGCCGAGGAGCGTGCGCGACGCCACCGGACGGGTCGTGGCCCGGCAGGCCCCGCCCCGTACGTTCCGCTTGTCCTACCTGGTCTGGGCCTGGTCGCCGGACGGCAGCAACGGTGAGTACGACCTGCTCAGCAAGCTCCTCGACCTGTTCGCCGCCCATGACCGTCTGCCCCCGTGGACCCTTTCCGGCTGCCTGACGGCCGGCCGTCCCACCCGGCTGGCGGCGGCCCAGGCCGACGCGCCGAACCTGGGACCTCTGTGGTCCGCTGCCGGGCTCGGCCCCCGTACCGCTTTCGAAGTGACGGTCACCGTGGACCTCGTGCCGGCCCCCGCACCGGCAGTGGACCGCCTGGTCGACGTAGTGGACCTGCGGACCTCGGCAAGGCCACAGTGAAACTCCCCTTCCGAGGCTTGCTCACGCGGCACGCGACCCCGAGCCGGCGGACCGCGTGCCGTGCGGTACTGGCCTGCCTGTGCCTGCTGGGGGTGTGCGCGGTCCTCGTCCTGCCGCGGACGTTCGGCGCCGCCACGACCACCGGGGCCACGGGAGGCGGAGCACCGGACGGGACCGCGTCGTACGAGTTCCCCCTCTACCCCGAAGCAGTAGGGGAAGAGACCCCCCGCCCCGGCACGACCTCCTCGACGGGCCCCGGTAGCGCGGAGCCGCAGTCGGCCCCGCCTAAGGCGTCCGGAACCGGCAAGGCCGCCGCACCGCACGGTACCGGCCCCGAGGCACAGGGCGGGCCGCAGCCGGCGCCTGCCGCCTCCCCTGACCGGACCGGCCCCACCGCCGGTCCGCCGCCGCGCACCGACCATCCAGTGCCCCCATCCGTGCCGGCACGCCCCACGCCGACGTCCACAGCGCCGATGCCTCCGCCGGCCAAGAGGCCAGGGACACCCACACCGGCACCCACCTACGAAGCACCCGCCCCGATCCACGCCGTCGACTACCGGCGTGCTTCGGACACCCCCGAGATCATCCCCGGCCCTGGCCTGGACCGGGTCGCGCTGCGCGACGGTATGTGGCTCGGCTACGGCCGGATCGACTTCGGCCGCACTCCGCTCACCCGCTTCGTGGCCGTCTTCGACCACCGGCTGCCCGAACACGGCAGCGGCCACGTGGAGGTGCGTTCTGGAGCGCCGACCGGAGAACTGATGGGCCGCATTGCCATCGGTGGGCAGAGCGGCGACCGCGCGGGCGCGGCCCGGACCGACATCACACCGGTCCGCGGTGTCCACGAGATCTATCTCGTGTTCGCCAGCGGGCAGCATACGGCCTTCGCCGATCTCGCATCGTTCAGTTTTGACACCTAACCAGGAGCAGGGAGGTTCGGATGGCGTACGCACAGGAGGCCGCCGCGATGGCGCGGGCGGCCGAGCAATACACCGTGGTGGCGGCCAGCTTCCAGGAGGGCGGTGACTTCCGGCGGGCACTGGACGAGCTGGCCCAGTTCCCGGCCGGCATCACCGCTCTGCCGCCCCTTGACTACGGGTGGCTCACGACGACAGCGGTTCCCCAGCTGTCCGACGGTCTCGCCTGGTGCACGGAGCCGCTCGAACGGTATCGGCAAGGCGCCGAACCGGCGGACCACGCGTCCTACGAGGCTGCGCTCGGCCAGTTCCATCAGCTCCAGGAGACGCTCGTCTCCTATCTGGTGTGGCTGCAGAACGAAGTCCTGCCATGGCTGACCCAGGCCGAGTTCTGGGAGCAGTACTCCGCAAAGGTCCGCATCCGGGTCGTGGCGGAAGGCGACAGCGACGCGCTCCGTGCAGACCTCTCCGCCCTGGCCGACCGGCACCAGCAGCTGTTCGAAGAGTGGAACCGGCTGCTTGCCGTCACGGAACAGGGGCTGTCCGAAGCGGGGAGAGTGCCCGGAGCCGCACCGGCCGATCAAGGGCTCCAGTACAGCGTCCAGCAGCACGCCGACCAGATGGCTACCTGGATCAACTGGATGGCGCCGCCCCGCCCGACGGCGCCCCGCCGGACGACGACCGGGACAGCGGCTGCGGCTCGCCTCGCGGCGACGTCCACCACCGATGCCGACGCACCGCCGAAGCCGAAGCCGAAGCCGAAGCCGAAGCCGAAGCAGGAGCCGAAGCCGGGGGCGAAGGCGAAGCCAGCGTCGGCACCGGTCGCCGAGGACACCCGCACGACGCGTCACAGCAGGCGCAAGGAGGGGTCCACGGGGTCCCTCCTTGGCTCCCTGCTGCGGCGTTCCTTCGGCCGTTCGTCCGGCGGCGGTAAGGGCCGCGAGAGCCGCGCGGCACGCCGTGGCGCCCTGGAGGACACCGCAGTCAACGCCGTCATGGACTTCGTGTCCTCCTATGAGAAGGACGTTTTTCTCATCCAGGGCAAGGTGAACGAGCACCTGGGCGGCGGACTGGACGAGTTCTACCTGACCCAGAACTACAAGTGGCTGCACTCCGTCCGCTACCGGGAGAAGGCACGGCCGCTCCCGGCCCGAGTACTCCCGAGGCTGACCCGGGCGGATTTCGAGCTGGCACAGCTGCGTGAGCACGTCGTGGCACTGATTGCAGTTAGGAACTCCCCGGCCACGGGCATCGTTCTCGCCGACATGGGCGAGACCCTCCGCCGGTGCAACGCCGAGCTGCGCGCCGTGGGACTGATCCTGTCCCGGGCGCTCCCGGAGGCGCTCTCGCCCGGCGGCGTGCCGCTGGCCTCGCTGGAGGCGGAACTGCGCAAGCCGCCCGGGCTTCGTAACACCGAGGGGGTCCTCGACGAGGTCCGTCAACTCGTCTCGGGTGCGGGGGCTTTCATGAACGCGACGAGCATGGTGGTCAAGGGCATCAACAGGGTCATCACCAGTGACGTGTTCGAGGAGATCACGGGAGAACCCGCCGCCCAGCCCGAAGTGGACGAGACGGACTGCTTCGTCCCCCTGTCGAAGTCGACCCGGCAGCTGTCGCGCGTGGCGGTGCGGCTCAGCACCCTGCCGCCCTACGGCGGAAGCGGTCGTTGACCGAGCTACGTCCTGGCGGCAGGGAGCATTTAACTCTTGGCTCCCTAGGGTCGGTGAGTAGATAGGGGGGGCCAAAGAAAGGACTTTCCTGTATGTTCTCGGCGGGCACTGGGCGCCATCGTCGCCCCACCAACAATCAGATCAAGCGCGTTGCCACGGCAGCGGGTGTCACCGGGGCCGGTATGACGCTCCCTCTGCTGGCGGGTTCTCCCGCGTCGGCTGCGGCGCTGGATACCTGGGAGAAAGTCGCCCAGTGCGAGTCCGGCGGCAGGTGGTCCATAGCCACCGGCAACGGCTACTACGGCGGACTCCAGTTCTCTCCCACCACCTGGCGTGAGTTCGGCGGGACCGGGGACCCGAGCAAGGCGTCCAAGGCGGAGCAGATCCGGATCGCCGAGAAGGTGCTGGCCGTCCAGGGGCCCGGCGCCTGGCCGCACTGCGGTCCGAAGGCAGGGCTCATGAAGTCCGACGCGGAGCCGAACAAGCAGGCATCGTCGGGTAACAGCTCCCGCTCCTCGGAGGGGGACCGGAGCCAGAGCACCAAGGGCAAGAGCTCCAAGGGCAAGTACTCTCAGGGCAAGCACCGCTCCACCGAGGGACAGCAGCAGACTGGCAAGCAGCACCGCACCTACACGATCCAGTCCGGTGACACGCTGTCCGGTATCGCCACGGAGCAGACCACCGGTACCTGGCAGCAGCTGTACGAGGCCAACCGCGCGGTCATCGGGCCCAACGCGAACGTCATCCACCCGGGCCAGAACCTGACCTTGCCCGGCGGACAGCAGACGGGCACCACCCAGCCGTCGTCCGCGCCCAAGGCGCCTTCGACCCCGCCGCAGCAGTCGACGCACGAGTCCGCGCAGTCCACGTACTCCGGGGCCGTCGCACCGCTCGCCAGCACTGCCATCAGCGCCGCCTACGGGATCAAGGGGAGCATGTGGGCAGCGGGACACCACACGGGCGTCGACTTCCCCGTGCCTACGGGGACCCAGGTCCGCTCCGTCGGTCCCGGCAGCGTCGTGTCGGCCGGCTACGACGGCTCCTACGGGAACCAGGTCCTGGTGAAGACAGACGACGGCAGGTACATCCTCTACGCACACCTCTCCCAGACCAGCGTCTCCTCCGGTCACCGCGTCACTGCGGGCCAGCAGCTCGGACTCTCGGGGAACACTGGCAACAGCACCGGTCCCCACCTCCACTTCGAAGTGCGCACGACCCCCGCGTATGGGACCGCGATCGACCCGGTGGCCTACCTCAACTCGAAGGGCGTCCGTCTGTAATGGGCGACATGTTCCGGCTCGACCAGGAACTCATGCCCAAGCCGCCGGCCAGGCACGAGGCGCAAGCGGTCCGGCGCCTGGTGGACATGCACGCCTGTTCGACCTCCGAGCGCCTACTCCTGCTCGACATGCTGGGGCTGGCTCCGGCCGACGACACGGTGGGGCTCCGGAACGGGGCACCGGCCGGCGAACGAACCGCGGCCTGAAGAAGCCACACCGTTCCTCCGGTCGGTGGACACGGAAGCATCCGCGTCCGCCACCGGCCGGTGGAGCCCCGGCAGGGCGCGCAGTCCGATCCTGGGAAGGACACGGGAAGCGCGGGAGGAAAAAAATGGCGGATCATAACCATCCGAGAACATGGGACCTCTCCTCGCCGCTCTCCATGGAGTGGGCGAGCAGAGCCGCCTGTGTCGGGGTTGAAACCGACCTCTTCTTCCCCAATGATCCACGCCTCGCGGAGAGGGGTCTGAAGATATGCGCGACATGCCCGGTCCGCCGAGCGTGCCGGGAATTCGCGGAAAAAGAAGGCCTGCCGTTCGGTATATGGGGCGGGGTCACAGCGCGTGAGCGCGGCTGGAACGCTGCGGGCCGTCGCCGCACCACGGGTCGGCGTGTCCGCCGCACACCGTCGAGCAGACGGCCCTGACGGCGACTATTCTGGGTGGGACAGCCGCCCGACAGATGTTCGTGCGCGCCCCGTCCCGAGGTGATGCGTCGATGTCGAAGCAGATTCGGGTGATCGTCGCCGACGACCACCCGCTGTACCGCGAGGGGGTCACGCGTGCCCTGGCGTGGAGTGATTCCATCAAGGTCGTCGGTGAGGCAGGGGACGGCCGAGAAGCCCTCGCGATGATCAAAGAGCTGAACCCCGATGTCGCACTCGTCGACCACAAGATGCCGGTCGTCGACGGAATCGAGCTGACTCACGCGGTGATCCGCGACCAAATTCCCACTCGCATCCTTATCCTGAGCGCCTACAATAACAGTGAGTTCGTATTCCGTGCTCTGGAGAACGGGGCCTCCGGATACCTTCTCAAAGATGCGAAGCGAGTCGACATCATCGAAGCCGTACGTCGGGTCGCGAACGGGGAAACAGTCATTCCGACCGGACTCGCGGGCGGTGTGGCCGATGAGATCCGCATTCGGGCACAAACCGCCGGCCCTGCCTTCAGTGATCGCGAGCTGGAAGTGCTGAAATTTTTTGCCGAGGGCCTCAGCATTCCCCAGGTGGCCCAGCAGCTCTTCATCGCGCCAAGTACCGTCAAAACGCACGCCCAGCACCTCTACGAAAAACTCGGGGTCTCCGACCGGGCAGCTGCGGTCGCGGAGGGCATGCGCCGCGGCCTGCTGGCGTAGGGACGTTCCGTGCAGTGGCAGCCCGTGCCGGAGCAGTGGGAGAAGGACCGGCGCGAGGGGTTCCGCATGCTGTTGCGGACCGCCATGCTCGTGGTGTTCGCCGTGGCACTCGCCGTCCCCGTTGAGCGAGAGAACCCGACGCTCTATGTGCGGATCCTGGTCGGGTATGCGCTCTGTCTGCTGGTTGCCTCGATCATCTACCGCTCCAACAGTGCCATGTGGGTTAGATCCTACCGTGCGCGGCTGGTCTTCGCCGTGACCATGGTCCTGATCGATCTCGTCACCCTAGTCGGTCTGACCGTCATTTCGGGCGGACCGTACTCCATCGTCTTCCAGGCCTTCTTCGCGATCCCCGTGGTGGCGGCCTTCTCGCAGTACCCGGCTTACACGATTACGGTCTCCGTCGCCACGGCCCTCGCCTACCTTGCGGTGTCCCTTCACTACCTGGCCCTGCACCACGATGATGCCGCCGTCCAGTTGCAGGAGTTCCTCATCCGGCTCGGAGCACTCCTCGTCGTGTGCACCGCGTGCGCCTACCTGTCACTGGTCCACCGGATCCGAGACGTCCGGATCCAGAGCCTCGTGGAGGACCGGTCCCAGCTATTGCGCGAGTCGATGGACGCCGCCGAGCGGGAGCGCAGCAAACTGGCGGAGCAGCTCCACGACGGCGCACTGCAGAACATCCTCGCCGCCCGCCACCTCATCGAGGAGGCGGCGGAAGCCGGCGGTGGGGACCGGGCCGAGGGGGCCCTCACGGAACTGGACACGACCGTCGTCGAGATCGCCCGGCAGATCCGCGCGGCGGTCTACGAACTGCACCCCTTGGTGCTGGAGGAGGCAGGCCTCTGCGCTGCTCTCCAGACGCTGGCCCGCGACGCCGCCGACCGTGGCCGCCTCGAAGTGGTCACCGACGTCGAACCGGTACCTCCGGTGCACCAGAACCTGCTCTTCGGCGTGGCCCGGGAACTCCTCGACAACGTGGTGCGGCACGCGCAGGCGAGCGTGGTGCGGGTATCCCTGAGAGGGGTCGACGCGTGCACCGAACTGGAGATCACGGACGACGGTAAAGGCGTGAGCCCGGCGGTCCTGGCCCAACGGGTGACCGAGGGGCACATCGGCGTGGCCTCGCAGCGGGTCCGGGTGAACAGCGTCGGCGGTGAATTCCGCATCGTATCGGAAGTGGGCAGAGGAACAAGCGTCCGCATTCGTATCCCGAACGCCTGATTATCTGAACCCTAGAGCAATGATAATTCTTCCCTAAAACCCCCCTGTCCGTTCATGTGACCCTGGGCCCCCTGTAGGGTGATCATTGAGATCTCGGCAATGGAATCATGGGCTTGACGCCGAACGGGCGAGCCGTCCCTCCCCCGGTCAGAGGAGGGTGGCACAGCCTGATGATGCAGCCGTATGCGGGGTATCGGCGGCCGTCTTCCCGCGCACGCTGGAATGAAAGGTTTTTTCAGGAGCGGCAGCGGAGAAAAAATGGCCTGGACACATGTCACTCTCATCGAGGACAACACAGAGATCCGAGAATTCCTCTCGGCCTCGCTTCGGCGGCTGAAGTATGACGTGACCGCCGTCGGATCCGGGGCCCAGGGCCTCAGCGTGGCAGCCTCACGGGCCGACGGAGTGGTCGTTCTCGACCTCGGCCTGCCGGACATCGACGGACTCGACGTCCTCAAGATGCTCCGCGCGGCCGTACAGACCCCCGTACTCGTGGCCACCGCTCGGGACGACGAGAGCCACATCGTGCGAGCCCTCAACCTGGGCGCTGACGACTACGTGGTCAAGCCCTTCTCGGCGGAGCAACTGGACGCCCGGATCCGGGCGGTGCTACGACGCAGCGGCGAACTCCGCGAGGAGACCGTCCACACCGTCGGAGGCCTCGTCATCGACCTGCGGGCCCACATCGTGACGCACGACGGCGTGCCCCTGGAGATGCGGCCCAAGGAGTTCCAGCTGCTCTCCTACCTCGCCAAACACGCCGGACGCGTGGTCAGCAAGGACGAACTGCTGACCAAGCTGTGGCAGAACGCCTACGGCATCAGCGAGAAGACCATCGACGTGCACCTCTCATGGCTGCGACGCCGCCTGGGAGAGACCGCCGCGACCCCGTACTACCTGCACAGCGTCCGGGGTGTCGGCGTGAAGCTGATTGACCCGGACCGGTGAGGCGCCGACTGGCGTTCGTCAGCGCCACCACTACTCTCCTCACCGTGCTGCTGCTCGGCATCCCGCTGCTCTTCTTCGCCCGGCACGCCTACATGGCGCAGACCGACCAGATCACCTTGAACCAGGCCCAGACCCTGGCCAGCCTGACCAGGGAGTCCGCCGACAGCGGTACAGACTCCCTGCAGGCCTGGCTGGCCGAGCAGCACAGCCTCACCACGGCCTCGGTGGTGCTCCCGTCGGGCCAGCGCCTTGGAAAGGCGCCCAGCTGCACCCCGCCGCAACCCAAGGACGAGTCGGTCGTCCGCTGGACCTGCGGGAACGAGCGGCTGGCCAGCGCGAGGGTGAGCGTCGACCGGCACCACTGGGCACATATCGACGTGGGAATCGCGGGCAGCCGGGTGGGCATGCAGATACGCCAGGTGCTGGTCCTCCTCTCCTTCGCGGTGGTGATCCTGCCGGCCCTCGCCGTACTCGTCGCGGACCGCCTGGGCCGCAGTGTCGTCCGGGCTTGCGCCGACCTCGTCGACGTGGCCGATCGGCTGCGCCGCGGCGACCTCCAGGCCCGCAGCACACCCAGCGGTCCCCCCGAGCTGGTCCGTCTGGGCATGGCTCTCAGCACGCTGGCCGCCCGGATCAACGCCCTCATCATCAACGAGCGGGAAGCCGTCGCCGACCTCTCCCACCGGCTGCGTACGCCCATCACCTCGCTGGTCCTCCAGGCGGAGAACATCAGCGACACCGACCAGTCCAAGCGCCTTCTGAAAGGCCTCGACGGTCTGAACAACGAAGTGAGCCGGATCATCCGGCAAGCCCGTCACCCCATCGGGGCGCAGGGCGGCCTGACCACGCGGCTGGACCGGGTGGTGCGGGAACGTGCCGACTTCTGGTCCGCGCTCGCCGAGGACCAGGGACGGGCATGCGAGCTCTCGATCGATCCGCACCCCTGCCGCGTCGACGTCCCGCGGCCCGAACTGGAGGCGGCGATCGACGCCCTCCTGGAGAACGTGTTCGCGCACACTCCCGAAGGCACCGGCATGCACCTGACGGTCACCCGCGAACCCGACGGCGGCGCCCTGCTGGTGCTGGCGGACGATGGGCCGGGGTTCGCCGACGACCGTGCCGTCGAGCGCGGTCACAGCACCGGAGGTTCGAGCGGACTGGGCCTCGACATCGCCCGGCGCACCGCCGTCATGTCCGGCGGCCGCATGGAGATCGGCAACTCTCCGAGCGGTGGGGCCCAGATCACCCTGGTGCTCGGCGGACAGGCGGAACCCGCACCTGCACCCTCGGCGATCTGAGGGCGGCCGCCCCACGGCCGGCCATGCTTCGGCACACCGTGAGGCCCCCTCAGATCAGCCCCTCCCGGATCGCGTACGCCACCGCGTGGGGCCGGTTGCGCAGGTGGAAGCGGGTGTTGACGGCATGCAGGGTGTTCTTCACAGTGCGCTCTGAATAGCACAGCTCGCTCGCGATCTCGTGGGTGTCGAAGCCCTGTGCCACCAGCCGCAGAACGTCGGCCTCCCGATTGGAGAGGCCCGTGAAGCGCAGCCCGCGGGGGGTGACGACCTGGTGGTGCATCTTGGACACCTGCTTCATCAGCCGGCCGAGCAGATCCTGCGGGACCACCCCCTCGTCGTGACTGGCTGCCACCACGGTCCGGACCAGCCCCTCCGGAGTGAGTTCGCTGCGCCGGGCCAGGGCCCCGATACCCGCCTCCGCGGCGGCGAGCACGCTGTCGTCGTCGAGCTGGGACGAGACGAGAACGAGCCGGTTCATGCCCTGACCTCGTACCGACCGGGACAGCGCGGCCGCATCCTCGTCAAGCTTCTCGACGACGAGGACCGCGACGGTGCCGTTGTCCGCCTCCTCTGCGGACACCAGCTGCACTTCTGGACGCGACTTGAGCGAAGCGATGACTCCCATCTCGGAGATGGTGTCGAGAGCTTTGACGAGAACCGGGACCCGGTCGGACATCGGAATACCTCCTGATACTGCGTGGAACTGCCGGATAATTCCGGCCACACAGCACACTTTGGCCCGTTCAGCCCTAACGAGGGGCTAACCCTGGAGGGACGTTCGGTTGTCTCTTCGGCCAATCGGTTCAGGATTCGACCTCTTCCCCCCAGACATGGATGCGGACGGTTGAGTCACCACTGATCGAGAGACTGTAGAAGCAGGTGGAAATAGGCCGGGTACGGCGCTCGTCCTCCCACCCGAATCCGCTGAAACAGATCCACGACGGCTGCGTCTCGTTGTCCGCTACCCGGACCGACCCGGTACCGCCGAGCAGCGTCCCGCCCATGAGGCCGTCGAGGGACTCACGGAGTTCGACCTGTAGCTCCAGCGCCGCTGAGTTCGGGCGGGGTTCGACCCGGAAGGCGAGAACGTCGCCTTCGAACCTGACCAGTCCGCGTACCTCCTCGTTGGAGGTGATGTCCAGCTCGAACTGGACGTCTGGAGTGAATCCGGATGGAGGGGAGTGCTTAATGTCCATGACGGCAGTATTAGCCCCGTAGGCGTGCCGTGGGGGCGAGCCGGGCCATCAATCGGAGAGGTGCCCATTCGCTTGCCCGACCAATTATGGCGTGCCGGCCGAACGGGCCCCGATAGTACGTCCATGGGAGTCATCGCGTCGTTGGACGAATCAGAGATCTTCGTAGAGCCCGGTGGCACCGCTGTGTGCGAGGTGCGCCTCTACAACACTGGCCAGGTGGTGGACACCTTCGCCCTCGACATCCTCGGGGACGGCACGGACTGGATCAGTGTCGAGCCCGCTTCGGTGAATGTCTTTCCCGGGGAGGACGCGGTGGCCCAGGTGGTCTTCCGCCCGCCCCGATCCGCCGCGGTGTCCGGCGGCACCAAGACCTACGCCGTGCGGGTCATGGCGCAGGAGGACACCGAAGGCTCCACCGTGCAGGAAGGTTCGGTGGAGGTCGGCACATACGCGGAGGTCACAGCGGAGCTCGTACCGCGTACGGTCCGCGGCGCGCGATCGGCCCGGAGCCGGCTCGCCATCGACAACGTCGGCAACGGTCCTGTCTCCGTGCAGCTCATGGGCGGGGACGAGAGCGGTGAGATCACCTTCGGGTTCACGCCTGCCCGGCTCACGGTCGAGGGCGGCACCACCCGCCTCGTACCGGTCCGCATGCGGATGCGGCGGCGTTTCCTGACCGGAGCGGCCAAGTCCCATCCGGTGGAGATCACCGTTCTGACCGATGACGGCACCCGGACACAGACCCAGGGAGTCCTGGTGCAGCCGCCGCTGCTGCCACGCTGGCTGCCCAAGGTGCTGACCCTGCTCACCGCGGCCGTCGTCCTCGTCCTGGTGATCGGTCCCACCATCCTCAACGCCGCCCCCGAGTCGAACGCGACGAGCAAGGAGGAGGACACGCAGGGCGAGAACGGCCAGGCCGGGGGAGAGGCACCGGACGGGGGCAAGAACGCCGGCGGCAACGGTAAGACCGCCGGGGACGGCTCCACTGGCGGCAACGATTCTGCCGGGGGGACCGACGGCGGCAAGGGAGCGGGCGGCGACACCGGTGACGGCAAGAGCACCGAGGGCGACTCCACTGGCGGCAACGATTCTGCCGGGGGGACCGACGGCGGCAAGGGAGCGGGCGGCAACACCGATGAGGGGAACGGCACCAGCAACGGCAGTGGCACCGGCACCGGTCCGGGGACAGCGGATGTAGTAGACATCGAGACCGTGAGCATCCGCCTCGGCGACGCCAAGATCAAGGAATCCAGCACGCCGCGCTACACGGTCACCTCATACACGGTGGGCAAGGACCAGACGATGAGCGTCAGCGACATCATCCTCCAGGTCCCCGAGGGCGAGACCGGCCAGGTGGAGATACGCCGCAACGGCTCTATGTTCCTCACCTTCCCCCTTGCCAAGGGGAGCCAGCAGGTTCACTACATCAACCCGATGGAGTTCCAGGCCGGCGAACGGATCGTCTTCGCGGTCGACTGCCGCTCCAGCGAGACCGGATCGTGCAAGCCGGGCGTCCAGCTGTCCGCCCGGAAGATCACCCGCGCCGGTTCCTGACCGGACGCCCGACCCACCACCCAGCCAGAGAGAGGGAAACACCGTGCCCGGCAAGCCCGCGGCCCGTATCGGCGACCGGGTCGCCGGTACCGACCGGCACATCGTTCTCGTGACCTCACCGACCGGACCGGTGCCCACGATGATGGTATTCCCCTTTACAGCCGCCATCACCGGCGGCGGCTGCCCGCAGGTCCTGATCGGCGGCAGTCCGGCGGCGACGGTCGGCAGCACCGTCGCCATCCAGCCGCCCCACATCCCCCCGCCCAACACCGTCTTCCAAATCCCGCCGACGAACACCGGGACCGCGACCATGGGGAGCGCATCGGTCCTGATCGGCGGGCGGCCTGCGGTACGAGCCCAGGACAAAGTACTCACCTGCAGCGATCCCGTGCCCACGGCGAACGGGACCGTGCAGCCCCCGCTGCGCGCCCACCAGGTCCTGATCGGGTGACCTCCGGCGGGCCTCCTCAGCCCGCCGAGAGCCGCTCGGCCTCCAGCGCGATCTCGAAGCCGACAGAGCCGACGTCGCAGTCCGGCTCCGCCAGGACGGCGAGCGACCCGCCGGTCGCCGTGGGGGCCACGAAGAGCAGGCCACCGCCGGTCTCCACCAGCACCTGGCTCACACCGCCCCCGCCGAACAGCTGGCAGGCACCGCCCGACAGTGAGGACAGCCCGGTGGCCAGCGCCGCCAGCTGGTCGGCGGCCTCGGGCGACAACCGGTGAGTGGTGGCGGACACCAGCCCGTCGGGAGCAGCCAGCACCGCCTTGATCATGCCGGGAGCCCTGGCGAGCAGTGCATCGAGGTCGGGTGTTCCCGCAGTGATCCGGTCGTGCATCTCAGGTCCCTTCGACAGTGCCGGGCAGTGCGGCGTCGCGACAGCGAATCGCTTCCCGCACGACCTCGATCAACATGTTCCGTACCTCGGCCCGGTTGCGGGCGTCGGCATAGGCCACCGGTACCGAGTCAGCGAGGCTCAGCGCCGCGCGCACCTCCTCGCACGTATGAGTGCGGTCCCCGCCGAACGGGTTGAGGGCCACGGCGTACGGCAGCCCGCAGTTCTCGAAGTAGTCGACCGCACCGAACGACTCGGCCAGCCGACGGGTGTCGGCGATGACCACCCCGCCCACCGCACCGCGCACCAGGTCGTCCCACATGAACCAGAAACGGTCCTGCCCCGGCGTTCCGAAGAGGAACAGCACCAGGTCGTCCGCCATCGTGATGCGCCCGAAGTCCATGGCCACGGTGGTCGTGTTCTTGTTCGGCGTGTGAGCGAGGGAGTCCACCCCCTCCGACGCCGAGGTCATCACGGCCTCCGTGCGCAGCGGCTTAATCTCCGAGATCGAGCCGACGAACGTCGTCTTGCCGGCACCGAAGCCGCCCGCAATGACGATCTTCGCCGAGGCGACGCTTTTCGTGCTGACAGTCATCCGATTGTTTCCTTCCACAGCACATCAGATCTGGTCGAGTCCGTGCAGGACCCGCTCCAGCAGATCTGTGGCCGCTCGTTCGGCCGGGGCTTCGTGTACGTAGACCAGGCTGCTGTCAGCGAGGTCCGACACCAGGACGCGTGTCACGCCGAGGGGGATCCGCAGCAGGGCGGAGAGCTCCGCCACCGAACGCGGTGACCGGGCGAGCTCGCAGATCGCCTCGTGCTCGGGGACGGGGGAGACACAGCCACCGGAGGCGGCCGCTGTCGTATGCACCAATGTCTCCAGGCGCAGATCCCAGCTGGCGTGAGTCCGGCCCCTGGTCAGCGTGTACGGACGGGGACCGAACACCGCCTCGTCCTGGGCCCAGGCGGCCGGCGCCGTCACGGCCCCGCCGCATCGGGTACGGACGCCCCCGGCGGCGACGCCCCCACTACGGCGGCGACGCCGCGGCCGGTCGACGCACCCCGCAGGTCCGGGGTGAGCGCGTTGCCGGCTTGCCGGGCCAGACGCGACATGTGGTAACCGGCGACACCCAGGTCGCAGTTTTCCTCCGTGAGCACCGCCAGCAGGGCCCGGTCGGACACCGACATCACCACCAGAGTGCTGTGCCACATGTCCACGACCGTCCGGCGCACCGTCCCCAGGTCCAGAATCTGGGCACCCCCCTGACTCAGGGCCACGATCCCGCTACTCACCGCTGCGAGCTGCTGGGCATCGGAGGGGAGCCGGGAGCCGCAGGCCAGGAGGAGACCGTCCGATGAGACGACCGCGGCGGACCGGATGCCCACCACACGCTCCATGAACCGGGCCACCAGCCAGTCGAGCTCACCAGGGGACCCGGCCGTGGATCCCGTCAGTTCATTCATCGGGACACTCCGTTCGGGATGTACATCTCACCGGTGGAACCGGGTTCCTCGGATCCACCGCGGGCCATTCCCTGGTGCAGGGAACCGAGGCGGTCACGGATCCGGTCGGCCTGGCTCGTCCCCACTCCGGGACCGGACTGCATGGCCCGCTGAGGGAGGTCGTACCGAGCGCCGTACGGGAGGCTGTCCTGCGGGGGCGGTCCCTGCGGTTCGCCGGACACCGTCATGGCATCCGCGCTTCCGGGCCGCAGGTGGGCCATCGGGACACGGAGGGGGAGGTCGGGTGCGGGCGGCACGGCCGTGGCGGACCAGGCGCCCGGCTCGCCGAACTCCGTGTCCTTGGGTGCCTCGTCGCCCACGGGAGCGGCGGCGGCATCGGTGATCAGCTGGGGGATGGGGACTGTGTCCACCCGGGCGCTCTCGGGGAGGGTGACCGGCGGGACCTGAGCAGCCGACGGGACCGGCGGGACAGGTGCGGCCGGCGCTGAGGGCACGGCCGGTGCGGGCCGCGTCGGCAGGGGGCCGGAACCGCCGCTCCGGTCCGTCGACACCAGGTCCGGGGACGCCGACGGGGCTGCGGGCAGCACAGGGGTGCCGGAGAAGGCGGGAGCGGTCGCGACGGAGGCGGGACCGACCGGCGGAAGGGCCAGCTCGGCGGGAAGGATGACCAACGCCGACGTGCCGGGCTGGGACGCCCGCAGCTTGACCTCGATGCCGTGCCGCAGGGCCAGTAGGCCCACGACGTACAGACCCATCTGCTCCGAGGCGTCCGGGGCCAGTTCGCTGCCGTTGGTGAAGTGGGCGTTGGCCTCGGTCAGCCGGGCCTCCTCCATCCCGATGCCGAAGTCCCGGATCTCCATCAGGAGCCGCTGGTCGGGCAGCTGCTGGGCGCTGACCTGCACCTCGGACCGGGGGCTGGAGAACATGAGCGCGTTCTCCAGCAGTTCGGAGACCAGGTGGACCACGTCGCTCGCGGCGCGGCCGGCGACGCAGAGCGGCGGCAGCGCCATGTGCGCGACCCGCTCGAACTGCTCCACCTCGGACATCGCTGTGCGCAGCACGTCCAGCAGGGGCATCGGTCGGGTCGGCCGGGACACGGGCTGGCCGCCGGCCAGCACCAGCAGGTTCTCGCTGTTGCGGCGCATCCGGGTGGCCAGGTGGTCGAGCTCGAAGAGCCGCTGGAGCTGACCGGAGTCGTTCTCGCTCTGTTCCAGTGCTGTCAGCAGGGAGAGCTGACGCTGGACCAGGGACTGGTTGCGGTACGAGAGGTTGCGGAAGAGCGCGCTCACCGACTCGCGGAGACGCGCCTGCTCACCGGCCAGCCGGACGGCTTCCCGGTAGACGGCGTCGAAGGCCTCGGCGACCTCGCCGATCTCGTCCTCCGTGGTGACGCCGGTTGGCACCGGGCTCAGGTCGACTTCGTCGGGCCGGTTGTGCTGGAGCTCGTGCATCAGCTTCGGCAGCTGCACCTCGGCCATCTGTGTGGCCGACTCACGCAGCCGCTGCAGGTTTGCGGAGATACCGCGGGACACCGCGAAGGCGAGGCCGAGCGCGGACAGCAGCAGGGCTGCGGTGATCGCGCCGTCCGTGCGGGCCTGGTCCTGCGCGGTGTCGTAGTTCGTCTGGCTCTCGGCGATCAGTCGTGCCGACATGTCCATGGAGAGCCGGTCCACCTGGGTGATCCGGGCATTGATGTCCTCGTACCAGTTGGCGGGTAGCCCGTCCGTCTTGCTCAGGTCGGCCGGGGCCTTCAGTAGCTGCTGAAGGGCGGCCTCGGACTGGACGGTCGACGGCTCCTTCGCGATCCGCTCGTAGCGGGCGAGTTCCGGCCCGGCGGCCGCCATGCGGAATTCCTGGGCCGTGAAGTCACGGATCTTGACCGTCGCGAGTAGGGCGGCCTTCTGGTCCGGCCCGAGCGTTCCCGACTTGACGGCCTGGGCCATCAGCGAACGCTCGCTGGAGAGCATCGAGTTGCTCAGTGTGAGGCTGAATAGGGCCCAGCCCTGGGAATGGGCCTGGTTGAGCTCGCCGTCGAGCTCGTTGTCCACCCCGAGGAGCGGCATGATCATGCTCAGGTAGGCACTGTCCGCCTTCGGACCGTCCATACCCTTGTCGATCATGGCGCGGATCTCCGGCAGCTTCGCGAGGGCCGCGTGGATGAACTCGATATGCCGCCGCATCCGTGCGGACTGCGGCGCCCGCGCGGCCTCCTGGTTGAACCGGGCGGCCAGTGCCGAGGTGTCCCTGCGGACCTGCTCGACGGCCGCCGGGCCCGCGTCCTTCCGCGCCCCCGGGTCGACGGCCAGGTTGCTCTCGCGCTGGAGCTGCTGGATGAGCTCGGTACCGGTGCGGGTGAGGCCGGCGGTCTCGTGGAACCGCTCGTACTGATGGGCCTCCGCCAGGGCGTCCTGGACCCGCATGCCGCCCAGGACGGTCGCCGCGATCAGCGGAATGGCCATCACGGCACACAGCCGGGTACGTACCCGCATGCTTCCCAGGCGTAGGCCCGCCCAGCGCTGCGGGGCATCGCCGCAGTCGGCTCCGCTCCCACTGCCCTTCCCGGCGGACCGGTCCCGGCGTGCCCCGACGGGCGCCGAGGCGTCCGGCTTCCGCCCGCGATCTTTGTCCGAGCGCATGATCGATCCACTTCCGCTTGCCCGACGGGTGGCCCCAACGCCGATGCCGAAGGCGTCCGTGCCCCATGCACGCGTTCGATGCGCTGCATGCCCACGTCCGACGCTACGCAGCGGTTCCGATCAGCCGATCAGCCGATCGGAGGGACGTCCGGGGGAGCGGAAAGGGGCCGGTCGGCTGCCGCCGACGGCTTGCCGGGAGGACGACTGGGCCCTGCCGGAGCCCTAAAACCCCCGGTACGCTGCCCGATGGGACCCGTATCCGGGCCCGTAAGGGTCGGCAGTCTGTCCCGAAGGACTTCCCCACAGAGCTGGATCGACGGGGTGCGCCCATGCTTCGAGGGCCGGCCGCGGCTGCGCGTGCCAGGGAAGTTCCTCGACGCCCGGTCCGTAGCGGCCGAACGCCGCCCATTCGGCCAGCAGCGCGTCGTACAGGGGCGTACCAGTCTCGCGGGTCGGCGACGGTACCGGGGGAGACCAGTCGGTTGGATAGCTGGAGTAGTACATCGGTCCGCCTTTCGGGAGGGGGGAGTGACTCCGACCGTGCGGCCTGGACCGGTCCGGAGCAACCGCCGGCCGGCACCGCAGCCGCTAGGCCAGGGGAAACCACCGGTTAGGCCCGAAGCTCCTACCGTCGGATCTATGTCTGCTCGCCGTGTGAACCGTCGCCCCCGCCGCAGCGGTGGGCCCTCCGCCGAGCCGGGCGTGTACGCCGCGCGCCGCCGGCTCCGAATACCCAGCCGCAAGACCGTCCTGTTCAGCCTGCTCGGCGGAACACTGCTGACGATGGGTGCCTTCGGAACGGGCTACCTGCTCGTCGGCATCCCCGACCCGAACAAGACCGCCGTGGCCCAAAGCAACGTATGGCTCTACAGCGACGGGTCCCCGATCGCCCAGACCGGGGAGGTGCACCGGCAGAGCGTGCCCCTCAGCGGAATCTCACGGGCTGCCCAGTACGCCACCCTGGCCGCGGAGGACCGGACCTTCTACACGGACTCCGCGGTCTCCCCCACGGGCATCGCACGGGCCGTGACGGCGAACCTCACCGGCGGATCCCGGCAGGGCGGATCGACGATCACCCAGCAGTACGTGAAGAACTACTACCTCAACCAGGACACGACGCTCACCCGCAAGGTCAAGGAACTCTTCATCGCCATCAAGGTGAACCAGAAGATGTCCAAGGACGAGATCCTCACCGGATACTTCAACACCAACTACTACGGACGCGGCGCCTACGGGATCCAGGCGGCCTCGGAGGCCTACTACGGGGTGCCCGCCGACCGGCTCGACGCCGCCCAGGGCGCCTACCTCGCCACCCTGCTCAACGCCCCCGGCCGCTACGACGTCAAGCAGTCCCCCCAGAACAGGGAGAGGGTCCTGGCCCGCTGGAACTACGTCCTCGACGGCATGGTCGACTGCGGCTGGCTGACTCCCGCGGACCGGGCGGGCCTGAGCTTCCCCGAGCCCCGGGACCCGGTACCCGCCAAGGGGCTGGGCGGCCAGGCCGGCTACCTCGTCGACGCCGCCCGCCGCTACCTGACCGAGCACACCCCGATCACCGAAGCCGAACTGGCCTCCGGCGGCTGGACGATCCGGACGACGATCGACAAGAACCGGCAGCAGGAACTGGTCAAGGCCGTGGACAAGGAACTGATCGACCGCCTAGCCCCCGACAGCCGGTCCGGAGACCAGCACGTCCGCGCCGGTGCCGCCTCGGTGGACAACAGCAGCGGCAAGGTCGTGGCCCTCTACGGGGGGCCCAACTACCTCAAGCAGTTCGTCAACGACGCCACCCGGCGGGACGTCCAGGCCGGATCCACCCTGAAGCCGCTGGTCCTGGCCTCGGCCCTCCAGAACCACGCAAAGGACAGCCGCGGCCGCGAGATCACTCCCGCATCGCGCTACGACGGCAACAACGGCGCCCGCGTCGAGCGCAGCGGGTACTCGCCCGGCAACCAGGGCGGCAAGTCCTACGGCTCCATCACCCTGCGCGAGGCCACCGCCCGATCGGTGAACACGGCGTACGCCCAGCTCGCCGAGGACGTCGGACTGGAACGCGTCCGGCAGACCATGATCGACGCTGGCCTGCCGGAGGACACCCCGGAGCTCACCGCCGTACCGGCGCTGCCCCTCGGCGTCTCCGCGCCCAGCGCCGTGGACCTGGCGGGCGCCTACGCGACGCTGGCCGACCACGGCAACCAGCGCACCCCCGTCCTCGTCACCGAGGCCGAGCAGGGCGGCCACGCCCGAGCCCTTCCCGAGGGGGAATCGAAGCGGGTCCTGACGGCGCAGACCGCGGACACGGTGACGGACGTCCTGCGGGGCGTCATCGAGGACCCCGTGGGCACCGCGCCCACGGTCAAGCGCCTCGGCCGGCCCGCGGCGGGGAAGACCGGCACCACCAACGAGCGCAAGGCCGTCTGGTTCGTCGGGTACACCCCGCAGCTGACCACGTCGGTCCGGGTGTTCCGGGAGGACCCCGACAGCCACGCCCGGCTGGCGATGGAGACGCTCGGCGGCAAGCCCGCCAGCGGTGGAAACATCCCGGCCCGGGTCTGGACGGAGTACATGAGCGCCGCCCTCAAGGGGGAGCCCGTGGAGAAGTTCCAGGCCCCCGAAGGCTCCGGTGACGATCCGGTGAAGGAGCGGAACACCAAGAAGGAGGAGACCCCGAAGACCCAGGGGTCCCCGGCGCCCACCCCCACCCAGCCGTCCAGCCCGCCGCCGCCTCCTACCACCGACCCGTCCCCCGGCCCCGACCCCACAACCGGCCCCGACCCCGAGCCCGACCCCGGTACGAGCCCTCCGGTGCGGTCCCCGCACCCGGGCGATCCCGAGCCGTCCGACCCCGCACCGCCGCCGGAGGACCCGTTGGTTGGGGACCCGTCCCAGGGCGGTGAGCAGTCCGGCACGCCCTCGGGGAACAGAGGCCGGGGCGGCGAGGGCGGACGTATGCGCGGCTGACCGTTCCGCATTCTTTACGGCCGAATGATTGCCCGCCCGGACAGTGATTGTTCAGAGAAATTCTCGCATGATGTGGACGTATTTATTTCGTTCCCATATAAACTTGCTGAGGATTCTCTATGGCGAAAAGAGTGCATCGCAGATCCCGCCGGACAGCCGCTCTGGCGGCAGGCGCAGCCGGTGTTCTGGTGTCCACCTTTGCCTTCCAGTACGCCATGGCCAGTATGGACGGCGGCCCGGAAGGCACCTCCACGGCGGCTGCCGCCCGCCTCATCAACGGCGGTTTCGAGCAGCCCGCCGGAAGGACCGGACTGGTTCCCGTCGGTGAAATACCGGGCTGGAGCAGCGTCGACTCGAATCCGAAATTCGGATTCTGGAAGAGCGGGGAAACCGGCGGGGACCCCGGCCCCGCCGTTCCCTCCCACAGCGGCGACCAGTTCCTGGAACTCAACGGGTCCGGCTCGAACATGATCCACCAGGACATCGTCACCGAACCCGGCGAGACGATGGCCTGGCGCCTGGCGCACCGCGGCCAGCAGGGCGTGGACACCATGCACGTCGCGGTCGGCAAGGCCTCGGTGAGCGACCTCAACCTGCAGGTCCCGCTGAACGCCAAGACCCCCGGCGACCCGCGCATCGCCGACGGCAAGGCCTGGGGCGAGTGGTACGGCACCTATGTGGTCCCCGCCGGGCAGACCACCACCCGGATCCTGCTCCGGCCGATCTGGACCGCCTCCGGCAGGACGACCGCGGGCAACTTCGTGGACTCCGTCAGCTTCGAACCCGCCCCCAAGGTCAGCGGATCGACCTCCGCCGACACCCGGGCCGTACAGCGGGGCGCGGCCGTCACCCTGACCAGCTCGGTGCTGCACCAGGGCGGCGACCGCCTGGAGAACGCCGTCTACCGGGCCGCCGTGCCCGACGGCACCTCGCTGGTGCCCGGCAGCGTCACCGTCGACTCCGCGTCCGCCGGCAACCGGGCCACCCTCAAGGACGGCGTGCTGGAAGTCCGCCTGGGAACGGGCGCCTCCGGCACCACCGGCGGCCGGATGGAGTCCGGGTCGCAGGCCACGGTCTCCTACCAGGTGAAGGTCGAGAACGGGACCGCACCCGGCACGGAGATCCAGTTCCAGCCGCGGCTGGGCTACGACTGGCTCCCCGGCATGGCACGGTCGGCCGGACTCGGATCGGCCGCCATCACGCTCGCCGCGGCCGACCTCGAAGTCAGCGGCTCCTTCGCACAGGAGCACAGCGTCGCCGGCGCCCCCACCGAGTTCACGGTGCGCGTCGGGAACCGGGGTCCGGACACGGCGGTCGGCAACACCCTCGACATCACCCTTCCCGACGGCCTCACCGCCCCCACCGTCACCGCGGCCGGCGGGACCTGCCCCGCCACGCCCACCGGCACCACCCTGAGCTGCGCGATCCCCTCGCTGGCCAAGGGTGCAGAAGCCACGGTCAAGATCACGGGCAAGGCGCCCTCGGACCTCACGGACGAGGACACCCTCACGGCACGTGCCGCGGTCACTTCCAAGACCGACGACCCGGCCCCGGCCAACAACCACGCCGCCTTCACCTCGGGCGTCGACACCAGCGCCGATCTCGCCGTCACCATGGACTCCGCCCCGGCCGGCTCCCCCGCGCCCGGGGACGAGATCACCCAGACGGTCACCGTGACCAACAACGGTCCCACCCGCGCCCGCGGCGTGGAGATCACCACCAGCACGGCCGAGGGCATGCGCCTGGACTCCGGGCAGTCCGACACCGGCGACTACGACAAGGCGAACGGCCTCTGGAAGGTCGGCGAGATCGCCTCGGGCACCTCGGTGAAGCTGGTCCTGACCGGCACCGTGCCAGTGGACCGCGACGTGCTCGTCCACCAGGCCGCCGTGACCGCCGTGGCCACCCCCGACCCGAACACCGCCAACAACACGGCGCGCACGGAGGTGAAGACGACCCAGAAGGCCGCGCTCACCGTGGGCGTCGCCGCGGACAAGGCCACCGCCGAGCCGGGCGACGACATCAGCTACACCGTCTCGGTATCCAACGCGGGCCCGTCCACGGCCCATTCCGTCGAAGTGACCGGCAACCTCCCCCACGGGACGGTCCTGCGGAAGGCCGAGACGGCCTTCGGCACCTTCGACCCCGAGCAGGGCCTCTGGAAGGCCGGATCCCTGCCTCCCGGCACCACCGCCGAGCTCAAGCTGACCGGCATCGCACCCGTGGACGTACCCGACCTCGTCCACACGGCCACCCTCACCGGTGCCACCACCCCGGACCCGAACGGCACCCCGGGCTCGGAGCCCCCGGCCCCGGCCCACCGGGCCTCCGCAGCCGTGGCCGTGACCCAGAGCGCCGACCTCGACGTGGACGTCACCGCCCGTTCCGGATCCGTCGCCCCCGACGAGCGCACCACGTTCACCGTGACCGTCACCAACAAGGGACCCTCCACGGCGCAGGCCGCCGAAGCCGTCCTCGCCCTCCCGCGCAACGCGCAGGAGACGACGGACGACTCCGACGGCGCCCTCGACCAGGGGACCGGCACCTGGAAGATCGGAAACATCCGCCTGGGCGAGTCACGCGACCTCAACATCGCTGTCGGCCCGAAGGACAAGAAGGACCTCGTCCTCGCGGTCACCGCGCTGACCTCCGCGGTCAAGGACCCGAGCCCGTGCACGTCCGAAACCTGCGCGTCGGCGGCCGTACAGGTCGACGCCGACGCCCCGGCACCCCCGGAGGGCACCCCCGAACCCGAGCCCTCCGAAAGCCACCCCGCCACCCCGTCCAGCCCGCCGCAGACGGAGCCGGCTCCCGAAGTGACGGTCCCCGGACCCGAGGAGACCCAGCCGTCCGGCGAGGAGAACGGTACCGGCCCCCTCGCCGAGACCGGATCACAGGCACGCAACCTCAGCATCATGGCCCTCGCCCTCCTGGGCGTCGGCGGAGTCGTCGCACTCTGCGCCTGGCGACGCAAGGAATAGACGGCCACCACCCGGCCCGAACCCCGCATCGGAGAACCTGATGTCCCTTCACCCACCCACGACCCCAACAACATCGACGACCCACCCCGGCGACCCGTACGCCGGAACAGGACGGCAGCGCCGACATCGAAAGGCCCGAAGCCCTCAGCGCTCCCTGGCCTCCCTGCGCGCCGGAGCGGCGACCGCACTCTTCGGAGCCGTGGCCACGACCGGCACCGTCGAGGCGCACGCCGCCGGATCCCCCTGGAAGGAATCCACCATCGAGATGCCGGCCGTCTCGCTGGGAGAGGTCCCGGCCGGTCTGGAGGTCTCGGACAGCGTCCTGACCATGGCTCTGCGTTACCAGCAGCAGGCGCAGAAGAAGCAGTCCGCCATGCTGGCGGCCAAGGAAGCGAAATTGGCCAAGGCGGAGGCCGAACGCGAGGCCGCGCAGGCACGGGCGCGGGAATCCCGCGCCGCGGACCGGCAGCGGGCGGCCCGGTCCCAGGCCCAGAACCGAGCCGCAGCCAAGATGACGAAGACGCCCAAGGCCGCCCCCAAGCCGTCGGCCGCCCAGGCGATGAAGACGTCCGCAGTCAAGTCGACTGGTGCCAGGTCTGCCAAGCCGGTGGCCGCGCCTAACAGTTCGGCGGCCGAACGCGTGGTCGCATTTATGCGGGCCAGCGCGGCGAGGGGGGACAGCTACGTCCTGGGTGCCTCGGGACCGTACTCCTGGGACTGCTCCGGCCTGGTGCGCGGCGCGTACGCCTCGGTCGGCGTCTCGCTACCCCGGGTGGCGGCCGCCCAGTCCACCCGCGGCACCCAGGTCTCGCTCAGCAACCTGCGGCCCGGCGACATCCTGTACTGGGGGTCCGCCGGGAACGCATACCACGTCGCCGTGTACGTCGGGAACGGCGAGTTCATCGGAGCGCAGAACCCCCGCACCGGCGTGGCCAAGCAGAGCATGAAGTGGTCCCCGCCCACCGGCGCGGTCCGCGTCCTGTAGGCACGGGGCCCGTTCCCATGACCGGGTGCCCCACCGGGGCGCCGCGCTGAAGATCCTGCCGCGGCGCCCCAGTGCCGCCCGGAACATATCCGAGTGCCGGGAACAGCGTGGCCCGAGCCCCGGCTTTCCGATCTCCACCCACCAGGCTGGCCGAAAGGGATGGGAAGCGGCACGGATCCGGCCTGATTCTTACGAACAACTACCGGCGCTACATCGCGAAAGGCGGACTCCCGTGCCCGACAACTACTCATGGCTTCGCGACATGGCCTCCCCGGCTGCCCTTGCCGACCGGGCACCCTCTACCCTCAAGGAACTCACCACTTCCGCCAAGCCCCAATGGCGGACGCTGTTCGCAAGCTGGATGCTCGACCGCTACAACTCCAACCGGGCCGAGCGCTACCTCGCGCTGACCGCCGAGCGCCGTAATAAGGGCTACGGGCAGTGGTTCGACTCCAAGTCCCTCGACTCCTTCTGGTCCATGGCCCTCGCCCAGTTCCGGACGGATCTGGAGAACGCCAAGGCCGAATGGAAAGCCCGAGAGATCCGGTCCAAGAAGACCGCCGGCAGCACTTGGCGCAGCGGTCGCGACGAGCAGCGCCGGCGGTTCGAGGAATGGGTGAGCGGTGAAAGGACCAAGACCGCAGTCCGCAGCGACATCCAGGCGACCCACCTGACCCAGATCGAAGCCTGGCTGGCGGCGCATACCCAGGAGATGAAACCGAAATTCATGGACCTCTACCGAGCACTCGGCGACGCGACCGCGCAGGGTGGCAAGGTCGATGTGGCGGCCGAATGGCACGAGGTGAAAAAGGTTCGGCAGGAGCTGGAGACGGCCTACGGTAAGGTCCTGACTGCCGAGGGCACCCTCCGCATGCTGATCCGCCCCGCCGGCGGCAGCGCCCCCCACACCCGGCAGGTCCAAGAGGCATGGGAGGCATTGGTCGACTCCTACGCAGCGCTCGCCGACATTGTGGTCCGCGCGGCCCGGCACTGCGAGGCCTGGGCAAGCGGCCATGCACGGGACCAGATGCGGGGGAACTTCGCCTCCGCCTTCCCCGTGGTCAACGGGCTGCTAGTGGCTATGGAAGGACTGGTCCTCGGCATGCGCATCTGCCTGGCCGCCGTTGGTACCACGGGTGTCCTCATGCCCATCACCGCACCGGTGAGCGCAGCCCTGGTGGTCGTCTCCGAGACGGTCCAGGAACTGGCCCGACGTGCCGTGGCGAGCGAGGCGTCCAAGGACCCTCGGAGGGTCCGCGAGCACATCGGACGGTTCTACGAATACGACTCGGCCAAGCAGCCGCCAGGCAAGGACACGGAAGAAGGGGTGGCGGCAGCCGCCAAGTTCGTAACCCGAGCGGGGCGGGTCGCGGCCGAAACGGTCCGCTCGAACGTCAAGGCCACGACGGCCGCGAAGGTCCTTCCCTATGTCGGAGAAACCGCCGCGATCGGGGCGTTCACCGTTCACCTTGCCGAGCAGTTCAACCGCAAGATCCTAGTGGACGATGTCAACCGCGAGCACTTCCTCACGATGTTCGACGAGGCATCGCGGCACGTCCGGCAGGCCCAGCTGGGGCAGTGCTCCGTGACGGTCCACTCCTTCCTGCCCGGTGACAGGACCGCGGACGTCACCCTCAACGGCGTCCGGGGCACCCTCCAGCACGGTCGGTTCACCCCCCAGGACCGCAGCGATGTCTTCCGCATCGTCGCGCAGCGCTGGTTCAAGAACGGCGGACCGCGGCTCGACGGCAACCTGACCATTATGGCGGCCGGCCCCAACGACCTGCTGGATCTGGCATTGGCCCAGTACACCGAGATCGCTCAGTCCGGCACCTTCCATGTGACTGCCACTGCCCAGCGGCCCGAGCGATACGCTACGTCGTTCTGGAAGGTCGAGTTCGACCTGTCGCCGGAGGGCAGCGCGAGTGCGCCGAACAACCTTGTCTGGGAGGGCTACGCGGTCCACACACCCGGCGGGCTCAAGATCACGACGTTCGACCAGGAGATCGCGCAGCGGCTCGAGGACAGTGTCGATTCAGTGGCCGAGGGCTTCGACGGCCTCTGCGCGCAAGAGGGCTGGGGCGGACGGAGTTTCACGGCCATCCAGTCGAGCCAAGACATCGTGCTGATGGACGACGATACGGGAATGCTGCTGACCAACGGAGAGGGGCAGCCAGCGGTCTTCGGACTGCACGGAGGGCCTGCTGCCCCCGAGGGTCTACTGTGAAGTTCCCCCCTGATCCTGGACAGGGGGTGGTTACGCTGCGGGCGTGAGGTCGTGGGTCGTCAGGGCTCTGGTTTCGAGCGGGGTGACGCAGCCGTACACCAGGGCTGATTCAAAGTCGTGGTGATCTTATGGTGTGCCTGGTCACAGGGGTGTGACGATCGGTTCGGGGGCCGCGACGGATGCAACGAAGCTCCGGTTGAAGACGGGTGACCTTGCCAAGTCGCCGTTCTCAGTCGGAGCTTCGATGTGCCGTCAGTCTGCCACCGTCTGCTTGATCAAGTCGCCGTCGCGTCAGCACCGCG
>NZ_JBVIRI010000027.1:61004-69187 GCF_055576225.1 Streptomyces sp. NPDC033845 | reverse complement strand
AGGCCAACCACTGGTACTAGACCAGCGGCCCCCACGCTCCAAGACGTGTACGACGATGCCCGGCCCCCACTGACGGGGGCCGGGCATCGTCGTACACGTCTGACGTGCGTTCCGGCGGTGGGTCAGGCGGGGTCCGCGGGCTTGGGGTGGAGGATGTCGCGGGCCTGCACCGCGGCGCGGGCGATGCTCTCGCTGACGAAGTCGACGAAGCGGGCGATGTTCTCCAGACGGACCGCGGCCGGGGTGTCCGGGCCGAGGACGTGCACGCCCTCCCGCGCGATCCCGGCGAGCTGGGCGGTGGCCTGGGCGCTGGAGATCATCGACTGGTACCAGACGTCGTCGTCGACCACATAGCGGTCGCGGCGGCGTTCGTCGCGCTCCCGGCGGATGAGCTCCTGGCTCTCCAGGAACGCGATCGACTTGGACACGGACGCCGGGCTGACCTGGAGCCGCTGGACCAGCTCGGCGGCGGTGAGGCTGCCCGCGTCGGTGGTGGTGAGGCAGGTCAGTACCCGGGCCGTCATCTTGGGCATGCCCGACGCTATGAGGATCGTGGTGAAGGTCTCCTCGTACGCGCGCACCGCCTCCGGGTCCCGGCCGTGCGCCTGCTGGGGCTCCTGCGGTCCCCGGGGCGCGGACGGCCGGCGCCGGTGGGCGCGCTGCTCGGTGGCCCGGTGGGCCAGGTCGGCGCGGTAGGCGTTGGGGCCGCCGTTGCGCATCACCTCGCGGGTGATCGTCGAGGTGGGGCGGTCGAGGTTCCTGCCGATCTCCGCGTAGGCGAGGCCGTCGGCCAGCCCCGAGGCGATCTGCTGGCGTTCCTGCTGGGTGAGCCTGCCTCCCGGCATCGCTGTGCTCCCTGTCTCCTTTGTGGTCCGTGGTGCCGCCACTATAGCGTTCACTCTCTCTCATTGCAACGCTTGACGGCTTGTCTGTTGCGTTAACCCACTTTCCGTTGCAACGATTAAATGCCTCTGAGCTGCATGTTTCCAAATCTGTCGCAACAAGTGCATTGATGGATCCTCGAATGCAACGTAGCTTTTCGGTTGTCAGAAACCGCAAGTACGCGGCAGACGGAACGTCGAAACCCAGGAGAGAGACATGCAGACCTTCACCGCCTCCGCCCCGATCGCCGCCGTCCTGGACATCCCCGCCGGCCGGATCGGTTTCATCGCCGCCAACCGCGCGGACGCCACGGTCGAGATCCGCCCCGCCGACGCCTCGAACAGCCGCGACGCCAAGGCGGCCGAGCAGGTGACCGTCGAGTTCGCGGACGGGATCCTGCGGATCTCGGCCGCACCGCCGAAGAACCGCGTCCTCGGCAACTCCGGTGCGGTCGAGGTGACCGTCCAGCTGCCGGCCGGCTCCCGTGTCGAGGCCAGGACGGCGGCCGCGGACCTCCGGGGCGTCGGACGCCTCGGCGAGGTCGTCTTCGAGGGCGCCCGGGGCACCGTCAAGCTCGACGAGACGGCCGGTGCCCGGATCACCCTCGCCGCCGGCGACATCTCGGTCGGCCGACTGGGCGGCTCCGCCCGGATCGCCACCCAGAAGGGCGACCTGCACATCGCCGAGGCCCTGGGCGGCAGCGTCGAACTGTCCACCGGGGCCGGCGACATCGAGATCGACGCCGCCCGCGGGGTGTCCGCCGCCCTCGACGCCGGCGCCACCCTCGGCCGGATCAGCAACTCCCTCACGAACACCGGCGGCACCCCGTCCCTCGCCATCAAGGCCACCACCGTCCAGGGCGACATCACCGCCCGCAGCCTCTGAAGGAGCACCCCCATGACCAACCTGGCCATCTCCGCCACCGGTCTGCGCAAGTCCTACGGCGACAAGCTCGTGCTCGACGGCATCGACCTGCACATCCCGGCCGGCTCCGTGTTCGCACTGCTCGGCCCGAACGGCGCCGGCAAGACCACCGCGGTCCGGATCCTCTCCACCCTGGTCTCCCCCGACCCGGGCTCCGGGGAGATCCGGGTCGGCGGCCACGACCTGGCCGCCGAACCGCAGGCGGTCCGTGCCTCGATCGGCGTCACCGGCCAGTTCTCCGCGGTCGACGGTCTGATCACCGGCGAGGAGAACATGCTCCTGATGACCGACCTGCACCACTTCCCCCGCAGCGAGGGGCGGCGGATCGCGGCCGGACTCCTGGAGCGGTTCGACCTGGTGGAGGCCGCGAAGAAGCCCGCCTCCACCTACTCCGGCGGCATGAAGCGCCGACTGGACATCGCCATGACCCTGGTCGGCGACCCGAAGATCATCTTCCTGGACGAGCCGACCACCGGCCTCGACCCCCGCTCCCGCCACACCATGTGGGGCATCATCCGCGAGCTGGTCAACGGCGGGGTCACCGTCTTCCTCACCACCCAGTACCTGGAGGAGGCCGACGAACTCGCCGACCGCATCGCCGTGCTCGACGGCGGCAGGATCGCGGCCCAGGGCACCGCCGAGGAGCTCAAGCGGCTGATCCCCGGCGGCCATGTCCGCCTCCGCTTCGCCGACCCCGCCGCCCACCGGGAGGCCGCCCGGGCCCTGGACGGGGCCACCCGGGACGACGAGGCACTGACCCTCCAGATCCCCAGCGACGGCAGCCAGCGCGAGCTCCGCTCCGTACTCGACCGGCTGGACTCGGCCGGGATCGAGGCCGACGAACTGACCGTGCACACCCCCGACCTCGACGACGTGTTCTTCGCCCTGACCGGCACGGGCGCGGCCGTCTCCTCCTCCACCACGAACGAGCCAACCCAGTCCAAGGAGACCCTCCGATGAGCTCGACGAGCCCCCTCGCCCTCGCCGTCCGCGACTCGAACACGATGCTCCGCCGCAACCTCCTGCACGCCCGCCGCTACCCCTCCCTCACCCTGAACCTGCTGCTCACGCCGATCATGCTGCTGCTGCTCTTCGTCTACATCTTCGGAGACGTGATGAGCTCCGGGATCGGCGGCGGCGACCGCTCCGCGTACATCGCCTACCTGGTGCCGGGCCTCCTGCTGATGACCATCGGCAGCACCACGATCGGCACCGCCGTATCGGTTTCCACCGACATGAGCGAGGGCATCATCGCCCGCTTCCGCACCATGGCGATCCACCGCCCCTCGGTCCTCGTCGGACATGTCGTCGGCAGCGTGCTCCAGTCCATCGCCAGCGTGGCCCTGGTCGGCGGCGTCGCCGTGGCCATCGGCTTCCGCTCCACCGACGCGACCGTCCTGGAATGGCTTGCGGCGTTCGGACTGCTCGCCCTGTTCGCCCTGGCCCTGACCTGGATCGCGGTCGGCATGGGCCTGATCAGTCCCACCGCCGAGGCCGCCAGCAACAACGCGATGCCGCTGATCCTGCTGCCGCTGCTGTCCAGCGCCTTCGTCCCCGTCGAGGGAATGCCCGGCTGGTTCCAGCCGATCGCCGAGTACCAGCCCTTCACCCCCGCCATCGAAACCCTCCGGGGCCTCCTCCTCGGCAGCGAGATCGGCCACAACGGGTGGCTCGCCGTCGCCTGGTGCCTGGGCCTCACCCTCCTCGGCTACTTCTGGGCGACCGCCAAGTTCAACCACGACCCGAAGTGACCCCCGTGAGGGCGAGGGCCTCCCCCCTCCGCGCTCCGCATCCCGCCCCGCCACCGGGCGGCGTCCCCGACGGGAAGTCGGAGTACGCCGCCCCGTTCGCGTCACCGGGCCCTACCGTGGCCGTACCGCCTGCCCGAGGGACCCGATGAGCACGCAACCGCCGCCTCCGCCTCCGCCCGCGCCGCCTCCGCCGCCTCCGCCTCCGCCGACGGACTGGACGGTCAGGCTGTCCCCGGCGGCCGTACGGACCCTCGCCGACCTGCCCGGGCCCGCGCGGGAATCGGTCCGGGACCTCCTGGACATCGCCTGCCGCTCCCCGTGGGGCTGGCCGCGATGGGACCCCGTCGACCCGGAGGGCGAAGACGTCCGGGCCGCCTCCGTGGGCCTGCTGTCCGTGGTCTACACGGCCAACCGGCTCACCCGCCGGCTGTCCGTCCTGGAGATCGTCTGGCTCGGCTGACCCGATGGCCCGCCTGAAGATCGCCCCGGGTACGGAATACCCGCGGGGGGCCGCCCGTTCACCGGTATAGTTGAACTGTCAACAACCCTGGGAAGGGGAGGAGCGAGCCATGCAGTTCGGAATCTTCACCGTCGGTGACGTCACACCGGACCCGACGACCGGACGCACGCCCGGCGAACACGAGCGCATCAAGGCGATGATCGCCATCGCACGGAAGGCCGAGGAGGTCGGCCTCGACGTCTTCGCCACCGGCGAGCACCACAACCCGCCGTTCGTCCCCTCCTCCCCGACGACCCTGCTCGGCTACATCGCCGCACGCACCGAGAACCTGATCCTCTCCACCTCCACCACGCTGATCACCACCAACGACCCGGTGAAGATCGCCGAGGACTTCGCGATGCTCCAGCACGTCGCCGACGGCCGCGTGGACCTGATGATGGGCCGAGGCAACACCGGCCCGGTCTACCCCTGGTTCGGCAAGGACATCCGCGACGGCATCGACCTGGCCATCGAGAACTACGCCCTGCTGCGCCGCCTGTGGGACGAGGACGTGGTGACCTGGAAGGGCAAGTTCCGCACCCCGCTGCAGTCCTTCACCGCGACCCCGCGCCCGCTCGACGGCGTCGCCCCCTTCGTATGGCACGGCTCCATCCGATCCCCGGAGATCGCCGAACAGGCCGCCTACTACGGCGACGGCTTCTTCCACAACAACATCTTCTGGCCCGCCTCCCACACCCGGCAGATGGTCAACCTGTACCGCGAGCGCTACGCCCACTACGGCCACGGCACCCCCGAACAGGCCATCGTCGGCCTCGGCGGCCAGGTCTTCATGCGCCGGAACTCGCAGGACGCGGTGCGCGAGTTCCGCCCGTACTTCGACAACGCGCCGGTCTACGGGCACGGACCCTCCCTGGAGGAGTTCACCTCCCAGACCCCGCTGACCGTCGGCTCCCCGCAGCAGGTCATCGAGCGCACCCTGTCCTTCCGCGACTACGCCGGCGACTACCAGCGCCAGCTGTTCCTGATGGACCACGCCGGGCTGCCGCTGAAGACCGTCCTGGAGCAGCTGGACCTGCTGGGCGAAGAGGTCGTGCCGGTGCTCCGCAAGGAGTTCGCGAACCTCCGGCCGGCCGGCGTGCCGGATGCCCCGACCCACCGGGCCCGGGTGGCGGCGGCCACCGACCGGTCAGCGGACCGCACCACCGAGCAGCAGGAGGCCCAGGCATGAAACTCGTCATCGTCTCCGCCGGCCTGAGCACCCCCTCCTCCACCCGCCTCCTCGCCGACCGCCTCACCGCCGCCACCCTGACCCACACGGACGCCGAATCCGAGGTCATCGAACTGCGCGACCTGGCAACCGAGATCGCCCAGCACTTCACCACCGGCTTCCCGCCCGCCCGGCTGGCCGCCGCCCTCGACGAGGTGGCCGCGGCGGACGCCCTGATCGCCGTGACCCCCGTGTTCGCCGCCTCCTACAGCGGCCTGTTCAAATCCTTCTTCGACCTCATCGACAAGGACGCCCTCACCGGCACACCGGTACTCCTCGGCGCCACCGGCGGAACGGCCCGCCACTCCCTGGTCACCGAACACGCCATGCGCCCCCTGTTCACCTACCTGCGCGCCCTCGTCCTCCCGACCGCCGTGTACGCGGCCTCGGAGGACTGGGGCCAGGACGGCCTGGCCCGCCGCATCACGAGGGCGGGCGCCGAACTCGCCCGCCACCTCACCCCCGCCCCCCGGGCGACCACCCGGCCCGTCGACACCGACACCGACACCGCCGCCGCGATCGCCCCCCGCTCCCTGAGCGGCGCGATCACCTCCACCCACCCCGCGAACACCACCCCCCGCATCTCCTTCGAACAACGCCTGGCAGCCCTCCAAACCCCCTGAATTGGGCTAATAACCTACCCCCAACTATCGCAACTATGATAGTTGGGGGTAGGTTGAGGGGATGGAGCCGAAGACGTACACGACGATCGATCTCCGCAAGCAGATGGGCGAGATCCTCGACCGGACCCGGATCGCGGGCGAGCCCGCCGCGATCACCAGGAAGGGCAAGACCCTGGCCTATCTGGTGCCGGCCGAGTGGTTCGAGCAGTACACGGCACAGAGCTCGCCGGCTCCGGACGCCGATCAGGACGCGGCCTGACCGGGCCGTACCGCCTCACCAGGAGTCCCTTCGCCATGACAGCTCAGCCCATTCACTTCGACGGCCCCGGCGGCGATCGGCCCCGACGGCTCCCGCCGATGCCCGAACGCACTCCGCAGGCGCTGCGGCTGGCCATCCAGGAGCACGCCCCCCACCTCCTGCCGGACTTCGAGGCCCACTGGCGCCGCGCCATCGGGGACACCTTCAACCTCACTCCGGTCCCGGCCTTCATCCGGCTGTGGTGGACCCAGTACGCGATCGCCCGGGACCCCGGCCTGGAAGCACACCTGAGCGACCTCGAATCGAGGGCCGCGAAGACGGAAGACCCCGCGGAGTCGGCCGCGCTCCTGGCCGAGTACAGCCGTCTACGGCACCAGGCGGCCGCCGCGGAGCCCGGCCGGTGACCGACGAGCCCCCACGACCGCCCTGGCAGATGGACTGGACAGCAGAGGCACGGCAAGAGCTCGAAACCATGCCGCCGGACGGCAGACAGCTGGTGCTGGCGGCACGGGCGGAACTGATCACGGCCCAGGACCCCTATTTCCGGGGCATCGACGCGGACCTCTCGCTGCCGCACTGGATCACCGTCCGACCGCTGGCCTCGACCAGCCCGGGCGGCCCGCACATCGCCGACCTCGCCGGTGGCCGAGGCTGGCTCGTCTTCACCTTCATCCGCCGCCACGCCGACCCCCAACTCACGGTGACCGACGCCTTCTGGGCCTGACCAGGCCGGTCCCACCCGATGGTGCTCGGTGAAGCTCTTGTCTTGCTCAGGGAATCGGCGGAAGGGAACGGTCCGCTGCCCGGCGCTGGCAGGCTCAGGCCATCGCAAGTGCCGGGGGGAGTAGGGGGAGACGACATGACACGTAGGGCCACCACTGCCCTGGGCATCGCCGGTACGGTGCTGCTGTCCTCGCTGGTGGCCTGCACCGCGGACGGCGCGGAGCGTGCCACCGGCGGCCGGCCGGCCGCCGCGGCCGTATCGCCCACGGCCGTCCCGCCCTCCGGCGCGGAGCCCTCCGCCGAGGAGCCGCCCGAGTTGGACGCGTCCGAGACGCCCGCCGGCCGACGCGGCGCGGCGAGCGGGAACGGGGTGGTCGAGTTCGGCAAGGGCCGCGAGGGCGAGGCGCTCGTCATCGCCGCGCGGTGCCAGGGCCCGCGCCCTGGTTCGGGCTCGGGCCAGGGCCAGGGCCGGATCGTCGTGTCCGTGCCCACCGTTGGCGTTTCCTTCCCCCTGGACTGCGGCAGCGAGCGGTCCACCACCGCCTATCACCAGGTGTCCGTCGGGGGATCCGACCTGCCCGGAGCCGCCTCGGTCAGCGCGCCCTCCACGGTCCGCTGGTCCCTGACCGTGGGCCGCGCCGAGCCGGCGCCGGCCGACACCTTCTAGGCGGGTGCCGGGCCCGGCCCGGCGGGGGACGGGCGTACGGCACCGGTCAGGGCGGTGACCAGGGCGGTGACGGCGTAGGTCGTCACGAGGGTGGCCATCATGATCGAGCCCACGCCGATGACGAAGAAGCCGTCGCCGTGCATGTCGTAGAAGGAGGCCACGGTCAGGCCGGCCGTGGTGCCCCATACGGTGTCCGAGGACCGGCCGCGGAAGGCCGCCCAGCACACCGGCCCCAGCAGGGTCAGCACCAGACCGACCACCTGCCAGGCCTCGTAGGGGCCGCTCACCGAGCCGTCGGGGTGCAGGTCAAGGTGCTGGTTCCAGCAGTGGCGGCCCGCTCACGCGGCTGAGCATGGTGTCGCCGCGCTCTCGGATACCCGCACCTCGCTGGCCGAGCTCATCTCGGCCACCCGGACGGAGGCCGGCACCGCTGCCGGCATGTAGCCGGCCCGTGGCCGGGTGGTCATTGCGCGGAGAGGGCAGGATTCGAACCTGCGTGGATCCTTACGGACCCGACTTCGAGCGTGCTCTTGGTCCCCGATAAACCGCTCCGGGCACCTCTCCTGGTGTCAGTGGCCGCTGTGGTGGGCGGGTTGACGTGGTGTTGCTGGTTTTGCGCGGAGAGGG
>NZ_JBVIRI010000027.1:55428-60907 GCF_055576225.1 Streptomyces sp. NPDC033845 | reverse complement strand
TGCGCGGAGAGGGCAGGATTCGAACCTGCGTGGATCCTTACGGACCCGACTTCGAGCGAACTCTGGTCCCCGATAAACCGCTCCGGGCACCTCTCCTTGTTTCCGGCCCGGTTTCCCGTGCCGTTCACATGGACAACATTGCCCGGCCCTCCTGACATCCTGCTGACGCCCTCCTGACATCTCGTGGAAAGAGAATTCGCACCTTCCCCGGGTCGCTGTTTCGGTGCTCTACTCTCATCGACCGAAACAGTTGACGAAAGGGGTCCCTGAATGCTCGCGACCATTAAGGACGGCGCGGTTCTCGACGCCATCCGTACGTATACGCAGGCCGAGAACCCGAGCGCCTTCCTCGCGCTGGGCAGTGGCAACGAAACGTTTTCCCAGCCCGGCCTGGACGGGGTCGTCGTCTACCGTCGCACCGGCCGGTTCGCCGTGCAGTTCGGTGGACCGTTCGCCGCCGCGGACGACTACGGCCCGCTGCTGAACGCCTTCCGGCAGTACGTCGCCGACGAGGGCCTCACCCTCGTCGGCGTCCAGCTCCAGGCCCACGACGCCGCCGAGTACGCCCGCCGCGGCTTCGTCGTCAACCAGGTCGGCGCCTCCTGGGCCGTCTCCCTGGCCGAGTTCACGCTGCGCGGCACCCGCTTCATGCAGCTGCGCAACAAGATCTCCCGCGCCCTGCGCAACGGCCTGGTCGTCCAGGAGGTCAAGGCCGACGACTGGGCCGGCGGCATCCAGACCATCGACGAGGCCTGGCTGGGCTCCAAGGGCGGCGCCCGCCCGCTGGAGTTCCTGGTCGGCGAGATCGGCGGGGAAGCGCAGCAGGAGCGACGGCTGTTCGTCGGCACCATCGACGGCGCCCCCGTCGCGTACATCTCGTACTCCCCGGTCTACGGGAGCCGGGCCGGCTGGATGCACGACCTCAGCCGGCGCATCCCCGAGGGCTCGCCGGGCCTGATGGAGGCCGTCAACGCGCACGCCATCGAGGTGTTCCGCAGCGAGGGCGTCGAGTGGCTGCACTTCGGCTTCACGCCGTTCACCGGCCTGGACGCGGCCCACGAGCAGGACGGGCACAGTCCGGCGTTCCAGTGGCTGATGCACGCCCTCTGGCAGGGCGGCGACGACCTGTACCCGGCGCGCACCCAGCTCTCGTACAAGCAGAAGTGGGCCCCGGACCTGCTGGTGCCCGAGTACGTGGCCTTCGACGGGCCGCCGTCGCTGGCCTCGTTCGCGCACATCTTCCGGGCCTGCAACGCCTTCTGATCCCCCCACCGTCCGACAGACAGACAGGAGCTGAACCGCCCATGAGCGAGACCGACGCCACCGCCGCCCCCGCGGCCGCCGACGGGCCCGACGAGATGCAGTTGGCCGTGCTCAACGGCCTCACGGCCGTCATCCACGCCCCCGACGACCGCGAGACCGCCCGCACCTCCGACGCCGCACTGCACGCACTCGACCAGCGGCTGCACGACCAGAAGCTGCGCGAGCACTGAGAACGCTCGCTGAGCGGGCCCCGCGCAGGCGGTCAGCCCAACATCAGTGGCGCATCAGTTCGACGCGCGAGGCTTGGCGCGCTTCAGACGGGCGCCCCGGCTTCCGCGGCATACCCCCGAACGCCGCGGCCCGGGGCGCCCCTTTCCGGTTCAGGAACCTTTCCGTCAAGGAGCTTTGCATGCAAGGTCCGCACGTCCAAGTGACCGATGTCAACGCCGCCACGCCGCGCACTGGGGCGTCGGCGACCTTCTCGGAGCTCCTCAAGCGCGTCAAGGCAGAGGGACTCCTGGACCTCGACCCCCGCTACTACGTGTGGCGCCTGACACTCAACAGTGCTCTGATCGCGGCCGGCCTGGCCGCCTTCTTCCTCATCGGCGACTCGTGGTGGCAGATGGTCACCGCCGTCTGGATGGGTCTCTGCGGCGGCCAGTCGGCGTTCATGTGGCACGACGCCGGCCACAAGGCCATGTTCCGCAACAAGACGGCGGCGGACGTGGTCGGCTACTTCCACGCCAACGTCGTCAACGGCGTCAGCTTCGGCTGGTGGGTCAACCACCACAACCGCCACCACAGCAACCCGAACCACCTCGACAAGGACCCGGACATCGGCCGGCGTACGGCGATCTTCGACATCAAGCAGTACGCGACGCGCAAGGGCCACCAGAAGTTCGTCGTGCGCTACCAGAGCGTGATGTTCTTCGTCCTGCTGCTCCTTGAGTCCTTCAAGATGCACAAGACCGCGGTCCTCGCGATAGCCCAGGGCAAGACCAAGCGCCCGGTGCTGGAGTCGGTCCTCTTCCTGGCCCGCACCGCGTTCTACCTGACCTGCGCCTTCACCGTGCTCTCCCCGGTCCTCGCGGTGGCGTTCATCGTGGTGCAGCAGGCCTCCCTCGGCTTCTACTTCGGCATGATCTTCGCGCCGAACCACAAGGGCATGGACGTCCGGGACGGAGAGGAGGAGACCCTCGACTGGCTGGAGCGCCAGGTCCTGACCTCCCGCAACATCCGCCCCTCCTGGTACATCGACTTCCTCTACGGCGGTCTCAACTACCAGGTCGAGCACCACCTGTTCCCCGCCATGCCGCAGAAGAACCTGGCGCGGGCCCGGGAGCTCACCCGGGACTACTGCGCCGAGCGCGGGGTGCCGTACCACGAGGTCGGGTTCTGGGCCTCGTACCGCGAGGTCGCCACGTACCTGCACGAGGTGAGCGCACCCGTGCGCAGCGGTGAGGCCGACAGGCAACTGCAGCGGGCCGCCTAGGTCCGTCCGGCCGTGGGCGCTGGGCGCAGCCCGCACGGGCCCTCCTCACCACGAGTCCCGGGGGTCTTCCCCCGGGACTCAGTCGTTTCGGCCCCTCCCCCCCACCGTCCATCCCCTGTTCCTCCGCTCCTTCCGCTCCTTCCGCTCCTTCCGCTCCTTCCGCTCGTCCTCCTTCGTCCCCAGAGTTCCCCAGGAGTTCCAGATGGCCGAGACGGCCACCCTCACGAAGGCGCCGGCCGGCCGGGCCTCGATAGCGACCCGGCTCGACCGGATGCCGATCACCCCCACCCACCGCAGCCTCACCGCGGTGATCGGCATCGGTCTGCTCTTCGACACCTTCGAGAACCACCTCTCCGGCACCCTGGCCAAGGTCCTCCAGGCGGACTTCGGCTTCGGGTCCACCGAGCTGAAGCTGGTCCTGGCCTCGGCCTTCATCGGGCAGTTCGTCGGCTCGCTCACCCTCGGGAAGATCGCCGACAAGTACGGCCGCCGCCGCGCCTTCCTGATCAACCTCGCGCTCTACTCCGGCTTCTCGCTGCTGGGAGCCTTCTCGCCCAACGCCACCTGGCTGATCGTCACCCGGTTCTTCGCGGGCATCGGCATCGGCGCCGAGCAGGCCCTCTCCGACTGCTACCTGGCCGATGTGCTGCCCGCCAAGAAGCGCGGCAGGTTCATCGCCTGGGCCTACACCCTGGCCTTCTGCGGAGTGCCGCTGGTGGGCTTCGCCGCCCTGTGGCTCGTCCCGCTCAGCCCGCTGGGCGTGGACGGCTGGCGCTGGCTGTTCATCGCCGGCTCCCTCGGCTCCGCCGTCGTCTGGGTGCTGCGCCGGCGGCTCATCGAGTCGCCCCGCTGGCTGGCGGCGAACGGCCGCACCGAGGAGGCCGAGGAACTGGTCGCCCGGATGGAGGCCGAGGTGCCCGCCGCGGCCCTGGCCGCGAGCCGCGCCGCCGACGCCGACCCCGGCACGGCCGGCACCGCGGACCACGCCGGTACGGTCGATGCGGGCGGCACCTCGCCGCGTCTGCGGCTGCGCGACGTGTTCCAGCGCGGCCTGCGCCGCCGGACCGCCATGCTCTGGGTGTTCTGCTCGCTGTCGGTCGTCGGCTACTACGGCTTCGGCACCCTCGCCCCGCAGATCCTGGCCGCCAAGGGACACGGGATCGTGGCCGGGATCGGCTTCACCGCCCTGTCCTTCCTCGGCTACCCGGTCGGTTCGGCGCTCACCATTCCCATCATCGACCGGATCGAACGCAAATACCTGATCGCGATCTCCGCCAGCCTGATGGTGGCAGCGGGACTCGGCTTCGCCTACGCCGGCTCCGCCGTGCTCGTCGCCTCCTTCGGCTTCGCCTACACCCTGTGCAGCAACGTCTTCGCCAGCGTCTCGCACGTCTACCTGGCCGAGCAGTACCCGACGGAGATCCGCGCCGCCGCCTCCGGAGCCGCGTACTCGCTGTCCAAGCTCACCGCCGCCCTCCTGCCGTTCGCCCTGCTCCCGGTGCTCCAGGAGTACGGCCCCGGGGCGCTGTTCGGAGTGATCGGCGCGGCCATGGCGGTGATGACCGTCACCGTGCTCACCCTCGGCGACCGGACCACCGGCGTCCCGGTCGACCGCGCCGTCCGCCACTGACACCCGTACACGCGCACGCACACGCGCACGCACATCGCCCACACCCACACACCCACACCACCCGAGGGATTCCATGACGACCCACGCACCCGCCCCCACCGGTTCGCTGGCCGCTCCGCTGCTCGCGGGCAAGCGCCTGCTGGTGACCGGGGTGGTCACCACCTCCTCCATCGCCTTCCACACGGCCCGCCTCGCCCAGGAGGCCGGCGCCGAGGTGATCCTGACGGGCTTCGGCCGGCTCACCCTCGTCGAGCGGATCGCCGCCCAGCTGCCCAAGCCCGCGCCGGTGGTCGAACTGGACGTGACCGACCAGAGCCAGCTCGACACCCTCGCCGACCGGGTCGCCGAGCACCTGGGCGGCGATCCCTCCCTGGACGGGGTCGTGCACTCGGTGGCCTACGGTCCGCCCGGCGCCTTCGACTTCCTGGGCGGCGACTGGGAGGACGTCTCCACCGCCGTCCACGTGTCCGCGTACTCGCTGAAGTCCCTGACCGCCGCCTGCCTGCCGCTGCTGAACCGGCCCGGGGCCTCCGTGGTCGGTCTCACCTTCGACGCGGGGGTGGCCTGGCCGCACTACGACTGGATGGGTGTCGCCAAGGCCGCGCTGGAGTCCACCAACCGCTATCTGGCACGGGACCTGGGGGCGTCCGGGGTCCGCTGCAACCTGGTGGCCGCGGGCCCGCTGGTCTCGCTGGCCGCCAAGTCCATCCCCGGGTTCTCGGACCTCGCCGAGCTGTGGAAGGACCGCGCGCCGCTCGGCTGGGACCCGGCCGACCCCGGCCCGGCCGCCCGCGCGGTGGTCGCCCTGCTGTCGGACCTGTTCCCGAGCACCACGGGGGAGATCGTCCACGTGGACGGTGGCCTCCACGCCACCGGCGCCTGACCCCCGGCACCCCGAAGGGTCCGACCCCTGCGGGTCGGACCCTTCGCCATGCCCCGCGCAATCCGGTGCCGCCCCGGTGCTGCCCTGGTGCCTAGCGTCCCAGGTGTACACCAGGGCGCGGGGGAGGGGCGGGGGGGGGGGGGGGGGGGGGGGCCGGCGCCGCCCCCCCCCCCGCCCCCGGCCCCGCGCGCCCCCCGGCAGCGGTGCCGGG
>NZ_JBVIRI010000027.1:0-55418 GCF_055576225.1 Streptomyces sp. NPDC033845 | reverse complement strand
CCCGGCCCAATCCGGTGCCGCCCGGGTGGGGCCGTGGTGCCTTGCGTCCCTGGTTTACCCCTGGGGGGGGGTATGGGCCGGTGGTCGGAGAGTGGGTGCTCTCCGGCCACCGGCCCTTCCGCGCGCCTGACCCGGCACGCCCCGGCTCAGCTGTCCGAGGTGGCTCCGCCCGGCAGGATCCGGCGGAAGCCGGCGTACGGGACCAGGGCCTGCGGCAGCAGCACCGACCCGTCCTCCTGGACCCCCTGCTCCAGCAGGGCGGCCACGGTCCGGCCGATCGGCAGTGCCGAGCCGTTCAGCGTGGCGGCCGGCGACTTGCGGCCGTCGGCCCCGCGGACCCGGATCCCCGCCCGCCGCCCCTGGAAGGTGCCGCAGTCGGAGACCGAGGAGATCTCCCGGTAGGCGTCGGCACCGGGCAGCCACACCTCGATGTCGTACGTCTTCCGGGCCGAGAACCCGATGTCGCCCGCGGGCAGCAGCACCACCCGGTACGACAGCTCCAGCCGGCGCAGGCACTCTTCCGCGTGCCCCACCATCAGCTCCAGCTCGCGCGGGGCGTCCTCGGGGGCGCAGACCCGGACCAGCTCCACCTTCTCGAACTGGTGCAGCCGCAGGATCCCCCGGGTGTCCCGGCCGTACGCCCCCGCCTCGGCCCGGAAGCAGGGCGTACGGGAGGTGAACGCCAGCGGCAGGGACGCGCCGTCCAGGAGCCTGCCCGCCACCAGGTTGGTCAGCGGGACCTCGGCCGTCGGGATCAGGAACAGCTCCCGGTCGCCGACCTCGGTACGGAACAGGTCCTCCTCGAACTTGGGGAGCTGCCCGGTGCCGGTCATCGTCTCGCGGTTGACCATGAACGGCACCGAGTACTCGGTGTAGCCGTGCTCCTCGGTGTGCAGGTCGAGGAAGAAGGCGGCCAGGGCCCGCTCCAGCCGGGCACCGGGCCCCCGGCTGACGTTGAACCGGGCACCGGCCAGCCCCGCCGCCGCGGGACCGTCGAGGATCCCCAGCTCCGCGCCGATGTCGGCGTGGTGGCGGGCGGAACTCCCGGCGGCCGGCCGGCGGACGGGCGGACCGCCCAGCCGGACCTCCAGGGCCTCCTTCTCGCTGTCCCCCGAAGGGAGCTCGTCCAAGGGGATGTTGGGGATGCGCAGCAGGACCTCGGTGAGGTCCCGCTCGGCGTCCCGGAGCACCGACTCGGCCGTCTTGACCTCGGCCCGCAGGAGGCGGGTGGCCTCCTTGGCCTCTTCGGACGGCGGCCCGGAGCGCCCGGCGCTCTTGGTGGCCCGGTTCGCCTCGGCCCGGAGCCGCTCCACTTCGGAGCGGGCCAGGTTGCGGCTCTCGTACAGCCTGGAGAGGGCGGCCACGTCGAGGTGGTGGCGACGGCGGGCCAGCCGCCGTACCGCCTCGGTGCCCGAGGCGAGGAGCTCGCTCGGATCGTGCATGTGTTCTCCCGGAGCAGGGTCGGAGGGGCCCCGAAAGGGGGCTCAGGCCCGGGCGATGGCGAGGACGGAGTTCTGTCCGCCGAAACCCAGGGAATTGCTGAGGGCGAGTTCGATGGGCATGTACGTGGGGGTGAACGCCAGCTTCACGGAGATCCGCGGATCCGGTGTGGTGAGGTTGGCGGTCGGCGGCACCAGCCCGTGCTCGATGCTGAGCAGGGAGAACACCGCCTCGACCGCTCCGGCCGCGCCCAGCATGTGCCCCGTGACCCCCTTGGTCGAGGTGACGAGGGGCGAACCGGTCAGGGTCCGCTCCAGCATCCGGGCCTCGGCCAGGTCGTTGAGCGGGGTCGAGGTGCCGTGCGCGTTGACGTGCTCGACGTCACCGGGATCGGCGCCCGCGTCGGCCAGGGCCGCCCGGACGGCCGCCTCGATGCCGAAGGCGTTCGGGTGCGGGGAGGTGATGTGATGGGCGTCCGCCGTGGAGCCGTAACCCACGATGCGCCCGTGGACGTGTGCACCACGGGCTCGGGCGTCGGCGAGCCGTTCCATCACGACGATGCCGGCCCCCTCTCCGGCGACGAACCCGTCACGGTCCGCGTCGAAGGGGCGGGAGGCGCCCGTCGGGTCGTCCTCGCGCTTGGACAGCGCGCCCATCTGCGCGAAGCCCGCCATGACCAGCGGGGTGATCATGGCCTCGGCGCCGCCGGCGAGCACGATGTCGCAGCGGCCCAGGGTGAGCAGGTCCCGGGCCACACCGATGGCGGTGGAACCCGAGGCGCAGGCGGTGGCCACCACGAGGTTGGGTCCGCTCGCACCGAACTCGATGGCCGTCTGACCGGCCAGCATGTTCGGCAGCTGCATGGGCAGCAGCAGCGGGGAGACCCGTCCGGCACCCTTGTCGCGCAGGACGTGGTGCTGTAGTTCGACCGTTTCCGGGCCCCCGTCGGCACACCCGAGCACCACCCCGACCCGGGCCCCGTCCCACGTGGTGGGATCGAGACCCGCGTCGGCGATTGCCTCGCGCGCGGCGACCAGGGCGAACTGGACGAAACGGTCCAGTCTGAGTGCTTTGCGGGGAGTGAGCAGTTCCTCGGCGTCGAAGTCCGGCACCCGGCAGGAGATCCGTACCTGATTGTCGGCCAGCGAGGGGTCGAGTGCGGCGGCCGAACGGCCGCCGCACACGGCGTTCCAGCTGGGCCCGACGCCGACACCGCCCGGAGTGACCAGGCCCAGCCCGGTGACCGCGATGTCCGATTCGGCCATCAGACCCTCGCGCTCCGGTCCTCCATGAGGCGGACCATGTCGGCCACCGTCTCGGCGTCGAGGAGCTCGTCGTCGCTGATCTCCAGGCCCAGCTCGGATTCGAGCAGCAGCGACAGCTCGACCACGGCGAGCGAGTCCAGCTCGATGTCCTCGCGGGTGGCCTCCGGGGTGATGGCGTCCGGGGACACCTTCAGCTTGTTGGACAGGATTTCCTTGAGCATCTCCAACATGGCGACTTCCTTGGGTCGAGTGGTGCTGACGGGTGGTGCGTACTGAGCGGTGCGCGCTGGGTGACGCGCACCGGGTGGTGCGTCATGGGGGGTGGGACGGTGCGGAGGCGAAGGTGGCGGAGGGAAGGGACGGGATGCGGTCAGACGGACCGGAGTTCCGGCCAGACCAGGGTGGCCGCGCCCCAGGACAGCCCGCCGCCGAAGGCGGTGAGCAGCACCCGGTGGCCGGCCGCGAGCCGGCCGTCCGCGGTGGCCTGGGCCAGCAGCAGCGGGATCGAGGCCCCACCGGTGTTGCCGACCTGCTCGATGTTGCTCAGCCGTGCCTCGGCGGGGATCTCCAGGCGGTCGGCGACCGCTTCGAGGATCCGCGCGTTGGCCTGGTGGGCGACCAGCCGGTCGATGTCGGAGATCTCCAGGCCGGCCCGTTCGACCGCCGTCCGCGAGGCCTCCGTCATGTGCTCCACGGCGTGCCGGTACGTCTCCCGGCCGAGCATCTTGAAGTACTGGTCGGACGGGTCCACGGGCTTGCCCGAGGACCGCTGCCGGGAACCGCCGCCCGGCACCTCGATCAGATGGCTCAGCGAGCCGTCGCTGCCCAGGACCAGCGGCCCCACGGCCCCCGGCTCCTCCGCGTCGCCGGCCCGCAGCGCCACCGCGCCGGCCCCGTCCCCGAAGATCACGGCGGTGCCGCGGTCCTCCGGGTCGATGATGGTGGTGAACGCGTCCGCCGTGACCAGCAGGACCCGCTCGGCCGCCCCGGAGGCGATCAGCCCGGAGGCGGTGGCCAGCCCGTACAGGAAGCCGGTGCACACCGCCGAGACGTCGAACGCGGCGACATGGCCCAGTCCCAGCCGGGACGCCACCTGCGGTGCGGTGGCCGGAGTGGGCTGGTCGGGGGTGGTGGTGGCCAGGACCACCGCGTCCACCTTGTCCCAGCCCGCCGACTCCAGGGCCCGGGCGCCCGCCTCGACCGCGAGGTCGGAGGTGGCGGTCCCGGGGGAGACCACGTGCCGCTGCCCGATGCCCGTACGGGTACGGATCCAGGCGTCGGAGGTGTCCAGCCGCAGCGCCAGGTCGTCGTTGGTGACCACGTCCGGCGGCAGGAAGCACCCGACGCCCGCGATCACCGCCGCCCGGCCGGGCGGCACGGCGGACCCGCTCATGCGGCGCTGTCCCGACCGCTCAACACCTCGACGGGCAGGCCCATGTACGCCATCCGGGCCTCGGCCATCTCGTCGGTCCACTGCTCGGCCATGTCGTAGCGCTGGTCGGGAGTGGTGTCGAGCAGGCGCACGCCCGGCCAGATCTCGTAGTCGCCGATCTTGTCCGCGTGCTCGGCCATCCCCTTCTGGAACAGCTCCTCGCGGTGGATGACGAACTCCCGGTCGGGGATCGAGTCCCACAGCTCCACACCGGACCGCAGGATCTCCATCAGCCGCGGCCGGTAGCCGGGGTTGGCCTCGATGTGGTTCTTCAGGATGGTGCTGGCCACCGTGAGGTGACGGATCTCGTCGATGGCGGTGCCCCGCGAGATCTCCCCGGTGGCCGGGGACAGCGGGGTCCACTTGCGCTCGCTCAGCTCGGCCGCCGGCGCGAGGACGCCTTCGATGACGATGGCGAACACCGCGACGCCGCCCGGGAAGTCCTTCTGCGTCTGGACGATGTCCAGGGTGAAGTCCACGACCGGGTTCAGCACCCGGGTCCGGTAGTCCGCGGCCATCTCGTCGATGTCGCGGAGCAGGGTCTTGGCGGGCATGCCCAGCTCGACCAGGTGGTTGCGGAAGACCCGGGCGTGCCGGGCCTCGTCGATCAGCTGGGTCGCGTAGAACTCCAGTTCGGGGACACCGGGGGCGATCGCCACGTACGGGGCGAGCAGCCGGGTGGCGATCTCCTCGGAGAGGCCGCGGAAGCCGAACTCCAGGACCAGCGCCTCCCGCAGCGGGCCCGGCTCCTTCAGGAAGTCCGGCACCAGGGCGTCCTTGTGGTGGCCCGTCTCGCCCCGGTCACGCAGGGTCCCCTGCGCCACCGAGGTGAACCAGTAGGCCAGGTCGCACTCCTCCGGCCCGAGGGTGAGTTCCTTCGCGCCGTCGAGCAGGCCGGGAGCCAGGTCCCAGTCGGCCTCGGGTGCTACAGAGCTGGTCATGACGCGGTCGTCTCCTTCGTGGGTGTGGCCGGGAAGAGGGCACCGCCGAACAGGCCCCCGGTGTAGCTGAACAGCGGCGGGCCGGCCTCGGCGGAGGCGCGCACCACGTGCCCGAGCAGCAGCTCGCCGTCACCCGCCGGATGACGGGAGTGCACCCGGCAGGTGTAGTGCGCGATCGCACCGTCCAGCAGCGGCGCCTTCGCGTACGGATCGGGAGTCCACTCCGTACCGTCGAACTGCGCGCCGCCGTCGGGCCGGGAGCTGTCGGCGAACCACTGCGCCAGGTCCGCCTGGCCCGCTCCCAGCACGTTGATCACGAACCGTCCCTCGGCCACCGCCAGCCCGCCGAAGGAGGAGCCGGCCCGCAGGACGACCCCCACCAGCAGCGGCTCGCGGGACACCAGGGTGACCGTGCTGGCCGTGGTGCCGTGCAGCCGGCCGCCGTTGTTCACGGTCAGCACCGACACCGGCGAGGCCAGGTGGTAGAGGGCCTGGCGGCGCTCCCGCGGCTCCTGCCGCACCGGCCGCCGGACGGTGGACAGGCTCATCGGGCCGCCTCCTGGGGCACCCGGGCCTCCGCCGCCGGCTCCACGGCCCGCGCGGCCAGGACGGCCTGCGGCGGGATGTGACCGACCGGCACCGGGTCCATCGCGTGACCGACCGGCTTCGGGTGCGTGACGCCCAGGTCGTCCAGCAGCTTCAGATAGCCCTTCTGCCGCACCGGCTCGAACGGCAGCGCGAAGGACTTCATGAAGTTGCCGAACAGGGCGCGGTCACCGAACAGGTGGAAGGGCAGCACCAGCAGCGCCCACTCCGGCCCGATCAGCCAGCACCACAGCGCCGCCACCGCGGCCTGCGTGATCAGGCTGTGCATCACGTTGTAGGCGACGTAGTAGCCCTTGGAGATGGGCTTGCCGCCCGCCCGTTTGAAGGCCACGGCGCCCGGGATGTAGCCGATCAGGTCGATGTAGAAGAACAGCCCGATCGCCGGCAGCCAGCGGATCTCGTCGTAGTGGGCGATCAGGAGCCCGGTGGTGACGGCGAACGCCACCAGGTACTCGGTCCGGTGCAGGGCGAACGTGCGTGGGGTCTCGAATGGGTTGGCCTGGTCCATGGTCGGGCTCCTGGGAGTGTGGGGGGTTTCAGGCAGCGCTGACGACGGCGGCGGGGGTGGTGAGCTCGACGTTGCCCACCAGCTTGGTGTCCGGGAACAGCCCGGTCAGCGACCAGGCGACGGTCTCGCGGATCACACGCTCGGCGATCGGGTCGAGGATGCCCTCCAGGCTCGGGATCCCGAAGTCGAACTCCCCGTCGAAGCGGACCGCGACGTCCTCGCCCTCCTGACGGAACTTCCAGGACCCGGAGAACGAGTCGAAGTCGCCGTCGCTCTGCACGAAGCGGATCTCGCCCTGCTCCGGGAGGATCTCGTCGTCCTCGGTCCAGCGCAGCAGACCGCTGCGGAAGTGCAGCTCCCAGCTGGAGCTCTTGCGGCCCTCGTGCACGGTGGTCGCGTTCACGTGCGGGGCGAGCTCGGGGAAACGCTCCCAGTGGCGTATCGCGTCGAGGACCGCGGAGGCCTGCTGCGCGGGTACCAGGGCGTCCAGTTCAACGTGCCGCATGATCAGTTGCCGCCTTTCGGCATGGTGGCCGCACCGCGCACGAGGTCGCGGGTGGCGAGGTCGAAGGAGTTCAGGAGGAACTCCACGTCGGTGTCGGTCAGGATGGCGGGCGGGGTGAACCGCACCACCGAGCTGCCGTTCATGGAGTGGTTCGCGACCACCCCGTGGTTGAAGAGCTCGATCAGCAGCTCCCCGGCCAGGCCGCCCTCGGTCAGCTCCACGCCGATCAGCAGGCCCTGGCCGCGGACGTCCACGACCAGGTCGGGGATGTTGCGGTGGGCGATCTCCGCGATCGCCGGGAGCAGCCGCGCACCGAGGTCCATGGATCGGGTGACCAGGCGCTCCTCGGTCATGGCGCGGATGGCGCCCTGCACGGCGGCCATCAGCACCGGCTGGCCGGAGAAGGTGGAGGTGTGGACGTAGGGGTCCTTGTCGAACGGGCGGAAGGCCTTGCGGGTCGCGACGGCCGCCGAGACCGGCAGCACACCGCCGCCCAGCGCCTTGCCGGTGAGCAGGACGTCCGGGGTGACCCCCTCGACGTCCGCGCCCCACCACTCGCCGAGCCGGCCGAAGCCGGACTGCACCTCGTCGAGGATCAGGAAGCCGTCGTACTCGCGCACCAGCTCCTCGACCCGCTTGAGGTAGCCCTTCTGCGGGATGATCACGCCGCCCTCGCCCTGGACCGGCTCCAGGATCACGCAGACGTCGCCCGGGTGGGCGGACAGCTCCGCCTCCAGCGCGTCCAGGTCGTCGAAGGGCAGGTGGTGGAAGCCGGGCACCAGCGGGCGGAACGGCCGCTGGTAGACCTCCTTGGCGGTGGCGGACAGGGCGCCCAGGGTCTTGCCGTGATAGCCGCGCTCCATCGACACCGTGCGGCTGAACCCGCCCGCGCGGGCCAGCTTCAGGCCCGTCTCGACCGCCTCGGCGCCGGACAGCGCGAAGTGGACGCGGTCCAGGCCGGCCGGCATGACGGACACCAGGGCCTCGGCGGCGCGGGCCACCGTCGGCTCCAGCAGGATGCGGGTGGAGGTCGGGTGGGTGCGCAGCTGGCGCTCCACCTCCTCCATCACGATCGGGTGGCGGGCGCCCATGATGAAGACGCCGTAGCCGCCCGCGTTGAGGAAGCGCTCGCCGTCGCTGGTGGTCAGCCAGGCGCCCTCGGAGGCGACCTCCATGTGGCTGCCGAAGAGCTCGGCGAGGGTGGCCCGGCCCTTGCTCAGGTGGGACCGGTACAGGCCGAGGATCTCGGCCTCCTCCAGTGCGGCGGCGGTTGCTTGGGATTCCTGAATGACGGTCACGTTCTTTTCGCTCCCAGGGAGTCGTGGTCACGGCCCGGCGCCGGCGCCCGGGCCCGCTGCACGGGCGGGCCCGCCGAGTGGGCGGCCGGAGGGACGGCGCGGCGCGGCGGCGCCGGGCGGACTGCGGAGGGGTGTCCGGGTGGGTCAGGCGAGGACGAGGGCGTCCCCGGCGGCGTAGCGCAGCAGCGGCTCGCCGGCGGCGCCGCGACCCGGCGGGTGGAAGGCGAGGGCCCGCACGGCCGCTCCCGCCCGGGCGTGGTCGGAGCCCTGGATGAAGTCCATGCCGCCCAGCAGCTCCAGCGCGCGCGCCGAGATGTCGGGCAGCGCCTTCTGCACCGCGTAGCGGGCGATGAGCACCCGGTTCACCGAGGCCTCGTCACCGGGCTCGGAGGCGATGGCGCGGGCGGCGCCCTCCAGCAGGGCCAGGGCCGCCTCCATGTCGATGAGCAGGTCGGCCCGCTCCTGGACGCTGCCCCGCTCGCGCTCCAGGACCAGCTCGACCAGGGCGGCGGCGCCGCCCGCGTAGCCGGTGCTGATCAGCAGCTCGAACCAGATGAAACCGGTGGTCTGGAGGTCGTCGAGGCGGTGCGGGTCGTCCGCGCCGGCCCGGACCACCATCTCCTTGGGGACGAAGACGTCCTGGAGCCTGACCTCGTCGCTCTCGGCGCCGGCCAGCAGGTCGCTGCCCCAGAACTCGTGGACGGAGATGCCCGGGGAGTCGGCCGGGACCAGCGCCAGCGCCAGCTCGGGCTCGGAGCCGTCCTCGCCGTGGATGGCCACGGACGCGGTGAGCAGGCTCATCGAGGAGGCGAGGCTGCACGGCTTCTTGGAGCCCGTCAGCAGGAAGCCGCCGGTGACCGGACGGGCCGTCACCGCGGGCATCAGGATGTTCTGGGCGGTCTTGCCCTCGGCCCAGCCGGAGGCCATGACCTGCTGCTCCGGGACGATCCGGTGGAGCAGGTCCACCTGCTCGGGGGTGAGCCGGCCGTCCTTGGAGTCCAGGGCGTAGAGCATGCCCGCGGTGAAGTGGTGCATGGACACGGCGGCGACCAGCGAGGGGGAGACCGCGCCGAGCGCGAGCTGCACCTGCACGGCCTCCAGCGCGGTGGCGCCGTGGCCGCCGAACTCCTCGGGGACCAGCAGGCCCACGCCGCCGTGGATGCGGAACAGGTCGATCACGGGGCTGCCCTGCGCCTCCCGTGCCGCGTACGGGATGGTGTCCAGCTCCTTGAGCAGGCCGGGATGGAAACGCTCGCACACGGATCGAGCGGCATCGAGGGAACGCACGAAGGACCTCCGGTTGGGGGACTGGGGTGATCAGCTGCCGAAGACGGCTTCGTAAGGGCTGACGTCGTGGGCGATGCTGATGCCCTGCACGTGCGACGTCTTGAGCATGGGGTAGTTGGCCTCGCCGAAGGCGCCGCCGGTGCGGCCGGTGCCGCCGTGGCTGGGCAGGTAGGGCAGGAAGCCGATGTGCGAGTCGTTGACCTTCAGCAGGCCGCCGTTGACCAGCCGCCGGACGAAGGTCTCGATGACCTCGTCGGACCGGGACCACAGCGAGTTGCGCAGGCCGTAGTCGTTGGTGTTGAGGAACCGCAGGAAGGTCTCCAGCAGCTCGTCGTCGTCCTCGACGCGCTCGGCGACCAGCACCGGAATCAGCGGGAAGAACGTTTCCTCACGGACCACGTCGAAGGCGCGGGCCCCGGCGAGGCCCTCGATCCGGACCACGGTCGGCTGGAGGAACACCCCGGTGTCGGACACGGTGCCGTCCACCTCGGTGCGGTGGCCGCCGGTGACCAGCTCGGCGCCGTTCTCCAGCGCCTGGTCCAGCAGCCGGAAGAACCGCTCGCTGCGGCGGACCGGCGAGAGCAGGACGTCCTCCTCCTCGGGGAACCCGGGGCGGACCGTCTTGACCTGCTCCTTCACCTCGGCGATGAGCTCCTCGGCGACGTCCGGGTGCACCAGCACGTAGTTGGGCACCATGCAGATCTGCCCGGAGCCGTAGAAGGACTCGGTGATCGCCTGGGCCGCGTACTTGATGTCCGCGTCCTTCCACACGACGATGCCGTCGTTACCGGCGAGCTCCAGGATCGGCTTCTTGCCGTTGGCCACGCACTGCTGCTCGAAGCGCAGGCCCTCCTGGCTGCCGCCGATGTAGAAGATGTCGTTGATCGCCGGGTCGGTGACCCAGCGGTCCATCGTCTGCTTCGGGTTGCTGCACACCGCGTTGAGCACACCGGGAGGCGCGCCCATCTCGTCGAGGATCGGGCCGACGATGTCGCGCAGCAGCCACATGGTGCTCAGCGCGATGGAGCGCGGGGCGCGGACGACGACGGCGTTGCCGGCCATCAGCGCCAGGACCGCGAGGGCGGCGCTGGGGAGCGGGGCGTTCTGCGGCGGGTTGAAGGCCACCACGCCGTCGGGCTGGCGGTGCAGGATCAGGCGGCGGCCGCCGTACTCCTTCTCCACCCACATCTGCTTCTGGTACCAGCGCAGGCTGCCCGGCGAGTAGATCTGCAGCAGGCAGCTGAGTTCCCAGCGGGCCAGCTTGACCGGGTGCGATTCGGCGACCAGCATTTCGAGGAACTTGTCCTCGTTCTTGATCAGCTCCTCGCGGAACCGGGTGCCGAGGGTCATCCGCCGTTCCAGCGGGACGGCCGCCCAGGCGGACGCCGCGGCCGCGGCGGCCTGCGAGGCCAGGTCGATGTCGGAGTCGGCCGCGATGGCGCAACGACCCACGACATAGGGGTGGTTGGCCGCGTCCGAGTCGGGGTCCTGTTCGAGCTGCCGCTTGAGAGTGACGGCCGTGAAGACATCTTCCAGCAGAGCGCGTCCACTGACGGTGTAGACCCAACCGTCACCGGCCACGTCCTTGCCCGCGATGTAAAGGTCGTAACTCTTGAATCCGGAAGATGCGGGGGCACCTTCCTCCTGAGTAGCGCCGCGAAGCATCGTCAGCCTTTCCGGGTGGTGTGCGAGGGGTCGGGTCCGTGCCTTCGGAAGTGGCCCGAGCCTCACAGGGCCGTCTGACCCGGTGCTGACGCCCGGCTGACCGGACCCGGGCCGGCGCCCGCCGCCCACCCCCCGCCGCCCCGGACGTCAGTGGTGCGTCAGGCCGGGGGGCTTCGATGTGTTTCATGCCCTCACCCGAGTTCACTGCCGAGCGCTTGCGGAACCTGCCCGAAACCGAACTTTTCGAGGAGGTCGAACAGGTCGTCCTCGGCATCTTCCGTACGGCCCTGATCATGGACGAGTCCGAGGAGATACCGCTCGACCTGAGCTACTTCGACCTCGGCCTCACCTCGCTCGGGCTGACCCAGATACGCAAGCAGCTCGAAAACCTCCTCGACGTGCCGATCAACGCGAACGTGCTGTTCAACACGCCCACGATCGCCGAGCTCGTCGATCACCTGGTCGCCGGCCTCTCCCACCGCACCGCAGTGGCATCCGCCGAGCACTGACACCTAGATCACCCGGAGAAGGAGACGGCGGATGCCGCACACGGATTCACCTGCGGACCACCCCACGGGCGGGGCACCCGAACCGATAGCCATCGTCGGCATCGGTTTGAGGTTCCCCGGCGGCAGCAACTCGTTCGACGAGTTCGACGCGTTCCTGCGCGACGGCCGGTCCGGCATCGGTCCCCTTCCCCGGGACCGCTGGAACGTCGACGAGTTCACCCCCGACAACCCCGGGGACCGAGGGAAGATCCACACCACCGGCGGCGGTTTCCTCGACCGGATCGACGGCTTCGACGCCTCGTTCTTCAACATCTCGCCCAAGGAAGCCCAGTACATGGACCCCCAGCAGCGGATGCTGCTGGAAACGGCCTGGCAGGCCCTGGAGCACGCCAACATCGACCCGACCCCGCTCCGCCGCGGCAACGGATCCGTCTACGTCGGCGCCAGCTCCATCGACTACGCCCTGGAACTGGACTCCCTGCCGTACGAGGAGCTCGACGGCAGCCTCGCCAGCGGCATCACCATGTTCCCGCTGGCCGGCCGCCTCTCCTACTTCCTCGGCTGGCGCGGCCCGAGCATGAGCATCGACACCGCATGCTCCTCCTCGCTGGTCGCCCTCCACCTCGCCGTCCAGGCACTCCGCGGCGGCGAGACCGACCTCGCCCTCTGCGGCGGCGTCAACGCCCTCCACCACCCGCGCATCCCGGTGATGTTCTCCAACGCCCAGATGCTCGCCCCCGACGGCCAGTGCAAGACCTTCGACGAGTCCGCCGACGGCTACGCGCGCGCCGAGGGCTGCGGAGTCGTCGTCCTCAAGCGCCTCTCCGACGCCGTCGCCGACGGCGACCGCGTCCTCGCCCTGGTCCGCGGCACCGCCGTCGGCCAGGACGGCGACAGCGCCGGCCTCACCGTCCCCAACGGGCCCGCGCAGGAGAAGACCATCCGCACCGCCCTGGCCGCCGCCCACCTGGAGCCCGCGGACATCCAGTACGTGGAGGCCCACGGCACCGGCACCCCGCTCGGCGACCCCATCGAGTTCGGCGCCATCGGCGACGTCTTCGCCGCCTCCCACACCAAGGACAACCCGCTCCTGGTCGCCTCCGCCAAGACCAACCTCGGCCACATGGAGCCCGCCTCCGGCATCGTCGGCGTCATCAAGGCCATCGCCCAGATCCGGTCCGGCACCATCTATCCCCACCTCAACCTGACCAAGCCCTCCGGGCGGATCCCCTGGGACCTCTACCCGGTCCGGATCCCCACCGCCTGCGAGCCCTGGCAGGCCGAGACCCGCCGCGCCGTGGTCAACAGCTTCGGCTTCGCCGGCACCATCGGCGCCGTCGTCCTCGAACAGCCCCCCGCCACCGAGGCCCCGGCCGCCGACGGCGACACCACCGCCACCGGCACCCCCCTCTTCACCCTCTCCGGCAAGTCCGCCGCGGCCCTGCGCGCCCAGGCCGAGACCCACCGGGCCTTCCTCGACGCCCGGCCCGACACCGACCTCGCGGCCCTCTGCCACACCGGCAACACCTCCCGCACCCACCACCCCTACCGCGTCGCCGGCCCGGTCACCGACCGCGCCTCCCTCGACCGGCTGCTGGACCGGGCCGCCGCCGACGGACACGAGGGCCCCGCCGGCATCCGCAAGACCGCCTTCATGTTCAGCGGCCAGGGCTCCCAGTACGCGGGCATGGGCGCCACCCTCTACGCGGACTTCCCCGTCTTCCGCGAACACGTCGACGCCTGCGACGAACTCTTCACCCCCCACCTCGGACGCTCCGTCCGCGAACTCCTCCTCGGCAGCCCCGAGCAGACCGAACTCACCGACGCCGTCAACCGGACCGAGTTCACCCAGCCCGCGCTGTTCACCCTCGAATACGCGCTGGCCAAGCTGTGGATGTCCTGGGGCATCAAGCCCAACGCCCTGATCGGCCACAGCATCGGCGAGGTCGTCGCCGCCGCCGTCGCCGGACTCTTCGACCTGCCCGACGCCGTCAAGCTGGTCGCCGCCCGCGCCCGCCTGATGCAGGCCGTCACCACCGCCGGCGGCATGTCCGCCGTGGCCGCCCCCGCCGAACAGGTCGAACCCCTCCTCGCCGGCCACCCCGACCTCGCCCTGGCCGCCGTCAACGCCCCCGACCAGTGCGTCATCTCCGGCGCCACCGCCCCGCTCGCCGAGGTCGGCGAACAGCTCCGCGCCCAGGGCGTCCGGGTGGACTCCCTCGCCGTCTCGCACGCCTTCCACTCCCCGCTGATGGCCGAGGTCTACGAGGCCTTCGCCGAGGCCATCGCCACCATCACCTTCCGCGAGCCGAAGATCAGCCTGATCTCCAACGTCACCGGCAAGCTCGCCCGCTACCGGGAGATCGCCGACCCCGGCTACTGGGTCCGCCACATCGGCGAACCCGTCCGCTTCCTCGCCGGCGTCCGCACCCTCGCCCAGCGCGGCCGGCACGCCCTCATCGAGATCGGCCCCTCCAGCGCGCTGACCGCCCTCGCCCGCCGCTGCGTGGACGCCGACGACCACCTGTGGCTCACCAGCCTCCGCCGCAAGGACCCGGCCGGCAACGCCACCCTGCGCGCCCTGGCCGAGTACTACGCCGCCGGCCTCGCCGTCTCCTGGACCGGCTTCCACGCCGACGGCGACACCCCCGCCCGCATCGACCTGCCGACCTACGCCTTCCAGCGCAAGCGGTACTGGCTCCCCTCCGTCACCCCCCGGCGCGGCACCGCCGCCGGCGGCCCGTCCCGGCACCCGCTGCTCGGCACCGCCGCCGACGAGGTCCGCTTCGCCACCGGCGTACGCGAGTTCAACGCCACCTTCACCCCGGCCGAACTCGGCGCCCTCGCCGACCTCGCCGACGCCGAACAGCCGGTACTCCCGGCCGGCGCCTACATCGACCTGCTGTTCGCGCTCCAGGACACCGTCCACGGCCACACCCGCGCCGCCGTCGCCGGCCTCCAGTTCCACGAACCGCTGGTCCTGGAGCCCGACACCGACATCGCCCTCACCACCCGGCTGCTGCCGCGCGGCGACACCGCCGAGGTCCAGATCGTCACCCTGGCCGGCGGCGAGGAACACCTCCACGCCACCGCCACCATCGGCGCCCACCCCGAGACCGAGACCGCACCCAGCGCCCTCGCCACGGCCGCGGCCACCCTCACCGGCCCCGCCACCCAGGAGATCGACGAAGAGGACATCTACACCGACCTCGCCTCCGTCGGCCGCCCGCACGGCCCCCGGCTGCGCCTGCTGCGCGGCGCCGCCCGCCACCACGACGGACTGGTCACCGGCGAGATCACCGGACGCGACGCCACCGCCGTCGAACACCTCCCCGCCGAACTCCTCGAAGCCGCCGTACAGGCCGCCGTGGCGCTCGACCCCGAGGGCCCGGTGTTCGTCCCGCAGGAGATCGCCACCGTCCGGCACCACCGCAAGCCCCGCGGCGCGGACCTCCGCGTCATCGCCAAGGTCACCGGGGACCAGCACCGCCGGCTGGCCGACATCCTCCTCCTGGAGGACGGCCGCCCCGTCGCCGAACTCCTCGGCGTCCGCCTCGCCCGCCCGCTCGGCGCCCAGGGCAACGGCCAGTTCCTGCACCGGCCCGCCTGGGTCCGCCGCAGCCTCGGCGGCACCCCGGCCCCCGCCGGCGCCCGCCACGTCCTCGTGCTGGACACCGACGGCCACCACACCGCCACCCTCACCGAAGCGGCCGCCACCGCCGGACCCGTCCCGCCCAAGGTCACCCGCGTCGCGGCCCTCACCGACCTCAAGACGGCCCTCGAAGACCCCACCGTCACCGACATCAGCTGGTTCTGGCAGCCCGAACGGGGCGCCATGTCCGCCGACCGGCTGCGCACCGAGTCCGAACGCAACTACCGCGAACTCCTCGACCTCGTCGGCATCCTCGACGCCGCTGCCCTGCGCCGCCCGCCGCGGATCTGGCTGGTCACCGAGGCCGCCCAGCCGCTCCCCGGCGACCGGCCCGGAGACGGCTCCCACCTCGCCGCCGCCACCCTGTGGGGCTTCGGCCGGGTCCTGCTCACCGAGTACCCGCACTACAAGGCCACCCTCGTGGACCTCGGCGACACCGCCGACACCGCGGCCCTGCCCGGCGAATGGCTGGCCCAGACCCCCGGCGAGTACCAGATCGCCTACCGCGACGGCCGCCGCCACGTCCGCCGCCTGCTGGCCGGCGACGCCTCGCAGAACTGGACCGGAGGCTTCGAACTCCGCGCCCCCGGCACCGGAGACCTCTCCGAACTCGCCCTGGCACCCGTCCAGGACTCCGCCCCCGGCGCCAAGGAGGTCCAGGTCCGCGTCCACTCCGTCGCCCTGACCACCCAGGACGCCCAGGCCGCCTTCGACTCCGGCTACCTGGACCGGGAGGAGACCGCCCCCGTCCTCGGCTCCCTCGCCACCGGCATCGTCATCGCCGCCGGAGCCCGCTCCGGCCACACGGTCGGCGACGAGGTCACCGTCCGCCACGACGGCACCTTCCGCGCCACCCTCACCGTCCCGGCCACCGCCGTCACCACCGGCACCGACGGAGTCCGCCACCCCGCCGACGTCCGCTTCGGAGTGGAGGAGACCGGCGAGGCCCTGCGCACCGCCGCCACCACCCCCTCCGCGAAGGTCTGGGTCGAACTCACCGACGCCCCCCGGCCCCAGGCCCCGGCCGGAGTCCGCAACACCGGTGCCACCGGCGGCGAGGTCCGCCCCGACCGCACCTACCTCATCACCGGCGGCCTCGGCGGCCTCGGCCTGGTCACCGCCGCCAAGCTCGTCACCCTCGGCGCCCGGCACCTGACCCTGGTCAGCCGCTCCGGCAAGGCCGGCGAGGAAGCCGCCGGAGTCCTGGCCGGCCTGGCCGAACGCGCCGAGGTCAGCATCGTCCGCGCCGACATCGCCGACCCCGAGGACGTCCGCCGGCTGGCGGAGACCCTCGCGGCCGGACCCCACCCGGTCGGCGGCATCGTGCACGCGGCCGGATCCTTCGACAAGAAGCTCATCGCGGAACTGACCTGGGAGTCCATCGACGCCCAGCTCTCCGCGAAGGCCTACGGCGGCTGGCTTCTCCACGAGCTCGCCCAGGAGTCCCTCCCCGAGCTCGACTTCTTCGTCACCTACTCCTCCATCGCCTCCGTCCTCGGCGGCGCCACCCAGGGCCACTACGCCGCCGCCAACGCCGGCCTCGACGCCCTCTCCGAATGGCGCGGCCGCCAGGGCCTGCCGGGCCTCTCCGTCAACTGGGGAGCCTGGGCCAGGGTCGGCATGTCGGCCCGGCTGGAGGAGCAGCTCAGCAAGGAGATCGAACGCAGCGGCGTCCGCTTCTTCTCGCCCACCCGGGCCCTCGACACCCTCGCCCGCCTCTGGCACGGCCCCCGCACCCAGCGGGTGGTCGGCGAGTTCGCCTGGCCCCGCTACGTGGCCGGCAACGCCGTGGGCGACGCCTTCTACGACCGGCTGGCCCGCCCGGGCGAGGAAGCCGGCCAGGACGGCGGAGCCGACCTCCAGTCCCTGATCGCCCTGCCCGCCCAGGAACGCCTGGAACGGATCACCGCGGTGGTCCGCGAACAGGTCGCCGCCGTCCTCCAGCTGGAGGCCGACGACGAACTCTCCCCGCACACCGAGTTCGTCGCCATGGGACTGGACTCGCTGATGGCCCAGACCGTCAAGTCCCGCCTGGAGAAGACGTTCCTGCTGGCCCTGCCCGCCTCGCTCACCTTCGACCACCCGACCGTCCGCCGGCTCAGTGCCTTCCTGGACGGCCAGCTCGCCCCGGCCACCGAGGCGCCCGTGGTCGCGACCACCACCGGGAGCCCCTCATGACCGCAACCACCCTCGCCTCGGCAGCCGCCACCGACTGGGACGTACGGCCCCGCGACACCTGGACGCTGACCCAGTCCTCGCAGCTGCACGCCTGCCGCCGCGCCGACCGGCCCGCGATCATCTGCGAGGACCGCGTCACCACCTACGCCAAGCTCCACCTGGACAGCAACCGCGCCGCGCACGCCCTGCGCGCCTGCGGCATCAAGCCCGGGGACCGCGTCGCCTACCTGGGCCGCGAATCGGAGAACTACTACCTCTCCATCCTCGCCAGCGCCAAGGCCGGAGGCGTCTTCGTCCCCGTCAACTGGCGGCTCACCCAGCCCGAGGTCGACCACATCCTCCGGGACTCCGGCGCCGCCCTGGTCTTCGTCGACGACGAGTTCTGGTCCCTGGTCGACAAGGTCCGCCCCGGCCTGCCCGCCCTGCGGACCGTCATCCGCATCGACGGCACCGACAGCGACGGGGAACCGGCCCGCGGCGCCGGCCTGCCCACCTGGTACGCCGACCAGCCCGGCACCGAACTCGACCCCGGCACCGGACCCGACGACGCCGTGGTGCAGATCTACACCAGCGGCACCACCGGACTCCCCAAGGGCGCCGTCCTCGCCAACCGCAGCTTCTTCACCCTCCCCGACGCCTCCCGGGAACAGGGCCTGGACTGGATCGACTGGCGGCCCGACGACATCGGCCTCATCTCGCTCCCCGGCTTCGGCATCGCCGGCATCGGCTGGTTCATGCACCTGTTCAACGCCGGCGGCGCCAGCGTGGTGATGCCCCAGTTCATCCCGCAGGAAGCCGTCCGCCTCATCAAGGCCCACAAGGTCACCACCACCTTCTCCGCCCCCGCGATGCTCCAGATGATGATGGAGGAGCGCGAAGCCGGACCGGAGGCCTTCGCCTCCCTCCGCAAGATCGCCTACGGGGCGGCGCCCATGTCGGAGACCCTGCTCGTCGAGTGCCTGCGGGTGTTCGGCTGCGAGTTCGCGCAGATATACGCCAGCACCGAGACCGGCAGCGTCGCGGTCTGTCTGCCCCCCGAGGCCCACCAGCCCGGCAGCGGGCTCCTCGGCTCCGTCGGCAAGCCCTGCCCCGGCAACGAGCTGAAGATCGTCGGCCCCGAGGGCCAGACCCTGCCGGCCGGCGAGATCGGCCAGATCTGCATCCGCACCCCCGCCCGCATGCTCGGCTACTGGAACCTGCCGGAAGCCACCGCACGCACCCTGGTGGGGGAGTGGCTGCACATGGGCGACGCCGGATACCTCGACGAGAACGGCTACCTCTACCTCTGCGACCGGATGAACGACACGATCATCGTCGCCGGGCAGAACATCTACCCCGCCGAGATAGAGAAGGCCCTCGCCGCCCACCCCTCGGTCGCCGACGCGGCCGTCGTCGGAGTCCCGGACGCCGACTTCGGCGAGGCCGTCCACGCCTGCGTCGTGCTGCGCCCCGGCACCACCGCCACCCCCCGGGAACTGGTGCTGTCGCTGCGCGGCCGGCTCGCCACCTACAAGATCCCCGGCACGTACCACTTCGTGGAGTCGCTGCCCCGCAACCCCTCGGGCAAGGTGCTGCGCCGCGCGGTGCGCGAACAGCTCGCCGCACCGGCCGCCGCCGCCCCGGCCACCCCGGCCGTCCCGACCGCCCGGACCGGCACATGAGCGCCGCCACCGGCCGGAACCCCGTACGAACGGAGCCCACCATGTCCCAGCCCGCCGGACCCCTGCGCATAGGTGTCCTGCTGCCCACCCGCGAGCAGGCCATCAACGACCACTACGCGGCGGCCCCGCTGCTGGACTTCGCCCGGCAGGCCGAGGACCTCGGCTTCGACTCGCTGTGGGCGGGGGACTCCCTGACCGCCCGGCCCCGGCTCGACCCGCTCGTGGTGCTCTCCGCCGCGGCCGCCGTCACCAGCCGGATCACCGTCGGCACCGCGGCCCTCACCCCGGCCCTGCGGCACCCGCTGATCGGCGCCAACATGATCTCCAGCCTGGACCACGTGGCCCAGGGCCGCCTGGTCCTCGGCCTCGGCTCGGGCTTCCCGATGCCCGAGACCGAGGAGGAGTTCGCCTCCGTCGGCGCCTCCTTCGCCGGCCGGGCCGGCCGCCTCGACGAGATCACCGGCCTCTGGCGGACCGCCTGGAACTCGACCGCGGAGGGCAACCCCCGCGACTTCCACGGCAAGAACTGGCAGGCCGAACGCCTCGACCGGCTCCCCGCCCCCGCCACCCCCGGCGGCCCGCCGCTGTGGCTGGCCGGCAGCGACACCCCCCGGGTGCTCGCCCGGGTCGCCGCCGGATACGACGGCTGGCTGCCCTTCCTGCCCGACGTGGACGCCTACGGCCGCGCCCGCCGCCGCATCGCCGAACTCGCCGAGGAGGCGGGCCGCGGCGCCGCCGCGGTCACCCCCGCCCTGTACGCCACGGTCACCGTCAACGACAGCGAGAGCGCGGCCAAGGCCGAGCTGGAGCACTACATCCACCACTACTACGGCCGGTCCCTGGAGCAGATGTCCACCGTCCAGGCCTACGCCTGGGGCAGCGCCGAGAGCTGCGCCGACTGGCTGTCCGCCTACGTCCGCGCCGGAGCCCGCCACCTCGTCCTGCGCATCGGCTCGCTCGACCCGCAGCCGCAGCTCAAGCAGATCGCCGAAGTCCTGCTCCCGGCGGTCCGCTCGCTCGAACCCGCAAGCGACCTCGTCCTCCCGGACATCACCCTCACTACCGTTGGGAGCCCCACGACATGACCAGTGGCATCGGATCGACGATGTCCCGAGAGGGCCAGTGGTTCCAGCCGGCCGACGCGTCCCCGGACGCGGCGGTCCGTCTGTTCCTCCTTCCGCACGCGGGCAGCGGCGCCATCATCTACCGCGAGTGGGAGTCCCTCCTGCCGTCGGACATCGCCCCCCAGGCGGTGACCCTCCCGGGCCGCCACAACCGCCGCGAGGAGATCTCCTACGAGGAGTGGGAACCGCTCCTCGACGCCCTGCACGAGGCCGTCCTCGCCGAGACGGACGACGGCCGCCCGTTCGCGTTCTTCGGGCACTGCCTGGGCGCGCAGCTGGCCTTCCGGCTGGCCATCCGGATGGAGGAGGAGGGCGGCCCCGCCCCGATCATGGTCGGCATGTCCGGCTGGTCCCCGCAGGGCTTCTTCATCCCCACCGAGGAGCAGAGCCGGATGCCCGACCCCGAGCTCGTCGAGTGGATCAAGAAGCTGGGGTCCTTCCCCGCCGAGGTCTACGACAACCCCGAGATGCTCGCCCTGGTCGTCCCGGCCCTCCGCGCCGACCTGCGCGTCTCGGCGAAGTACGTGGACGACGGCGCGGGCGTGCGCTGCCCGCTGGCCTCCTACGGCGGCGCCTCCGACCCGCTCCAGGAGGACCCCGAGGCCATGAAGCACTGGACCGGCCGCAGCCCCCACTACCTGGGCCACAGCGAGTACCCGGGCGGCCACTTCTACATCGACCAGCACGCCCAGGCCGTCACCACGCACTTCGCGCAGCGCCTGCTGCGCCTGGTCACTGCGGAGGTCGGATGAGCACCGAGGCCCAGACCCCGCCCGTCGCCCTGGACACCGGCTCCGGCACCGCGGCGGCCCCCGTCGCGTCCGCGGACACCGGGGGCGCCGCCAAACCGGGCTGGGGCGCGCTGATCGTCGTCCTGGCCGGTGTGTTCATCACCAACCTGGACTTCTTCATCGTCAACGTGGCGATCCCGTCGCTGCAGTCCAACATGCACGCCACCGCCGCCGACATCCAGATGGTCGCCGTCACCTTCGCCGTCGGCCTGTCGGTGCTGCTGATCACCGGCGGCCGCCTCGGCGACCTCTACGGGCGCCGCAGGATCTACGCGATCGGTGTCGCGATCTTCACCCTGGCCTCGCTGGCCTGCGGCATCGCGTCCGACATGAACCAGCTGATCGTCGCCCGCGGACTCCAGGGCGCGGCCGCCGCCCTGGTCATCCCGCAGGCCCTGGGCATCCTGAACACCACGTACGCCGGCAAGCAGCGGGTCGCCGCCTTCAACGCGTACGGCATCGTCCTCGGCGCGGCCGCCGTCTTCGGCCAGCTGATCGGCGGAGTCCTCATCCGGGTCGACCTGTTCGGCTGGGACTGGCGCACGGTGTTCCTGGTCAACGTGCCGATCGGCATCCTGATCCTCGCGCTCACGCCCAAGCTGGTGCGGGAGTCGAAGTCGGAGGACAAGAGCACCGGCCTCGACATCGGCGGTGTGCTGCTGGCCACCGCCGGCATCGCCGCGATCATCGTGCCGCTGGTCCTGGGCCGGGAGAAGGACTGGCCCACCTGGACCTGGATCTCCCTCGCCGGCGCGGTACCGCTGCTCGCGGCGTTCTGGCTGCACCAGCGCCGGCTCGGCCGGCTGGGCCGCTCGCCGCTGCTGTCCCCGGTCCTGTTCAAGGACAAGGGGTTCCGCCTCGGCAGCGTCACCATCCTGGTGTACTTCTGCGTGATGGCCTCGTTCTTCCTGAGCCTGGCCCTCTACCTCCAGCAGGGCAAGGGCACCTCGGCGTTCGCCTCGGGGCTGCTCTTCATCCCGCTGGGCCTGGGCTTCTTCGTCTCCTCCGGGATGGCGCCGAAGCTCGCCGCCGCGATGGGCCGGCAGATCGTCGCCGTGGGCGCCCTGGTCGTCGGCACGGGCGCGGTCGCCCTGGCCCTGACGGCCTCCGCGCTGGGCGCCGACGGCTCCGTCGGCTGGTGCGTGCCGGCCATGGTGGTCTGCGGCTTCGGCATGGGCCTGGTGGTCGCCCCGCTCACCTCGATCATCCTGGAGAACGTGGCGACCGACCACGCCGCCGCCGCGTCCGGGGTGTTCTCCAGCGCCCAGGAGATGGGCAACGCCCTCGGCATCGCCGTCATCGGTGTCGTGTTCTTCAGCCAGGCCGGGCACACGGCCACGGCCCTGGGCTACTCGGACGGCTTCCAGGCCGGCCTGTACGTCCAGGCCGGGATCTGCGTGGTGGTCGCCCTGCTGGTCCAACTGCTTCCCAAGGCGGCGAAGAAGCAGGCGGTCGACGCCTGACCCCTTCCCCCGCACGTCCGTCACGGCGGATGCCCCCGGAGCCCACGCTCCGGGGGCATCCGCCTTTTCCGTGCCCCTCCCCGCACGGAACTTCGCATTCCACCCCCTGTCTACGCCTGGTCTACGCCCCCGCCTACATCGGTCCTACGCATTCCCTACGTCTCTCATTGGCGATATTCCCGGAATGTGTCATTCGGCGTCAGGGCCGGATCAGGCCCACGCCCGACGATACGGACGGCACATACCAGCCAATCCGAGGGGAACCCCATGACCGTCGCCGCAGAGCAACTCGCCACCTGGCCCATGCCCCGGAGCTGCCCCTTTTCCCCGCCCGACGCCTACGCGGCACTCCGCGAGCAGCCGCCCGTCAGAGTGAGAATCCGGACAGGCGAGGCCTGGCTCGTCACCCGCTTCGACGACGTCCGAAGAATCCTCCTCGACCCGCGTTTCAGCTCGGACGACATGCAGCCCGGCTTCCCCGTCCGCATCCCCATCCCGCCCACCCCCCGCGCCATGTCCTTCACCCGCATGGACGGGGACGAACACCACCGGCTGCGCCGCATGGCGATGACCGAGTTCACCGCCCGCCGCACCCGCGCCCTGCGCCCGTCCGTCGAGGAACTAGTCGAAAAGCTCCTCGTCGAACTCGAAGCCGCCCGCGGCGACGGCCCCGTCGACCTCGTCGAGCACTTCGCCGGCCCCCTCCCCGCCCTGGTCATCGGCCGCATGCTCGGCGTCCCCGACAGCGACGAACGCGAGTTCTCCGCCCTCAGCAAGGCCGTCCTCGCCCAGGACGCCACCCCCGAACAGGTCTTCGCCGCCTTCGTCGAGATGACCCAGTACCTCGACCGGCTGATCGTCGCCAAGGGCCAGGACCCCCAGGACGACCTCCTCAGCCGGCTCTCCGTCGACTACGTCGCCACCGGCCAGCTCACCCACGAGGACCTCGTCGCCATGGCCCGCCTCCTGCTGGTGGCCGGCCACGAGACCACCGCCAACCAGCTCGGCCTCAGCGTCCTCAGCCTGCTGCGCGAACCCGGCCAGCTCGCCGAACTCCGCGCCCGGCCCGAGCTGTACCCCAACGCCGTCGAGGAACTCCTGCGCTACTGGTCCATCACCCAGGACAACCAGGTCCGCGTCGTCATCGAGGACGCCGAACTCGGCGGCGTCCACATGGCCAAGGGCGACGGCGTCATCCTCGCCTACCCCGGCGCCAACCACGACGAGACCGTCTTCCCCGACGCCGGCAAGGTCGACATCCACCGCGACGCCGGCCAGCACATCGCCTTCGGCTACGGCGCCCACCTCTGCCCCGGCATCTCCCTCGCCCGGATGGAACTGGGGCTCGCCCTGCGCGCCCTCTTCGAGCGCTTCCCCGACCTCCGCCTGGCCGACGGACCCGACGCCGTGGTCTTCCGCGAGCAGACCATCAACTACGGACTCGGCAGCCTCCTCGTCACCTGGTAGCCCGTAGGAAGGACCGTCAGCCGGGCGTCAGAGCCGTGTCACCGCCCGCTGGAAGAGTGGGTCCTCCCGGCCCGAACACCAGCCCTGCCGCGTGCCGACCGGCAGGACCCGCTCCAGGTCTTCCGAGCTAAGGAGTACGCCCGACATGGCCGACAGCCCCGCCGTCGCCGCCCCCACCCGGGCGCTCATCATCGCGAACCCGGCCTCCGGCACCCACAGCCCCGAGCTGATCGCCCAGGCCGAGGAACTCTGCTCCGGCTTCCTCGACGCGGTGACCGTGTACTACACCACCGCCCCCGAGGACGCGACCGACGCCGTCCGCAAGGCCCTGGCCGCCCCCGGCCCGCGGCCCGACCTGGTCGTCGCCGTCGGCGGGGACGGCACCGTACGCGAGGTGGTCCAGGGGCTCGCCGGCCGGCCCGAGGCCGCCCTGTTCATCGTCCCCGGCGGCACCGGCAACTCCAACTACCGGATGCTCTGGGGCGACCGGCACTGGACCGACGCGCTCAAGGCCGTCCTCGCCGACGCCGGCCAGGACGGCACCGTCGCCCCCCGCGCCCTCGACCTCGCCCTGCTCGCCGAGACCGACCGGGTCGTCTGCCTCGGCTCCTGCAGCGGAGTGATCGCCGACGCCCTCATCACCGCCCGGGACATCCCCCTGGTGGGCAAGGCCCGCTACGCCCGCGCCTTCGCCGACACCGCCCGCGACTACCAGCCCTACCCGGGCCGGGTCACCGTCGACGGCCACGTCGTCCACGAGGGCCCCACCGTCCTGGCCAACGTGGGCGGCGGCCGCTACCGCGGCGGCCAGTACCTCATCCTGCCGCACTCCCGCCTCGACGACGGACTCCTCGACGTCTGCGTCATAGGCGAGGGCACCACCGCCTCCGAAGTCCCCGGACTCTCCCTCACCGCCGCCCACCTCGACCGGCCCGGCACCGTCTACGCCCGCGGCCGGAAGATCACCGTCGAACGCACGGACGGCCGACGGCTGCCCCTGGAACACGACGGCGAATACCAGCACGACCTCGGTGGCACCGCCACCTTCCACGTACTCCCGGGCGCGCTGACCGCCTGGGCACCGGTCGACCGCCCCCGGCCATGACGGCCACGGGCGGACCACGGCCCGCGGCCGGCACCCGGCCCGAGGGCCGCAGCCGGCCCCGTCCGGCCGGCCGGACCCTGCGCCGCTTCCGGCGGCATTTTTACCTATACCTCATAAAAGGAGCACGCCCATGAGCGACCTGACGAACACCGTCACCCAGTACCTCGCCCTCTGGAACGAGCCGGACGCCGACCGCCGCGCCGCCGGCATCGCCGACCTGTTCACCGCCGAGGCCCCCTACATCGACCCGCTCGCCGCGGTCGAGGGCCACGAGGGCATCGCCGCCGTCCTGGCCGGCGCCCGCGAGCAGTTCCAGGGCCTGCGCTTCGAGCCGCACGGCGCGGTCGACACCCACCACAACATCGCCCGCTTCCAGTGGGGCCTGGTCACCGAGGCCGGCGCCGAGCCCATCGCCATCGGCTTCGACGTCCTGGTCACCGACGGCGCCGGCAAGATCACCGGGGTCTACGGCTTCCTGGACAAGGTCCCCGCCGCCTGACCCGCCACACCGGCGAACACCGTCCGAGACACCGGGGCCGGGACGCGCACAGCGTCCCGGCCCCGGCGTCCCGCCCGACACCAGCGCGGAAAGGCCAGGTCCAGCAGCCATGGCGTATGCAATCGGGGAGAGCGTCGCGCACTCCCTGTGCGAGGGATGGCACCTGCCCGGCCCCCCGCTCTCCCACAAGATCACCGACACCCCGCTGCGGGAACTCGCCCACTGGGCCGCCAACCTGCGCCCCCGCGACATCCCCTGCCGGGTCCTCAAACTCGCCGCCAGCCAGGTCCTCTCCCAACTGGCCTCGATCCGCGCCGGCCTCGCACACCCGCTGGGCCGCAAACTCGTCTCCGCCTTCGGCAACCCGCTGCAACGCGACCCCCGCAACTCCGCCGCGGTGCTCTCCGCCCTCGGATCCTGGCTCAACCTGGACGACACCGCCTACGCCGGCCACCTCTCCAACTCCACCGTGGCCGTACCCGTGGCCTACGCCCACGCCCGCCACCTCGACGGCCTCCACCTGCTCACCGCCGTGGTCGCCGCCAACGAGGTCGCCGCCCGCATCACCGCCTCCGCCACCCTGGGCCCGCTGCGCGGCCAGAGCGCCGTCCACACCCACCTCGCCGGAGCCGTCGCCGGCCGCCTGCACTGCGACCTGGCCCCCGCCGAGCAGTGGCTGGACTCCCTCGGACTGGCCTTCGCCATGCCCAACTGGCCCCTCATGCGGGCCTTCCTCGCCAGCGACGCCCGACTCTTCAACACCCTCACCCCGGTACGCACCGCCATGGACGCCTGCGACGCCGCGGCCGTCGGACTGCGCGGCGCACCCGACATCATCGAACACGAGGACGGCTTCCTCGCCCGCTTCGCCACCGTCCCGCTCCCCGAAGCCGTGGCCAAGGGCCTGGGACGCCGCTGGCACACCGAGACCCTCTCCTTCAAGATGCACCCCGGCGGCCCCGGCATCGACGCCGCCATAGACTGCGCCGCCGAACTCCACCGCATCCTCGGCCCCATCCGGCCCGAGGAGGTCGAGGAGATCGTCGTCGAGGCCTCCCTCTACACCCTCTTCGCCGGCCAACGCGCCGCCGCCTACGTCAACGGCCCCGGCTCACCCCTCGGCGCCCTCGTCCTCGACACCCCCTACCCGGTGGCCACCACCCTGCTCACCGGCGAGTTCTCCGTCGACGACTTCGCCTCGCCCGCCCTGAACGACCCCGACCGCTGGGAACTGGCCGGCCGGGTCCGGCTGGAGCACGACACCGACATGACCCGCGAACTCTTCCGCTCCGAAGCCCCCTTCGGCGAGGCGGTCCGCGCCGCCGGCCCCCGCGCCGACCCCTGGATACGCGGCTTCGGCGGCCAGGACCTCATCGACATGCTCGGCCCCGCCGGCCCGGAGCAGCACGACTTCACCCGCTCCACCAAGGCCACCGGCGCCCGGGTCACCGTACGGTTCGCCAACGGCCGCACCGTCTCCCGCGGCCGCCTCATACCCGTCGGCGCAGCGGGCCCCGACACCCATCTGCACCACACCGAGACGGTCCGGGAGAAGTTCCTCTCCCTCGGCGGCTCCCACCGGGTCGCCGACACCGTCGGCCGACTCCACCGGATGCGTCCCCACGGAGTCCGGAGGTGGATAGAAGCGGCCCTCACCGTCTGACCGGCCCGCCCCGTACGACCGGATCCCGTACGACCGGATCCCGTGACCGGCCCGTCAGCCCACCAGGAACCCGGCCCCCACCAGACGCCCCTGCGCGATCGGCACCTGCGCGAAGAACTCCTCCGGCAGATCGAAGGCGTCCACCAGCACCGTCATATAGGGCGCCAGCTCGGCCACCGCCCCGTCGACCGCGTCCGGCAGCGCCTGCACGTCCGCCGGAGTCAGCAGCCCCCCGGCCAGCAGGTCCCCCGTCATCTCCCGCAGCCGCTCCAGCAGGAACAGCCGGCACAGCCGCTCCAGCAGGAACCGCGCCACCGGATTGTCCGCGGCGTCCACCGCCGCCAGGAACGCGTCCGCCGCCCGCAGCTGCGCATGCGCCTCGATCATCCGCAGCGCCCGCGCCGAGGCCGCGTTCCACCGCCCCAGCGGATCACCCGCCGGACCGCTCCGCAGCGCGGCCCGCGCCCGCTGCTGCCAGATCCGCTCCGACTGGGCGAACAGCCCCCGCAGGAACCGCAGATCCCCCAGCACCCCGAGACCCTCCACCACACCGAAACCGTCACCGACCGGCCGCCCGTACGCCGCAGCCCACTCCGACTCCGACTCCGCGTTGTGCCCGAACACCGCCTCGGCCGCTGCCTTCACCCACACCGCGAGGTTGTCGCCCTCCGCGGTGACCGCCCCCTCCAGGTTCAACGGGAACTCGGCCAGCCGGTTGTCGGGGAACAACCCCTGCGCACCGCACCGCTCCCGGCACTCGATGGCCACCGACCGCGCCTGCCAGGTGATCCACCCCTTGGACACGGCCACCAGCCGGTCCGTCGCCGCCGGATCCCCCGAGGTCCCGTCGGTGGCCCGCGCCACCGTCGCCCGGTGCAGGAAGGTCATCCCGTACGCCGTCGCGATGCCCCCCAGCAGCCGCGAGTGGTGGCTGCTGTGCGCGGCGATCGGCACCGTCTCCCCGGCCTTGGGCGCACTGATCTGCCGGTGCTGGGAATGCCGTACGGCGATGGCCAGCGCCGCCCGCGTCACCCCGACGGCGTACGCGCTCATGCTCAGCTTGCCCGCGGTGACCCGGCCGATCGACCGCAGGTAGCGCTTGCGCCGGTTGCCCAGGTTGCTGCTCAGCACGCCCTCCGCGTCGAGCCGCCCGTGCTCGCCCTCCAGCATCGCCTCCCGCGGCAGCCGCACCTGGTCGAAGGAGGTCAGGCAGTGGTCGACCGGGCTGGCGTACCGGTGCGGCAACCGGCTGATCCGTATCCCCGGCAGCGTCCCGTTCTCGTCGCCCAGCGGGGTCAGGAACAGGAACACCCCCTGGTCGGCGCCGTCGACCACCAGCCGGGCGGCCACCACCGCGCTCTTGGGACCGCCGATCGGGCTGGTGTTGGGCATGAACTTCTGCGCCCCGTCGTGCGGGGTGTGCAGCACGAACCCGCCGGTCTCCCGGTCGTAGGTGGCGGTGGTCTCCAGGGCGGCCGCGTCGTTGCCGTGGGCCAGCTCGGTGCACAGGAAGGTGCCGACCCGGTCCATCGAGGTGAAGGCCGCCAGGTCCCGGCGGTCGTCGGCGTCGTGGTCCAGCAGGCTGCCCAGGAACAGGTTGTAGTGGATGCCCAGCAGGGTGGGCAGGGCCCCGTCCACCACGGCCGTCCACTCGTGCAGGCTGGCGAGCTGCCGGGGGTCGCCGGCGAGTTCCTCGGCGGAGCCGATGGCCTGGTTGACCACACGCAGCCGGTCGTAGGTCCCGGCGATGTTCTCGTCCACCGACAGTCCGGGCCGGCGGCGGAACGCCTCGCCCCGGACCATCTCCCGCCAGGGCAGGTGCACCCGGCCGCGGTCCTGCTGGTCGAACAGCAGGTACGTCAGCTCGGCGATGGCGGGGAGCGGCCGGCCGGCCCGCACCGGCCGGGGGGCACCCGCCACCGGACGGCGGGTGAGCCGCGGCTTCGCCGCGACGGCGGAGGTCATCGATCGTTCGGTCTGGATCGTGGACATGGCAGGGCACCTCGTCGTGAGAAGGGCGGGCTGTGCGGACAGGGCAGGTCGAGCGGCCGGGGGGATTCCCTGGTCAGGGGACGGCGGCTCGGTGGGTGCGGCTGTACGCGCGCTGCATGGGCATGCGGCGGTGCGCGCGCTGGCGCGGGTGCGGTGCGCGGGGGGTGCGCCTCAGGGGGGGGCGCGGGAGACCGGGCCCGGCGGTGGGCGCGGTGTCCGGACGGCCTGGTCAGGGCCGGTTCAGGGGTGGTTCAGGGGTGGTTCCGGGGCGGGCCGGTCCGCCGCCGTCAGGGCGGGGTCACCGGCTCACGGCTCACCGGCCGCGGCGGTGTGCTCAGACCGCCGGGGCCTGTCGGCCCAGTACGACGGGCAGCGCGGTGTGCCCGTTGGAGATGAAGGACGGCTGCGGGGCCAGCTCCCGGGGGTCGACCGCGAGCGCGAGGTCGGGGAACCGCCGGAACAGCGCGGGCAGGGCCACGGCCGCCTCCAGCCGGGCCAGCGGGGCGCCGGGGCAGTGGTGCACCCCGTGTCCGAAGGCCAGGTGGTTGCGCCGGGTCGGCCGGGTGATGTCGAAGCGGTCGGCGTCCGGGCCGTGCACCTCGGGGTCCCGGCCGGTCGCGGCGAAGGCGACGAGCACCGGGTCACCCTTGCGGACGACCGTTCCCCCGGCGCCCTCCACGGTCAGGTCCTCGACGGCGTACCGCAGCAGGGAGTACGCCCCGGGGGCGTCCACGCGCAGCGACTCCTCGACCGCGTCCTCCCAGGAGGCCCGGCCGGAGCGGATCAGCTCCAGCTGCCCGGGGTCGGTCAGGAGCGCGGAGATGACGTTGTCGAGGAGATTCACGGTGGTCTCGTAGCCGGCCGTGAACAGCAGGATGAACGTGTCGATGAGCTCCTTCTCGCTCAGCGGGGATTCACCCTGGCCGTAGGCGGCGATGAGATCGCAGGTCAGGTCGTCCGTTGGGTTCTGTCGCTTTGCGGACAGGAATTCCGCCATCGTCAGGTACAGCAGGACCTGGTTTTCCCTGGCTTCTTCCAGAGAAGCCGCGGTACTGAATATCCCGGTGATCATCCGGTGCAGATCCGCGCGTGATTCCTCGGGAATGCCGAAGAGCTGGCACACCACCTGGTTGGGAAAAGGTTCGGCGAATTCCCGGCGAAGGTCGATCACCGGCTGTTCGGCTGCCTTGAGGGCGATGCCGTCGAGCAGGTCCTCGGCGATCTTCTCGATGCTCTCCCGGAGGGTGTTCACCCGACGCGCGGTGAGCTCCTTCGTCACCGGCTTGCGCAGCCGGCCGTGCTCCTCGCCGTAGGCGGTGAACATGTTCTGCACCGACACCCAGATGGCCAGCGGCCACGTCTCGGCCAGATCGCCGTCGATCCAGGCGGGCCAGTGCCGGTAGGCGTCCCGGGAGACCCGCGGGTCGGTCATGAGCCGCTTGGTCACCTCCTGGCTTCCGCTGGTCCACGCGGAGACCCCGCCGGGCAGCTCCACCTCCACCAGCGGGCCGGCCGTCCGGATCTCCGCCGCCTCGCCGTGGATATCGCGGCCGAGCGGATCTATGGCATGCGTGAACGGGCAGGCTCTCACTTGTTTACCCCGGATCTCGATCAGGTTGAATAGTTCGTAAACGCCGCCCACCGGCGAATACGAAAAATGTCTTGCTGAAGGGTGGAACGAGTGGTGCAGTGCGGTGTGCAGTATGCCACTTGAGCGCGACTTGAGCACTGTTCGAGTGCTTGTCGTGCGCTGCATGATTACATGGCGCGGTCATTTGCGGCCAGTGGTTCTTTTGGGATTTCTCGTTGGTCGAAAACACAAACCCAGCCGTAGTGAAAGTTCTTTCACAACGGCTGGGCGGACCTTCGGCGGTCGTGGATCACTGCTGTCCCCTTGTAGTCGCACCGTCGCGCACCGTCCCCACGGCGGCGACTTGACCTTAGTGCAGGAACATACATGCATGGAGGTATGCTTGGCAACGAATCAAGGTGCCGCTAGCATCAGGAACATCGGGAGGATCACGTGAGTCAGCGGGAACAACAGTCGGCGCGAACGCGCCGGCTGATCGTGGAGACGGCCGGCGGGGTCTTCGCCGAGAAGGGGTTCAACGGCGCGATCATCGCCGATGTCTACTCCAAGCTCGGGTTGACCCGCGGGGCGTTTTATCACCATTTCAAGTCCAAGGAAGAGCTGGCCAAGGTCGTCTTGGAGGCTCAGCTGTCCGATATGTACCCGATCATCCCGCGGGCTGTGAAGCTCCAGGAGCTCGTGGACACGGGTGTCCTCTTCGCCCATCGGATCTGCAACGACCCGATGGTCCAGGGGAGCATCCGACTCTCCCTGGAGACCGGGCTGGACGAGCGGTCCCGCATCCGGCTGTTCCAGGCGTGGGACGAGAACAATCGCGGACTGCTGGCCGCCGCGGCCGAACGGGGCGAACTGCACCCCGACACGGACGTGGCCGACGTGGCCCGGCTGTTCGTGGGCACGTTCACCGGAGTTCAGCTGGTGTCCGAACTGCTGGAGGGCCGCAGCGACCTCCAGCGCCGGGTCGAGTTCCTCTTCCAGCACGTCCTGGCGGCGATCACCGTCCCCAGGATCCTGGCGAAACTGGACATGTCGCCCGGTCGAGCCGATCGCGTACTGCACGAACTGCGAGAGCTCGGCCTCCTGCCGGGATGACCGGGCGCCCTCTGGGCGTCCGGTGCTTCACCTCATAGAAAAAGCCTCATAAGGTCCACGCATATCCAACTCACATACCTTCGTGTATGTATGTAATCAGGCCGGCTGCCGCTCCGGGCCATGTCCCAGCGGCGGCAGCCGTGAGGAACCGTCCTGTAAGGGGGGCTTCATGCGGTTCGATCACCCCGGCCACCTCGAAGTGACCGACGCCGACCGGGCGCCGGCACGGAGAGAGGCCGACTCCGACGTCAGGAGCAGAGGATGCTGAGCTTCTCGATCCTCGGCGCGCTTGAGATCCACACCCGGTCCGGCAGCCTGGAGGTCTCCGGCGACCTCCAGCGGACCCTCCTCCAGACCCTCCTCGTCAACGAGGGCCAGACCATCTCGGGCGAGAGCCTCGTCAACGAGATGTGGGGGGAGTCGCTGCCGGACAACGAGGCCAACGCCCTCCAGGCGCACATCAGCCGGCTCCGCCGCAAACTGAAGCAACTGGAGCCGGACCGCAAGGGCAGCCGGGTGACCATGCACCCCTCCGGCTACCGCATCGCCCTCCAGGAAGGAGAGCTGGACGCCTCCGAGTTCGTGAAGGCCGTCCGCCAGGCCGAACTCCTCGCCGCCAGGGACCCCAGCGCCACCGCGGTCCTCCTCGGCGACGCCCTCGCCCTCTGGCGCGGTCCCGTCTTCGGCAACTTCACCGGCGGCACCATCTGCCAACTCGCCTGCGCCCGCTACGAGGAGTACCGGATGCGGGCCATGGAGCTCCGCTTCGAAGCCGAGCTCACCCTCGGCCGGCACTCGGCCCTCCTCGCAGAACTCCAGGAGACCCACAACACCCACCCGCTGCGGGAGAGGTTCTGCGAGCAGCTCATGATCGCCCTCTACCGCTCCGGCCGCCAGGCCGACGCCCTCCACATCTACCGCCTGATGCGCCGCCGCCTGTCGGAAGAACTGGGCATCGACCCTTCCCCCACCCTCCGGGAGATCGAACACCTGGTCCTCTCCCACGCCCCCGCCCTCACCCGAGGCCTCACCTCCACCCTCCAACCCGTCCCCTGACCACCCCGCCCCAAGCCCCCGACCACTCCAAAGGGCCCCCGGAGCCCCCACTCCGGGGCAGCCGTTCCCGGACTGTTCACTCCGGGGCAGCCTTCCCAGCCCCCGGGGCCGGGGCCACCGCACCGAGCCGCCCACCCGAGCAGCCAGCCGGGACACCCCGGGCGGCTGTTCCGGGACACTCCGCGCGGCACCCCGCTCCGGAGCACCACCCCGGGCCGACCCGCCCGAGACCGCCCCTGCGCAACCCGCCCCACCCCCGAAGCCCCCACCCCGGCATCCCACCCCCTGGTGCCGAGGCGGGGGCCGCTTTCATGCCCCGGGCCCCGCACCGGGCCCCGGGCACCGGGCCCCATGCCCCGGGCACCGCACCGGGCGCGAGCCGAAGCCACCGTCCTGCTCGGCCTGCGCGGGCTCGCCCGGCGTGTCCCGCCGCACCCCGCCCCAGCACCAGGCGCCCGGGCCACCAGCCACCCTGCGGTCCGCCGCCCATCGACTCGGAAGGGGGACCGAGTCCCATGCCGCGCACCGCACCGCACCGCACGGCACGGCGCGAGCCGAGGCACCCGGCCTACCCGCCCGGCCTGCCCCGATCCGCTCCGATCCGCTCCGATCCGCCCTGCCTCAGCGTCCGGCGCCCGGGCCACCAGCCGCCGCGCGCGGTCCGGCGTCCGCCGGCTCGGGAGGGCCCGGGTTCCATCCCGTGCACCGCACCGGGTGCGAGTCGAAGCCCCCGCCTCAAGAGGGCGACCAGGTGCGCACCGCCGACGGCCCCGCCCTGCCCGGCCTGCGCGGGCTCGCCTGGCGTGTCCCGCCGCGCCCCGCCCCAGCACCAGGCGCCCGGGCGACGGCCCCGCACCCCCCGGCCGGGCGCCGGCCGTACAGCGTCGGTTACGGCCGCCCTGCCGAGGTGGTTCCGGCGGCGCCCGCCGCACGGCCCGTAGGCGCCGCCGTCCGGCGACATCACCATCGACCCTCTCGCGTGGTGCCCGCCGGGGGGACGGGTGTCCGGTGGGTACCGACACCGAGTCCCCATGGCTGAGTAGCCCCGTTCGAGCTTCGGTCCCAGGCCTTCTGTAGGCCCGATGTACCGGCGAACGCGCCTCCCCACCGCCGATTCCATGGTGACGCCCTCGATTTCAAGCCGAACTTACTGCCTCCGGCCTGACGCGCCACCACACTCCCATCACATCTTCACCACATTCCCGCCATCCCTTGTCCACTGATGCCCGCCCCCGGCCCCCGCCGCGCAGCACCGAGGCCGCGCCCCTCGGCACCGCACCCGCGCCCTCGGCACCCCGACACCCCGGGTACCCGAGTCCGGCGCGGCCCGCGATCACGCCCACCCCCTCAGCACGCCCCCTCGCCCTCACACGTGGCGCGCCCCTTCTCCCACGCCCCACCCACCCCCATCCGGTTCCGGCCACACGAGCCCACACCCCCACCTCCGCACCCGAGTCCACCCGCCCTCAGTCCGCAACGACTTTCCGCAACCTCTGCAACAACCCCCCAGCGCCCGGCCTCCTCCCCACCCGCTCATCCCACATACGCCGCCCCAGCGCTCCACCGCGCCGGCCCACCGGCACCCCAAGTCGCCGCATGCCACCCCAACCAGCGCAGATGTGCCATCCGCACCAGCCCGTCACCTTTTCCGGCACATCCCTCCACCCCCGCGCCGGCACCCGTCACGTCCCCGAAACCACCAACCGGCCGATCCGCCCCACCCCCTCCCACCGCCACCCGACTCCGGCCTGCCCGCCCACCCCCCGAACCACCGCCCCCAGCCAATCGCCCCTTCCTCCGCCCCACCCGCACCCCCGACCAACTGCCCGCCACGACCCCCAACCCCGGCCACCCCGACCAACCCACTCATCTCTCCACCCCCTCCCCCTCGCCCACCCCCTCTCCACCTCGCGCCCCCAACCCCCCTGACCCACCCCGCCCCACCACCCCGCTCCCTAAACAAAACGGAACAATGTTTTCCGTCACGACCGGAGCGAACCCCTCCACCCCACCCCAGACGATTTTCAGCCGCCCCCCGAATGGCGGAAGGAAACAGTCCATTCGTCAGCACCGTGTCAGTACAGCGTGTTCGTCTGGCATTGGCCGCAAGTCTTCGCCGCGCGCCGACCGCGCCGAACCAGGTGCGTTGACCTGCGGATGATCAGATGAGACGGCTGCGCACAGGTACGGACGGACGACGAGAGAGGAGCCGCCGGATGGACGCCACCGACCCCTCGGGCAAGAGTGCCGAAAACGAAGAAGTGATCTCGGCAAAGGCAAACGCAAACACGGAGGCAGGGGCTGACGGCACCCGCAAGGACACGGCCGAAGCGGTACGCGAAGCCATCCGTCAAGCCGCAACAGCCCGTCTGCCCCGCCGCCGCCTCGTCGAACTCGACCTCACTGAACTCGCCCAGGACGCGGGCGTGGAAGCCGCCGCCGCCCACGAGGCGTACCCGGGCGAATGGGACCTCCTCACCGACCTCGTCCTCGGCGCGTACCACTCCATGGGCGCCGCCGCCGAGCAGAGCACCGCCACCCAGCAGACCCCCCTGGCCCGCTGGGTCGAGATCTGCCTGAACGTACGCCGCTGGGCCCTGGACCACCCCGACGAGTACGCCCTGATCTGGGCCGCCCCCGTCCCCGGTTACAGCGCTCCCCCCGAGACGATGGCCGCCGGCGCCCGTACGGTCCTGGCCCTCCTCGCCACGCTCCACCAGGCGAAGGACGCCGGCACCCTCGCCGACCACGCCGAGGACCCCGAACTCTCCGAGGGCATGCGCCGGAACGTGGAACCGCTCACCGCGGGCCTGCTCGCCGGACTCCCGGACCCCGTCGTCGCCCGCATGCTCACCGCCTGGACCCAGCTCCACGGCATGGTCGGTTTCGAGGTCTACGGCCACATCGCCGGCGTGGCCGCCGACCCCGAGGCGTTCTACGTCCACGCCGCGACCTCCATGGGCACCCACGTGGGCCTGCGCCCCTAAAGCCCCACCCGACCCCCAAACCCCTCCCGACCCACCCAGCCCACTCGACCCACTCGACCCACGCTCGCCACCCCGCCCCCTCCCCCCCCCGGCGAGCAGCCCGCCCCCACCCCACGGCAGGCACCAAACCCCCGGCCGGGGCCGCGCACACACCCGCCGCGCCCCGGCCGCCACACATTCCACGACCCCTCGAATGCCCCCAACCCGCTGAAAGGCAGGACCCGATGTCCCTGGAAACCCTCCGGGAAGAGGCCCTCGACTGGCCGTTCCCCCGCACCGAAGAGGGCATGCCGCCGCCGATCCTCGACGAACTGCGCCTCAAGCCCCCCACGGCGGTGCGGATCCCGGAAGGTGCGACCAGCTCCCGGCTGGCCTGGCTGGTGACCCGCTACGAGGACGTGCGTACGGCCCTCTCCCACCCCCTGCTCAGCGCGGACGAGACCCGCCCCGGCGCCCCGGTCCGCATCCAGCTGCCCCCGGGCGAGCGCCCCAGCTCGTACCTCCGCATGGACGACCCCGAGCACGGCAGACTACGAGGGCTCATCCAGAAGGAGTTCACGGCCCGCCGGGTCCGCGGACTGGAGGACGACGTCAGCGCGCTCACCGAGCGGCTGCTCGACGAGTTCGCCGCACTGCCGCAGCCGGCCGACCTCCACGACGCCTTCTCCCGGAAGCTCCCCACCCTGGTCATCGGCCGCCTGCTGGGCGTCCCGGAGGCCGACTACACCTACTTCGTGGAGACCACCCAGACCGTCATATCCCAGGAGGACCCGGCCACCGCCTACGCCGCGTACCTTAATGTCACCGCCTACCTCCACGAACTGGGGGAGCGGAAGCTGAAGGACCCCGAGGACGACCTGATCAGCCGTCTGGTGACCCACGTCGCATCCGGCGAGATCACCATGAAGGAACTCGTCGGCATATCCCTGCTGGTCCTGGTGGCCGGGCACGAGACCACCACCAACCAGATCGCCCTGAACATCCTCAGCCTGCTCGGCGACGACGAACTGCGCGAGCGCGTCGCCGCCGACGACGGGGCACTCGTGCCGCAGTTCGTCGAGGAGTCGCTCCGCTACTGGTCCATCTCCCAGGACGCGATCCTCCGCCAGGCCATCGAGGACGTCGAGGTCGGCGGGGTCGTCTTCCAGGCCGGCGACCCGGTGGTGATCTCCATCCCCGCCGGCAACCACGACGGACGCGTCTACGGCTGCCCCCACAAGCTCGACATCGACCGCGACACCAGCGGTCACCTCCAGTGGGGCTACGGCCCGCACTTCTGCCAGGGCAAGCCGCTGGCCCAGATGGAGATGGCCATCGCCATGAAGGCCCTGCTCCGCCGCTTCCCGAACCTGCGGCTGACGGCCGAGGCCCAGACCCTCTTCCGCAAGGACACCGTCTTCCACGGTGTGACCCACCTGCCGGTCACCTGGTGACGATCGGGCCGTGCCGGCCCACCCCTCGGACCGGCACGGCCCCCACCCAGGGCACCCCGTGAACCACATCCCGTGAACCACATCCCGTGAACCACATCCCGTGAACCACATCCCGTGAACCACATCCCGTAGACCACACCCCGCAGGCGGCGTCCCGCAGGCCCGCAGCCCTGCACCCCGCCGACGCACCGCCCGCCCCCGCGCCCGCGCTCCACACGCGCATCCCCGAGCCGCCACGGCCGCGCAACCCCGGCCGCCCCCGGCCGCCGCCCCCGGCCGCCGTCCCCGGAGCCGTCGGCCCGCCGTCCACCGGGCGGCCCTGGCACAGGCCCGCCGCACCCCGCGCCCACCGCACCCCGCTCCCGGCACCCGCGCCCCACCCCCGCGCACCCCGGACCCTGCACCCCGCGCACCCCGGACCCTGCACCCCGCGCACCCCGGACCCGCACCCCGCATCCCCGCCCCGCACCACCTGGCACCACCCGGCACCGCAACGCACCGCACTTCGCCGCGCTGCCGGGTCCCCCCCCCCGCACGGCACGGCACGGCACGCCCCGCCGCCTCCAGACGCTCAAGGGCCGGCGGCCGCGGCCGTCGCCCCACCCCATCCCCGGAGACCCGATGACGCTCCTCACCACCCCCGACGGCACGACCCTCTCCTACCAGGACTGGGGCCAGGGCCGCCCCGTGGTCCTGCTCGGGACCGCGATGCTCGATTCCCGCATGTGGGAGTTCCAGGCCTCCTACCTCGCCGAGCGCGGTCTGCGCTGCATCACCTACGACCGCCGCGGCACCGGACGCTCGGACAAGCCCTGGACCGGCTACGACTACGACACCCTCGCCGACGACCTCGCCGCCGTCCTGGACCACCTGGACGTACGCGACGCCGTCCTAGTCGGCTACGCCATCGGCGGCGGCGAAGCCGTCCGCTACCTGCACCGCCACGGCACCGACAGAGTCACGAGACTGGCCCTGGTCGCCTCCACCACCCCCTTCATGCAGCTCGCCCCGGACAACCCGCAGGGACTCCCGCCCGCGCTGCTGGAGGAGATGATCGCGGCGATCCGCCTCGACCGCGTCGGCTGGCTGAGACAACTCACGGTCCCGTTCTTCGGCGGCCCGACAGCCGCCCCCGAGGACCTCGGCATCTCCCGCGACCTGGCCGACTGGCTGGTGCAGACCGCCCTGGACACCTCACCGCGCGCCGCCATCGAGCTCTACCGCACGCTCTTCGAAACCGACCAGCGCGCCGAAGTGGCGGCCCTGGACCTCCCGGTCCTCATCGTCCACGGCACGGCCGACATAGGCGCCCCCTACGAACTGTGCGCCCGCCCCACGTCCGACCTGCTCCCCAAGGCCACGTTCCGCACCTACCCGGACGCCGCCCACGGCCTGTTCGCCACCAGAGCCGCCCAACTCTCCGAAGACCTGCTCGCCTTCGCCACCGAATCCCCGACCGCCTGACCCCCGACTTCCTGACCCCACCTACCGACCGCACCCACACGTAAGCAGGGCGTCAGTCCCCGGTCAGTGCCCGCTGCGAGGCTGGAACCGCAGTCAGCATCATCGCCCGTACCCGCTCTCGCACAGCCACCCCCACACAGCCCACACAGGTCACACAGGTCACACAGCCCACACCGCCGTACCCGCATCCCCCGGGATCCCCTCTTCCCCGCCCCGGGGGACCGGTCCCATACCCGTGCCGCCACCCCACGGCCCGGGTGTCACCACGGCATTCCGCGTCCCCGAACCGCCATGCCCACGCCGCTCCACCCCCCCCCCACACACACAGACCCACCCCGATCGGCCCCGATCGACCGACCGCTCCACCCACCCATCAGGAGAGCTCCCATGACCACGAGCCACACCGCTCCCGCGCGCGCCACCCAGAGCCGGGCCACCGCCGGTACGGCCGCGGCCCGCCCCCTGCGCCTCTTCCTCGCCCTCGACGCGGTCGTCACCGGCGTCAACGGTCTGATCTACCTCGTGGCCGCCGGCCCCGTCGGCGACCTGCTCGGCGTCTCCACCGGCCTGCTCCGCGGCATCGGCGCCTTCCTCACGGTCTTCGGCATCCTCGTCGGCCTGGCCGCCGCCCGTCCGGTCCCGAACTCCACCGCCACCAAGGTGATCATCGAGGCCAACCTCCTCTGGACGGTCGCCAGCATCGCCACCGCCATCTTCGGCTGGCTCGACACCAACACCGTCGGCACCGTCTGGACCCTGATGCAGGCCGCCACCGTCGGCCTGTTCGCCGTGCTCCAGATCTCCGGCCTGAAGAAGCTCAACAACTAACCGGGACCGCCCACCGTTCCACCACCCCACCCCACTCCACCCCACTCCACCCGTCCGGTGAGATCCGCTATCGATCTGCGAGGGAACCCATGAGAGTCCAGGTCGCGGAACTGGCAGTCGCGCACGAACAGGCGCGCTCCGGTCCGAGCGAGAAGGCGACCCAGGCCCAGCACGCCAAGGGCAAGCTGACCGCCCGCGAGCGCATCGCGCTCCTCCTCGACGAGGACTCCTTCCACGAGGTCGAGCAGCTGCGCCGCCATCGGGCGACCGGCTTCGGCCTGGAGGAGAAGAAGCCCTACACCGATGGTGTGGTGACGGGTTGGGGAAGGGTCGACGGCCGTACCGTCTTCGTCTACGCCCATGACTTCCGGATCTTCGGCGGCGCCCTCGGCGAGGCCCACGCCACCAAGATCCACAAAATCATGGACATGGCCATCGCCGCCGGCGCCCCCCTCGTGTCCCTCAACGACGGCGCCGGCGCACGGATCCAGGAAGGCGTCTCGGCGCTCGCCGGCTACGGCGGCATCTTCCAGCGCAACACCAAGGCCTCCGGCGTGATCCCGCAGATCTCGGTCATGCTCGGCCCCTGCGCCGGCGGTGCCGCCTACAGCCCCGCCCTCACGGACTTCATCTTCATGGTCCGGGACACCTCGCAGATGTTCATCACCGGCCCGGACGTCGTCCAGGCGGTCACCGGCGAGAAGATCACCCAGAACGGGCTGGGCGGCGCCGACGTCCACGCCGAGACCTCCGGCGTCGCGCACTTCGCGTACGACGACGAGGAGACCTGCATCGCCGAGGTCCGCTACCTCCTCTCCCTCCTCCCCGCCAACAACCGGGAGACCCCGCCCCCGGCGGAGCCCCCGGCCCCGGGCAGTCACGACGGCCAGGTCTTCCTCGACCTGGTGCCCGCCGACGGCAACCAGGCCTACGACATGCGGAAGGTCATCGCCGAACTCGTCGACGACGGCGACTACCTCGAAATCCACGAACGCTGGGCCACCAACATCATCTGTGCCCTGACCCGGCTCGACGGGCAGGTCATCGGAGTCGTCGCCAACCAGCCCGCCAGCTACGCCGGCGTCCTGGACATCCACGCCTCCGAGAAGGCGGCCCGGTTCGTCCAGCTCTGCGACGCCTTCAACATCCCGATCATCACCCTCGTCGATGTCCCCGGCTTCCTCCCGGGAGTCGACCAGGAGCACAACGGCATCATCCGACACGGCGCCAAACTCCTGTACGCCTACTGCAACGCCACCGTTCCCCGCATCTCCCTGGTCCTGCGCAAGGCCTACGGCGGCGCCTACATCGTCATGGACTCCCAGTCCATCGGCGCCGACCTCACCTACGCCTGGCCCACCAACGAGATCGCCGTGATGGGCGCCGAAGGCGCCGCCAACGTCATCTTCCGCCGCCAGATCGCCGACGCCGAAGACCCCGAGGCCATGCGCGCGCAGAAGATCAAGGAGTACAAGACGGAGCTGATGCACCCGTACTACGCGGCCGAACGCGGCCTCGTCGACGACGTCATCGACCCCGCCGAAACCCGCGAGGTCCTCATCACCTCCCTCGCGATGCTCCGCACCAAACACGCCGACCTGCCGTCCCGCAAACACGGCAACCAGCCCCAGTAGCGACGACCTCAGCAACCCCCGGAGGCCCCACCCATGTCCACTCTGGAGTTCCGCATAGGCCGAGGCCGCCCCAACGAGGAGGAACTGGCCGCGGTCACCGCCCTCCTCTGCTCCCTCGCCCAGCGCCGGCCGGAGGAAGCCACCCACCAGGCCCACCTCACCGCCGTACCGAGCACCCCGCCCACCGCCTCCTGGCGCCTGCCCGAATCCCCCACCCCCCGCAGCTGGCAGACCCAGGGCAGCGGCACCCCCACCGCCGCGTAGACCAGCGGCACCCCCGATCCGCCCGCGGGTACCCGGCCCTCCCGCGGGCACCTTCGGCTCCGCCACCACGCGCCGACCGACGGCCCACGCCGCCGACGCCGGTGGCGGAGCCACCGGGCCGGCCCACGGGCCGGACGGACTCCCAGCTCAGCCAAAGGTTGTACAGAAAACCACTTCTTCCCCAACAGCCCCACCGGTACCCTTCGAACACATTCCCGGGGGGATCCGGCAGGTCCACCACCACGTCCGCTGCGGCATTCCGCGCGACCAGGCACGTGCGACCCCTCCTACCCCGGTTCCACTTGTTCCAGGGGGACCTCTTGTCTTCTCCGCGCTCCCAGCGCCTCGGCCGCCTCGCTGCCTGCACCGCCCTCGCCCTCTCGGCGGGAACCCTGCTCACCGTCGCCCCGGCCGCCGCGGCCCCGGCCGACAAGGCCGAGCCCCGCCCGGCCGCGTCCGGTTTCACCGGCACCGTGGACCTCCGGGCCCGTACCGCCCAGAAGCCGTCCGCCGGCCCGGCCACCAAGTCCACCTTCGCGTTCAAGGCCGCGAAGCCGCGCCTGGACCTCGACGGCGACGGCTACAGCGACATCGTCTCCCGCGACCAGAACGGCTGGAGCGGCACCAACCTCACCAGCGGTGACGGCGACTCGACCCAGTTCACCGTCTTCGACGACACCAAGGAGACCTCCCGGGACATCGTCGCCCTCGGCAACATCCGAGGCGGCTCCGGCCCCGAGCTCCTCCAGTGGTCCTTCGACGGCCGGCTGTCCCTGCACGGCGGCACCCGCACCGGCACCCAGGCCCCGACCTGGACCGGCACCGGCTGGCAGATCTACAACAAGCTGGTCTCCACCGCCGACCTCACCAAGGACGGCCGCGCGGACCTCCTCGCCCGCACCCCCTCCGGCGACCTCTACCTCTACCGCACCACCGGCTCGGCCTCCGGCAACCCCCTCGCGGGCCGGATCAAGGTCGGCAGCGGCTGGGGCATCTACGACCAGCTCATCGGCGGCGACTTCGACGCCGACGGCCACGGCGACCTCCTCGCCAAGACCCTCGACGGCACCCTGTACTACTACAAGGGCACCGGAACCGCCTCCGCCCCCTTCAAGGGCCGCATCAAGGTCGGCGCCGGCTGGAACGTCTACAGCAAGGTCATCGGCATCGACGACGGCGACGGCGACGGCCGCGCCGACCTGCTGGCCATCAAGCCCGACGGCTACATGGCGTACTACAGCTCGCTCGGCAACGGCAGGTTCGCCGCACCCGGCAAGGGCGGCAGCGGCTGGCTGAACGACGAGCTGATCATCAACTCCGGCGTCACCCCGGTCTACGGCAAGCACAGCCTGGCCGTCATCGACAACGCGGGCACCCACTTCCAGATCTCCGCCCGCACCGACGGAAGGCTCCAGTCCGCGCGCTTCGACAAGACGTCCTGGGCCGCCGACGAGACCCTGGTCAACACCACCGGCCTCGACAAGATCAACTGGGCGCACATGCTCAAGTGGCGGCCCGCCGCCGGAACCCTGTTCAACACCATCAGGGACCAGTGGATCAAGACCCCCCTCGCCGGCACCTCCTACCTGACCGGACCCGGCGACCTCACCGGCGACGGCCGCGGCGACCTCCTCCGCCGCGACACCACCGGCACCCTGTACGTCCTCCCGGGCAAGGGCGACGGCTACGGCTTCCACGCCCCGATCAGGACCGGCACCGGCTGGAACGCCTACACCAAGCTGGTCGGCGGCGACTTCACCGGTGACGGCCGCGCCGACCTGGTCGCCACCGGCACCGACGGCAAGCTCTACCTCTACACCGGTACGGGCAACGCCTCCGCCCCCTTCACCGGCCGCGCCCTGATCGGCACCGGCTGGTCGATGTACAACAACCTCTCGGTGGCCGGCGACCTCAACGGCGACGGCCGCGCCGACCTGATCGCCCGCGACGCGCAGGGCGGCATGTGGCTCTACCGCGCCACCGGCAACGGCGGCACCAAGACCTTCCAGGGACGCGCCTACCTGGACAAGGGCTGGGAGAAGTACCGCCAGATCGGCTGACCCCACCCCGCCCCCGCCCACGAGGGCACCCGAACGGGTACACCACCGTGTCCACACCGTGCATCGGCAGGTTGAAGGGAGCAAGTACCGGCGCGTACCCGCCCCGGTCGAGATTCCTGAAGGAGACCCCGTGAAGAAGACCCTGGCCGTCCTCACCGCCACCGGTGCCGTGATCCTCGGCGGCGCCGGCATCGCCTCCGCCGACGCGGGCGCCGAGGGCGCGGCGATCGGTTCCCCGGGCGTCCTGTCGGGCAACCTCCTCCAGGTCCCCGTCCACGTCCCGGTCAACGTCTGCGGCAACACCGTCAACGTGATCGCCCTGCTGAACCCGGCCTTCGGCAACACCTGCGTCAACGACTGACGCCCGCACCACCCGCAACGCGGAGCAGCGCCCGGGGAGAGACCTCTCTCCCCGGGCGCTGCTCCGTTGCCACAGCCGGCTGTAGACGAGGACCTTGGTGAGCGGGTTCAGCCAGACCATCAGCGGCGCCCCTCTCTCCATGCCGCCGACGAGCACCACCAGCCCGAAGATCATGCCGACGCTGAGGGCGTACGCGAAGAGGAACCCCCTCCCACGGTCGGCCCCGCTACGACACCGGCACCCGCCGTCCTCTGAGGCATCGCCGCCACCCGACCGCCCCGCATCGAACGACCGCGCGCCGCATGCTCGGAATGCCTTGACGCCGCCCTGCTCCGGCCCGGCTCGCCGGCGGACAAGCTTGCCCTCCGCCAAGGGGCCGTGCCGGTCGGATCTGCCACGCTGCGCTGCCCTCGGGGCGATCTCCTGCTGTCCGCCTACACAAGCGAGGAAGCCCCCGTACCGGCTCACGAAGCCGCCCGGCTGCACGCGGCCAGCCCCCGCACGACGGCCGCGAAGAAGAACCCGGGGAAGAAGACCGCCGCGAAGAAGGCCGTGCCCCGGCGTAAGCCCCGCAGCGCCTGACCGGGTCCCGGGGCCAGGCGCTGCGGAGGAGGGTGAGGTGGGTCAGGCGAGGGCGAGGGCCATCGTGAGGGCCTGGCCGACGGTGGCCACGGCCAGGAATCCGGTCCAGCCGTGCCAGATCGCGGCGCGAACCGTGAAGTCGTCGGCTCGGTGGACGAGCCCGTAGGAAACGCCGGCGACGGCCGCCAGGAGCATTACCAGGACGGTGTGCTCGTGGTTGCCGGCGATGAGCGCGGCCACGATGGGGGCGGCGGAGGCGATCGCGGTGTTGAAACCGCGGATGACGGCCGCGGAGATGCTGTGGGGCACGGATGCCAGAGGCGGCACCACCGGGGCGTGGTCGCCCCGGTGCAGCACCCCGGCGCCGAGGCCCGCCAGCAGGGCCAGGACCACGCCGATCAGGATCAGCGATGTGGAGGGGACGACCACGGCGTCGGCCGCCTTCTCTTCCGCTACTGCCCACCCGACCACGCCACCCAGGTGCATAATCATCATGTTTTCCCAACTCGCGATGAGTTCCTACGCGCCCGGGGCCCCAGGTGTATGCGTACGGATATCCGGATGGATATCCGGCCGGATCCGCAATGCGGCCCGGTCTGCACTAGGAAGTCTGCTCCTGGGAATTCAATTAGAAGAAGTCCGAATCCGGGGGGACGGCTATTTTGGGTTCTCCCCGCACATTTTTGGCGGTGTCCAAAGTTGAGTCCTGGCGAGCTTCCTTCCACCGGGCCCGATCCACAGGAAGTGAAGGAGGGGCGGTACGCCTTCGGAAGGCGGCTGAGATCCCTGCGTGAGGCTCTGGGATTAACCAGGGTCCAGTTAGGAGAGAAAGCGGGGCTGGACCAGTCGACCATCGCCGGCTACGAGAACGAGAACCCCCATCGGCCGAGTCGTACGCCCAAGCACCCCTACGTCTTCCTCCTCCTCGAAGAAGTACGGCGCTCAAAAAGCAGCCTTGAGGTGAGTCCGACCGCCATCGAGGACACCCTCACGATGTACGAGGACCTGTTGAACCTGCTGGTCCGGGCGTCCACGACGAAGAACGGCAGGCTGAGCAGCAGCCACGCCAAGGGCGTACTGGAGGCATTCCTGGCCGAACACGCCCTGCGCGATGCCAGCGAGCGCATCCAGCGCATCGAGACGGAAAACGAGACCCTGCTCGATCTGCAGAGCAAGGGAACCCCCATCCCCGAAGGCCGCCTCAGCGACAACCTCGGAAAGCTGGGGCAACTGAACGCGGCGCTTCCCGAACTGACCGCCGCCCGCAACGAGGCAGCGGCGCGCTTGGCGCGGATCCCCGACCCGGAGGAGCCGCCCCCGTCCCCGCGGCCCGGGACGGTCGCCACGAGGCCGCCCTTTGGAGGGGTCCAAACCCCGTCACCAGCCCCGCAGCCGCCCCCGGCACCGCCGTCCTGGCGCTACCTGATCGTCGGCGGAGCCGTCGTCGTCCTCCTCGGGGGCCTGGCCATCTTCAAGTTCGCCCCCGACGACTCCGACCAACCCGACACCGCCAAGGACGGTGCCAGGACGCAGGCGGTCTCACCTCCCGCCAGCACGCCGCCGCCCGTACCGCCCCCCACCCAGGACACACCGAAAACCACCCCGTCCCCGACACCCACACCCACCCCGACCGCGGAACTCCCAGAGAAGAAGGTATTCGTCTACCAGACAGTCCCCGAGGTCTATGTCGGATACGGGAATCGAGCTATCGATTTCGATCTGAAACCACCGGACGAAACCGGCACCTCGGGAACGAAGGAAGACCTGGAGACGCTCAGGAGCGAAGGGACGGGCGTCGTACTCAGCCGCACACTAGACGATTGGAAAATGGTCAAAACCCCCGCAGGATTCAAGAAATCCTATGAGAACTGCGTGGCCCTGATGAAACGTGAACTCGGCAACGACGACATCGCCGCCCGGTCCGGTGAAAGCTTCTGCTTTAACACGAACCAGAACCGAATCGTCTATCTCACCGTCACAAGGTCCCTTCCCGCAGTATCCAACAGGAACAACCGGATCCTGGCGCAAGCCACCGTGTGGGAAGACCCAGAAACGGTGGAGACCGACGCCGGATAGGGGACTACTTCACGGCCCCCGGAGAATCGACGGCAACGGAGCCCAGAATCATATGGACCCGCACGGTCGGGTACCGGGCGCTGCCCCGGCCTTGGTTCCGTGTCCGTGACCGTCCGAGCCGAACGGAGTGGGTTCCCTGGGCGGTCGAGCCGAGCGTGCCTGCACGGCGTGTTCCGGGCCCCGGGAGTACCGGGGTCTGGAACCCGGAACCGGGGGCGGCTCGGCTGGGGAGCTGAAACATCACGACAGAAACGCGAGTTGCCCCGGCCCGGGAAGCCGAACCCTGAGTACCCAGCCGCGCACGCCCGCACCTCCGCGTGCCCTGGCCCTCCTCCGCCGCGTGGCCGGCCAAGCCGGACCTGTGAACCCCGACAACACCCGACCAGCCCTGTGGGCGACGATGGGGCGCCATTCACGGCGCCGGAACAGGGGGAGACGGATGGGCGTCATCGGCGACAGCCTCGACCGGGCCGGGCAGCAGGCATTCACCCGCCCGATCCCGAAGTCCGCCGGCGCCCGGGTGCGCTATCTGGCAGCACGCCGGCTCGACCCGGCAGGTGGCGCAGCGGATGGAGCGGGAGGTCCGCCGCCGGTGGCAGCCCCACGTCCGCAAACGGCCCGGCAGCGGGCCGCCGGGCAGTCCGGGCTGGTGATCGAGACCCGGGCCCGGTTCGGGTTCACCGCGGCTCCGGGGTCGACGGACGACGGCCGGATGCGGCGGATCACCCAGCACCTCCCGCCCGAGCACGCGGGCCGGCTGCTGTCCGCCCAGGACGCCGGCGCCTCCGAGGCGGACCTCCGGCGGATCGCCGCCGAGGGCCTCCAGGACGTCTACTTCCGCGACGGCGGCCGCCGCGCCGACGACCTGGTGGTGGAGTTCACCGACATCGACTACCTAGAGATCGAGCTCTGACGGGGCCAGCCCCTGGGGGGGAAACTGGAGGGGAAGCTGAGGGGGAAACGACTTCGGAGAGCAGTCGGCATTGTCCCTGCTCAACCCCCCTTTTCCTGCCGGTGAGTTTCCAGACTTATAGGTAGGAGGGGGGTAGGGGTGAGGTTGCAGGGGGTTGCGGTGAGCCGGGGTTCGGCTGGAAACCGTGGTGGCCCTGGGATGGCCGGTCGTTAGCGTGGCGTGAGTGTTGATCACGGTGCGGGAGGACGGTCGGTCGGGTGCGGACTGGGGTGTGGTGGCGGCGAGTTGTAGGGGTCGGGGTGGTGGCGGGTCTGCTGGCCGGGTGCGGCGGGTCGTCGAACGGGAAGCCGGAGGCGGAGCCGTCTACGTCGGAACTGGTGGTGTCCTCGCCGGTCCCCTCCCGGGTGGACCCGCAGGCGGCGGAGAAGGGGGCCGTGCTGGCCGCGTACCGGGCGTTGACGGCGGCGGAGGAGCGCTCCTACGCCACGGGCCGTCTGGACCCTGAGGTGGGCCGCTGGGCCACGCACACGGCGTTGACGGACATCCAGTCCACGCTGTTCTGGTACCAGCAGAAGAAGCTCCGTACGCGCGGCACGGTCGCCCGCACCCCGGTGGTGTCGGTGGAGGACGGCTCGGATCCGCTGGAGGCCACGGTGGTGGACTGCGCGGACTCCACGCCTACGAGACCCTGCGCGCGGATGGCACGACCGTCCCCTACTCCGGCTCCCGCCGGCACGTGGTCACGATGACCGCGGCCCAGGGGAAGGACGGCGCCTGACAGTTCCTGACATCGGACATTGACCGGGACCGCACATGCTGACCACCACCCGGGTGGCGGCCGCGGCCGGGATCGGCGCGCTGCTCCTGGCGATGCTCCAGGTCCCGGCGGCCGCCGACGGTCCGGGTGGTGGCGTGGTCTGCCCGCCCAAGGTCCTCAACTGCGACATCGACGCCAAAGACCCGGGCGTCCCCGCCCCCGGCAAGCCCGTCAAGAACCCTGGGAAGCCCGGTGGCGGGCGACTGGCGGAGTGCCGGATCGGCGGGGAGACGGTGCCGTGCTCGACGCCGGAGATGGGGAAGTTCAACCCGGCTGACGAGTGCTACTGGCGCCCCTACGACGGCACCCTCCCGCCGGGCTTCGACACCGGTGCGCCGGACGGCTGGGAGCCCGGTGACCCGGGCGGCCGCCTCTATCTGGTGACGTGTCCCAGCGGCGGCGACGTCCAGGGCGGCGTCCGCTGGTCCCCCACCGGCCCCCAGGGCGGCGGGGTGGACGTCCAGGCCCTCGCCCGCCAAGCAGTCGAGCGGCTGCGCCTGGAGGCCCCGGACATCGGTATTGCACCCCGACCGGAGGGCTTGGGGACGGTCGGCGTGCCGGTCTACATGTGGAACAAGCCCGGTCCCACCCGGACGGGGCCGGCGACCGCGTCCGCCTCGGCCGGGTCGGTCACGGTGACCGCCACCGCGACGGTCCGCCATGTGGTGTGGTCCATGGGCGACGGCGCCACCATCGTCTGCACCCGCCCCGGCACCCCGTACCGGGAGGCGTTCGGGCTGGAGATGTCACCGGACTGCGGCCACAAGTACACCCGCACCAGCGGCCACTCACCGAGCCGCCGCTTCCCGGTCACCGCCACGACGACGTGGGATGTGGAGTGGGCCGGCGCCGGTCAGACCGGCACGGTCACCACCACCCGGCAGTCCGCCACCAGCCTGGCCATCGGCGAGATCCAGACCGTGTACGTGCCCTGACCTGCACCGGTGAGATTCCCGGTGAGGTCCCGAGGGCGAACTCACCACCTGCCGGTGAGTTTCACGGCGGCCACCTCACCGGTCACCGGTGAGTGCGCCGTAGTAGAGAGCACTGCCGAACGGGGCCGTGGACTGCGGTGGGTCTTCCGCTCCTGAAGTGGGCCTGGCGGCAACCTCGATGACCTGCCGTCATATTTTGCCTAGCCTTTGCATTTGGGTCCGTTCGCTCCGCGGGACTCGACAGGGCGTTCGCGCTCTTGTTTCACCCAGCTTGATCCTGGGTTCGTGCCGAGGCGCCTGGCACTTCAGCAGACGTCCAACTGACCTGGGGGAAACCCGTGTTCGACCTGATCAGCCAAGCTGTTCCGTTCGTGATTGGCCTCGTCTCGTTTTTGGCACTCGCATCGAATCCGCTCTCCCCGTGCGGCCGCAAGGCCGAGCAGCCGGCAGAGAGCATCGGTGAGCACCTGCGAGCGGTGGCCAACCATGCTCGCGCCATCATGGTGGAGATCATCCGTAAGACCGGAGCGACCGGGACCAACTAGCACGGTCGTGCAGCGGAGGGCGCCATCCGCTGAGGTCCATGTGGTCAAGATCGAATGTCGTGCCTGCCCCGCAGTTACGTGATGACTGCGGTGGCAACGACGCACGCACATCTGCAATGAGTCCTTGGTCCGGCGGGCGATGATCACGGTGACCACCGTGTTCCTCCAAAGCCGTCCGGCTACCAGTACAGCGCTCCCGGGCGCTCATCGACAAGGCCCAGCCAACAAAGCTGCTGTTCAGGTGCTCGAAACTTCAGGATCTCATACAGCACCGCTACCGGGCCCACTCGACCCCGAGTTCGGCGAGCGCGGCCAGCTGGCCGGCGGTCAGCCGGGCCCGGCGCTGCTTCTGGTTGACGATCCACACCCCGGTGCGGTGGGGTCCGTCGGGGAGTTCCTCGACGTGGTTCCGGCCGGGAAGGTCTCCGCCCTCTCGCTGCTGGTACTGGGTGAGGGCTTGTACGCCCTTGTCGAAGGCGCTTCCGCCCCGCCCGCCCCCACCGGTGCGCCCGGCGGCCGCGGCGCTTGTAGGGCGCTGTCACGGAGCTGGCGCTTTGCATCCAGCCTGGACGCCTTCTGCGGCCACCTCGAACTCGACGTCGAGGACCCGCACGGCGTCCAGATCCACCTCGCTGGAACCCTCGCCGAGCCGGATCCCGGGACCGGTCACGACCTGGACCCGGCCCGCCTCCTCGCACATCCGCACCCAGTCTCGGCCCTCCCGCCCGGCCAGAGTGAGGGTCCCTTCGTCGCGCGGGCCCGCGCCCGACTGGTGCACCACCAGACCCCGACCGCGCACAGGACACCCGCCACCCGGCCCCGGCACCAGCCCACCTCCCGGCCGGCTCATCCAGGTGCACGAAGCCGGCCGTCTCCAGCAGGGTGAGGGCACCCGCGTAGGAGTCGTCCGCCCCGACGCATTCCAGCGGCGGCACCTCCACCAGCAGGACCGCCGTCACCACGCCGTCCTCGTCGAACACGCCGGCACCGCCCGGGCGGGAAGCCTCTCCGCCGCGTCGATCGCCACGAACCGGCTCGGTTCACCCATCTGCCCAGCCCCCCAGAGGACCTGTTCGTCGCTCCCGAATCCGGTGGACGGCCGGAACCGCAACATCCCACGCCAGCACCGGTCCCCGGCGGGAACCGGGACCCGGGTGGGTGCCCCGGGAATCGACCCATGACTGTGGAGTGTCGTTTGTACTGATGATGGGCTCAGAGAGCTGTTGCGGTGACAGGCCTGCCGCGCTTTGGGTGGTGACAGGTCACGACGATCTTCCGGGACACCTTGGTGCAGATTTGCAGGTTGGGTGCCCCGTATTTTTGATCACGTGCACAGATCGTAGAGAACAGCTGTGTCGTACGTATCCCAGTCCCATTCGGCGTATTGATCGTCAACGGTCAGCTTAGAAACCAGCTGGTTTATTGGCGTACACAGCGTGGTCTTAGGGTCTCCGGTCTTGGTTACCGTACTGTTGGAGTTTACATATCCCACCCAAGTGGTTCCTTGCACATGACCCACGGGCATGACCTGGACGTTGAAATAGATGGGATAGGGGAGGGTGCTTTTAATTTCAGTGATGGATTCAACCCAGGTGACACCCATGAAGGTCCGCTTGGCGCAAGTTCGGAGCTCGATGTAACCGCCATAAAGTACCGACCAGTATCCGCATTTTGTTGATGGTGGTTCGATAGCGAAAGCCGGCGTCGAATTGAAGGCGAGTAGAGTGGCCGGAAGCGCTAGGACGATAGCGGTTCTAGACAGCTTTGAAAGCTTCATCAGCGTTCCTCTTACTAGTCGAGGCGCGGGTTGCTTGGGACGGTCCTATGTCGTGTAGTGAGACCGAGGTGCACTGGCGAGCGCACTCATGATCTCCCGTTTCGCTGCTTGGGATCGCCTGTGGGTAATTACACTCCGCTCGTGGATAGCAGGGCATTGGGGTCCATCCCCAGGGTTAACCGGGGGCGTTACGGTCGTTCCTGTGTCGATCTCGAAAGTCGCTTCGGCCCCAGCGGCCGTGGCCCCAGAATCTCGAACAGACCCCCCGCCCTACCGCGCCTACTCGACGCCGAGTTCGGCGAGGGCGGCCAGCTGCTCGGCGGTCAGCCGGTCGCGGCGCTGCTTCTGGTTGACGATCCACACCCCGGTGCGGTGGGGTCCGTCGGGGAGTTCCTCGACGTGGTTCCGGCCGGGGAGCCCCCCGCCCTCCCGTTCCTGGTACTGGGCAAGGGCCTGTACGCCCTTGTCGAAGGCACTCCCGCCCCGCTCACCCGCAGCTGCCCGCCCGGCCGCTGCGGCGCTCTGGCGAGGCTGTGGGGCGGCCTTGACCCCGAGTTCGGCAAGGCGCCGCTGCTGCTCCTCGGTCAGCCGGCCGAAGGTCTGGCGCTGGGTGGCCAGCCACCGGCCGATGTCCTCCCCGTGGCGGGTCACCCCCGGCCGGACCGCGGCCAGCCGCACTCCTTCAGCGAACATCTGCGCGAGGTAGGAGTAGTGGCGCTGCCAGTCGACGGTCCACCCCAGCGCCCCGGGGTTCCAGTCCGGGTCGATGGCGGCCAGCGCGGCCTCCCTCCGGCCCGCCCGCCCGGGATCCTTGCCCAGCCCGCCGGGGCGCCGGAGGTTGGTCAGCCACTGGCCCACGGGCCGGTCCAGGGCGGTGGCGTGCCGGGTTGCGGCCAGGGTGCCGTGCAGCTCGTAGTAGGCGCGGGCGGCGGCGAGGTTCTCGGCGAAGGCGGCATCGGCGGTGTCCCACACGATCCCCAGCCCCTCCAGCTCGGCGGCCCGTTCCCCGGTCATGGTTCCGGCGCGGAAGGCCTGCCGCTGGTCGGACAGCCACCGCCCCAGCGGGTAGGCGCCCTCGGTGTGCCCGTAGGGGACCTCCAGGTGCTGCTCCCGCTCCCGGTACCGGAACGCGGCCTCGACTCCGCGTTTCCAGTCCTCCCGCTCGGTGTTGAACACGGCGTAGGCGATCCACTTCGCGATCAGCGCGGGGTCCCGGGGGGCTGCGAACCGCAGCAACAGCCGGGCCTCCGCCTCCCCCTCGGCGGGAGCTTCCCCTAGCATGGGCGACGTCTGAATAAACCGCTTCTGCGGCTCTTGCGGAATAGCCAACAATTCGACAGCGCGCTCATCATGCGCCCGAAGCCCATTCAAAACCCGCACAAGCGGCCCATACGACTTCGACGTGATAATATCCTCCGGTGCCTCCTCCTGCTTCAGGAAAATCGGCACGATCAAGGTAGCCATCTTCCCCTGACCAGGCTTCTGGCGCAGCGCCCGACCAATGGCCTGGACGATGTCCACGGCGGACCCCTTGGGGTCGATCAGGGCCACACTGTCCACGGCCCGGATATCAACGCCTTCCCCCAACACCCGGCAATTCGAGAGAACAGCACGCCCGGCCCGGCGGCCGAAGTCGGCGATGACGCCGGCCCGGTGCTCGGCCTGGTGCTCCCCGCGCAGCCATCCCGCCCACACCGTGACGGGGTGCCGTCCCGGGTCGACCGCGTGCAGCCGGCTCGCGACCCGGGGCAGGCCCTCGGCGAAGGCCTCCGCCTCCACGGTGCGATGGTGGAAAGTGATCGTGGTCTTCAGGTCGTGGCTGGCCATGGTCTCCAGGAGCGCGGTCTGGACAGCGGCCAACCGCTCCCCGCGGATCTTCTCCTCGTACCGGTCGGGCCCGTAGAGCCGCTTCGGAGTCACCACCGGGTCGACTAGCTCGGCCACGACGACCTGGTACCGGGCCAGCAGGCCCCGGGCGATGGCGTCGGCCAGGGACAGCTCGTAGACGACCGGCCCGAACACCTTCGGGTCGTCCATGGAGCAGGCCATGTCCTTGGGAAGCGGATCCACCCGGCGCAGCGGCACGTACGGCTGACCCCCCTCTTGAGCCTTCAGCTTCCGTGCCGCCTCCTCCACACGCCGCTTCTCGGCCTCGGCCTGCTGCTCGGCCCGGGTCCGAGGCGGCCGCTCCGCCCAGATACGCGGAGTGGCAGTCATGTAGAGCCGGCGGGCGGCTGGGATGATCGCCTGCCGGTGCACGTCCCCCCAGGCCTTCCCGGCGGATCCGGACGTGCGGTGGGCTTCGTCGACCACCACCAAGTCGAACGGAGCCATGGGGATCCCGTACTCCCCCCGATGGGCTTCGGCGATGACGGGCAGGGAGGCGTAGGTGGCGTAGACGGTCACCGGACCCTGGCCGTGCCACAGTCCCAGCTGCGGGGCGGACGTCGTGGTCGGCACGTTCAGCCCGTACAGCTGGGCGTTGTCGTCCAGCGAGCAAACGGCCACGGCCGGCCCGGTATGGCCGGCACTCCGCCAGGCTCCGGCGGTCTGGGTCAGCAGGTCCAGGGTGGGGAGCAGGACCAGGACCCGGCCGTGCCGGGCCAGCCGGAGCGCGGCCGCCGCGGCCATAAAGGTTTTCCCGGTCCCACATGCGGCCACCACCGTGGCCCGCAATCCTGCCTTGGGAATCCGTTTCCCCGGCCGGAGTTCAAGCCCCCGGACGATCGCCTCCACCGCCTCCTCCTGGTGCGGACGGAGAGTGATGGACTCGGTGTCATGCACTGGGTTTCTCCATCAGGTAGATGAATTCATGATGGTTCAGCAGGGGTAATGCCGGGTTTCGCGGGATGGTACACAGCATCCGAATTCACTCGTAGACAGGAAAGGGAATCCGTAGAGGTGAAATGACCCAGTCAGGTGGTGCCCTAGTTGGCGTGATGCTACACAGCTATATCAGCTGATGTATGGCGACTGTACCGCGTCGGGATGGCCCGCGCGGGCAGGTTCGCGCGACGCTCCGCTCGTTCGGGTGGTCCCGCCGGTCAGGCTGGTTGAGGGGCCGAGACCCTTGGCGGCCCTCCTGATGGCCCGGCCTGCGGAGCGGGGGGAGTCCGTGCGGTCTGTCGGAAGTGCAGAGTCTGCCTGGACGTTGCATGGATGAGCCCCTGCCCGGGTGGTGGGAGCTGTCCGGGCAGGGGCTGGTGTGTGGGTCAGTTGAAGATGACGGAGCGGATCTTGACGTTGAATCCGAGTTTCTGGCCGGGGATGAGGACGTAGTAGGTGTCGCCGTCGCAGTCGTAGTCGAGGAAGACGGTCGCGGTGGAGAGGGTCTTGTTGAAGGGCGACGATCCTGGGGTGAGCTGGGTGGTGTTGGGGAGGTTGATGCACTCCCGGCTTGCGGGGTCGGTGAGGGTGCGGATGAATCCGAGGCTGCCGCGGTACTCGAAGTCGCCGGTGGCGGCCTGGGCGGGGTTTGCCGCAGTCAGGGCCAGCAGGAGGGCGCTGGTGGAGGCGATGACGGTGTGGCGCAGTCGCATGGTGTTCCCTTGCGATCGTTGGTGGCCGGTGTCCCGGCTCGAAGTCGGCTTCCCCTGGGGTGGCGTCTTCGGATGCGCGGTAGTCCGAGACGTCACCCGTGAGGCGTACACCCCCGCCCCGGACGCGCTTTTGCTACTGCCGGCTGGACTGCGGAGCGGACACCCACGGGCCGTAGGCCCGGGACCCCGTGAAACGGGGTCAGCTGGAGGGGAGCGGAGCGGACCTCCAGCAGGGCCAGGCCGAAGGCCTGGCCCCCGGCCCGAAGGGCCGGCACCAGCTCGGCGAAGCCGAGCGGCCGGACAGCGTCCGGCGCCCGGAGCGGAGCGCAGGGCAGGCCCCGAAGGGGCCCGCTCCCGCGCAGCGGGAGCGCGTCTGTCCTCAGCGCGCAGCGCTGAGGTACCCGCTCCGCGGG
>NZ_JBVIRI010000026.1:0-71652 GCF_055576225.1 Streptomyces sp. NPDC033845 | reverse complement strand
AAGGTCAAGGACTCCGAGGGCGGCGAGATCGCCGACCACCGCCTCTACGCCGGCCAGACCCGCGAAGTCCTCGCCTACAACGGCGAAGGCGGCGCACTGGAGGCGGCCACCACCTACACCCCCTGGATCCGCGGCCCGACCGCGACCCGGCTCCGCAAGGGCGAAGTAGCGGCAGAGGACATCGAACCCCTCCAGGCGTTCATCCAGCAGACCACCGGGGTGCAGTCCCGGATCCTGCTCTCCGACGGCCGCGGCTGGCGCCGCACCGCCATGGAGACCAAGTACGACGACCGCGGCTTCGCCGAATGGGTCTCCAACAAGGGCGACATCGCCGACCCCTCCGACGACAGCTGCACGCGCTACGAGTACGACTCGGACGAGACCCGCTGGATCATCGCCCGCCAGAAGCGCATCGAAACCGTCGCCAAGGCCTGCGACGCGACCGGCGTCCAGCGCCCCGCCGACGTCACGGCAGATGCGCGGATGCAGTACGACGCCGTCGGCAATCTGAAGTCCACCGAGTCGCTGACCGGCTACTCCGGCTCGACCCCGCAGTACCAGGTCGACGGCAGCGCGACCTTCGACGCGTACGGCCGTCCGAAGACCAGCACCGATGTCTTCGGCAAGGTCACCAAGCTGGACTACACCCCGGCCTCCGGCCAGATCGTCACGAAGGTGGTGACGACCAATCACGCCGGTCACACCGAGACCACCGAGACGGACCAGGGCCGCGGCTCGATCCTGACCAAGACCGACACCAACGGTCGTCGTCAGACGATGGAGTACGACGCCCTCGGCCGCCTGGCCAAGGTGTGGTCCCCCTCCCGGAGCCCGGCGACGAAGTCGCCGAACGGGATCTTCTCCTACGACGTCCGTACCGACGGTCCGGTCGTCATCACCAACAAGGCACTGCTGGACGACGGTACGTACCGCACCAGCTACGACATCTACGACAGCAGCCTCCGCATCCGCCAGACCCAGATGGAAGCCCTGGCCGGTGGACGCATCATCACCGACACCTTCTACAACAGCCTCGGACAGGTCTGGAAGTCCAACGGCGCCTACTACACCGCGGGCGAAGCCTCCGGCGTCCAGTTCCAGCCGCGTGACAACGAGGTCACCTCCTCCACCGTCACCGAGTACGACGGCTCCGGTCGGTCCACCGCCCAGATCAGCCGCAAGCTCGGCGAGGAGACCTCCCGCACCACCACCAGCTACGGCGGCGACAACATCACCGTCGACCCGCCCACCGGGGAAACCCCCACCCGGGCCTTCCTCGACGGAGCCGGCCGCAAGACCGAACTCCGCTACTTCCGCGGCGACTCCCCCACCGGCGCCTACGACAAGACGACGTACGCCTACAACAACCGTGGCGCTCTCGAATCGGTCGTGAACCAGGCCGGCGACAAGTGGGGCTTCGAGTACGACATCCGGGGCCGTCAGACCAAGCAGACGGACCCGGACAAGGGCACGTCCACGATGACCTACGGCCAGGGCGACCGGCTGACGAGCGTCACCGACGCCCGCGGCAAGACGGTCGTTCCCGCCTATGACTCGCTGGGTCGCACCATCGCGTCCCACGAGGGGTCTCTGGCCGGTCCCAAGCTGACCTCCACCACCTACGACACCCTCCCCGGTGCCGTGGGCCTGCCGGTGGCCTCCACCCGGTATGTGAACGGCAAGGCGTACGTCCAGGAGGTCATGGGCTACGACACCGACTACCGGGTGACCGGGACGAAGATCACCATTCCGGCCGAGGAGGGCAAGCTCGGTGGCACGTACGAGTTCACCTCGGGCTACCGGGAGAACACCGGCCTGACCGAGTGGACCGAGCAGCCCGCGGTCGCCGGTCTGCCGATCGAGCTCATCACGATGAAGTACAACCACTTCGAACTGCCCACCATGATGGGCATCGAGGGGAAGACCTTCGTCGACAAGGTCGACTACTCGCCCATGGGCGACGTCCTGCGCACCTACACCGGCGCGGCCGGCTCCCAGGTCTACACGTCCAACTTCTACGACGAGCAGACCCGCCGCCTGACCCGCACCGTCAACACCCAGGAGAAGTCGCCCAGCGCGATCAACGACACCTCCTACGGCTATGACGCGGTCGGCAACATCCTCAAGGTCACCGACAAGGAGGGCACCAACCCCACGGCCGACACCCAGTGCTTCGCCTACGACTACCTGCGCCGTATGGACGAGGCCTGGACGTCCACCGACGACTGCGCGGCCCAGCCCGGCGCGGCCGGCCCCGGCTCGAAGCCGCAGGTCGGCGGGCCGAACCCGTACTGGTCCTCCTACAGCTTCGACGCTGCGGGCAACCGCACCAAGGAGATCCAGCACGACCCGACCGGTGACCTCACCAAGGACGTCACCCGCAGCTACACCTACGGCACCCCCGGCCAGACCGCGGCCAACCGGCTGAAGAAGGTCGACACCGCCGGACCGGGCGGAACCCGCACCGAGTCCTACACCTACGACGCGGCCGGAAACACCGAGACGCGCACCGTGCTGGGCGACACCCAGACGCTCGACTGGAACGCGTCCGGGCAGCTGGAGAAGGTCACCAAGGGCACCGACACGAGCTCGTTCGTGTACGACGCCGGCGGCAACCGCCTCATCAAACGGGACAAGACCGGCTCGACCCTCTACCTCCCCGGTACCGAGATCAAGCTCACCACCGCCGGCAAGCTGGAGGGCACCCGCTACTACGCCCACCCGGCCGGCCCGGTCATGGTGAAGACGGCCAAGGACGGCGTGATCTCCACGTCGTACCTGCTGGGCGACAACAACGGCACGGCCAACACCGCGGTCGACACCAAGACCGGAGCGGTGACCCGCCGCAAGTTCACCCCGTACGGCGAGACCCGGGGGGCCGCGCCCGCGGTGTGGCCCGGTAAGAGGGCCTTCGTCGGCGGTGAGGTCGACGAGATCACCGGGACCGTCCACCTGGGCGCCCGCGAATACGATCCGGCGACCGGACGGTTCCTGTCCGTCGACCCGATCATCGACTTCAACGAGCCCAAACAGCAGAACCCGTACGTCTACGCCAACAACTCCCCGGTCACCTTCAGCGACCCCTCCGGTCTCTCGATCGCGCCTCCCACGATGCCGATCAAGGACTTCACGGACGCCGAAGCAGCCTGGGCCAACATGATCCAGGGCAAGAGCGCCCTGGACATCGCCCTCGAAATCGCCCTCGGCATCCTCAAGGACGCCTCCGGCTACAACGACATCCGCGACTGCCTCAGCGGATCATGGGGCGCCTGCGCCAGCCTGGCCCTCGACGCGGCCCTGCCCTTCGCGGGACGCGCCAAGCGCATCCTGAAGGCGCTCGACCGCGCCTGGGAGGCCTTCAACAGCTGGTCCCAGAAACTCGCACTCGCCAGAGACATCCTCAGGCGAGTCGAGCGCTACCAGCAGGCCATGGCGAAGTACGCCGAGGACCTCGCCGAATGGAAGCGGCAGATAGAGGAAGCCGCCGAGCGGGCCAGGAAGCTGGAGGAGGAGGCGGCGGCGGCCCGCAGAGCCGCGCAGGAGGCGGCGGCAGCGGCGGCCAAGAAGGCGGACGAGGCCAAGGCGACCGCCGCGAAGCAGGCCAAGGCTTCCGCCACCAAGGCCAAGAAGGCGGACGGCGCGGGCAAGGCCTCGAAGTCCGCTCAGACGAAGAAGGCCGACGGACCCAAGAAGTCCGCGGCCAAGGACACCGACGGTGGCAGCGACACCTCCAGTGGTGGCGGCTGCAAGACCGGGGGCGGCAACAGCTTCGTGCCCGGCACCCGGGTCCTGATGGGCGACGGTTCGGCCAAGCCCATCGAGGAGATCCGGCTCGGGGACGAGGTCGCCGCCCGTGACCCCGAGACGGGGGAGGCCGCGAACGAGGCCGTGGTGGCCACGATCAAGGGAACCGGCGGCAAGAAGCTCGTCAAGATCGCCGTCGACACGGACGGCGATCCGGCCACCGGGGCCCAGACGGTCACGGCCACCGACAAGCACCCGTTCTGGGTGGTCGACCTCGGCGCCTGGGTGGATGCCACGGAGCTGCGGCCCGGCCAGTGGCTGAGCACCGGGGCGGGCACCAAGGTCCAGGTCACGGCCGTCGACCGGTGGGTCGTCTGGTCGGACGGCGTCTACAACCTGACCGTCGACGACCTGCACACCTACTACGTGCTCGCGGGCGACGAGTCCGTCCTCGTCCACAACAACAAGTGCGGCGGGCTCTCCAGCAAGTGGAGCCAGGAGGACAACGCGGGCTCGATCGACGCGAACGAGCCCGGTCTGGCCTACAGCGGAATCTACGAGCCGTCCTCCGGCCGGTTCGAGGCACGGCGCAGCGACCGGGACACCCCCGGCGGCATCCTGCCCCGCCGTGGCGGACATGACATCCTCAACAAGGGCATGTTCGACGACTCCCGGTCCACGGTCGGATTCACGGCGGTGATCCAGGAGGGCGGCGGACTCCACGTCACCTGGCTGTCACGTGGGGTGAACGGCCGGAACTTCCCGGAGCACGGGGGCTTCGCGCCCCCCGAGCACCGGGCGGCGATTCTGGACGCCCTGCGTTCGGCGACCGGCAGAAGGGTGACGGGGGACTGATGACGCGTACCGCCGCAGTGAGCATCGGGGGCCACGAGCTGCCGCCCGAGCTGGTCGGTGCCCTGCTCGACGGCCGGTGGAGGTTCGACCGGGCCGCCCGGTACCTGACCTCGGTCCTGCCGGACCGGCCGACCGGACAGGCCGTGCTGTACTCGCTGGAGAACATCGTCCGGGAGACCTCCCACTGGTGGGCGGAATCACCGGAGCAGGCCGCGCTCTACGGGGCGGGGCCGGTCTCCGCCGCGGGGTACGAGTCGATCAGCCCGGCGGAGTCGGTGCTGATCGGGGACCTCGGCTACGACATGCCGCTGGCCCTGCACTACCGGGACCCGCGGACCGCTCCCCGGCTGGTGTACCTGCCGGCGGGCGGGCCCGGGTGGATCGAGGTGGCACCCGACGTCGGGGACCTCACGGACTCCCTCGGCTGATCATCTGAAAGTCCCGTGCCGTACGGGTCGGAACCCTTCCGACCCGTACGGCACGGCCGTTCCCCCGCCGGACCTGCGGGCTCGGTGCCGGGCATCGGCTCGCGGGTGTTTGAATGGTCTGGTCTTTCCAAGCCGAGCAAGGAGATCCGCTGTGCCCCTGGTGTCTGTAGTGATGCCCGTGTTCAACTCGGCCGCCACTCTCGGAGCGGCGGTCCGTTCGGTCCTCACGCAGACCCACGGTGACCTGGAACTGCTGATCACGGACGACCAGTCCACCGACGGCTCCATGGACCTGCTGTGGGAGTTCGCCCGGCAGGACCGGCGGGTCCTGCCGGCGACGGCTCCCGAGCGCGGCGGCGCCGGCCGGGCGCGCAACCTGGCCATGCAGCGGGCCCGCGGCGACTACATCGCCTTCCTGGACAGCGACGACATGTGGCTGCCGGAGAAGACCGAGCGGCAGCTCGCCTTCGCCGCGGCGGGCACCGCCCCGCTGACGTTCACCTCCTACTACAAGATGGACGCCGACTACGCGGGCGAGAGCACCGAGTTCGTCCCGAACGGCCGGGTGATCCGGGCGCGCGAGCACGTGGACTACCGTCAGATGCTGGTCCGGGACCACATCGGCGCCCTGACCGCCATGTACGACCGGAACGTGCTCGGCACCCGGCTGATGCCGGAGATGCGCAAGCGGCAGGACTACGCCCTGTGGCTGTCGATCATGCGGGACGGCGCCGAGGCCCGCGGCCTCACCGAGCCGCTCGCGGTGTACCGGGCCCACCAGGCGGGATCGCTGTCCTCGAACAAGCTGTCCCTGGTCCCGTACAACTGGGAGCTGTACCGCCAGCACGAGGGGCTGTCCGTGCCCAGGGCCACCAAGGCGCTGACCGGGGCCGTCTGGCAGTCGCTGCGGAACTCGCGGATCTGACCCGAGCCGCCGAGCAGGACGGGACATCCGGGGCCGCGCACCGATTTCGGAGCGCGGCCTTCCGTATTGGTCTGGACCATTGCGTCCGGGGGGTTTCTGCCGATACGTTTCCCCATGGCTGCGCAGCCCGCACGAGCCGTACGGCACCACCATGCACGCACTGCCCTGCATCGCAGAGCATCGTTCATCCAGGAGGACATGCCATGTACCGCCGCGTCGCAGCCGCGCTCGCCTCCACAGCCGCCGCCGGGGCCCTCGCCCTGGGGGCCGCCGGTACCGCCGAGGCCGCCGGGCCCGGTTTCTACGCCCGCAGCCACCACGCCTCGTACGCGGAATGCCAGGCCGCCGGCATCGCCGGCCGCCCGATCTGGGGCGCGCTCTACCTCTGCGAGCCCTTCAGTCCCAGCCGCCCGGACGTCTACGTCCTCTGGGTCCGCCACTGATCCGCCGGCCTCCCCGCCGGACCCGGCCCGGCGCCCGGCCTTCCGGCGCCAGGCCCCGGCCGTTCTGCCGTCCATTGGTCCAGACCTATTGACGGGCCCTGCGCCGCCTCCTACGATCCGGACCGGCACAGCCCCCAAGTCCCCCCACCACACCCGGTTCCGGGCGTCGTCTCCCCACGCGCCGGTCATGTCCATGACGCCCGGCGGAAAGGGAGCGCAGCATGTTCCACCGCAGGCCCCGTACTCCACATCCCGCGCACGCCCCGGGCTCCGGACCCGGTGACGGCACCGACCGGCGAACCGGGCGGACGTCGGTCCTCGGCCGCGCCCTCGCCGGGGCGAGCGCCACCGCCGTGATCGCCACCGGACTGGCCCTGGCGGGCGGTGCCTCCGCCGGCGCCGCCGCCCCCGCCAACCTGGTGGCCAACTCCGGTTTCGAGAGCGGCCTTTCCGACTGGACCTGTACCGGCGGGTCCGGCGCCGCCGTCACCAGCCCGGTCCGCTCCGGGACCTCCGCGCTGAAGGCCACGCCCAACGGCCAGGACAAGGCGCAGTGTTCGCAGACCATCAGCGTGCAGCCCAACTCCCAGTACACGCTGAGCGCCTACGTCCAGGGCAGCTACGTCTACCTGGGCGCCACCGGCACCGGCCTGACCGGGACCCTGTCCACCTGGACCCCGAACAGCGCCTCCTACGGCCAGCTCAGCGTCAACTTCAGCACCGGCGCGGCCACCACCTCGGTCACCGTCTACGTGCACGGCTGGTACGGACAGCCCGCCTTCCACGCGGACGACGTCTCCCTCACCGGCCCCGGCGGCCCGACCACGCCCCCCACGACACCGCCCACCACGCCTCCGACGACCCCGCCGACCACTCCGCCCACCACGCCCCCCACGACACCCCCGACGACCCCGCCCACCACGCCGCCCGGTGACGACACCTGCGCCACCAAGCCCAAGCCCCCCGGCAAGGTGCTCCAGGGCTACTGGGAGAACTGGGACGGCGCCGCCAACGGGGTCCACCCGGGCATGGGCTGGATCCCGATCACGGACAGCCGGATCGCCGCACACGGCTACAACGTCATCAACGCCGCGTTCCCGGTGATCCTCTCCGACGGCACCGTCCTGTGGCAGGACGGCATGGACGTCGGCGTCAAGGTGGCGACCCCCGCCGAGATGTGCCGGGCCAAGGCGGCCGGCGCGACCATCCTCATGTCCATCGGCGGCGCCACCGCGGGCATCGACCTGAGCTCCAGCACCGTCGCCGACAAGTTCGTGGCGACCATCGTGCCGATCCTGAAGAAGTACAACTTCGACGGCATCGACATCGACATCGAGACCGGCCTCTCGGGCAGCGGCAACATCAACACCCTGTCCGCCTCCCAGGCCAACCTGATCCGCATCATCGACGGCGTCCTGGCCCAGATGCCGGCCGGTTTCGGTCTCACGATGGCCCCCGAGACCGCCTACGTCACCGGCGGCAGCGTCACCTACGGCTCGATCTGGGGCTCCTACCTCCCGATCATCAAGAAGTACGCCGACAACGGCCGCCTGTGGTGGCTGAACGTGCAGTACTACAACGGCAGCATGTACGGCTGCTCCGGCGACTCCTACCCGGCCGGCACCGTGCAGGGCTTCACCGTCCAGACCACCTGCCTCAACAACGGCCTGACCATCCAGGGCACCACCATCAAGGTCCCCTACGACAAGCAGGTGCCCGGCCTCCCGGCCCAGCCCGGCGCCGGCGGCGGCCACATGGCACCGGGGCTGGTCAGCCAGTCCTGGAACGCCTTCAGCGGGTCCCTCAAGGGACTCATGACCTGGTCCATCAACTGGGACGGCTCCAAGGGCTGGTCCTTCGGCGACAACGTCAAGTCCCTCCAGGGGCGCTGACACCCGACCGCACCGGTGCCCGACAGGGCCCGGACGCCCCGCCGAAGCCCGGGCCCCCGGAGCGCCAACCGCGCCCCGGGGGCCCTTCCCGTGCGGGCCCGCGACCGCGGCCCGCCCGGCGTGCCGCGGCCGGACCCGTCCCCCGGGCCGCGTACGGTGGGGCAGGGCCGTCCCGACTGCCCGGGACCCGGAGCGAAGGGGGACCGAGCATGAGGCGGGAAGAGAAGAGCGGCCCCGACGTGATCGTGGTCGGAGCGGGTGCCGCGGGCCTCGCCTGTACCGCGGACCTGGTTGCCGGGGGGCTGCGGGTCAGTCTGCTGGAGGGCTCGGACGGCGTCGGTGGCCGGATGCGCACCGACCGCGTCTCCGGATTCCGCACCGATCGAGGGTTCCAGGTCCTCAACACCTCCTATCCGCAGGTGAAGCAGCGGCTCGCGCTGCGCCCCCTGCGGCTGCGGGCCTTCACCCCCGGGGTGCTCGTGCACACCGGCGGCGGACACCTGCTGCGGTTCACCGACCCCAGCCGCCGGCCCCGGCAGACCCGCGACCTGCTCCCCGGCCGGCTGGCCTCGGCCCGCGATCTGGCCGCGCTGGCGGTGCTGACCGCCGGGGACGCGCTCCTGCCGCCCGGCCGGCTGCGGGCCCGGTCCGACCGGACGACCCTCGCCGAGCTCACCGCGGCCGGGATCTCCCCCGAGCTGATCGAGCGGTTCTTCCGGCCGTTCCTCTCCGGGGTGTTCCTGGAGGACCGGCTGGAGACCTCCTCCCGGTTCTTCCACTTCGTGTGGCGCAGCATGGTCCGCGGCACCCTCTGTCTGCCGGCCGACGGCATCGGGGCGGTGCCCGCGCAGCTCGCCGGGCTGCTGCCGCCCGGCGTGCTGCGGACCGACACCCCGGTGGCCCGGCTCACCGCCGACGGGGTGGTCACGGCGGACGGCGCCGAGCGGACCGCCCCGACCGTGGTGGTCGCCGCCAACCAGGCGGCCGCGGTCCGGCTTTTGCCCGGGCTGACGGTTCCGGCCGGCCGCACGGTCACCACCCTCTACCACGCCGCGGACCGCTCCCCGCTCCGCGAGCCCACGCTGCTCGTCGACACCGGGGGCCGGTTCCTGAACAGCTGCGTGCTCACCGAACTGCACCCCGGTTACGCGGCGGACGGCCGGGCGCTGATCTCGACCTCCGTGCTCGGGGCGCCCGGCCCGGGGGAGGAGGCGGTGGTCCGGTCGGCGCTCGCCGAGGCGTACGGCGCCGACACGGACGGCTGGGAGCCGGTGCACCGGCACACGGTCCGCGACGCGCTGCCCGCCATGCCGCCGCCGCTTCCGCTGATCCGTACGACCAGGACGGCGCCGGGCCGGTACGTCTGCGGCGACCACCGGGCCACCGGCTCCCTCCAGGGCGCGCTGGCCTCAGGAGCCAGGGCCGCCCGTGAGGTCCTGGCGGACCTCCGCGGCCGGCCCTGACCCGGGCCCCACCCGTGACTCGCGGGCCAGCGCGCTGGGCCACCAGGCGCGCGGGCCGATGTCGATCACGAGCGCGGGCACCAGCAGGGAGCGGACCACGAGCGTGTCGAGCAGGACGCCGAAGGCGACGATGAAGGCGATCTGCACCAGGAAGGCCAGCGGGATCACCATCAGGGCGGCGAAGGTGGCGGCCAGGACCACACCGGCGGAGGTGATCACCCCGCCCGTGGTGGTCAGCCCCCGCAGCACTCCCTGGCGGGTGCCGTGGGCGAGTGACTCCTCGCGGACCCGGGTCATCAGGAAGATGTTGTAGTCCACCCCCAGCGCGACCAGGAACACGAACCCGTAGAGCGGCACCGAGGCGTCGGTCCCGCCGAATCCCAGCAGGTGCTCGAAGACGAGGGCGGAAACCCCCAGTGTGGCCAGGAAGTTGAGGGCCACCGTCGCCACCAGCAGCACCGGTACCAGGACCGAGCGCAGCAGCAGTACCAGGATCAGCAGGATGATGCAGAGCACCACCGGGACGATCACGGCCCGGTCCCGGGCCGAGGTCTGCTGGGTGTCGAACTGCTGGGCCGTGTAGCCGCCGACCAGCGCCTCGGCCCCGGGCACCGCGTGCACGCGCTCGCGCAGCCGCTGGACCGTGTCCTTGGCCGCGTCGCTGTCGGCCGCCGACTCCAGGGTGGCGTCCAGCCGGATCCGGCCGTCGACGACCAGCGGGGTCCCGGTGCCCGGGCGGCCGCCCGTGGTCACGGGGCTGACGGCGGCGACCCCCTCGGTGCCCTCGGCGGCGGCCCGGACCTCGGCGGCCCGGCCGGCGTCCGTGATGATCACGGCCGGATTGCCCGAGCCGCCGGGGAAGTGCCGGGCCAGGGTCTGCTGGGCGGCCACCGAGGGGGCGTCGTTGACGAAGATCTCGTCCAGCGGCACGCCCTTGGAGGACAGGGCGGGGGAGAAGCAGGCGAAGATGCCGAGCAGCAGGGCGGTGGACACCCAGACGCGCCGAGGCATCCGGTCGATCAGTGCGGCGACCCGCTGCCACAGGCCGTGCCCCCGGCCCTGGCCCGCGCCCCGGGCGCCCGCCCCGGCGTCGGCGGGCTTGGGGGTGGCGGGCCAGTAGGCGGCCCGGCCCAGCAGCACCAGGGCGGCCGGGAGGAAGGTGAGGGTGGCCAGGACCGAGCAGACGATGCCGATGGCGCCGACCGGCCCCAGGGCCCGGTTGTTGGTCAGGTCGCTGGTGAGCAGGGCCAGCAGGCCCAGGGCCACGGTCGCGGCGCTGGCGGTGATGGCCCCGGTGGACCGCCGTACGGCGGCCACGGCCGCCCGCACCCGGTCGTCGCCCCGTCCGAGCTCCTCGCGGAAGCGGGCCGCCAGCAGCAGGGCGTAGTCGGTGGCCGCCCCGATCACCAGGATGGAGAGGATCCCCTGGACCTGGCCGTCGACGCGCACCGCGCCCCGGTCGGCCAGCGCGTACACCACCGCGCAGGCCAGGCCGAGCGCGAACACCGCACTGATGATGATCACCAGGGGGAGCAGCACACTGCGGTAGACCAGCAGCAGGATCAGCAGCACCGCGCCCAGCGCCACGCCGACCAGCAGTCCGTCGATGCCCGCGAAGGCGTCGGACAGGTCCGCCTGGGCGGCCGCGGGACCGGCGAGCCCGACCGAGGTACCGGTCACCTTCTCGGCCGCCCCGCGGACCTCGGCCAGCACCGCCGGGAGTTCCTCGCCCAGATCGGGGGCGATGGGGACGACGGCCTGGAGGGCCTGGCCGTCCTCCGAGAGGAGGGCGGGGGAGGGCGGGGCGGCGATCCCGGTCCGGCCGGTGAGACCGGCCATCGCGCCGGTGGCGGCCTCCGCCTGACCGGGCGTCATCCGGTCACCGTCCGCCGTCCACACCACGATGGCGGGGACGGACGGGGAGGTCTCGAAGGGCTTGCGGGCTTCGAGGACCTTCGTCGACTCCGCGCTGCGCGGTAGGAAGGCCGCCTGGTCGTTGGTGGCGACCTCGCCGAGCTTTCCGGCGTAGGGGCCGAGCGTGCCGCCGATGCCGAGCCATACGAGCAGGAGCGCGAGCGGCACGACCCAGCGGGCCCAGCGTGGTGCGTTCTTCAAGGTGTGCCCTTTCGAGCGGTCGAGACGGGTCAAGGCGAGCCGGACGAGTCAAGATAAGTCATCGGTCAAGAATGTCAATCATCGAGAGATCTTATGCTGAGGTCATGCCCGACACCGACAGCACCTCACCCCCACTTCCGGCCGACGACCCGATCGGGTTGCAGTCCTTCGCCGTGTTGCTGCGCCGGATGAACGCCGAGTTCAACCGCATCGCCCAGGAGTTCGCCCACGCCCAGGGCCTGCACCTGACCGATGTGCAGGCGCTGATCGCCGTACTGGACGCGCACGGCGGCGACGGTGGTGACGACGGGGCTCCGATGACGCCGGGCCGGCTGCGCAAGCAGATGAACCTGACCTCGGGCGCCATGACCGCCTGTCTGGACCGGCTGGAGAAGGCGGGCCACATCCGCCGGGTCCGGGCGGCCGACGACCGCCGGGTGGTGCACCTGCACTACGCCCGGGCGGCCAAGGAGGTGGCCCGCGACTACTTCCGCCCCCTGGCGCACGGCACGGACGCCGTGCGCGCCCGCTTCACCCCCGAGGAACTCCATGTCGTGGTGCGGTTCCTCGCCGAGATGAACCACCAGCTCACCCTCGTGGGCCGCTGACCCGCCGGGGCCGCTGTTCCCCGGGTTCCCCGTGCGTCGGTCCGGTACGGTCGGGTAATCCCGGGGAATTCGAAATGAATCAATTCGGTCCGGTTTGAATTTTCGGCCAATGGGTGGATCTGTTCGAACTGGTGACTTATTCGACAACCGGTGACGGGTGTGCGCCCGAATTCGCGCCGGACCGAACCCCAATCTTCCGCAACCATCCCGTGCGCCCATCGGACCCGGTGACTTTCCGCCTGTGCCGGCGATACATTCCTCTTACCGAAGGCATATTCCACCAGCGGTTCCTCGCCGTTGAGGGGGACGGGCATGACCAGTCACGCAACCGAAGCCGACCTGGAAGACCTGCTGCGCGAAGCACTCCGCGCCACCGCCACCGGCGAGCAGTGGAAGACCGACGCGGACGAGATGTGGTGCCGCCTCACCCGCCCCTCCCGCACCGGACGCCGGCAGGGCTGGAAACTGCACGTGTCCGCGACCGCCGCCTCCGCGCCGGAAGTCCTCAGGAAATCCCTGGAAATCCTGCTGCGCGAGGAATCGGCATTCAAGTTCGTCCGGCTCCTCGACCAGGTCGGCGCACTCAACTCCCGGGCCACACCCCGAGGAAGTTCCGGAAAGTTCATCACCGTCTATCCGGCCTCCGACGAGGACGCGGCCCGAATAGCCCGGGACCTGCACGAGGCCACGGCGGGATTGGCCGGCCCCCGCGTCCTCTCCGACCAGCCCTACGCCCCGAACAGCCTCGTCCACTACCGCTACGGCGCCTTCGTCGGCCGACGACAGCTCTCCGACCAGGGACTGCTGGTCTGGTGCATCGAGGACCCCGACGGCAACCCCGTCGAGGACAAGCGCACCGGCCAGTACTCCCCGCCCTCCTGGGCGGTCAGCCCCTTCCCGGCCTCCGTGCCGATGCCGCCCCCGCGAGAACAGCGGCCCCCCGGCGGCCCGGTGCTGCTCGGCGGCCGCTTCGCCGTCCGGGAGGCGATCCGCCACACCAACAAGGGCGGTGTCTACCGGGGCACCGACGTCACCACCACCGCCCCCGTGGTGATCAAGGAGGCCCGGCCGCACGTCGAGGGCGACGCGTCCGGCTCCGACGTCCGCGACTGGCTGCGCGCCGAGGCCAGGGCACTGGAGAAGCTCAGGGGCACCGGACTGGCACCGGAACCGCTCGCCCTGTTCGAAACCGGCGGACACCTCTTCCTGGCCCAGGAGGAAGTCCCCGGGGTCCCCCTCCGCACCTGGGTCGCCGAACGCTTCCGCGACCTCGGCGGCGAACGCTACCGGGCCGAGGCCCTCGCCCAGACCGCCCGGCTCGTCGACCTGGTCGCCGCGGCCCACGCCCACGGCTGCGTCCTGCGGGACTTCACCCCCGGCAACGTCATGGTCCGCCCCGACGGCGAACTCCGCCTCATCGACCTGGAACTCGCCGCCCTCCGGGGCGAGGACACCCTCCCCACCCAGGTCGGCACCCCCGGCTTCAGCGCCCCCGAACGCCTGCACGGCGCCGCCGTCTCCGCCACGGCCGACTACTACAGCCTCGGCGCCACCCTGTGCTTCGTCCTCGCCGGCAAGGTGCCGAACCTGCTGCCCGAGGAACCGCCCGCCCGGCCCGCCGAGCAGCGGTTCGCCGCCTGGCTGACCGCCTGCGCCCGTACGCTCCCGATACCGGACGCCCTGGCCGAGACCATCCGCGGCCTGATGAAGGACGACCCCGCCGAACGCTGGGACCCCGCCAGGGCCCGTACGGAACTGAGGGCCTCGGGGCCGGGGGCCGCGGACCCGACGGACCCCGCGGACCCGACGGACCCCGCGGACCCGGCCGGGCCGCCGCACCCCGCCGTACGGCCGGCCCCGGCGCCCGCCGCGCGGACCACCGCGTACGCCGACCCGCCGAACGCGGTACGGCTCACGGTCGACGGAATGGTGGACCACCTCGTCGACTCGATGACCCCCGCCGACGAACAGCGGCTCTGGCCGGTGTCCACCCTGGCCGGAGAGACCGACCCCTGTACCGTCCAGCAGGGCGCGGCAGGCGTCCTGGCCGTCCTGACCCGCTGCTTCGAGCTCACCGGCGACCCACGCCTGCCCCGGCTGCTCTCCACCGCCGGCCACTGGATCGCCGCCCGCACCGACACCCGCTCCATACGCCCGGGGCTGCACTTCGGAGGCCGCGGAACCGCCTGGGCCCTCTACGAGGCCGGGCGCGCCCTCGACGACCGCGCCCTCACCCGCCACGCCCTGGCCCTGGCGCTGGCCCCACTGGAGGCGACCCCCAGCCACGACATCACCCACGGCTCCGCCGGCAGCGGACTGGCGGCCGCGCACCTGTGGCACCGTACCGGCGATCCACGGCTGGCCGAACAGGTCGTGGACGCGGCCGACCGGCTCGCCGCCGCCGCCCGGCCGGAGCCGTCCGGGGTGAGCTGGCCCGTCCCCGCCGAAGCCGTCTCCGAGGAGGCCGGCAAACGCTATCTGGGCTTCGCCCACGGCACCTCGGGCATCGGCACCTTCCTGCTCGCCGCCGAGGCGGTCTCGCACCGCCCCGAACACCTGGAACTGGCCCTGGCCGCCGGGGAGCACCTGGTCGCCCACGCCGTACCGGTCGGCCCGACCGTACAGTGGCCCGCCCAGGCCACGGACGTACCCACCGCCCCCTACTGGTGCCACGGTTCGGCCGGCATCGGCTCCTTCCTGATCCGCCTCTGGCACCGGACCGGCGACAAACGCTTCCTCGACCTCGCCCGGGGCGCCGCCCACGCGGTCACCGAACGCGCCTCCCGGGCCGCCCTCGCCCAGTGCCACGGACTGGCGGGGAACGGGGACTTCCTCCTCGACATGGCCGAGCTCACCGGCGACCCGGCCCACCGTGCCGGAGCGGCCGACCTGGCCCGCCTCATCGTCTCCGAACGCGCCCACCGGGGCGGCCACGTCGTCTTCCCCAACGAGTACGGGGACGTCTCCACCAGCTGGAGCGACGGGTCCGCGGGAATCCTGGCCTTCCTGCTCCGGACCCACCACACCGACTCCCGGCACTGGATGATCCAGCAGCCGGGCTGAGCGACAGGAACCCCTGTCGCGACCTCAGTAAGAGAAGGAGAAAGTCATGGAGAACCGCGACCTCGAACTGCTGGCTCACCTGCACGCCCTTCCGGAGACCGACCCGGTCGGCGTCGACGGAGCGCCGTTCGCCGCGACGTGTGAGTGCGTCGGCCTGCTGACCCTCCTCAACACCGTGTGTATCGGCATCAGCTGCGCCTGACCGAACCTCCGGCCGGTGGCCGCCCCTGGGGCAGCCACCGGCCGGAGCCGGCCCGGCACACCCCCGTCGAGGAGGACCCGACCATGCAGCCACCACCTGCCGGCGAGGACACCACCCGGTCCACGGCCCGGCCGCCCCACGCCATCAGCACGCGCGGCCTGGTCAAGAGCTACCCGAGGCCCGACGGCACCACCACCCCGGCGGTCCGCGGCCTGGACCTGGACGTCCTCCAGGGCGAGACCTACGCCTTCCTCGGCCCCAACGGCGCGGGCAAGTCCACCACCCTCGCCCTGCTGTGCGCCCTGACCCGCCCCACCGCCGGCCGCGCCACCGTCGCCGGCTTCGACGTCCTCAGCCGCCCGGACCAGGTGCGCGCGGCGGTCGGCATGCTCTTCCAGCACAGCGCCCTGGACCCGGACCTGACGGCCGAACAGAACCTGCGCATCCACGCCCGCCTCTACGGACTGCCCCGCCGGCACGCCCGGCTGCGCACCGCCGAGATGCTCGAAGTCGTCGGACTCGCCGACCGGCGCCGGTCCCCGGTGCGCACCCTGTCCGGCGGGATGCGGCGCCGGCTGGAACTCGCCCGCGGCCTGCTGCACGCCCCCCGCGTCCTGTTCCTCGACGAGCCGACCACCGGACTCGACCCGCACGCCCGCAGCCAGGTCTGGGAGCACCTGCGCGAACTCCGCGACCGGCAGGGCAGCACCCTCTTCGTCACCACCCACTACCTGGAGGAGGCGGAGCACTGCGACCGCCTCGGCATCATCGACCACGGCCGCCTCGTGGCCCAGGGCACCCCGTACGCGCTGAAGGCCGCGATCGGGGACGACCGGGTGGCGTTGCGCACCGGCGACGACCCGGCGGCCCGGCAGGTCCTCCGCCGGACCGTACCCGAGGGCCTCGCCGTCACCGCGGACGGCGACGGGCTGACCCTGCGGATCCCCGACGGCAGCGCCTGGATCCCGCGTCTCTGCGCGGCACTGGCGGCGCACGGCATCCCGGTGCACGCCGCCTCCGCCACCCCGCCCTCGCTCGACGACGTCTTCTTCCACCACACGGGCCGCAGCATCCACGCCCCCCGCCCGCCCGGCCCCCCGGCCGCCCCCGGCGGCACCGCGGCCCCGGCGGCGACCCGGTGACCGCCCCGGCCCGCCCGGCCTCCGACGCCCCGGCCCGGGAGCCGGGCCCCCGCCGCTCCCGCACCCGTACCGGCCCGCGCGTCCCGCTGCGCCTGCGCCACGAACTGCGGGCCGTGCACGCCCTGGTCCACCGCGATCTGCTGCGCCTGTCGGTCCAGCGCACCCACACCGCGCTGATGCTGCTCCAGCCGGTGCTCTACCTGTTCGTGCTGGGCGGCGGACTGGCCGCCCTGATCCCCGACTCCTCGCTCGGGGTCGGCTACCAGACGTACCTCTTCCCCGGGATGCTGATGATGACGGTGCAGACCCCGGCCATCATGGTCGGGATCCGGCTGATCACCGACCGGCAGAGCGGCTATCTGCGGGAACTCCTGATGGCCCCGGTCCACCGCTCCACCCTGCTCCTCGGCAGCTGCGCGGGCGGCACCCTCGTCTCGACCGTCCAGGGCGCCGTCCTCCTCGCCCTCGCGGGCGCCGTCGGCCTGCCCTACGACCCCCTCCTGATGCTCCTGCTGCTCGGCGGCATGGCCCTGACCTCCTTCACGATCACCGCCCTGGCCCTGGCCCTGGCCGTGGGCCTGAACCGGCCCGAGGTCTTCCACATGCTGCTCGGCCTGGTGATGATGCCGCTGCTGTTCCTCTCCGGCGGCTTCTTCCCGATCCAGAACCTGCCGGGCTGGGCCCACCCCCTGGCCGCCGCCAACCCGCTCGCCTACGGAGTGGACCTGCTCCGCCGCTGCATCGCCCTGCGGGTCCCCGGGCAGACGGCCGCCCCGGGCGTGGAATGGCCCACCGGACCGCCGCCCCTGCTGCCGGAGGCCGGCCTCCTGCTGGCCGTCGGGGCCGCCACCCTGCTCTGGGCCACCCGCCGCTTCAGCCGCCCCGAATGACCCCCGGGCCCCGGCCCCGGGACAACCACCCCGGCCTGTCGGCGGGCCATGCGACACTCCACGGATGACCACCACGGCGTATCTGCGCAGCTACGCGCTGGCCCTCCCGGAGACCGAGGAACGCCCCGGCCACCCGGGCACCCCGACCTTCACCGTCGCCGGGAAGCCCTTCGCCGAACGGTCGAAAGACGGGAGCGTACGGCTCCACCTCCCCGAGGACGCGGCGACAGCGGCTGCGGCCGCACACCCGACCGGCGAGCTGCTGGTCCGGGCGAGCCGCCCGGCCGGCTTCCGCGTCCCGCTGGCCGACATCAACGGCCAACAGCTGAACGCCCTGGTCAGAGCGGCCTGGGCGCACCGCGCCCCGAAACGGCTCGCCCAGGCCCTGGCCGCCGCGGAAGACCCCGACCCGGCGGTCGGCGACCTCCCGCCCGCCATCGGCCGCCCGGCTACCCGCGCCCTGCACGGCGCCGGGCTGACCACCCTCGACCAGATCGCGCAGCACACCGCCGGTCAACTCCTGGCCCTGCACGGCGTGGGCCCCAAGGCGGTCCGCATCCTGACCGAAACCCTGTCCCGACAAAACCGCACCCTCCGCCCCACCCCGCCGCCTTAGCCCGGGAGGATGCCGAGAAACGCCGAGGCACCGCGAGGCCGGCTGTCGCGTACTCCGTCCGTGGAGATTTCAGATCAGGGTGAGCCGCTGGATCCCGCGCGGTTGGAGGTCGCCAACGATGTGTGCGGTGTCCTGGCCGGACCCGCGAACGCCTCGGCCGTGATCCGTGGAGTCGTCGACCCCCGGCGGTTCGAGGAACTGGTGGACCGGCTTGGGCCGGCCGTCGGTCTCGAACTCCACGACTCCAACAGCGAATTGGTGCGTCGGGCCGGCGCGGGCTCCCCGCCGGTGGGGCCCGCGGCACTGACGGGCCCATTGCGGGCTCGCGGTGGGTTATTTGGTGGAGGCCGAGAGGGCCGCCGTGGCTTCGGCCGATACCTGGCGGGTCAGGGGGCGCATGCCCCGGGGGCTGGTGTCCCAGGTCGCGTCCAGGTAGCGGCCGATCCGCCGCTGGGCGCGGCGGGCGAACGAGGGGTGACGGATGCCGCCGCAGGCCGCCTCCTGGAGCAGGGCGAGCACGCTCTCGGCCGAGGAGGTCAGCCCGTGCCCCGACGACGGGGTGAAGCCGGCCACCGCGTCGCCCAGGGCGATGAACCCGGTCGGCCACCGCCGCACCCGCTCGTAGCGGTGCCGGCTGCCGTACGAGACCTCCGCGTCGCCGGTGCGCACCGGCGCGGCCGGAACCCCCAGGGCGCGGAGCCTGGACGCGGACTGGGCCTGGCAGCCCCCGGCGTCGACGACCAGTCCCGTGGTGAGCGTGCTCTCCGTCCCGTCCGGCCGCAGGAACCTGACCCCGCGCACCGTACGCCGGTCCCCGACGAGTTGGAGCACCGTGGTGCCCCCGGCGATCGCGGTCTCGCTGTGGTGGCCGTCCGGCCAGGGCGACAGCACGCTCTCGCGGAGCATCGCCGACAGCAGCGGCCGGCTGCACGCGACCGCGTGCGCCCCGCCGGTCGCCGCCGCCGGGATGCGGCCGGCCACCGGGGCCGGCAGCGGCCCGGTGAGCCGGATCTTCCGGGCGCCGGCCGACAGGAGCCGGGAGGTCGCCCCGTAGACCAGGTGGTCGAGGGCGTAGTGGGCGGTGGGCCACAGCACCTGCGGCGGGCTGCCCGTCCGGCGGCCGGCATCGCCCCCGTCGCCGCCCCCGCCCCCGGCGCCGACCGCCTCCCCGCCGCCGGCGTCCAGGACCAGGACGTCGTGGTCGTTCCGGGACAGCGCCACCGCCGTGACCAGACCGGTGAACCCGCCGCCGATGACGACGACGTCGAAACGCGTGGGATACGGGCTGTGGGTCATGACGTCCTCTCCAGCGGAGGGTCGACCGGCCCCTGGGCAGGCTGGTCGGGGGCCTGGACGGTGTCGAGGAGGCGCTGTACGGGCTCCGGCAGCGGAGGCCCGGACAGCAGCGGGAGCCGGGGGCCGCGCGCGGCGGCCAGCAACACCTTCGGGCGGCCCAGCAGCGCCGACCCCTTGGTCAGGGTCATGACCTCGGTCAGGGCCGTGGCGACGAACTGGTTGCCGGTGGCGGTGTGGATCAGCCGGGAGACGTAGCGGTTCGCCAGCCGGTCCCCGGCGTTGGGCGCCTTGCCGCGGGTGCCGGGGAAGTGGATGTCCCCACCGCTGGCCAGGGTCCAGGCGTCGGCCGCGGGCACGGCGATGCCCCGCTGCGCCCGGCGGGCGAACCCGTCGGCCGTGATGCCGCCGGGCCGGTCGGCGGCGGCCCGCAGGGCCCGGGCGCCGACGGCAGCCACGGACATGCCGTGCCCGTAGACCGGATTGAGGGCACAGGCCGCGTCCCCCAGGACGACGAGGCCCTCGGGCATCCTCGCCTTCTCGTAGCGGAGCCGGCGGTTGCCGGTGGCCCGGGTCACGGCGACGTCGGAGAGGGGTTCGGCGCGGGATATGAGCTCGGCCACCAGGGGGGTGCGCAGACCGCGGGCGAAGGACTGGAACTCGTGGTTCGCGGCGGTGGGGGTGCCGCCCCGGGTTCCGGAGAGGCTGACGATCCACTGGTCGTTCTCGATCGGCAGGATCGTCGCCCCCCGGCCGGGTTCGGGGCGGCGGGAGTCGGCCTGGACGGTCACCACCGGCCAGCCGGACGTGGGGACGGGGGCTCTGAACCGGCGGGTGGCATAGGCGAGTCCGGGGTCGATGGTCTGGCTCTTGACCTGGGGCAGGCCCAGTTCGACGAGCCAGCGGGGGGTGCGCGAGGCCCGGCCGGTGGCGTCCACGACGAGATCGGCGTGGATGTCGGTCTGCCCGCCGTCCAGATGCCGGATCCGCGCGCCCCGGACCCGGGTCGCCGTTCCGAGGAGGGATTCGGCCTCCGCCCGGTGGACGTACCGGACGCGGGTGGTGGCGGCCAGGGACTCGCGTACGCCCCAGTCGACGAGGTCGCGGCTGGCGGCGATGAGGTAGTGCGAGGCCGACCAGAGCCGGTACCAGCCGCGCGGCGACAGCGCGATCATCGCCTCGGGGACCGGCACGGTGTTGGCCCCCGCCTGTTTCCACCGGCCGAGGGTCCCCGGCAGCAGGTCCTCCACGGACTCCGCCCCCGCCGACCACAGGATGTGGGCGTGGGCGCCCTGTGGCAGCCCTTTGCGGGGGCCGGGCCCGGGCTGCGGGGCCTCGTCGCGCTCGACGACGATGACGTCGTCCGCGTGCGCGGCCAGCGCGGCGGCGGCCAGGCTGCCGGCGAGGCCTCCTCCGAGAACGAGCACCGTGGTCATGTCGGTCTGCTTTCTGCATGGGCGTGGTGTGCCGGGGTGGGATGGGGGGCGGTACGCCCTCGGACAGGGACAGTGCCTGCTCGCCCGGTTCAGGGACTGCGGGGCCCGCCGGCGATCCGGTCGATGAGGACCGCGAGTGCGGCGGCGGCCTGGGGGTCCAGCTCGGCCGCCCGCGCCGAGAGCGCCCTGCCGCACTCCGTTTCGGCGGCCCTGACCGGATCCGCGAGGAATCCGAGGAGCCGGGGGACCACCCGGTGCCGCAGGGTCCGGTTGAGGGCCTCGGCGGGGGAGTCGGTGAGGAAGTCCACCGGCACGCCGAAGAAGTCGGCGATCCCCTTGCTGTGCGCAAGGTTGGGCGCCTTCTTCCGGCTGAGCAGGCTCAGGGCCCACTGCGGGGTCATCCCGCTGCCGGCCGCGATCTCCCGGGTGGTGAACGGCCGGGAGACCGTGGCACCCCCGGGGCCTTCCGAGGTGTGCACCCGGGTCTCGGTGAGGAACCGGATGCGCCGGACCACCTCCCCGTCGGTGTCCCGGGGCCTGACCACCCGTCCACCGTCGAGGAGCGCCCGGACCTCGCACTCGGACAGGGCGGTGTGGAAGGACAGCTCCCGGACGTCGAGGACGGAATCCGGGGGAAGTCCGGTGCCGTCCAGCAGCCGCCGGACTTCGGCGAGGGTCTCGGCGAGGTCCCGGTGCCCGTCGTCACTCATGAACTCTCCAGGCAGGAGCGGGAGGTGCTCGACCGCGGTCCGACTCCCGGCCGCCGGGACACTAGACCATGGAAACGTCAGATGATGCAATGAAACGATCGTTTCCCGATCGCGGTATGCCCGTCGGGGAGGTGCGGGTCAGGCGATCCAGGCGCCGGTGGTGGAGAGGACGGCGGAGCCGTCGAGGTCGGCCAGTTTGGCGGCGACGAACCGGCGGGCCCATTCGGAGGTCTGGATGCGGAAGGGCGGCCGGTCCGCGGTGAGCGCCTCGGTCACCGACAGGGCGGCCTCCGCGGCGGTCTGCGGTTCGACGTACTGGGCGGTGGTGCGGCTGATGTAGGCGTCCAGCTGGGGGCCGTAGATCCCGGCCCGGCCGACGGCCTGCTGGAGGTCGATGCCGAGGTTGGCGACGAACTCGGTGGCCACCGCGCCGGGTTCGATCACGGAGACGGATACCCCGTGGGCCGCGGCCAGGGGCGCCAGGCTCTCCATGTACCCCTCGACGGCGAACTTGGCGGCGCAGTAGGCCTCGTTGAAGGGCTGGCCGATGATGCCGCCGACGCTGGTGACGGTGATCAGACGGCCGCCGGTGGCGCGCAGATGGGGCAGGGCCGCCTTGGAGATGTTGAGCACTCCGAAGAAGTTGACCTCCATCACCTCGCGGACCTCGGCCACCGGCTCGTTCTCCAGGGTGCCCAGATGTCCGGCGCCGGCGTTGTTGACCACGGCGTCCAGGCGGCCGTGGTCGGCGAGGACGGCCTCGATCACGGAGATGCCCATGGCCTCGTCGGTGACGTCCAGCCGGCGGATGTCCAGCTCGACCTCCGCCTCGGCGGCGGCCTTGCGGAGGGCGTCGGCGCGGGCGGGGTCGCGCAGGGTGGCGACCGTGGTCCAGCCGGCCCGGGCGGCGCCGATCGCGGCGGCGAGGCCGATGCCGGAGGAGGTGCCGGTGATCAGGACGACCTTGGGGGAGGCGGGGGCGGGAGCAGGGGTGGACATGGTCCGGCCTTTCGGGAGGGAGGGGTGGGGGCGACGCCGCGAATATCAGTGCGTGTACACACACCATAATATATGTGTGTGCGCACACGCAAATGTTAGGCTTGCGGCATGCCGAAGAAGAAGCTCACCCAGGCGGAGATGCCGGGGGCCGACCACGCCTTCTACGGGCTCGTCTGGGCCGGCACCGTACTGACGGACCGCGTGGACCGCGCCCTGGTCAAAGCACACGACCTGCCCGTCTCCTGGTTCGAGGTGCTGCTCTGGCTCGCCTCCAGCCCCGATCCCGTCCCGGTCTCGGTCCTCGGCAACAGCACCATGCTCAGCCGCAGCCAGGTGTCCCGCGTCGTCGACACCCTGCAGAGCCGCGAACTCGTCACCCGAACCCCCTCCGCACGGGACGCCCGCTCCGTGGAGGTCTCCCTCACACCGGCCGGGCGCCGGCTCTTCGAAGCGGCCGACGCCACCCGCCGGGCCTCCCTGGCCCCCGTCTTCACCGACCTCCTCGACGAGGACGACCTGCGGGCGCTCAGCACCGTGTGGCACAAGCTCAAGGCCCACAAGGAAGCCCACAGGGAAGCGCCTGAGGAGCCCCGCCGGCCGGCCGGCCCGGGACCCGGCCCCGGCCGATGACGGCCGCGGCCGTACTGGCCGCCACCTGGAGGTGGAGCGGGCCGGAACGCGTCTGACGGCCTCTGTGCGGCTGGTCGCCGACCGGAGGTTCGCCGTCGAGGGATCGCCGCCGCCCGCGCTGCTGGACGTATGGCTGGACGGGGTCACGGACATCGACTTCGACCTCGCCGGCACACGGGTGGCGGGAGCGACCCTGGACCGCGGCGAGCGGGGGATCGTGATCTCGCTCGGGTCGGGCGGGCGGCTCCGCGCCGCCGTCGGCGAGTGGGCCCTGGACGATCGGTCCTGGCACCTGTCGGCCGCCGGTCGGAGGGCGGACGCGGTCACCCCGCCCCGCACCGGCCGCCCGGACCGTGCCCGCCCGGCCCCCGGCGGCGAGCTGGGCGCCGACGCGCAGGCCGCCGCCCGGCTGCTGCACACGGCCATGCTGGAACTCCGTTCGGTCCGGTACGCCGCGCGGGCCGACCGCGTGCCCGTGCTCGGCCTGTGCCACGCCTTCGCGGGAGCGGGGAGCCAGATCCTGGCCGCCGGTTCGCGGCGCGGTGCCCGCCGCCGGGAGGCCGCCTTCCGGGATCTGATCCGTACCTGGTCGGACCGGGGCGGCCCGGCCCTCGCCCGCTGGTTCGCCCAGGTCCTCACGGAACGGAGCGGCCGCCCGGACCTCGTCGGGTCGTCCCGGCCGCCCGAGGACGGGCGCCCCCGGCTCCCCGCCGGGGAACCGCCCGCGCGGGCGGTTCTGGTGATGGCCGCCTGGACGGCGGCCCACACCGACCACGGGACGGAACGCGCGTCGGAGGCGCGGCTCCAGCTCGCCCTGCCGCCCCGCGCCGGGCAGGACCCGTCCGGGCCCTGGAGGCTGCGCGCCGTCGGCTGCGCCCGGCCGAGCGCCTTCCGGCTCCGCACCGAAGCGTTCCGGGGGCCCGTCAGCCGTTCGGCAGCCGCGGGGTGCGCCCCGGCTCCGTGCGCCGGTCGCCGGTGGTCTCGAAGGCCGCGGCGAGGGCGAGCAGCGCGTTGTCGTCGTAGGCGCGGCCGGCGAAGGTCAGTCCGACCGGCATGCCGGTGTCCGCCATGGTGCCCATCGGCACGGTGACCGTCGGGATGCCCAGGTGGCGGGGGACCAGGTTGCCGTTCGCGACCCAGACGCCGTTGCGCCAGCCGAGGTCGGCGGACTCCACGCTGACGTCCATGTCCGCGGGCCCGATGTCGGCGACGGCGGGGAACACCACCGCGTCCAGGCCGAGCCCGTCCATCCACAGCTCCAGGTCGACCCGCCGGGTCTCCTCCAGCCCGCGCAGCCCCTCTTCGAGGTGCGGCATCTCGGCCGGGGAGGCGTACGGGCGCTCGCGCACCAGCCGCGGGTAGTCGTCGATGGTGTCGTCGAACCCGGTGTAGCGGTCGGGGAGCTCGCCCGGCTGCTTGGGCCAGATGCGGGCGCCGTCCACCGCGTCCAGGCCGGGGAGCGCCGGGTCGCCGTTGGCGCGCAGGAAGTCGTCCCAGGCCCAGGCGGACAGGTCCTCGATCTCGAAGGTGAGGTACTCGCGGCTCACCAGCCCCCGGGTGGGCAGCGAGGGCGCGCCCGGGCGGTCGGACTCGTAGTTGGTGACCACGGGGAAGTCGACCACGACCACCTCGGCGCCGGCCGCCTCCAGGTCGCGGCGCGCGGCCTCCCACAGGGCGATCACCGAGGGGCGGGTGTCGATGCGCTGCCCGGTGGAGCCGCCGATGCCGCCGTCGGGGTTGGTGCCCGCGCCGGGGTCGGCGTTGACGTACATCCCGGGTACGCCCACCCGCTTGCCGGCGAGCGCTCCGCGCGCGGCCTCGGCGTCGGCGGGCGCGAGGGCCGGGTAGGAGTCGGGCCGCACCTGGGAGGGCGCGGGCAGCGCCACCCACGGCTGGGTGCGCCACAGGTCGCCGCGCGGGTCGGCGTCGTCGGCCACGATCACGTCGAGGAGTTCGAGGAGGTCGGCCATGGTGCGGGTGTGCGGGACCACGACGTCCATGGTCGGGACCAGCGGCCAGTTGCCGCGTACGGAGATCACGCCGCGGCTGGGCGTGTAGGCGCACAGGGCGTTGTTCGACGCGGGTGCCCGGCCCGAGGACCAGGTCTCCTCGCCGAGTCCGAACGCGCCGAACGAGGCCGCCGTCGCGGTGCCCGAGCCGTTGGAGGAGCCGGAGCCGTAGGCGCTGGTCAGCCAGTCGGCGCTGTACGGGCTCTCGGCGCGGCCGTAGACCCCGCGCTGCATGCCGCCGTTCGCCATCGGGGGCATGTTGGTCAGCCCGATGAGGACGGCCCCGCCGGCCCGCAGCCGCTCGATGGCGAAGGCGTCGTGCTGGGCGACGAGGTGTTCGAAGGCGGGGGAGCCGGCGGCGGCCGTGAGCCCCTTCGCGAGGTAGCTGTCCTTCGCGGTGTAGGGGATGCCGTCCAGCGGGCCGAGGGTCTCGCCGCGCGCGCGGCGGGCGTCCGAGGCCTCCGCGTCGGCGCGGGCGTCCGGGTTCATCACCACCATGGCGTTCAGGGCGGTGGCCGTCCCGGGACGGTCGTACGCCTCGATCCGCGCGAGATAGGCGTCGAGCAGCCCGACCGCGGTGGTCTCGCCCTTCTCCAGCGCCGTGCGCAGGTCGGCGATACAGGTCTCCACAACATCGAATCCGCGCGTCATGCGCTGGCCTCCCGGATCACGGCGTAACAAGACGTACTAACTAGATTTTCAGTCTAGACTAGGGATCTAATTTCCAGAACCGAGGAGAGCGCATGCCGCCGGTCGACAGGAGGCGCCAGCCCAGCGGGGACGGGGCGCGGGGGCGCGCGATGCGGGCGGCCATCACCGTCATCGCCGAGAAGGGCACCGCCGCCGTCCGGATGTCGGACATCGCCGAGCGGGCCGGCATGAGCACCGGCCACATCCTCTACCACTTCGGCAGGAAGGACCGGCTGCTCCTCGAAGTCCTCGCCTGGAGCGAGGCGGACCTCGGGACCCGCTTCCAGCAGGCCGCCGACGAGGCCGCCGGACCCGAGGAGAAACTGGAGCTCTTCGTCCGCTACTACCTGCCCCGCCACCCGGGCGACGAACGCTACGCCCTGTGGACCCAGGTGCTCGCCCAGCGCCACGACGCCGAAGGCCGGCGACTCCTCACCGAGCTCCTCGACACCTGGGACGAGCGGCTGGAGACGATCGTGCTGGAGGGCCGGGCCCTCGGCCGGTTCACGGAGGTCGACCTGCCCGAGTTCGTCATCCGGTCGGTGGCCATGCTGAGCGGACTCGCCGAGGACGTGATGTTCGGACGGGAGCGCTGGCAGCACACCTCCGCCCACACCTTCGCCCTGTCCGCCCTCGCACGCGAACTGCGCCCGCCCGGCCGTGCCTGACCCGACGGAACGGACGGAGCCGGGCGGACGCCGGGGCGGCGAAAGGCTGGTGCGCGGAGGCGCCGGGACCGGGTAACGTCCTGGCCATGACCGTGAGCAAGAACATCAACAACCCCATCGGCCAGGGCGGCGGCCAGCGCAAGCGGCTGTCCCGCGCCGAGCGCCAGGAGAACGGCCCGCACCGCAACCGCGACCGCCAGGGCGCCGCCGACCAGAAGGCCGAGCTGCTCCGCAAGATGCGCGAGAAGGCCGGCAAGCCCGACACCACGCCGCAGCCGGCGGACGACACCACCCAGAGCTGACGCGGCTGACGCACGACTGACACGGGGCAGGGCCCGGGACCGCGTCCCGGGCCCTGCCCCGTGTCAGTCGGCCGGCAGGAGTTCCCGGACCAGCGGGGCGACCTGGGGAGTCTCCAGGAGGAAGCCGTCGTGGCCGTGCGGGGAGCGGATGATGCGGGCGGTGTCCGCCGACGGGATGCCGGCCGCCAGTTCCCGCTGCTGGTCGAGCGGGTAGAGGCGGTCGGAGTCCACCCCGGCCACCAGGGTCCGCGCCCGGACCCGGGCCAGGGCCGCGCGCCGGCCCCCGCGGCCACGCCCGATGTCGTGGGTGTTCATCGCCTCGACCAGGGCGACATAACTCCCCGCGTCGAACCGCCCCACCAGCTTGGCCGCCTGGTGGTCCAGATAGGACTCGACGCCGTACCGGCCGCCGCGCCACGGATCCTCCCCCCGCTGCGCCTCGTGACCGAAGCGGGTCTCCAGCTCCCCGGCCGACCGGTAGGTGATGTGCGCGATCCGGCGGGCGATGCCCAGACCCGTGTGCGGACCCCGCCCCGGCCCGGCACCGTGGTAGTCACCGCCCCGCCAGTGCGGGTCGGCGCGGATCGCGTGCAGCTGCGCCCCGGCCCAGGCGATCTGGTCCGCGCTCGCCGCGGCCGGACAGGCCAGCAGCAACAGCGCGGCCACCCGGTCCGGTTCGCCCACCGCCCACTCCAGCGCCCGCATCCCGCCCATCGAACCGCCGACCACCAGCGCCCAGCGCCCGATCCCCAGCGCGTCCGCGAGCCCGCGCTCGGCCCGCACCTGGTCGCGCTGGGTCAGCCGGGGGAAGGCCCCGCCCCACGGCCGACCGCCCGGGCCCGCGGAAGCCGGACCGGTACTGCCCTGGCAGCCGCCCAGCACGTTCGGCGCCACCACGAACCAGCGGTCCGTGTCCAGCGCCCGGCCCGGCCCCACCAGCGCGTCCCACCAGCCCGCCGTCGGATGACCGGGACCCGCCGCACCCGCCACATGGCTGTCACCGGTCAGCGCGTGCAGCACGAGGACCGCGTTGGACCGGTCCGGCGCCGGCCGCCCCCAGGTCTCGTACGCCAGCCGCACCCCGGGGAGTACCCCGCCCGCCTCCAGGGCCAGCGGCCCGTCGAGCGCGTGCCACCGGCGGCGGCCCACCGGGTCGCCCTCCCGCCACGCACCCGTGGCGGGAGGGAGCACCCCGGTGGCCGGGCCCCCGGTGGCCGGGTTCAGGACGCTTCCTTCGCGGCGCGGAACCCCGCCTCCAGATCGGCCTTGAGGTCGGCCGGGTTCTCGATGCCGACCGACAGCCGCACCAGCCCCGGGCCGGTACCGGTGGCCGCCAGCTGCGCCTCGTCGAGCTGGCTGTGGGTGGTGGAGGCGGGATGGATCACCAGACTGCGCACATCACCGATGTTGGCCAGGTGGCTGAACAGCTCCAGCCCGTCCACGAACCGCCGGCCCGCCTCCACACCGCCCCGCAGCTCGAACGAGAGCACCGCCCCGGCACCGCGCGGCAGATAGCGGCGCCCCGCCTCGTACCAGCGGTTGGACGGCAGCCCCGGGTAGTGGACGGCGGAGACCTCGTCGCGCCCCTCCAGCCACTCCGCCAGGTGCTGCGCGTTCGCGGAATGCCGCTCCAGCCGCAGGCTCAGCGTCTCCACGCCCTGGAGCAGCAGGAACGCCGAGTGCGGGGCGATGGCGGGACCGAGGTCCCGGAGCAGCTGCACGCGCAGCTTCACCGCGTACGCACCCGGCCCGAGGGCCGGCCAGTACCGCAGGCCCTGGTAGCTGGGGTCGGGCTCGGTGAACCCGGGGAACCGCTCGGGATGCGCCCCGAAGTCGAAGGTCCCCGCGTCGACCACCACCCCGCCGAGCGTGGTGCCGTGCCCGCCGAGGAACTTGGTGGCCGAGTGGACGACCACGTCCGCCCCGTGCTCGATCGGCCGCAGCAGGTACGGGGTCGGCACCGTGTTGTCCACGATCAGCGGCAGACCCGCCGCGTGGGCGACGTCGGCCACCCCCCGGACGTCGAGGACGTTGCCGCGCGGGTTGCCGAGCGTCTCGGCGAAGAAGGCCTTGGTGTTCGGTCGTACGGCGGCCCGCCAGGCGTCGAGGTCGTCGGGGTCCGCCACGAAGGAGATCTCGATGCCGAACCTCGGGAGGGTGTGGCGGAAGAGGTTGTAGGTGCCGCCGTAGAGCGAGGCGCTGGAGACGATGTGGTCGCCCGCCGACGCCACCGTCAGGAGCGCGAGGGTCTCCGCGGCCTGCCCGGAGGCGAGCGCGACGGCCGCCACACCCCCCTCCAGGGCGGCGACGCGCTGCTCCAGCGCGTCCTGGGTGGGGTTGTGGATCCGGGTGTAGATGTTCCCCGGTTCGGCGAGGGAGAACAGGTCGGAGGCGTGCCGGGTGTCCCGGAAGACGAACGAGGTGGTCTGGTAGATGGGCACCGCGCGGGCGCCGGTGACCGGATCGGGGGAGGTGCCGGCATGCAGCTGCTTGGTCTCGAAGGACCAGTCGGTGACGGCGTCGGCGTCGGTGTCACCGCCGGTGGCGGGGTCGGCGGCGGCGGTGGGATCGGTGTGCTGGCTCATGGGTCTCCTCGGAGCTGAGGTGGCGGGGGCGAGGCGGTGACGGTCAGCGCTTGGAGATGCGGACCACCCCGGTGGTCGTGCCCTGGTAGAGGGTCCCGTCGGGGGCGGCCGACCCCCGCATCTGGAGCGGGTTGTAGACCAGCCCGATGCCCAGGAAGGAGCCGGCGAGCTGGGCGCCGGTGGCCGGGTCGATGACCGAATGGTGGTACTGGGCGAAGGTGTTCAGCCCCGCGCTGCCGGTCGGTCCGGTCACCGAGACGGTGTAGATCTTCCCGTCGGCCAGCGAGAGCCGGGGCAGCGCGGCCGACTTCACCGAGCTGTTCCACACCACCTCGCAGCCCGTGCCCTGCGGGTTGACGTCGATCCGGCTGAGACCCCCGTCGAAGTTCGCGGAGGAGGGGCTGCTCGCCGGCGCCCCCTCGGGCAGCGCCGGATACGGGTACCCGTACGTGTTGGTCACGAACACGCTGCGGCCGGTGGCGATCACCGCGTCCTCGGTGCCGCTGCGCGCGTGCTGGGTCAGTACGGGGATCCGGCAGACCGGGTCGGGCCCGCCGGCCGCCCGGTAGACGAGCAGGTTCCCGTGCGGGGCCGCGTTGTCGACGATGGCGACGTACTCGGTGCCGCTGCCCGGTCCGAAGAAGCTCGGAGTGGTGCCGGTGCCCCAGCTCAGCTGGCCGGGCTTGCGGCCCGGGCCCCGGTCGTAGGGGGCCCGCCAGTCCACCACCGGAGTGCCGTCCGGGGCGGCCGACAAGAGGTACAGGGCACGATCGGTGGCGACGGCGGTCCGGCCGGGCACGGTGGAGATGCTGTTCTGCACCCCCTCGCCGGTGCTGATGCTGCGCACCGCCCCGGTGCCGGTGTCGACCGTCCCGATGACGCCACCGCTGGTGGCGAACCAGACCCGGCCGTCCCAGGCGGGGGTCAGACCGACGATGTTGTCCCCGGCGGGGACCGCCGTGCCGAGCGGCGTGGACTCGTCGATCCGGAGCGCCCAGCCGGATCCGGACCGGTGGTGGCCGATGCGGAGGAGGTGGTTGGTCCCGTCGACGACGACGAGCCGGTCCTGGTGGTCCAGATAGGCGTAGACGCCGCCGAAGAGGCTGCCCTTGGGCAGGGCGAGCGAGGCGAGGTCGGCGCCGGTCGCGGGGTCGAGCAGGTGCACGGTCGGGGTCTGGCCGAAGATGGTGGTGCAGAGGGTCACGACGAGGCCGTCGCCGCCCACGACCACGGTCGGGCAGGCCGAGGCCAGCGCGGTGCGCGCGTAGTCGATGCCGCCGGTGCCGGGACCCGGGTAGGGGGTGGTGCCGCTGGAGGCGCTGTCCCCGTGCATGGTCGCGGCACCGTTGGCCGCGGTGGCCGGGTTCTGCGGCGCCTGCGGCCCGTACGGGGAGACCGGGTCGGAGGCGGAGGCGGGCGGCCCGCCGAGACCGGCGGCGCCGAGCGTGACGGCGAGGGAGAAGGCGAGCACGGCGAGGCGCCCGCCCGAGGGCAGGGAGAACGGCATCGGGGGTCCTAGGAGCGGAGGGTGAGTGGGTGAGAGGTGCCGTCGAGTACGCCGTGGTGTCGCGGGGGTCGGCCGCCACGGCGGAGTCGAGGGCACGGCGGCTGCCGATGGTGCGGCCCGGCCCCCCTCGTTCCGTGCGGGGGTGCTCCTCGGAACGGCTCTGGCAGGGACGCTAGCCCCTGCCGGGACGATCCGGGTCGGCCTGCGGCCGCCCGCCACAGGCTGTTCACGCAGTTCACGTTCCCGCAGCACGCGGGCAACAGGCGGCGGGGGGAAGGGGGTTGCCCGCCGTGCCCGCCTGCCCGGTGCTCAGCCCGCTGTCCGGCCTCCGGGCTCCGGCGCGGCCGGGTCGGCCCCGGGGGCGACGGTGATCCGGGCGGTCCAGGACCAGGGCTCCCGGGGCGGATCCCAGCTCACCTCCACCTCGGTGTCGTGGAACTGCCGGACGAGCTCCGTCACCATCAGGGCCGCCGCGGACCGGGCGTCCTGCGGGTCGGTATCGTCCGGCACGCCGAGGCTCCCGCGGAGCATTCCGCCGTCCACGCCGAGGATGCTGTGGCGCCAGCCCTCGGGCGTCGCCAACAGGACGATGCCCTGGGGTGGTTGCCGGCCGGCTACTCGGTGATACCGCGTAGTGGTACTCGGTGCTACGGAGTAGCGGGAGAGGGGAGGGCGGTCGGCGGTGGAGGACCTGACGGAGATGCTGAAGGGCACGCTCGAAGGCTGCGTGCTCGAAATCCTCGACGGCGAGGACGCCGCCGCCTTCGCGGACGGCCTGATCGCGGACACGCCTACCTATGCGTAGGCCCACCAGGCGGCCGTCAGGCCGTAGCCATCCCGCGATGTCACCCCCCCCACCCCCCCCAGCACCATGGCTGACCAGCGGAAACGGATGGACTTCGGGCAGCGGTGCCCGTAAGGTCGGCGCGGCTCCGTCGCAACGCCGCGCCCTGGCACGCCGCGCCCTGCGGAGACCGCATCTTCAGGCCGTTCCCGTGGGGGGTACACCGTCATGTCCGTCAACACGCCCGGAACCACACCACCACCGTCGGCTTCCGGCCCCGCCGACCCCGGCACGACCACCACGCCCACCGCACCCATCACGCCCTTCCCGGGCCCGTCCACCGCTCTGGGCGCCCAAACCGGCCGTACCGCCAAGCCCGTCACCCTCCGGTCGCCGCTGGGGCTGTGCACCGCCCTGACGGTGCTGCTCGGAGTGACTGCCGTGGTCAACCTCTTCGGTGTGGCCGTGGACGGACACATGTGGTCCCTGCTGGGCTCCGCGGTCCAGGACCCCTTCGCCTCCACGGACGCCGACCTGGACCGGGCGGACCGGCTCAACACCCTCGCCGGAACACTCCAGACACTCCCGCTGGCACCGACCATGGTGGTCTTCCTCGTGTGGTTCCACCGGGTTCGCGCCAACGGCGAGTACTTCCGTCCCGACGGCTTCACCAGCGGCCGCGGCTGGGCGATCGGGTCCTGGTTCATCCCGGTGGCCAACCTGTGGATGCCGTACCGGATCGCCCTCCAGACCTGGCACGCCAGCACCCCCGACGCGCCGAGGGACGCCACCCGCCGCGCCTCCATCGCACCGGTTGCCGCCTGGTGGCTGGTCTGGGCGGTCTCCCTCGTCCTGGACCGTGCCGCAAGCCGCTACTACGTCAGGGCGGAAACGGTCGAGGAGTTCCAGGACGCGACGATGCTCGTCCTCGTGTCCGACGCCATGACGGTCCTGGCCGTCGTCTTCGTCCGCAGGCTCACGGCGATGCAGAACCACATGGCCACCGGGGCCCCGGGGCCGGCCGCCGCACCCCAGGCCTGAGCGAGGGCCGGGCGCACAATCCGGCACGGCGGGGTCAGGTGCCGCGGGTGCGGTCCCGGACCTCCGGCTGGGCCCGGAAGCCGGCCGCCTTGTACGTGGCGACGGCGGCGGCGTTCGCACTCTGGGTGCAGACGCGCACGCTCGACGCGCCCATCTCGCGCAGCGCGACCGCCCCGGCCAGGGTGATCGCCCGGCCGAAGCCGCGCCGGTGGTGGTCCGCGTGGACCCCCATCGGCTCGACCAGCCCCGGCCTGCCGGGACCGGCCGACCACACCGTCACCATCGCCACCGCGTCGCCCCGGTCGTCGTAGGCGCCCAGGCAGCGGGCGTCCCGGAAGAACGGGCCCGCCGACAGCGGGCGCCAGTACTCACGGGCGGGGCGGCTGCCCCCGAAAGCGGACCGCAGCACCTCGGCGAATTCCCGCGCCCGCTCGGGGCCGATCTCCCGGATGCGTACGCCCGGGTCCTCGACCGGCTCCGCGAGGCCGCGGAAGAGCGGCGTCCACGGCTCGTCGACGCCCCAGCCGCCCGCGGTCAGCAGGTCGTGCAGGAGGAGTCCGGGCGGGACCTCGACCGATACCGGTCCCTCCGGCAGCACCCCCCGCTCGGGCAGCGAGAGGTCCTCGACGAGGCGCCGTGCAAGTCCTTCGTCCCGGGAGGCGTCCGGGGCGAGGGTCATCCGCAGCACCGTCGGGGAGTCCAGCAGGCCCACGGCGCGGATCCGGCCGTCCCGGCGCCAGATCCGGACCGCGGAGGCCGTCTCGGCCGCCCCGAGCCGGTGGTGCCAGCCGATGTCGCCCGCGTGCAACTGCATCGGCGCTCGGTCGTCCTGCCACTCCCGCAGCGCGGCCATGGCCTCGCGGGTCCCTTGGGACGCAGGGGTCCCCAGCGTGATCGTCATACCCCGGATCCCACACGCAGGCACTGGAGGGCTGCAAGTGATTTGCGGGTGCCGGGGTGCCGGGGTGCCGGGGGGTGTGGCCCGGTGGAGGTCCCCGGGTCGTCCGGTGGATCCTGCGGTCGGGTGACGACGTGGCCCGCGCCCGAGACGCACGGTGGAGGCACAGGCAGGCAAGACCGCGATACACCGCGAAGGAGCGGGACCATGATCCGCACGGAGAGCCCGGCACAGGACAGGATCCACCAGATGGCCGACCGCTACGAGGTGCGTACGGGAGACGGCCGGGTCCGGGGCGAGTACCTCTCGCTCGACGCCGCCGAGTGGGCGCTCAGCCACCGCTTCGCCCCGGCGGCGGCCACCGCGCAGCGCGTCCGGGAAGCCGTCGTGCTCCCGACCCGCTCCTGATCCCTTGTTCCCCTGATCCACCAGTGATCCACCAGGGCCCCCGCAGCAATCGCTGCGGGGGCCCTGTCGCTCATGGACCTTCACATGGACCTTCATACGGTCGGAGGGCGGCCCTGGCGGCCGAGTGGGAGTGCCGGGCGCACGATGTCGCCGGTCACCAGCTGTTCCAGCAGGCCCAGGGCCGCCGCCTCGGGCAGGTCGGCGTCCCGGGCGGCCTCACGGCCCGTACGGGTGCCGTCGCAGAGGGCCAGCAGCAGTCCGGTGCCCGCCCCGATCCGGTAGGCGCGCAGCGGGGCGTCCCAGGAGCGCTGGAGCAGTACGGTCACCTCCTCGCGCGGGAGCCGGACCGGTGCCTCGGGGTCGGTGACGTCGTGCCCGTACGTCGCCACCCGTACGGCCGGGGACAGGACCAGCCGGACCCCGTCGGCCCGCGGGGGCGGCGCCGTGAGCGCTGGAGGGGGGCCGGGGCGGCAGGCCTCGGCGGCGACGGTGTCGTTGAGCAGCAGGTACTGGTCGAGTTCGAACCGGCCGAAGTCGGCCGTCGCGGGCGGCAGCCCCGCGAAGGCCAGCAGGTGCTCGCAGGCCCGGACGATCCCCATCGGCTCGTCGGGATCCTCGCGCAGCGTGGTCGTGGTCAGGAAGGCGTCCAGGACTCCCGGATGGTGCTCGGCGAGTTCCTCCACCGTCCGGGGGATCCCGACCGAGAGGTGGATCCGGCGCTTTGCGCCGCTCTCCTCGGCCATGAAGGCGTAGCTGTCCCCGTCGACGCCGGTCAGCACCGCCAGCTCCGCGTCGGTCAGGCCGAAGCGGGCCTGGACCTCGCCGGGGTCCTCGCGCAGTACCGGTACCAGGGTCGCGGGGGAGGCGATCACGGAGGCGAACGCCTCGCGCAGACCCATCACCGCACCCCCGTCCGGGCACCGGACCGCCCGCCGCGGGCCCCGTCGAGGATCCGCCGGGCATGGTCGAGTTCGGCCTGGAGCTCGCCGAAGTCTTCGGGGAAGTTCTGGTCGCGCTCCAGCAGGGTGGCCCGTACCGGGGCCCGTGCCACCAGCTCGGTGAGCAGGTCCCAGACGGCCGGCGGGACCGGTTCGCTGTGGGTGTCCAGGTCCATCCGGTCGTCCTCGCCGGCGGTCCCGCCCGCCAGGTGCACCTGTACGACGCGTTCGACGGGGATGGTGTCGAGGAACTCCGTGGGCGAGTAGCCGTGGTTGCGGGCGTTGATGTCCAGGTTCGTCAGGTCGAGCAGCAGCCCGCACTCGCAGTGCTCCATCACCTCGGCGATGAACTGGGCCTCTGACAAAGGCGATTCCAGGTCGATGTAGTAGGTGACGTTCTCCAGGATCAGGGGCCGGCCGACGGCGGCCTGGACCCGCTGTGCGCGCCGGCCCACCTCGCGGGCGATCTCCCGGGTCCGGGGCAGCGGGGTGAGGGTGCCGAGGGCCACTCCGGCCGCGCGGGTGAAGCACAGGTGGTCGCTGAACCAGGGGGCGTCGATCTCGTCGACGAGTGCGGCGAGGGCGTCCAGATAGCGGGGCGAGGGCTCGCGGGGGCCGCCGATGGAGAGTTCCAGGCCGTGCGGGACGATCCGGAACCGGCGGCGCAGTCGCTGGAGGAGGTCGCGGACGTCGGGGGGCGCGAACAGGTAGTGCTCGGTGATCACTTCGAGCCAGTCGACGCGGTTCGCGGGGGAGTCGATGGCGTCCTTGATCTCGGTGCGGTAGCCGATCCCGGAGCCGAGGTAGGGGAGGCCGTCGACCGGCACGGCGGTGGCGGGAGCGGTGCCGGTGGTGGTGGCGGCGGTGGCCTGGGCGGAGTGCGAGGGTGCGGTGGTCATGGGCGGGTCCTCTCACGGTGCGGGCCGGTGCTCTGCGCGTACGGCCTCCTGCGGACACCGTAGGGACGGCTCCGGGCCGGTCCCGTCCTGCGGTCGGCCCATCGACAGGACGACACGCCCCCGCGACGGCCCCGGGGCCGGGGGCCGCCCGATCGGCCGGAGTGCCCGGGTGCCGGTCGTCCTCCGGTTCGGCCGGTCGGACGACACCGGCGGCGGGGCCCGGCGGCTGCACTGGAGGGGTGGTGCGCCCCGCACCGCCCGGGCCGGCACAGCAGAATGCCCGAACCCGCCGTCCCGGCCCCGGCCGGAGGATCGGCCACCGACCGCAGGAGGGACGCGGACGATGAGGAACCACCACGAGCAGGCGAACACGATCACGGCCACCCAGGGCGGGACCGGCCACGACTGGCTCGCCCTGACCGAACTCGGGAGTCGGAGCACCCTGCGGGCCGAGGGCTGGCTGTGCTTCTGCGTGTGCCATGCCATGAACGCGCCCCGCACCTGCGACCGGTCCACGCCCGCCGAGCGCGCACGGGCCCAGCGCATCGACCTGGCCGTCGCGGCGGCCTCCATGGGCCGCTGAGCCGCCGCCCAGGATGAACGCCACGACGGACCACGGCCCGACCCCCGGTACCGCGGACGACCGGGGGCCGGGACCCGACCGGGTGCCGGCGCTGATCGCCGGCGGCAGCCTCAGCGGACTGTCGGCGGCGGTGCTGCTCGCCCACCACGGGGTGGACTGCCTGGTGGTGGAGCGGCGCTCCGGCACCGGCAGCCACCCCCGGTCCCGCGTCCTCACCGCCCGCTCCGGCGAGGTCTTCCGTTCCCTCGGTCTGAAGCCCGCCATCGACCGGGTGAGCAGCCGCCCCGGCGGATGGTTCTACGCGCACACCCTCGCCGACGCCGCCTACACCCGGCTCGACGAGCCCGGGGACCCGATCCGGTCGATCAGTCCGGCCGGCAGCCGGCTCTGCGACCAGAACCGTTTGGAACCGATCCTGCTGGCGGAGGCCCGCCGCCTGGGCGCGCGGGTGCTCCACGACCGCGAACTCACCGACTTCGTCCAGGACGCGGACGGGGTCACCGCCCGGATCCTCGACCGAGTGACCGGCCGCTCCCGCACCGTCCGGGCCTCCTATCTGCTCGCCGCCGACGGCACGCGCAGCCCCGTCCGGGAGGCCCTCGGCATCGGGCTGCACGGCCGCCGGGGCGAACCGCGTTTCCTCAGCACGGTGTTCGCCGCCGACCTCGACCCCGTCCTGCACGGCCGCCGTCCCACCGCCGTCGTCTTCCCCGGCCGGGAGGTGCTCTTCGCCCGCGGCACCCCGAGCGCGCCGCTGTGGGAGTACGGAATCCCCGACAGCCCCTTCGGCCCCGGAGCGGGCGAGGAGGAACTCGACCGCTTCGTCCGGGACCGGCTCCGCCGGGTCACCGGCCTGCCCGCCCTCGAACCGGACGTGCGCAGCGTGCTGAGCTGGGGAGCCTCCGCGGTGCTGGCCGAACGGTTCAGCGAGGGGCGGGTCTTCCTGCTGGGCGATGCCGCCCACACCATGCCCGTGATCGGCGGCCTCGGCGGCAACACCGGCATCCAGGACGCCCACAACCTGGCCTGGAAGCTGGCCGCGGTGCTGCACGGCGGCGCCGGCGCCGAGCTCCTGCACAGCTACGGCGTGGAGCGCGCCCGGGTGGCGGCCCACACGCTCTGGCACGTCCTGGCGACCGCCCGCGGGCTGCCGGAGGCCTTGGACCCGGAGGTCCTCCAGCTCGGCTACCGCTACCCCGACCCCACCGCGGGCCCCCGCCCCGGGCCCGACCACGCCCCCGCCCCTGACCCCGCCGACGGCCCGTGCGAGGACCCCTACCACCCCTCCGGGCGCCCCGGCGGCCGCGCCCCGCACCTGTGGCTGCCGTACGACCCTGACGGCGACGGCGACGGCGACGGTGACGGCGCCGCCCGCCGGATTTCGGTGCTCGACCTCTTCGGCGCCGGGTTCACCCTGCTCGCCGGACCGCTCGGGCAGCGCTGGCTGCCCGCCGCGACCGCCGCCGCGGCCGGCCTCGGCGCCGAGCTGGAGGCCTTCCGGATCGGAGGCCCGGACAGCACGCTGCGCGACCCCGGCCGGGTGTTCCCCGCCCGTTACGGCATCGGCCCCGAGGGAGCCACACTGGTCCGGCCCGACGGGTACATCGCCCGGAGCTGGCCGACGGCGCCCCGCACGGATGCCGCCCTGGAAGCCGCCGTGCGCGAGGCCCTGGAGCGCCCGGCAGCCCTCGCCCCGGTCAGCGCCCGAACGTCCGGACCGGTCGCGGCATGAGGCCGCTGCGCTCGTCCCGACGGTCCTCCGGTCGGATGAGGCCGCGGCGGGCGGCCCTCGCCTTCACTGGAGGCATCGGCGCCCGATGCGCCCCGCGTTCTGAGGTTTCGGAGGTACAGATCATGCGCAAGCCACGCGCTCTCACCGCTGCCGTACTGACCGTCGGTGCCGTGTCCCTCGCGGCCACCGCCTTCACGGCTCAGGCCACGACCGGTTCGCCGAACGGCTCGACGGCGAAGGCCGCCGGCATCAGCCGGCCGACCGGCGGAGGGAAGGCCCTCAAAGTGCCGACCGGCGGAGGGAAGGCCCTCAAACTGCCGGCCGGCGGAGGGAAGGCGATCGCCCTGTCGGCGAACGAGAAGGCCATCATGCTGCCGAGCGGCGCCAAGGCCATCGAGCTCGCCGGTACCCCGCTGCCGTCGACCGTGCTCAACCTGCCGTCCACGGTGTTCAAGACCTGACGCCCCGGTGCCGGACCGCGCGCCCCACAGGGGCGGAACCCCCACCGGTCCCCACCGGTCCCACCGATCCCCACCGCCCCGACCAGATCCGGGAGGAACCATGAACACCATGACCAGCCCGACCCCGACCGCCCCGGCCGCCACCGGCCGCGACCTCACCCTGACCCCGCTGCCCCACTGGCAGACGCTGGCGGATGCGGTCCTGCGCAAGGACGCCTGCGGCGCCCTGTGCGCCCACGGTTGCCTCACCCGGGCCGTCTCCGGCCCGGTACGGCGTTCCTGACACCGTCGTACAAACGCCGAACTCCGCGCCCGGGCCGTCAAGGTCCGGGCGCCGCCGTATGCGGGGGCTGGTCGGGCGAACTGCCCCCGAACTGCGGTCCTGTGCGCCGTACCGCGCCGTCAGGAGGTGGTATCTGGAGCGGGAACACCGGACACATCCCCCAAGGAGAGCCCTCATGCGGCCCCGACTCAAAGCGTTCTGGGCGACCGTCTTCCTGCTGGCCGTCTACTTCACCACGGCCCAAACCCCCCTCGCCGACGCGTCACTTGCCGCCAGCGGAGTGCGCGCGGACGGGAAGCCCCCGTCCACGTGGGGGCCCCGACTACAGGACCCGCCCGAAGTCGTGAGCCGCGGCGGGGTCCTGCGGGTCGCCCTCACGGTGGAACGCAAGCAGGTGCGGGTCGGGAACCAGATGCTGTACGCGCTGACGTACAACGGCCTCTACATGCCCCCCACGCTCCGGGCCCGGCCCGGCGACGTCATCGAGCTGCGGATGACGAACCTGGTGGACCAGGAGACCAACCTCCACCTGCACGGACTCCACGTCTCCCCGCGCCCGCCGGCCGACGACATCTTCATCGCCATCGTGTACGGGCAGACCCGCCACTACCGCTACACCCTGCCGAGGAGCATCACCCCGGGCACCTACTGGTACCACTCGCACGCCCACTTCTACTCGGCCGCGCAGGTGGCGGGCGGGCAGTCCGGCGTGCTCATCATCGACGACATCCGGCGCTATCTGCCGGACGATCTGAAGGACATCACCGAGCACACCATCGGACTGAAGGACGATCAGGTCGACGGCGACTCGATCAAGACCTCGCCGCTGAGCATGGGCGCCCCCACCAACCGGACCGTCAACGGGCAGCAGAACCCGGCGATCCACATGCGTCCGGGGGAGACCCAGCTGTGGCGGCTGGCCAACATCGGCGCCAACATCTACTACAAGGTCCACCTTCCCGGCTCCACGTTCCGCGTGATCGGCCAGGACGGCCACCCGGTGCACCGGGTGTACTCGGCGAGCAGCCTGGTCCTGGCCGCCGGCGCCCGGTTCGACGTGCTGGTCCAGGCGGGCAAGCCCGGGGCCGCGGTGCTGGAGACGCTGCCCTACAACACGGGACCGGCCGGCAACACGTTCCCGCAGGCGAACCTGGCCACGGTGGTGACCCAAGGGAAGCCGATGAAGCCGGCCCGGATCCCGTCCACCTTCGGCCCGGAGCCGGACCTCTCGCACGCGAAGATCGCCGCGCGCAAGACCATCACCTACACCGAGAACGCGGACGGGACCGTGTTCTACATCAACGGCAACACCTACGACCCGAACCGGATCGACTTCACCTCCCGGCTGAACACCGTCGAGGAGTGGACCGTCCGCAACGACACCGACGAGCAGCACTCCTTCCACGTGCACACCAACCAGTTCCAGCTGATGAGCGTCAACGGCAAGCCGGTGAGCCCGTCGCGCGGCTGGTACGACACGGTGACGGTGCCGGTCAGGGGCTCGATCGTGGTCCGCACCAAGTTCCTGGACTTCACCGGGAAGACGGTCCTGCACTGCCACATCCTCAACCACGAGAACGCGGGGATGATGGCCGTCCTGGACATCGTCCGCAACGGGACCCCGAGGCAGGCGCCGTCCGGCCCGGGCGCCGCGGGCCAGCCGTCCGCCGGTCACCCGTCGGGCCACGGGCACGGCATGCACGGCGTGCAGCACGGCGGCTGACGCGCCACCGGTAGTACCCGGGGGCTTCCCCGCGCTCGGGTCCTCCCGGGCGGGGTCCGGTCGGAGGACGCGGGCGGCGACCCGGCCGTGATGGGCTCGGCGGACGGGGCCTCCGCCCCGCCGACCCCACCGCGACCCCAAGGGCTTGCGACCCGAAAGGCGATGAGCGCGATGCCGCACGGATGGAACCCGCCGACGACCGACGGCAACGGCCCGCCGGACCTCCTCACCCGCATCCGGATCCCCGGTGCGGCCTCCCACACCCACACCGCCCTCGTCGCCGGACCGCCGGAAGGCGAGAAGGTCCTGCTGCTGCACGGATTCCCGCAGTTCGCCGAGTCCTGGTCGGCGCAGCTCACCGCGCTCGGCCGGGCCGGCTACCGCGCGATGGCCGTCGACCAGCGGGGCTACGCGCGCGGCGCACGGCCCAAGGGCGTGGGGGAGTACACCACCGACCTGCTCCTCGGCGACGTCCGCGCGTTCCTCCGGGCCTTCGCCGACGACGGGCCCTTCCATCTGGTCGGCCACGACTGGGGCGGTGTCCTCGCCTGGCACCTGGCCGCCGACCATCCGGACCTGCTGGCCTCCCTCACCGTCCTGTCCACCCCCCATCCCGTCGCCCTGTACGAGGCCATGCGCGACGACCCCGCCCAGGCCCGCAGCAGCGCGTACGTCCTGGAGTTCCGCAAGCCCGGCGGGGTCGCCGAGGCCGGACTGCTCGCGCACGACGCCGAGCGGCTGCGCGGACTCTACGGGGGCGCCCTCCCGCCCGGCCTCGTCGAGGCCTACGTCGCCCGGTTCGGCGAACCAGGGGCCCTGACCGCCGCCCTCAACTGGTACCGGGCGCGGCCGATGAACGGGGCCCCGCCGGTCGGCCCGGTCCAGGTGCCGACCCTGTACGTCTGGGGGGACCTGGACCCGGCACTGGGCCGCACCGCCGCGGAGGCCACCGGAGCCCGGGTCGAGGCCGAATACCGCTTCGAGGTACTGGCCGGCGCCGGCCACTGGCTCCCCGACGCGCACGCCGAGGCCGTCGAACCGCTGCTGCTGTCCCACCTGGCCGCCCACCCGGCCCGCCCCTGAAGGCCCGGCGTCCGGCCGGGAGGTCGTCCCAGGAGGGGGCCGGGTGGAGGACACCGCGAGGCTCCGGCGCTTCCTAGCGTGGAGGACGACCGCCCTCCATCCGCAAGGACCAAGGACCCCGCAACGCACAGGCAAGGACACCGCCGTGACCCGAACCGCCACGACCCAGAGCCTTCTCCGCCGGATCCTGGACCCGGCCAGCCGGCCCTGCCCCTACCCGCTGTACCGGGAGCTGCGCCGCACCCCGGTGCTCCACGAGGGCGACGGCCCGTACGTCATCAGCGGGTTCCGGGACATCGAACGGCTGCTGGGCGACCCGAGGATCAGCTCGGACGCCCGCAACCTGACCGCCCCGGCCGCCGATCCGCTCGCGGAGGCCGCCGAGGGCGCCGAGGGCCCGGAGGGCGGGAACGAGGCCGGCGGTGACCCCGGAGCCGACCCCGGAGGCACCCTCCCGCCCGGGTTCCTGCGTCTGGACCCGCCCGACCACGACCGGCTGCGCCGGATGACCAACCGGCCCTTCGGCCCGCCCCGGTCCCCGCACCGGGTGGACGGGATGAGGGAGGAACTGACCACCGTCGTGGACGGGCTCATCGACACCATCGCCCGTGACGGCGACCTCGAACACCTGGACCTCGTGCACGGGTTCGCCTACCCGTTCCCCGTCACCGTCATCTGCCGGGTGCTGGGGGTCCCCCGGGAGGACGAGGTGCGGTTCCACGGCTGGGCGGAGACCATTGCCGCGAGCCTCGACCCGGACCCGGACGAATCCGACCCGCACGCCAGGCACGCCGCCTCCCGGGAGGCCCGGCTCGCCCTCGGCGGATATCTGGCCGAGCTCATCGAGGAACGCCGCCGCAGGCCGGGCGAGGACATGATCTCCCAACTCGCCACAGCGGACGGCCCGGACGGCCCCATGAGCACGATGGAACTGCTCACCACCTCCGCGCTGCTGCTCGTGGCCGGCCACGAGACCACCGTCAACCTCATCACCAACGGTGTCCTCACCCTGCTGCGCCACCCCTGGGCCCTGGACCGGCTGCGCAAGGACCCCGGCTTCGCCGTGCCCCTGGTGGAGGAACTCCTGCGCTACGAACCGCCGGTCCAGCTGCTGCCGCACCGGACCCCGCTCGCGGACATCGAGGTCCGGGGCACCACGATCCCGCGCGGCTCCTCGATGTGGCTGGTGCTGGCCGCGGGCAACCGCGACCCGGAGCAGTTCGCCGACCCCGATCGCTTCGACCCCGACCGGCCCGGTCTGCGTCACCTCGGCCTCGGCAGCGGCATCCACAGCTGCTTCGGAGCCCCGCTGGCCCGGCTGGAGACCCAGATCGCGCTGTCCCGGATCGCCGCCCGGCTCGAAGCCCCCCGACTGCTCGCCGACCCGCCGCCCTACCGCGCCAACGCGGTCCTGCGCGGTCCGCGCAGCCTTCCCGTCGCCTGCGCGGGCGTCCGCCCCCGAGTCAGCTGAGCCGGTGGCCGAAGGGTGGGCGGGGACACGGACCCTGGTCCGTGTCCCCGCCCACCCTTCGGGGCATGCGCTTCAGGAGGACGTGGCTCAGGAACCGGTCGCGAAGTCCGACCAGACGGACTTGCCGCCGCCGAACGCCCGGTTCTCGAAGCCCCAGGCGCTGGCCAGGGAGGCCACGATCGCCATGCCGCGGCCACTGGTGGCCTCCTGGGACTCCGGCCGCACCCGGGGCGCCCGCAGCGGGTCCTCGTCCTCGACCTCGACGCGCACGTGCGTGTCGTCGGCGTCGATCCGCAGCAGGAACACCCCCCGCCCGGTGCCGGCCCGGGTGCCGTGCTCGACGGCGTTGGAGGCGAGCTCGGAGACGCACAGCCGGATGTCGTCGGCGCGCCCGTCCAGGTGCCAGGCGGTCAGGGTCCGCAGGGTGAAGGAGCGCGCCTCGGCGACGGACTCCGGTACGGCGGTGAAGGCGTGCTCGGCGTGTTCGTGCCTGGTCGTGCGCATGGGGATCACATCCGGTCGCGGCCGCGGGCAGGAGGGGCGGCCGGCACACGGCGTACGGGGCGGGGGCTTCTTCCCCCGCGCGTTCCGGTGCTCTCGGCCTCGTACATGCCGTCCAGTGCGCCACACCCGGGGCCCCGGGCGTGTCCTCCGGTCGGTCGACGCACCGGGCCACCGCCACCGCCGCCGCCACCACCGCCACCGGGAGCGGGCCGTCCGCGTCCGCCCGTCGGCCGGGCCCGGAGCGCGGTCGTCGTCCCGTTCCTCCGTCCGGACGACAACGGCCCCGGGGCCCGGCTGCTGGACTGGCGGCAGCACACGGACGAACGGTCCGTGGAGCGATGGCAACCGCCGCACGCACGACGTGTCCGAAAGGAAATGCGCCATGACCCTCTCCCAGGAGCTCGCCCTCGCCCTCGACGCCGAGTTCGGTGCCTGCCACGCCGGGACGCTGTCGGAGTAGCGGGCACCGGGGCGGAGACCGACGGGCGGCCATCGCTCCGGTCTCCGACCACCCGACCACCGGGGTTCCCCGCGCCGGCCTCCTGGCGCAGGGAACCCCGGTTTCCGTTTTCCCCGACCCCCGAAACCCCCAGGACGGCCCGCCGAATGATCCGCACCAGCCCGCCCGCCCCCGCACCCGCCACATCCACCGCACTCACCACATCCACCGCACCCGGCACATCCGTGGTGCTCGCCGCGCCCGTTCCCGTACCGTGCGCCCGCGCCCTGAGCGTGGAGCGCCTCGGCACCCATCGGGCCGTCCCGGCCGAGGAGACCTGGCGCCGACTGGAGCCGCTGCTCCCCGGGGCGGGCATCACCCGGGTCGCCGACCTGACCCGGCTCGACGACATCGGCCTGCCGGTCTGGCAGGCCGTCCGGCCGAACTCCTTCGGTCTCGCCGTCGCCCAGGGCAAGGGTCTCAGCCACCGCCTCGCACGCGTCTCGGCCGCCATGGAGGCCTACGAGTGCCACGCCGCCGAACTCCCCCGGCCGGACGCGATCACCGCCGACCCGGCCGAGCTCGCCGGGCAGCTGACCTACGACCCCGCCGATCTCGCCGCCGACGCCCACCGCGGGCCCCGCGCGGGAGCGGCGGTCAGGTGGTGCCCGGCCGAGGACCTGACCGGCGGGGGCACCACCTGGGTGCCGGTCACCGCCGTCACCCTGGACATTCGGGTCCGGCCCGACTGGACCCCGGACGCCTTCGCGGCCGTCACCAGCAACGGACTGGCCGGCGGCAACACCCGCACCGAGGCGACCCTGCACGCCCTCCTGGAAGTGGTCGAGCGCCACGAGCTGGCCCGTACCGCCCGTACCGCCCGAGCCGCCCGCACCGCCCGCGCCGACGCCGGAAGCGGGCTCCGGACCGCCGCCGTAGCCGTCCGGCCGGGCCGGTCCGGTGCGGCGGCCGCCGTGCTGCGGCACTGCGCCGGGGCCGGAGCGGTGGTCGAGGTGGCGGACCGTACCGGCCCCTGGGGCGTGCCCACCTTCGCCGCCCGCCTGTGGTCGCCCAGCGTGCCCAGCTGGTTCTCCGGCTCCGGCACCCACCAGGACGCGGACGTGGCCCTGTCCCGGGCGGTCACCGAGGCCGTCCAGTCCCGGCTGACCGCCGTCGCCGGCGCCCGCGACGACCTGCCCTTCATCACCCACACCCCCGTGGCCGCCCACCCGGCCGGCCCCGACGCCCCGGACAGCGACGACCTGGTGGCCCGCCACCAGGAGCCGCCCGGACCCGAGCCCGCAGGCCGGGACCTGGACACCGACCTCGGGTCCCTGCTGGACCTCCTGGCCGCCGCGGGCCACCGGGTCCTGCGCGTGGACCTCACCCCCGAAGGCTCCCCGCTGCCGGTGGTGCGCGTGATCGTGCCCGGCCTCCTCTTCGACCACAAGGCGGTGGACTGACATGCCCGCTCCCGACCGAATCCGTACCGTCGTCACCGCCGGACCGACCCTGTCCGCGGCCGAGATCCACCACCGACTGCCCGGGGCGGAAGTCCGGCCCCCGGTGGCCGCGGACCGGGTGCTGCGCTGGGGCCTGCGCCCGGGCGACCGGCTGCTGATCGTCGACGGACTGTTCCTGCACTCCCGGGCCGTACGCCACAAGGAACTGCTCGCCCTGATCGACACGGGCGTCGAGGTCTGCGGCGCCGCCAGCATGGGCGCCCTGCGCGCCGCCGAACTCGCCCCCTTCGGGATGACCGGCATCGGATCGGTCTTCCGCGCCTACCGGGACGGGGAGCTCGTCGGCGACGACGAGGTGGCCCTGCTGCACGCCGACGCGGACGCCGGTCACCGGGCGCTGAGCTGGGCCCTGGTCGACCTCCGGTACGCGACGGACCACGCCCGCCGGGCCGGGATCATCGGCCCCGGGACGGCCGGGCTGATCGTGTCCACGGCGGCGGAACTGCCCTTCACCGGGCGCGACAGCGCCACCATCCTCGCGGCGGCCCGGGAACGGGGCGCGGACCCGGCCGAACTCCACGCCTTCCGGGCCCGCTACGGGCCCGGCGGACCGGGCATCAAGCGGCGCGACGCCCTGACGGCCCTGCGCCACCTGGCCCGCACCGCCCCCGCCCCCGCCCCCGCCGCCTGCCGCTCGGCCGGTCCGGCGGGGACGCCGCGCGGGCGGCTCACCTACCGGGGGACCCCGACCCCGCTGGCCGAGACGGTCCACCTCCGCTCCTGGCGTCTGACCGAGCTGCCGCCGGACTGCCTCCCCGAGCCGCAGCGGGGCGATGCCCCGCTCGGCTGCGAGGAGGTGCTGGAGGCCATGGCCCTGACCTGGCCCGGCTTCCCGGAAGCCCTCCGCGACATCGCCGCCGCCCACCTGCTGACCACGGCCACTCCCGTGCCGACGGCCACGGCCACGGCACGGGTCTCGGAACCGGCGGGAGCAGGGGTCGCCCCCGGGGCCGGTGGGGAATCGGCGGTCGCCGACTCGGGTTGGGACGCGCTGGCCCGGGCGTTGTCCCCGCGGCTGGCGGGGCTCGGGCTGCCGGCGGACGCGGCGGCCGCGCGGCCCTACGAGGCCCTGCTGCGGCCCCGCGAGCGGGAACTGCCCTGGGCGCAGGCCGGCCCGCTGCTGGCCACCCGGCTGTGGCGGACCACCGCCCTGCTGGACTGGGCCACCCCCGCCGTCGCCGCCCTGCGGGGCCACCCGGCCTTCGCCGCCACCGCCGGGGCCCTGGCCCGCGCTGCCGAAGCCGAGGCCGAGGCCGGGGCGGCCCCGGTGGACGGGGCGGAGGAGCAGCGCCGTACCCGGGCGCAGTGCGACCGGATCCTCGGCAGCTGGGGGGTCACCAGCACCGAGGAGCTGCTGCCGGCCCTCCGGGAACGCGGCTTCCTGGACCTCGGCGGCCTCGTCCACGCCGTACGCGCCCGGCTGACCCTCCTCGACCGGCCCGCCCCCCACTCCCGGGGCCCGGCCACCAGCTGATCCCCTCGGCGCACACACGAGCGCACGGGCCGTGCGGGCAGGAAGCCCGCACGGCCCGTGCGCTCGCAGCCGTCTAGACGGCCGATCGGCGCGGGGCCGCCGTGTGGTTCCGCGCGGCGCAGCCGCAGTTGGGGCTGTAACAGAGCCGCTTGTCGCCGGCCGGCCGGCGGTCTCCGGCGAGGAGTTCCCAGCGGAGCGGTACCTGCGGGGCGGGGACCGCGCTGTTCGGGCTGAGCATCAGGGAGGACATGGCCGACTCCTCGGGGATTCGAGGGACGGGCGCCCGGTCGGACGTCCACCCCCCATCGTGCGGGCGACCGGGCCCCCGGCCTGTCCTCCATAAGGTCCGCATCGGGACGACAGCCCCGCGGACCGCCCCGGGAGCGGATACGGCTCACCCGCCGCCCGGGGAGGGGGCGGCGGGTGAGCCGGAGCGGGGCGGTCGGGCGGGGACGCCTCAGGCGGCGCCCACCGGGGCGGAGCCCAGGGACGGCAGCTGCACCACGGCGCGCGGAACCGGGTGGATCAGTCGGTCGATGCCGGCCGCGAGCGCACCGCCCACCAGCGGGGCCAGCAGGAACAGCCACAGCTGCGACAGGGCCGGGCCGCCGGCGAACAGGGCCGGTCCCAGACTGCGGGCGGGGTTCACCCCGCAGCCGGTCAGCGGCAGACCCACCAGCACCAGCGTGGTCAGGGTCAGCCCGATGGCCGCGCCCCCGGCACCCGGTGCCGGGCTGCGCCGGGTGACGCCCAGCACCACCAGCACCAGCAGCATCGTCAGTACGGCCTCGGCGAGGAAGGCGCCGGCCCCGTTGATGCCCACCGCGGAGCGGGCGCCCCAGCCGTTGGAGCCGAAGGCCCCGTGCACCGCGAAGCCCGGTATGGCCAGGACCAGCGCGTAGAGCACGCCCGCGCCGACCACACCGCCCGCACACTGCGCGAGGGCGTAGCGGACGGCCGTACGGGGATCGATCCGCCGGGCCAGCATCAGCCCGAAGGTCACCGCCGGGTTGAGATGGGCCCCGGAGACCGGGCCCAGCGCGTAGGCCAGGGCCATCAGCACCAGGCCGAAGACGAGGGCGATGCCGACCGGACCGATCAGCGGCCCGCCGATGGCGGCGGCCGCCACACCGAAGAAGACGAGCAGGGCGGTGCCGGTGAACTCGGCGGCGATGGCGCGGTTGTTCATGGTGCGTGCTCCCGGTTCAAAGGGATCGTTCTCGGGTGGAGGGGGTGGAGGGGGTGGAGGGGGTGGAGGGGGTGGAGGGGGTGGAGGGGGTGGAGGGGGTGCCGAGGGCACTCCCCCTGAGACTGTGCCGGAGGGGGCCGCCCGGCCGCGTCCTCCGGCAGGTCGGACCGGGGAACCGGACAGCGTCCCCCGCCCCGTCATCCGAACGCAGGACCCGCCGGCACCGGCACCGGCACCGGAATGCCCAGCACCCGGTCCCGGAGCACGGGCAGATCCGCGCGCACCCGGTCCACCTGGCCCGGCTCCACCTCGGCCGTCAGGACCTCCTCGTCCTCCCCGGCCTCGGCGAGGACCACGCCCCACGGGTCGACGACCATGCTGTGCCCGGCCTGCCGGACCCCGCCGTGCTCGCCCGCCGCGACACAGGACAGGACGAAACACTGCTCCTCGACGGCCCGGGCGCGGACGAACAGCCGCAGATGCTCCAACCGTCCGGCCGGCCAGGCCGCCGGAACCACCAGGAACCGCGCCCCGGCGTCCAGCAGGGCCCGGAAGAGCTCCGGGAAGCGCAGGTCGTAGCAGGTGGCCAGGCCCACCGTGCCGAAGTCCGCGGGAACCGTCACGATGTGCTCCCCGGCCCCCATCAGCGCCGCCTCACCGGTGTCGAAGCCATACCGGTGGATCTTGCGGTAGTGCCCCCGGAGCACTCCGTCCGGCCCGAACAGCAGGGCGGTGTTGTAGAGGGTGCCGTCCCCGGCCCGCTCCACGATGGTCCCGGCGTGCAGCCAGACGGACGCCTCCCGGGCCGCCCGCGACATCGCGCGGGCGGTCGGCCCGTCCAGCGGCTCGGCGTCCCGGGCCCACCCGGCGTGGTTCCAGGCGCCGGCGGCCCACCCCTCGGGCAGCACCACCAGGTCGTCCCCGGCCCGGGCCCGCACCAGCTCGGCCGCCCGGCGGCGGCGGTCCGGCGGGCCCTCGGTGTCGTCGACGCGGAGCTGGATCAGTGCGACGCGCATGGCGTCCTCCTCTCGGACCGCGCACGCTCGCGGGGGGATGCCGGAGCTCGCGGGGGCGCCAGAGTAGGAGCCGGGCGCACGGCGGCGGACCACCCGTCCGGGCCGTCCACCGGCCCCTGCCGGATCAGCCGCCCCGCGCCCGTTCGGAGGACGCCCACCCGCTCCGGCCGGGCCCGATCCGACAGGGGCGGCCTAAACTGGGACGGTGCACCAGGACGGCAGCGCGGACGCCGGACCACGTGCCGCCGGACCCCGTGCGGCCGGACCCGGCTGGCCACCGGGCGACCCCGGAGCGGCCGGCGCCGACGCGGTCACGGCCATCTACCTCGACTTCGACGGGCAGGCGCAGCGCCTGCGCAGCCTCCTGCGGCTCGCCCTGGTGGGCGTCATGGCCCTGGTCGCCTGGGCCGGCACCCCCTCCGGCCAGTGGCCCGCCCAGTTCGCCCTGGTCGGCGCGTACGGGCTGCTCTCCCTGTTCGCCTGGTGGATGTGGCGGCACCGCCCCGGCCGGGCCCGCCGCATCCGCGAGACCACCCCGATGGCCATCGCCGACGTCGCGGCCGTCTGCGGACTCCAGTTCCTGTCCATCGGCAGCTACCTCTCCCTCGGGCTGCTGGCCTTCCTGCCGTTCTTCACCGCCACCCACCCGGGCCGCCGGGCCCTGCTGCTGTCGCTCGCGGCCATCCTCGGCGGCGGCTCCGTCCTCGCCGACCCCGCCTTCCGGGAACAGCTCGGCAACGGCCGGGGCCTGGCCGTCCTCGCCATGCTGGCGCTCCTGTGCGTGGTCGCCATCGCCGTGTCCCGGGTCCAGGAACGCCGGCTCGCACGCGTGGCCGCACTCACGATCAGCCGTTCCGTGCTGCTCCAGGACGTGGTGTCCGCGGAGAGCCGCGAGCGCCGCGCCGTCGCCGAATCCGTGCACGACGGCCCGCTCCAGACCGTCCTGGCCATCCGCCAGGACCTCGGCCAGGCACGCAAGGCCCCCGACGGCCGCCCCGCCCTCGTCGACCGGGCGTACGACCTGCTCGCCGAGGTCGAGCGGGAACTCCGCCAGGTCAGCGTCACCCTCCACCCCTCGGTACTGGAGGAGGCCGGCCTGGCCGCCGGAGTGCGCACCCTCGCCGAGACCGCCGCCGAACGGGCCGAGCTGACCGTGGACTACGACCTGGAACGCATCCGGCCGGCCGGCCCCGCGGACGCCCTGCTCTTCGGCACCGCCCGGGAGCTCCTCAACAACGTGGTCCGTCACGCCCGGGCCCGCCACGTCCGCGTGGGGCTGCGGGAGACCCGTGCAGCGGTGATCCTGGAAGTGCAGGACGACGGCGTCGGCGTGGACCCGGACCTGCTCTCCGGCCGGCTCGCCGAGGGCCACATCGGAATGGCCTCGCAACGCGCCCGGATCGAGGCCCTGGGAGGACGCATGGAGCTGCTCCCCGTGGAACGGGGCACCTGGGTACGGGTCACCGTGCCCGTGGACCATGACCGGCCCGACCGGCCGGACCCGGACGGCACCCCCGCCGGGCCCGCAGGCCCCGACGGGGAGGCACCATGACGGCGTACGGGCAGAAGGAGCGGGTGCGCGTGGTGGTCGGCGACGACCATCCCGTCTACCGCGAAGGCATCGTCTCCGCCCTCACCGGCAGCGGACGCATCGAGGTCGTCGCCGCGGTCGGCGACGGCCGCACCGCACTGGAGGCCATCCGCGAGCACCTGCCCGCGGTGGCCCTGCTCGACTACCGGATGCCGGAACTCGACGGACTGGAAGTGGCGCACGCGGTCGCCCGGGACGAGCTCGGAACCCGGGTGCTGCTGCTGTCCGCGACCACCGAGAGCGACGTCGTCTACCGCGCCGTGCAGGAGGGCGCCGCCGGATACCTCTCCAAGGGCTCCGACCGGGACGACATCGTGGCGGCCGTCATCGCCTGCGCCAAGGGCGAGAGCGTACTGCCGCCCGAACTGGTCACCGGCCTCGCCTCCGAGGTGCGCTCGCGCGCCCGGTCGGAGGAACCGCTGCTCAGCGCCCGCGAACGACAGGTCCTCCAGATGATCGCGCAGGGTCTGTCGGTCCCCGACATGGCCAAGGAGCTGTACCTCGCCCCGACCACCGTCAAGACGCACCTGCGCCGGCTCTACGAGAAGCTCGGCGTGTCCGACCGGGGCGCGGCCGTCGCCAAGGCCATGCGGACCCACCTCCTCGAATGACGACGGCCGCCCGGCCGCGGACCGCCCGCCCGGCCGTCGTCCTGGGCGTCACTCGAACGCATGACGGGGGGTCCACGGCCCCGCGCCTACGGTGAACGCGTCCCCGCACGCGCGACCCGAGGAGGCGCACCATGGTGCCGAACCCCCCACTGCCGGCCGGGCCCCACCGCACGGAGAGGGGCCTGCCGTGACCGCCACCGTCTCGGACCGGGACACCAGCTGCCCGGTCCTGCTCCCCAACGCGTTCGTCGGACGGTCCCCGGCCGACCGGCTGTGCCTCGTCCGCGGTCGCGGAGCGGTGGTGTGGGACAGTGCGGGCCGGGCGCTGATCGACACCCTCGCCGGCCTCGGCCAGTGCGCCGTCGGCTACGGCCGCGAGGAACTCGCCGAAGCCGCCGCCGCCCAGATGCGCGAGCTGATGGCGTATCCGCTGCACGCAGGGCCGGTCAACGAACCGGCCCTGCTGCTGGCCCGCAGGCTCGCGGCGCTGTCGCCCGCCCCCGGCAGCCGGGTCTCCTTCACCTCCTCGGGAAGCGAGGGCACCGAGACCGCGCTCAAGCTGGTCCGGCTCGCGCACTTCCACCACAGCGGACGGCACCGGCCGTACGTGCTGGCCCTCGACGGCTCCTACCACGGTGCCACGGCCGGCGCCCTCGCCGTCACCGCACGCGAGGAGGTGCACCGGGGACTGGGCACCGACTCCGCCCGGTACACGATCCGGCTCACCCGCCCCGACCCGGCCGCCCTCGGCCCTGACCCGGTCCCCGGGCTGATGGCCGAGCTGGAGGAGGGCATCCGATCCGTCGGGGCCTCCCGGATCGGCGCGATGATCGGCGAGCCGGTCATGGGGGTCGCGGGCAACGTGGTCCCGCCGCCCGGCTACTGGTCCGCCGTCCGGCAGGTCCTGGACGCCCACGGCATCCTGCTCGTCGCCGACGAGGTGGCGACCGGATACGGGCGCACCGGCGACTGGTTCGCCTCGCCGGGCCTGGGTCTGGAACCCGATATCGTGGTCACCGCCAAAGCCCTGACCAGCGGATACATCCCGATGGGGGCGGTCCTGACCGGGCGCCGGGTCCTCGGCATGCTGGAGGGTTTCCCGCTGCGGCACGGATTCACCGCCAGCGGGCACGCCACCGCGGCGGCCGTCGCCCTGGCCAACCTGGACATCATCGAACAGGAGGGTCTGGCCACCCGGGCCGCCGAGACCGGGGCCCGGATGCTGGAGGCGCTGCGGCCGCTGGAGGAACTGCCCTGGGTCCGGACGGTCCGGGGCCGGGGCCTGATGCTCGCCGTGGTCCTGACCGACGACCCGGCCGTCGCCGAACGGGCCCGCGCGATCCCCGCCCGGGCCGCCGAGGCGGGCGTCCTGGTCCCGAACGTCTTCGGACTGGTCCGGCTGACCCCGCCGCTGGTGCTCACGGACGGCCAGGCGGAACGGATCGTGGACGTGGTGACCGCCGAGGTCCGCCGGCTCGGCGGGCACCACGTGCCCCCGGCGGCCGGGCCCCGCATCCCCTGCCCCTGAGGGGTCGGCTCGGGCCGAGGGATCGGCTCGGGCGCCGACCGTATGGGTGACCCCCCGCTCCTCCTCGGAGTGGGGGGTCACCCATACGGCCGGCGCCGGATCAGGAACGGCAACCGGCGCAGTGGACGGCCGTCACCGTGTGGACCCGGCTGGTGCCGAGCCCCATCGCGACGGTCCGTTCCCGGCGGACCAGGCGCAGGTGCTCCCCGCAGACGGCGGCACCGCAGGAGCGGCACACGCCCTCGGCGGGCCGGGCGAGGGCGGTCTCGGCGCGGCAGCTCAGGCAGTTCATCGCAGGGCTCCTTCCAGCACGGCGCCGTGTTCCGCGGAGTGCGAGCGCCCCGCACGGTCCGCCGCGGCGTCGCGGTCGGCGGCCGGGGTGATCAGACCGGCCCGCAGCAGCGCGGCCAGGGCCCGGCCCGGTCCCGCCGGGTCGTCCGGAACCGCCCGGCGGTATTCGGCCTCCAGCCGCTCCGGGGACCGGCCGTCGCAGAGCGCGTAGACCAGCCAGGCGCGGGAGTTGAGCCAGTGCATGCGGTGGGTGGCCGGTGCGGCCGCCAGCAGCAGCCCCTGGTCCTCCAGCGGCAGCCCCGTCACCGGACGGCACTGCCGGTACGCGACGGCCGGCGCCGGCTCCTCGGGGGCCTCCCACTCCGAGGTCCCGGGGACGGCCGCGGCGGGCCGCGCCGCACCGGGCAGCAGCGGCTCCAGGGCGTCCAGCATCCAGCCCACCAGGGCGCGGCCGTCGGGAGTCAGCGCGTCCGGGTGCGCCTCCAGCGCCTGCCGCGCCAGATAGCGGGTGCGTTCCTCGCTGGTGGTGTGCGTACCGTCGGCGGCGGCCGCACTGCCCGGGGTCACCATGCCGACGGAGTCGGCGGCCGGGGGTTCTCCGTAGCGGCGGCGCAGGTCGGCGGGGGCCTCGGCGGCGGCCGCGAAGAACAGCACCATGTGGCCGTAGACGTGCAGGGAGCTGTACACCCGGCGCAGGTTCCAGTCGACCACCCGCCAGGGCGGGACGCCCGTCATCCGCCCGATGTCGGACACCAGTGCGCCGGTGCGCATGATGTCGAACATCTTGAGGTGCAGGGACTCGTGGAACAGCAGCTCGGCCACCTTCCACGGGTCGCCGAGGGCTCCCGGGGAGAGGAACAGCGCGGACGGCAGCCGGTCGCCGCAGGCGAAGGAGTGCACGCTGCCGTCCTCGTCCTCGCCCTCGGCGAAGCCGATGAGCGAGACGTGCCGCAGTGCGCCGGCCCCGCTGTACGGGAGGAGTTCGGCCAGCAGCCGGGCCCCGCGGGCGAGCGCCTGCAGGGTCTCGGCGTCGGGGACCACCCTGCGGTCGGCGCCCATCTCCTCGAAGACGTCGTCGCGCCGCCGGCCCAGCGCGGTCAGCAGCGCATGGTCCTCCTCGGGCAGGGTGGAGGTCCAGGTCCAGGCCGGACCGAGGTGCGGCCAGGGCTGGTGGCGCACGTCCATCAGCGCCTCGCAGGGCCCCAGTTCACGCTCGCGCGGGTCCGTCTGGCGCAGCATCAGGGCCAGGGTGCTGGGGTCCTCGGGCCGGACCGACATCAGGTTGAGGTCGCGTTCGAAGGCGTTGCGGAGCACCGGGTCGTACAGCACGCGGCGCAGGGCGTCGTCCGAGAGCTCTTCGAGGCGGCGGAACTCTGCCTCGGAGGAGACGTGGTGGCGGCCGAGGAGCCGCAGTCCGACGCGGAACCGGGCCGTGTTGCGGGCCGCGATGGCGTCGGCGGAGCCGAACCGGGGATCGGAGCCGAGCAGCCGGTCGATCTCGGCACAGGTGCGCTGCATGCGATTCACCTCGCAGTGTGGGGGAGTGGGGTGGGGGTGCGAGGCGGGGCGGGCCGGCGGGCCCGCCCCGCGGGGGTTCTAGCGGGCGGTCGCCGCCGGGGCCACCAGCGGCGGGATCCAGTCCCGCTCCTCGGCCAGGTCGGCGCTCACCTCGGGAGCGGAGTGGGCCGGCAGGACCAGGCGGGGCGGTGCGATGTGTGAGGTCGGCATGAGGCGTCCTTCCATCGGGCGGCGGGGTTCGCCGCGGTACGCCCACGCTAGGAAGGAGAGCCCACCGGTCCGGTCATCCGTTCGGTCCTCTGCCGGGACGACCCGGGGAGGCCCCGATCGGGGCACGGCCGGGCCGCGGCCCGCCGGGGGCGGAGCCGCGGTCCGGCACGGGTCGGGCATGCGTCGGCCGTGTGGCAGCCGAGGGTCAGCCGCGGGTCAGCCGCGGCGGAACGCCCGGGAGGCCGCCCACAGCATGGCCGTGCCGGACACGAGGACCAGCAGCAGTTCCAGCCAGACGGGCACCAGATAGCCGCCCCAGGTCACCCCGGGGGCCGCGGTCGTCGCGCCGACCGCGCCGAGCACCGCCCGGCGGATCGGGTCCACCGCGTAGGTGAGCGGGTCGAAGCGGGTGGCCACGGCCAGCCAGCCGGGCAGCCGGGAGAGCGGGAACAGCGCCCCGGACAGGAAGAACAGCGGCTGGACCACCATCTGGGTCAGCGCCATGAACGACTGCACCGAACGCATCCGCGCCGCCACCAGCACCCCGAAGCAGGCGAAGACGAAGGCCAGGAGGGCCATGCAGCCGAGGAGCTCCAGCATCAGCGGCAGCTCGTAGGGGACCCCCACCGCGCCGGCCAGCGCGAGCACGATCGTGCCCTGGAAGAGGCCCGTGGTCATGCCGCCCAGGCACTTGCCCGCCACCACCGCGGTCCGGCTCACCGGAGCCACCAGCATCTCCCGCAGGAACCCGAACTCCCGGTCCCACACGATCGAGGAGGCCGCGCCGATGGAGGCGAACACCACCGGCATGGCGAGCGCGCCCGCGTAGACGAAGGTCTGGTACGGCACCCCGTACGCGGACCGGGTCAGCGAACCGAGCCCGCCGCCCAGGGCGAACAGGAACAGCAGCGGCTGGAGCATCGCGGTGGCCACCCGGACCGGTTCGGCCAGCAGCCGGAGCAGGTCACGGTGCCAGACCACGCACACGGTCCGCAGATGGGCGCGCGCGCCCGTCACGGGAGGCCGGGTGAAGGCGGCCGGGGGTGCGGGCGCCGGCAGCAGGCGCAGACCGATCGCGCTCATCGCGACCCCCTCCGGTGCGCGGCCCACTCGGCCCGTTCGGTACGGCCCGGGCCTCCGTCCTCGGCGGGCTCCCCGCCGGGGCGGGCGGTCCAGGACAGGAACACGTCGTCCAGGGTCGGCCGGGTCAGCTCCATGGACCGGACGGGTACGCCGAGCCCGCAGGCGAGCCGGGGCAGGAACGCCGCCCCGTCCGGCACCGGCACGGCCACCGTGCCGTCCCGGCGGTCGAGGATCCGGCCGGACAGGCCGAACCGGGTGCTCAGGGCGGCCACGGCGGCCTCCGCGTCGGCGGCCCGGGTGGTGGCGAACCTGATCGTGTCCGCACCCGTGCGGGCCTTCAGCTCGGCCGGGGTGCCCAGGGCCACGACCACCCCCCTGTCCATGATCGCGATGCGGTCGCAGACCTCGGCCTCGTCCAGGTAGTGGGTGGTCATGAAGACGGTGACGCCCTCGGTCCGGCGCAGTTCGCGGATGCAGTCCCAGAGGCGGCGGCGGGTCTGCGGATCGAGCCCGACGGTGGGTTCGTCGAGGAACAGCACCCGCGGCGCGTGCAGCAGGCCGCGCGCGATCTCCACGCGCCGCCGCATGCCCCCGGACAGCTCCTTCACCTTGGCGCGCCGCCGGTCGGTCAGTTCCACCAGCTCCAGGACGTGGTCCACGCGCGGGCCGACGGCCGCCCGGGGCATCCCGTACATCCGCGCGTGGAAGCGGAGGTTGCGTTCCACGGTCAGCTGCGAGTCCAGGGTGGACTCCTGGAAGACCAGGCCGATCCGGCGCCGGGTCTCGTCCCGTTCGCGGACGATGTCGTGACCGGCCACGGTCGCGCTCCCGGAGGTCGGCTCCACCAGGGTGCACAGCATGCCGATGGTGGTCGACTTGCCGGCCCCGTTGGGGCCGAGGAACCCGTAGATCTCCCCGGGGCGCACGCTGAGGTCCACCCCGCGCACGGCCTCGATGTCCCCGTAGGCCTTGCGCAGGCCGCGCGCCTCGACGGCGTACGCCGGGGGCGGGCCGGGGAGCCCGGGCGACGGTGCGGGCGGTGCCGGAGGCGGCGACGGGCGGAGGAACGAGGGGGCGATGCTCACGGTGGGCTCCTCGGATCGGTGGGGCGCCGGCCGGCCGGGGGCGGGGAGCGAGGAGGGGAGGCCGGGCGCTGTGGCGTGCCCGGCCTCCCCCGACGGCGATCGGCCGTCCGGCCGTCCGGCCGGTCAGTGCCGGACGCGCGTGCTGCAGCCCGGAGGGGGCGGCGGCGGACCGGCACAGGAGATACAGCGCATCATCGGGTCGGCGTGCCGGCGGCCGGCCCAGGGCACCGCGGCGAAGCCGAGCTCCGCGGCGGGTCCGGTGCCGGGCGCCGTGGTGGGCGCGGGTGCGGCGGACGTGGGGGACATGGGTACTCCTCTCGAAACACTGAACCGGAACGGGATGGTCCGGTGGCGTACGGCCCGGGGGCCGGAGTTCAGCGGGGCGACCGGGCCGCGGTCCGGCGGCTCCGGACGTCACGGTCCGGGGCGACCGCCACGCAGTCGACGCACGACTGCTGGCACGCGGCCGCGGGGCCCTCGACCGCCGCCGGCAGCTGTTCGAAGCCGAACGAGCGTGCGGTGCGGGCGGTGCCGGCCGAGCTGGTGCGGGTGCTGGTCATGTGAACTCCTGAGGGTTGGCGCAGGGCCCGGATCACGGGACGACTGCGGCACTTCCTGCGGATGGGAGCGAGCACGGGCCGGAGGCGGTTCTTCGCACCGCCCTCCGGGGCGTCCGTGCGGGATCGGAGGACGGAGCGGGGGTGCCGCGCCGTCCGGCGACAGCCACCACGTTAGGAACCCGCCCCGGCCGGGGCTGTCCTTCGATCGGACCTCCGCCCGGACGACCCCCGCCCGGGCGACTCCCGCCCGGGCCGGGCGCCGGGCCGGCGGCCGGGGCGGCGGATCCGCCCTCGGCTTCGACCGTTCGCAGTACGGTGCGGGGCCGCCCCGCCGCCTAGCGTCGGCAGGGACCCCGGTGCGAACGGTCGGACCCGCCCGCCCGCCACCGCCGTCCGAGGAGACGCACGATCGAGGAGAGAACATGCCCGCATACCTGCCGCACCTCGGTTCCGGACTCGGATACCGCCGGGAACTGGCCGAAGGCATCGCCGCTTCGGGTTCCGCCGTCGACTGGCTGGAAGTGATCACCGAGCACTACCTGTTCGCGCCGCCGGACAGCCGAGAGGCCCTCCGCGAACTGCGCCGCGGCCACCGGCTCGTCCCGCACGGCCTGGAACTCTCCCTGGGCACCCCGCAGGCCCCCGACCCCCACTACGTGGAGGCCCTCGCCGGGCTCGTCGAGGAGATCGGCGCCCCCTGGTTCAGCGACCACCTCTGCTTCACCCGCGCCGACACCGTTTCCGTCGGCACCCTGGCCCCGCTGCCGCGCAGCCGCGGCATCGCCCGGGACGTCGCCCGCCGCGCCCAGCGGGTGCAGGACGAGGTGGGGGCTCCGCTGATCCTGGAGAACATCACCTACCACATCGACCTGCCGAACCCCCTGACGGAGGCGCAGTTCATCGCCGAGGTGATGGAGAACTGCTCCTGCGGACTGCTGCTGGACCTCACCAACCTCGACATCAACTCCCGCAACCACCACTACGACGTGGGCGAGTTCCTCGACACCATCCCGCTGGAGCGCGTGGTCCAGGTGCACCTCGCGGGCGGCACCCAGGACGCCGACGGCACGGCCCGCGACACCCACAGCGCCCCCGTGCCCGAACGGGTCTGGGAGATGCTGGCCGAACTCTCCTCGCGCGCCGACATCAAGGCCACCCTGCTGGAGCGGGACCAGGACTTCCCCGAGGACTTCGCCGAGATCGCCGCCGAGATCGCCCGGGCCCGCGACACCGCGGGCTGGACCCCGGCCGCGCCGGACGCCCGGGTCCCGGTGCCCGGCCGGGGGAGGGCCGGACGATGAGCCTGATGGACGCGCTCGCCGCGCTGATCACCGGCCCCCTGCTGACCACCACCGAGCTCCACGAGGACCCCGAGGCCGTACGCACCCGGTTCGCCCTCACCGAACAGGAACTGGCCCTCCTCGCCGGGGTCCCCGACAGCGCCTACGGCCGGGTGGCCCAGGACGTCGCGGCCAAGCACCGGCTGGTGATCGCCCAGCCGATGCCGGACACCATCACCGAGGTGACGGCGCGTCACCGTCCGGTACTCGACGCCTACTTGAACGGAACCGTGCGCCCCCCGCAGCCGGACGACCCGGTCGGAGCCGAACGGGCCGCCCAGGCGTTCCTGGACCACGCCGCCGGCCGACTCCCCGCGGGACTAGTGGAATTCGGCCGGTTCGAACTGGAACGCTTCCGGCTGCGCCGCGACGAGATCGCCTCCGAGGCCGCCCACTACCTGCACCAGTCCGCGGCCCGGCGGCGGAACGCCCCCGACGACCCGGCCGCCTGGGTCGACCGGGGCGTCCCGGTCGTACCGGCCACCGTCCTGGTCGTCTCCTACGGCCACGACGTGACCGCCCCCGGCGCCCCGGAGCAGGTCCCCGAAGAACCGGTCACCGTGGCCCTGCAACGGGTGTGGCGGGAGCCGGTGCGCGCCTTCCGGCTCGACCCCGGCACCCGCGCACTCCTCCGGCTGTGCGACGGCACCCGCACCGCTCCGCGCGCCGCCGCCGAGGCCGGAGCTCACCCCGCACAGGCCGGCACGGTCCTGCGGGCGCTCGCCGACGCCGGCCTGCTGGTCCCGCGCGGGGGAGCGGACGGATGAGCACCCCACCCGGAGGGAGGGTCCGCACGGTCACCAGGGGACGTGCCGGTAGTCCTTGAGGAGGACCCCGTGCAGGGGTGCGCCCGCCTGGCCCGCGACGATGGGGTGGTAGATCCGTGCGGCCCCGTCGACCACGTCCAGCGGCGGCCGCCACCCGGTGGCGGCGTGCCTCTCCCGGGCGGGGAGCGGCTTCTCGTCGGTGACCCAGCCGGTGTCGACGCTGCAGGTGTGGATCCCGCGGGCGGCCAGTTCGTCGGCACTGGTGCGCGTCAGCATGTTCAGGGCGGCCTTGGCCATGTTGGTGTGCGGGTGGCCGCCGGTCTTGTTGCGGACGGCGAACTGGCCTTCCACCGCCGACACGTTGATGAGGTAGCGATGGGGCCCCGGCGATGCCTCCAGGAGCGGGAGCAGCCGGTCCGCGAGCAGGAACGGCGCTATCGCGTTCACCAGTTGGACTTCGAGGAGTTCCGCCGGGTCGACCTGACCCAGCCGCAGCGTCCAGGAGTTGACGGCGGCCGTCTCGGGCAGCAGCCCCGCCTCGTCGACGGCCTGCCGGGGCAGCCGGGCGGCCGGCGGCGCGGACACGGCGCCGACGGACTCGCCCACGGCGGACAACGCCGCCGGGCGTGGGGCGAGTTCGCCCGTCCAGGGAAGGGGAGCGGCGCCGGTCCCGGTCCCGGCCCCGGGAACGGAGAATCCCGGAGCGGTCCAGGTCCGGGACGGGGGAAGCGCGGTCCGGCCGGTCGCGGACCCGGCTGCCGTCCCGGTCTCGGCCCCGGTCTCGATCTCGGCGAGCGCGCTGTAGGTGTGCGGGGAACGGCGCAGGGTCTGCGCGGCGTTGTTGATCAGGATGTCCAGGGCCTGGCCCCGGGAGAGCAGGTGGTCGGCGAAGGCGAGGACCTGTCGGGGATCGCGCAGATCGAGGGCGGCGACGTGCAGCCGGTCCCACCAGTCGGCGGCGTCGGTGGCCGCGGCGAAGCGGCGCACCGCGTCCCGGGGGAAGCGGGTGGTCACGGTGAGCTCGGCTCCGTCGCGCAGGAGCATCAGCGCGGTCTGGAAACCGATCTTGACCCGTCCGCCGGTCAGCAGGGCCCGCCGGCCGGTCAGGTCCGTACGGGCCGTGCGGCGGGCCAGGTTCTCGTCGGCGCACGGCGGGCAGAGCAGGTGGTAGAAGGGGTGGACCTGCCGGTAGTGGCCCTTGCACACATAGCAGCGCTGGGGGCGGTGCAGCAGTCGCGCCGACCCGGAGCCCTCCGCGCGGCCGGGCCGGACCCCGGGGGAGTCCCGGCCCGCGACGGCCCGCTCGGGCGCGGTGCCGGTGGACAGCGGGGCGTCCATGGTGCGGTCCGCGGCGCCCATGCGCGTGCCGGCCAGGACCTTCGCGTCGGCCGCCGCCCGCTCCGCCCGCGCGCCGGCCCGGCGCCGGTGCCGCCCGTCCCGGACGAGGTCGCCGGCGGCCCGCTCCACCAGCCGCCGCCGGGAGTCGTCGAGGGGAAGCTCCCGGGCCTGCCGGAGGAGGTCCAGGCAGTCCTGAACGCGCGCGCTGTCCATGTGATGTCCTACGGGTGTCGTGGCGGCCCTCGGCGGACAGGGCGTCCACGCCCGCCGGCGCCCCAGCATGCAACAGCGTCACACGCACCGTCACCCGATTTCATCGCGCTCTCATGCCCGCCCGCCGCTCGACACCAGGTCCGGGGCGGTGCCGACGAGGGGTTCGAGGCGGTGGCGGTGGCTACCCTGGGCGGGCCCACACAGCGAGGAAGGGGACCCGGGTGAACGGATACGCGGCCGTCCACGAGCCGGCGGAGCAGATGCCGCCGCGCCCGGGCGGGCCCACCGGCCGGGAGGGGGTCGGTACCGTCCATGCCGCGGAGACCGACGACAGCGGGCTTCGGGCGGGCCCGGTCACCCTGTGCGGGCTCAGCACCTCCGGGATGGTACCCGCGCCCGGTGACCGGCCCGGTACGGCCGGTGACAGCTGGTGGCCGCCGGTCAGCGGCATCCGCATCTGCGCGGCCTGCGACCGCGAGACCTGAGTCCCCGCCCCGCGCGGGCCGGCCGGGTGGGCATCAGCCCACCGTGGTGCTCGTGGTGGCGTCGGCGGTGGCGCGGGCTTCGGTCTCCGTCTCGGTTTCGGCGCAGGCTTCGGACAGCCACGGCAGCCGGTGGCCCATCCGGTCGCGTTTGGTCAGCAGGTACCGGAGGTTGTCCTCGCAGGCCGGGGCCGGCAGCGGCTCGACGCTGGTGACCAGCACCCCCAGCGAGGCCAGTGCCCGCGCCTTGTCCGGGTTGTTGGACAGCAGCCGGCAGGAGCGGACCCCCAGGTCGGCGAGGATCCGGGTGGCGGCCGTCCAGTCCCGGGCGTCCGCCGGAAGCCCCAGGTCGAGATTGGCGTCCACGGTGTCCCGGCCGGTCTCCTGGAGGGCGTAGGCGCGCAGCTTCTGCACCAGGCCGATGCCCCGGCCCTCGTGGTCGGCCAGGTACACCACGACCCCGCGGCCGTTGCCCGCGATGCGCCGCAGCGCCTCGTGCAGCTGGGGTCCGCAGTCGCAGCGCAGGGAGCCGAAGACGTCGCCGGTCAGGCATCCCGAGTGGAGGCGGACGGGAACCTCGGAGCCGTCCGGCACCCGGCCCCGCTCGTCGAGCCGGCCGGCGACGAGTGCCACGTACTCGGAGCCGGTCGCCGCGTCCCGGTAGCCGACCGCGGTGAGGTTGCCGTACGTGGTGGGCAGCGAGACGGTGGCGGCCCGCTCGACGCGGGAGGCGCCGTGCCTCAGGTGCCGGATCAGGTCCTCGATGGAGATGACGGCCAGCCCGTGTTCGCGGGCGAAGGCCCGCAGCCGCGGCAGCCGGGCCATGGAGCCGTCGTCGTCGACGATCTCGGCGATCACCCCGACCGGCGGCAGCCCGGCGAGTCGCGCCAGGTCCACGGCGGCCTCGGTGTGCCCGGCCCGGGCCAGCACCCCGCCCGGTACGGCGCGCAGCGGGAACACATGGCCGGGCCGGGTCAGGTCGGACGGGCCGGTGGCGGGGTCGGCGAGCAGCCGTACGGTACGGGCCCGGTCGGCGGCCGATATGCCGGTGGTGACGCCCGTGCGGGCGTCGGCGGACACGGCGTAGGCGGTGCCCTTGGGGTCCTCGTTCACGGCGGTCATCGGGGGCAGCCGCAGAGCGTCGAGGGCCCTCCCGGTCATGGGGACGCAGACCACCCCCGAGGTGTGCCGGACGGTGAAGGCCATCAGCTCGGGCGTGGCGTGGGCCGCGGCGAACACCAGGTCGCCCTCGTTCTCCCGGTCCTCGTCGTCGACCACGACGACGGGGCGGCCGGCGGCGATCTCGGCGACGGCCCGCTCCACGGTGTCGAGTGCGGGGCGGCCGCCCGGCCGGGAGGGTCGGCTGGTGGTTTCGTCGGCGCTGTTCATCAGGCTGGCCTTCCGGGAGGCGGACTACGGAACCGGCGGATGGCGTGCGAGGGTGCCGGCAGCTCTCCCGAGTACCCCACGAAGGACCCTCCCGGGCTGTCCTCCATTCGGAGGGGAAGCCGACGGAAATCCGCTCCTCCGGAATGAATTACGTATATCCGACGCGTGATCTCCGGATTTCCAGTCGCACCATTCCGGCAACTCTGCCCGCACTGCGGGTCATTGAAAGGGTTGTCCGCCCCGGCGCGGCATGATGGCGCGGAACCGGCCCCGGCGGCCGTGTGTTTCCCTTCCTTTTCGGAGAGACCGGATGATCAGACACCCCCTTCGCAGGTGGACCGCAATCGGGTCGCTCCTCGCGGCCCTGGCCCTCGCTTCCGGATGCGGTACGAGCACGCCCGACGGCGGGGCGGGGGCCCCCACCGCCGCCACGTCGGCGGCGGTCAGCCCGTCGCCCGCCATCACCGCGGCAGCCACCGAGGACCTGCGCGACCCCGCCGAGGTGGTGAGCGAGAACGGCCTGCTCAAGACCCGGATCGTGGTCGAGCGCAAGAAGGTCCGGCTGGCCGGCAAGGACCTGTGGGCCCTCACCTACAACGGCCTCTACATGCCGCCGACGCTGCGCCTGCGGCCCGGGGACCGCATGGAGATCGCCTTCGAGAACAGGCTCCCGGACGAGGTCACCAACTACACGAACCTCCATGTCCACGGCATGCACGTCTCGCCCGTCGGGAATTCCGACAACATCTTCCTCACCATCGACCCGGGGAAGACCTTCGATTTCAAGTACCAGTTCCTGAAGTCGCTGGAACCGGGCACCTACTGGTACCACCCGCACCCGCACACCCAGTCCGCCGCGCAGACCGCGGGCGGCATGGCGGGCCTCATCGTCGTCGACGGCCTCGACCGCTACATGCCGGAGCCGCTGCGCGGGATCACCGAGCACTCCATCGCCCTCAAGGACTTCCAGATCGTCGGCGACCAGATCAAGACCACCGATCTGAAGATGGGCGCACCGACCACCCGCACCGTCAACGGACAGCTGAACCCGCGGATCCGGATCAAGCCGGGCGAGACCCAGCTGTGGCGGCTCGCCAACATCGGCGCCAACATCTTCTACAAGGTCGCCCTGCCCGGCACCACCTTCCACGTGGTGGCACAGGACGGCTACCCGGTGAACAAGGTCTACCCGGTCGACTCCATCGTGATCCCGGCCGGCGCCCGCTACGACGTGCTCGTGCAGGGCGGCGACGCCGGAACCAAGGAGCTCGTCACCCAGCCCTACAACACGGGCAAGGCCGGCAACCAGTTCCCGCAGGCCACCCTCGCGACCGTGGAGACCGCCGGCACCCCGGTGGAGCAGGCCGCCCTCCCGACCACCTTCGCGCCCGTCGACGACCTGGCCAAGGAGCCGATCGCGGGCCGCAAGACGATCGTGTTCACCGAGAACGCGGACGGCACGCAGTTCTACATCAACGGCAAGCAGTTCGACCACAACCGGATCGACTTCAAGGTCAAGCTGAACACCGTCGAGGAATGGACGATCCGCAACGACAGCGACGAGGTCCACTCGTACCACGTCCACACCAACGACTTCCAGGTCATGAGCATCAACGGCGAACCGCAGGTCAACTACGGTTTCCAGGACACGGTGGACGTCCCCGCACGGGGCAACATCGTGATCCGCTCCCGCTTCGTCGACTTCCCGGGCAAGACCGTGCTGCACTGCCACATCCTCAACCACGAGGACGCGGGCATGATGGCCACGCTGGAGATCGAGAAGTAACGGATTCCTCCCCCCGATCCTCCGACGGCATGACCGCGGACCGCCGCCGCGGCTGCTGTGCTGGGACTCCACGACCACCCCGTGACCCGGTACGACGTCGGAGGACACCGGAATGAACCGCCCCGGCCCCCGCCCGCCCGACAGCCCGCCGCCGCCCGCGCAACCGTCCGCCGCACCCGTGGGGACGGCCGCGCGGGCGGCGCTGGCACTGGCCGCACCGCTCGCGCTGGGGCTGGCCCTGCGGCGCCCCGAGTACGGCGCCGCGGCCTCCCTCGGCGCCCTGCTCGCCGTCCTCGCCGCCACCGCGCCCGACCGCCGGACCCGGCTGCGCACCGTCACCGGCTGCCTCCTGCTCGGCGGGACCGGAGCCGCCGTCGGCGGGCTCCTCCAGGGCCACGGCTGGGTCGCCGTCGGGGCGCTGACGCTGCTGGCGCTCCTCTCCGGGATGCTCTCGGCCCGTGGCCGGGCCGCCTCGCTGGCCGGGCTGATGCTGCTGCTGAACGCCGTCCTGGCCGCCGGACCGCCGCCGACCGGGCCCCGCTGGATCCCGCCGCTGCTCGTCGCGGGCGGCGGACTGTTCGTCCTGGCGCTGTACGCCGCCACCCCGGCCCGGGCCGCCCGCGCCCGGCCGCCGGACCCGCCCGTGCCCCCGGCCGCCACCCCGCAGGCGCCCCCGGTGCCTCCGGTGCCCCCGGTGGCCCCGTGGAACTACGGACTCCGGCTCGCGCTGTGCGTGGGACTGGCCCAGACGCTGGTGTTCCTGATGCCCTTCGAACGCGCCTACTGGGTGCCGGTCACCGTGGTGTTCGTCCTCAAACCGGACCTCGGCCCGGTGCTCGACCGGGCCCTGCTGCGGGCCGCCGGCACCGCGGTCGGCCTGCTGGCGGCGGTCCTGGTGTTCCTCGCCGTACCGCGCGGCTGGTGGGAGGTGCCGGTCATGCTGCTGCTCGGCGCACTGGTCCCGGTCCTCTCCTCCCGGGGCTACGGATCCCAGACCGCGGCCGTCACCCCGGTCATCCTGCTGCTGTCCGACCTGGCGAACCTGGAGGGCGCGGAGCTGGCCGGCCAGCTGATGTCGGACAGCCTGATCGGCTGCGCCATCGCCCTGGTCGCCGGCCACGCCCTCTGGCCGCGCACCCATCGCACCGGAGCCCATCGCACCGGAGCCCACCGCACCCGAGCCGGCCGGATCCGTGCCCGCCGCCCCGGTGCCCGCTCCCGGGCGGCCTACGCCCGCTGACACGGCCGGCCGGGCCATCCACCGGGCCCGCCCGAGCGTCCTCCCGGCCCCGGGATCCCCCGGTGTCTACTGTTCCCGCATGCCGGTCGATCACAGCCCCACCGTGCGGCGGCTCCGGTTCGCCGCCGCGGCCCTCGCCGTCGGACTGGCTGCGGGCGGGGCCGGCGCCGCCCTGGCCCTGCTCCTGCACACCGTGCAGCACCTCGCCTACGGCTACGACCAGGGATCCTTCCTCGACGGGGTCGAAGCCGCCCCACCCGGGCGCCGGCTGGCCGCCATGGCCCTCGCCGGAGTCGTCGCCGGCCTCGGCTGGTGGACCCTGCACCGCTACGGCCGACCCCTGGTCGGCATCGCCCAGGCGCTGCGGATGCGCCCGCCCCGGATGCCCGGCCTCACCACCTCCGCCCACGCCACCCTCCAGGTGGTCACCATCGGCCTCGGCTCCCCCCTCGGGCGGGAGGTCGCCCCCCGCGAGCTGGCCGCCGTCCTCGCCACCGGGATCACCCGCCGGACGGGACTCACCCCCGACCAGAGCCGGATCCTGGTGGCCTGCGCGGCCGGCGGCGGCCTCGCGGCCGTCTACGACGTCCCGCTCGGCGGCGCCCTGTTCACCCTGGAGGTCCTCCTCGGCACCTGGGCCCTGCGCTCCGTGGTGCCCGCGCTGCTCACGGCTGCCGTCGCCACCCTCGTCGCCCGGCTGGTGGTCCCGGACGAGCCGGTCTACCGGCTCCCCGAACTCCCCTTCAGCAGCTCGCTGATCGTCTGGTCCCTCCTGGTGGGACCCCTGGTGGGGGTCTGCGCGCACGGCTTCGCCCGGCTGATGGCCGGCGCCAGCGGCCGCGCCCCGCGCGGCAACACCCTGCTGCTGACCGCACCGGCCGCGTTCCTGTGCGTGGGCCTGCTCGCCATCCCGTTCCCCCAGCTCCTCGGCAACGGCAAGGGGCCCGCCGACCTGGCCTTCACCGCCCACCCCTCGCTCCTGCTGGCCGTCTTACTGCTGCTGCTGCGCACCCTGGTCGTCGCCCTGTGCCTGCGGGCCGGCGCCTACGGCGGGCTCCTGACACCGTCGTTCGCCAACGGCGCGCTGCTCGGCATCGTCGCGGGCCGGCTCTGGGAGCTGATGTGGCCCGGCACGGTCCTGGGCTCCTACGCGGTGGTGGCCGCCGGAGCGTTCCTGGCGGTGTCCCAGCGGATGCCGCTGACGGCGGCCGTGCTCGCCCTGGAGTTCACCGGCTTCCAGCAGGAGGTGCTCATCCCGCTCCTGATCGCCGTCTCCGGCGCCACCGCCACGGCCGCCCTGCTGCGCGGCTCCGGCCCGTTTCGGGGGCCCCGGCTGCCGCTCCGCAAGCCGGCGGGGTAAGCCTCCGGGCTCCGTAGGCCTCCGGGCCGCGTAGGCCCCGGGCTCAGCGGGCCGTGCCCAGCAGCGGCTGGATCCGGCCGCGCACCAGATAGACCGCCACCGCCGCGGCCAGGGCCAGCAGGCCCTCCACGGCGACCACCGGTGTCGTGCTCAGGTTGACGCCGGCCTGGAGCAGCAGGGAGGCCACGCTGTCCCCGGCCGTCACGGCCAGGAACCAGATGCCCATCATCTGGCCGGCGTACTTCACCGGCGCCATCTTGGTGGTCATGGACAGACCGACCGGAGACAGGCACAGTTCGCCGACCGTCTGGATCCAGTAGACCGAGATCAGCCACATCGGGCCGACCGCGCCCCCGCCGGCCGCCATCGCCATCGGCACGACGAAGACCAGGAAGGAGAACCCGACCAATCCCAGGCCCAGGGCGAACTTCACCACGGTGGGCGGCTCCTTGCCGCGCCGCGCCAGCCAGGTCCACAGCCAGGCGAACACCGGCCCCAGGATCAGGATCCACAGCGGGTTCACCGTCTGGTACCAGGAGCTGGGGAACCCCAGGCCGAACAGTTCCCCGGTGGTGTGGCCGGCACCGAACACCGCCATGGTCGAGGCCCCCTGGTCGTAGATCATCCAGAAGAAGGCGGCGGCCGCGAAGAAGCAGAGGTACGCGTTCATCCGCGACTGCTCCGCCGCGTCCAGGGTCCTGTCCCGCTTGATCCGCATCAGCACCCCGACCGGGATCGCCACGCCCGCCAGGGCCAGCGGCACCAGCGCCCAGGCCATCGTGAACCGGCCGGACAGCGCCAGCGCGCCGTAGGCCACCGCCGCCGCGCCCAGGAACAGGCAGAACCGGCGGACCACGGAGGCGAGCTCACCGGGCCGCAGCGGCTCGGGCACGATGTCGCTGCGGGCGGACAGGTGCCGGGTGCCGATCACGAACTGGGCCAGGCCGAGGGCCATGCCCGCGGCCGCCAGGGCGAAGCCCAGGTGCCAGGAGACCTGCTGGCCCACCGTGCCGATCACCAGCGGGGCCAGCAGGGCGCCGAGGTTGATCCCCATGTAGAAGACGGTGAAGCCGCCGTCGCGGCGCGGATCGGCCGGACCCTCGTAGAGATGGCCGACCATCGTGGAGATGTTGGCCTTCAGCAGCCCGGAGCCGAGGGCGACCAGCACCAGGCCCGCGTAGAAGGTGCCCGGCCCGGGAACCGCCAGCAGCAGATGCCCCGCGACGATCACACAGCCCGCGACGATCACGGTCCGGCGCGGGCCCCACAGCCGGTCGCCCAGCCAGCCCCCGGCCATACAGGGCAGGTACACCATGGCCAGGTACAGGGAGGTGACCGCCAGCGCGGTGGTCGCGTCCAGGGCCAGACCGTGGCCCTGGGAACCGGACGCCGCGGCCGGCCCGCCGGCGATCAGATAGAGCGGCAGTAGGGCCCGCATGCCGTAGAAGCTGAACCGCTCCCACATCTCGGTGAGGAAGAGCGTGGTCAGCCCACGGGGGTGCCCGAAGAACGTCCGGGGCGGCCGGTCCGGGGTGGCCGCCGCGCTGGTCGTGGTGCTGGTGGGGGACATGAGGTGCCCGCTTCCGTGGTTCCGGGGGAGCGCAGAAGCGCACCGGCCACTCTTCCGGCCGCCCGCAACCGGGAGACAGAGCCGTTCGCAGCGCCCCGGGGCTGGTTCCGGTTCGACCCCGGCCGACCCCGGTCGGAGGGTTTGGGCGCCCGGAGCCCGTGTGACCTGCGACGCGGGACGGGCGTGTCCTGAGCACCGCACCGGCAGATGTCTCGTAAGTTCTGATCGACCGGTTTGCCCGGCTTCAGATCCGTGCGGCCCGCCCGGCCACCAGGGGCCGGCCTCGGCCCGATGGGGAGATCGCGTCCGATGACCCGGCTGCAGGGGCTACTCGGCCTCATCGTGATCTACGGACTGTGCTACGCCATGTCCCGGCACCGCCGCCGCATCAACTGGTGGACCCTCGGCATCGGCCTCACCCTCCAGGTGGCCATCGCCCTGCTGGTCCTCAAGTGGGGCCCCGGCCGCGAAGCACTCCGCGCCTTCGCCGACATGATCGCCAAACTGATCGGCTACACCACCGCCGGAACCGAGTTCCTCTTCGGCTCCCTGGCCAAGGGCTCGAACGTCCCCTTCGCCCTCGGCGTGCTCCCCGTCATCATCTTCCTCGGCGCACTCGTCGGCCTGCTCTACTACCTGCGCGTCATCCAATGGGTCGTCCAGATCGTCGGCGGCGCCATCTCCAAACTGCTCAGGACCAGCCGCGTCGAATCCATCTGGGCCACCACGGTGATCTTCCTCGGCCAGTCCGAGGCACCCCTGCTCATCGCCCCGTACCTGCGCCGGCTCACCCGCTCCGAACTCTTCACCTGCATGACCGGCGGCTTCGCCTCCGTGGCCGGCTCCACCCTCGTCGGCTACTCCCTCCTCGGCGCCCCCCTGCCCTACCTGCTCGCCGCCAGCGTCATGAACGCCCCCGCCATGCTGGTCATCGCCAAGGCGATCTACCCGGAGACCGAGGAGGTGGAGCAGAGCGGCGACATCAGCGCCGTACGCGACACCGAGTCGGCGAACGCCATCGACTCGGTCGCCCGCGGCGCGCTCAGCGGCGGCCGCCTCGCCGTCATCGTCGGCTGCCTGCTCATCGCCTTCGTGGCACTCATCGCCCTGGCCAACGGCATCCTGGGCGTCGCCGGAAGCTGGGTCGGCATCGACGGCCTCACCTTCCAGCGGATCCTGGGCTGGGTCTTCGCCCCGGTCGCCTGGCTGATCGGGGTGCCCTGGGACGAGGCCACCACCGTCGGCAGCTACCTCGGACAGAAGCTGGTCATCAACGAGTTCGTCGCCTACGCCTCCTTCGGCCCGGAGATCCCCACCCTGGAGGACAAGACCGTCCTCATCACCACCTTCGCCCTGGCCGGCTTCGCCAACTTCAGCTCCATCGCCATCCAGCTCGGCTCCTTCGGCGCGCTGGCACCCGAGCGCCGGTCCGACGTCGCCCGCCTCGGCCTCCTGGCCCTCTTCGCGGGGACCCTGGCCAACCTCAGCAACGCGGCCATCGTCGGCATCGTCGGCTGACCGGGCCGAACGGAAGGGGCGGGCCGCCACGCGGCCCGCCCCTTCGGCCTACCGGTGGCGCCGGGCTACGGCCGCCGCCGCGGGGCCGGCCCGAAGCGCCCGCTGCCCTCGGGCTTTCCGGCGGCCGGTACGTTCCGGCGGGGCGGTCACGCGGCCCAGGGCAACAGGCCCGGCGCGCGGGGCGACCGGTGCGGCACCCGCCCGTTCCGCTCCCGCCGACGGTCCCGGCCGCCGGGCGGTACGACGGCCTCCTGGAGGGAACGGACCCCGGTCTCGGCGCGGCGCAGCGATTCGACGGCCTGGACGGCCGCGGCGAGCGCGCGGACCGTGGTCAGGCAGGGGACGGACCTGGCGACGGCCGTGGCCCGGAGGGCGTGGCCGTCGCTGCCCGGGTCGCTGGTCCCGCAGCGGGTCGGGGTGTTGACGATGAGGTCGACCTGGCCGTCGTGGATGAGCTGGACGATGGTCTTCTCGCCGTCGGGGCCTTCGCCGTCGCTGAGTTTGCGGA
>NZ_JBVIRI010000025.1:0-80617 GCF_055576225.1 Streptomyces sp. NPDC033845 | reverse complement strand
CCTTCAATACCGGCCCCACACCCTCAACGGCTTCATAGCCGGCACCGGCCTCACCCTCGACCAACCGACATCACCCTGAAGAGCCGAAGTCAGTAGATACGCACTATAACGAGTGTGGTGGTCGGCACTTGCCGATCGCAGGGTGCGTACGGGGTCTCAGCTGGGCATGTACAGGCTAGACGCCATCTCCCCGATAGTGGAGTTGGCCTGGATGACGTCGTTGACCTTCTTGATCGGGACGTTGTTCAGGAAAATTGCGAACGGTACGAGCTTCCCGTCCGGGGCGTCGACGTAGCCGGCCAGGGCCTTGGTCTGCATGACCAGGGCGTTGCTGGATCCGTCGATCAGTGTTCCGGTTTTGGCGTGGATGTGCCCTACGGCCGGGTCGGTCGCCGGAACGACGTTCTTCAGGGAGCCGTCCACGCCGATGACGGGCATCGAGCCGAAGAAGATCTGAAACTCCGGGAGGCCTTGTGCGTATCGCAAGTATTGGACCATGGCGTCCGGCGTCACCCTGTTTCCGGGCAGGCCCTGGCCGTCGGTCAGGGTGATGGCGCCCGGGCCGATCCCGGCTCGTTCGACAAAAGCCCGCTCGACTGCCATGCCGTCCTCGTAGGTCCGTTTCCCTGCGGTGAGGGCCATGAGCGGCGGCAGGAGGTTCGCGCCGAGATTGTGGCTGACCTTGTTGATGAGCTTCGCGTACTCCGAGAACGGCGGCGAAGTGTACTTCGCAACCTGAGGGAGCTTGGCGACGTCTGCCGCAGCCGGCAACTGCTCGGCCGGGTTCGGCCCCGTGGGGGCGGCGCCGACGGACACACCCTGCCGGGCGAGCGCCTCAACCAGCAGGGTGCGTGCGAACGCCGCAGGATTCGGTACCTGGTAGGTCGCGATGAACGGAGAGGGCTGGATCCCGGCAGGCACCCGGCCGGAGACCTCGATGCGCCCGGGCGCGGGGGAGGAGACCGTGACATCGGGTGCGGAGCCCGCAGGCCCGGTGGCCAGGTGGCCGGTCACTTGGAACGCAGCAGTCTTGGGGCGCCAGTCGAGGCTGGCCGCGGTACCGGGGGCCTTGGGCGTAACCATCAGGTCGATCAGGTTGTCGTTGACCACGGTGGGGGTGATCGGCACGTCATCGATCGTGACGGGGTCCCACAGGCGCTCGTCGACCACGACGTTGCCGTTCACATGGCGGATCCCGCTGTGGGCCACCTGCTTGGCCAGCTGGTCCAGGCCCGTGAGGGGGTCCTCGGGGGTGAGCGTCGCCGCTCCTGGGATGGCGTTGGCGTCGAAGTGGTCGAAGTTGGTGAAGTCCACCGTTCCGTCGGGCTTGGTGCGGCCCCCCAGCGTCAGGTCGCCGCTGCCCACCATGATCAGATCGCCGGTCAGGGTCCCTGTGGCGTCGACAGTCCGGTGTGCACGACGGGGGTGGTGAACCGGTGGTCAGGGCCGAGTGTGTGTAGGGCCGCCGTGACAGAGAAGATCTTCGCCACCGATCCGGTGAGGAACTGGTCGTGCGGGTTCACCTGGTCCAAGACCCTTCCAGTGGGGTCGGCGGCGAGTACTCCCCAACGTCCCGAAGACCATGCCGGCAGTGCCATGGCCTTCTGCATGACGGCGTTGACTGTCGCGGACCCGTAGTTCAGCCCAGACGGAGTGGCCGGCGTTCCTCCGCCCTTCGGGCCACCATCCGTGCACCCGGCCAAGGCCAGCACCACCAGCGCTGCCACAACGCGCACCCGCCCAGCCGCGCCTGCGCTATGGCGCAAACCAGTCCAGGTCGAGAATACCTGGATAATCCGCCACCCCATCATGTTGGGCTCCTTTCCGAGGCTACGGCCACCAGGATCGCAGCCGCCTGGCAACAAGTCCGGACGGGACGCAGCTGTGCACCAAGAGCTGCGCCTCGATGGCCCACGGCCAGCGCCTCCACCGACGCCACTGCGACAAATTCGATCATGTGATCGAAGGCGCATCGCCCCGGCGCGAGTCCTCGATCAACACGCACCGTTACGGAAGAATCGACACTGTGTGTAACTGTATGTGACCGATAGTCATCAAGTGGCAGGTTTCGCGCGTAACTCCTCCGCCCTCCTCTCCGACCCGCGGCGGGCGCAGCCCATCAGGACAACGACCCCGACCTCCCGAGGAGCCACCATGGACGCGAACACCACGCCGAAGCTCCGCTGCAGATGGTGTCCCTTGTCGTGGTGTAGCCGATCAAGGTGAGGGAGTGCGCCGGGGGCGCGTGCTGGCATATCTTCCGCTCCCTGCCAGAGGACGGGCCACCGTGCAACTCTCCGTAGTGAAGGGGCAGTTCAACGCGGGAGGTGCAGGGTGGCCCTGTCACAGCATGACCTACTCCGGTTGCTGGAGTCACTACGTTCGGGGGACGGGCTGGAACTCGTTCGGGGTGTGGCCGAGCGGATGCTCCAGGAGCTGATCGAGGCCGAGGCCACCGCGAGGATCGGCGCGGAATGGAACGAGCACACCGAGACGCGCACCGCGCTTCGCAACGGCCACCGCGACAAGACGCTGACCACCCAGGTCGGCGACCTGGACCTCGCGATCCCCAAACTGCGGTCGGGGAGCTTCTTCCCCGCGCTTCTGGAACGGCGCCGCCGCATCGACCAGGCCTTATACGCGGTGATCATGGAGGCTTACGTCCACGGCGTGTCCAGCCGGTCGGTCGACGACCTGGTCAAGGTCCTCGGCGCGGACACCGGTATCTCCAAGAGCGAGGTCTCGCGGATCTGCCATGACTGGACGGCCAGCTGACCGCGTTCCGCAGCCGGCCCCTGGACCACGTCCGCTTCCCATACCTGTATCTGGATGCGACCTACTGCAAGGCGAGGGTCGAGCACCAGACCGTCTCCCGGGCCGTGGTCATCGCCACCGGCATCACCGAGGAGGGCGGCCGGGAAGTGCTGGGAGTGATGGTCGGCGACAGCGAGACGGCCCTGTTCTCCCGAAGCAACGGCAAAGTGACAAGTAGCTCTCTGTAGTCAGAGTGACGCTCGGTCGGGGCGAGCGAGGCGGGGTTCAGGGAGTTCGCTGGCCTGGAGGGTGGCGAAGTCGGCGTGGGCGTACTCAATGGCTTCGGGGTATGCCTCGTGCTTGGCGTACTCGGCGAGCGCCCGGTAGATGCTGGCCGACGAGGGGCTCTGCCCCTTGCGCTTGCCGGTGGGGATGATCAGGTCGGGCTGGATCTGCTCGACGGACTCGCCGTTCGCCCGCCGCCTGAGCACGGTGTGGAGCATGTCGTCGGTGATGACCGGCGGCCGGCCGCCGTGCTTGCCCTTGCGCGCTGCGGTGTCGAGCCCCTCCAACGTGGATTCACGGATGTTCTCCCGCTCGGTCTCCGCCATAGCCGCGAAGAACGCGAACAGCAGATTCCCCGGGCCGGTGGGGTCGTAGATGCCGGGCAGGGGTCCGGCGAGCATCTCCAGGATGAGGCCGTGGGCGGTGAGGTGGTGGGCGAGCGCAGTGAGTTCGGCAGCGTCGCGGCCGAGGCGCTTCATCTCGTACACGGTGAAGATGACCCGGCAGTGCGGGGCGTGTGCCTTGACCTCCCGGGCGGTCCGCAGTGCTTCCTCGAACTTGGGCCGTACGCGGACGCGGGTGCTGATCTTCTCGCTGAAGATCTTGTCCCTCGGGATGCCGTGCTTGGCGAGCGCGTCGAGCTGGGAGTCGAGTTCCTGCCCGAGGGTCGAGCAGCGGGCGTACCCAATGCGGATGTCCGCGCTCGGCAGGTCCGGGTCGATCGGCGCCGGCGGCGGGGTGCCCGGCCGCCACGGCTGGCCCGGCCCGCGATCCGCCGGTGTCGGCACCCGCAGTGCCTTCTTCAGCCGGGGCACCATGGTGAAGCGGCGGGTGTGGTAGGCGGAGGCGACCGAGCCGCCGCGCGAGCGGCACGGCGAGCCGGGCTGCGCGACACACTTCAGACAGGCGTGCTGTTCGACGTCGTCGCCATCCGACCGGTCGGATGGCGAGGGCTGCTGAGGGTCCGTCATGGGACCGGATTTTCGCACAATGCAAGTCTCAGAAGGAGGTCCGTCCCACTTTCGAGTGAGAACGGGTTCTGAGAATCGATCGGGGTTCGGCGGGGGTTCGGTGGCCGGTCGTTGATCTTGATCGCGCAAAGGACCGTTTGTGAGAGTCTGCTTCGAGGTGGTGTCTCGGTTCAGAGTTGCCGGAGGTTGTCGTGCAGTCTGCGGGCGGCTTGTGCCATAAGAATGTCGGCGCCTGGCTGACTGCTTGCCGGGACAAGTGATTCCGTGAGCACGGTGATGGCGAAGGCATGTCCGTCGGAGTGCTCGACGACTCCGATTTCATGGCGGAGGTTGAGGAGGGTGCCTGTCTTGGAGGACCAGCGGCTGGCGTCTGAGCTGAAGTCTGGGGCAAGCCGGTGGCGGAGCAGGTTGTGGGCCATGAGGTCCCGCACCCGTGCAGCGGCTTCGGGATGGATCGCCGATGGGGTCCACAGTGCTTGGAGCAGGTTGGTCCAGGCGCGTGCGCTACCGGTGTTGGCGCGGGTGGTGTCGAGCTGGTGCACCTGGTGGCCGCGGCCACTGGTGCCCGCTTCAATGGCGAGGGTGTGGGCGAGGTGCGCCTGGTCAGGAGTGAAGCGTTCTGTGGGGGTCTGGGTTAGTTCGCGCATGCCGTGCCGGATGGTGATGCCGTCCAGTCCCAGTTCATGCAGGATCTGGGCCACCTGGGCAGGTGGGGTGAGGTCGAAGAGTGCGTCGGCGGCGGTTCCGTCGCTCACGCTGGTGCTGAGGTAGAGCAGGTCGTCGATGGCGATCCGGGCGGGGTGGCGGAACCGGGTCAGTCCGGTGGGGCCTCGAGTGGTGATGCGTCCGGGCTGGACGTCGATTGCCGTTGCTCCGTCGAGCTCTCCGCGTTGAATGCGCTCCGCCGTTGCCAGGGCGAGCGGAATCTTCACCAAGGAGGCGGAGGGCAGCTGGGTGTCGGGCTCGATGCCCAGCTCCACTCCGCTGTAGAGGTCGCGGACCAGCAGGCAGCCGTGCAAGCCGCCTTCGATGAGTTGTTGGCGGATGTCGTGCATCAGCGCTTCGCTACTCATACGGCTGCCACTGTGTGCAGGGTGGCGGTCCTGGCAGCCGGGCCAAGGCAGCGGCTGATCGCGCTGCCCAGGCGTTCTTGGATATGTTGCGCATTGACGTCCATGGCGGCTGCGAGGCTGTATCCACGGCTGAGTGTGATCTCACCGATGGGCCTCCAGTCGAGGCCGAGCTCGTCGGCCTGCGCGGCGGAGCACAGCAGCAGATCGGACGTGCGGAACACTTCGGCTATGGCGTTCGTCAGGTCGGCGGCGACGGCGAGCTGCGCCGGGCGTAGCCCGAGTGCGTCGCGCAGCCGTGTGAGCGGATCGCGGATGTGCGGCACGTCGTCCTCGGGCTGGATCCAGACCTTGCGGACCGGATCCGGACAGGCCCGCCCGGACCGAAGAGTTTCCAGATAGACGCGCCTGACCCCGGCTGCCGCGGTGCCCGCGAGACCGAGAGGAACGGGCCACGTGGCTTCGTCCGCGGGCACCGCGATCAGGGCCGCGCGTACCTGCTGCGAGCGAAGAAGGTCCATGCGCTGCGCCGGCGTACCGGTCTGAAGATCAAGGATCATCGCATGGTCCTGAGCGTCGGCGATCAGGCGGGCGAGAGAGCCCGTGGAGCAGGTGCCGGGGACGGCGAGTCGCCATGGCTTGTGCTTGGCTGTTTCTGCCTCGTGTAGCAGTGCGTCGGCTGCCTGCACGAGCCGCCTCGCCGCCGGGAGCATGTCCCGTCCGAAGGAGCTGAGGGCAGCACGGCGCGATGTCCGCTCGAACAGGCGCTCGCCGAAAAGCTCCTCCAGGGCGGCGATGCGCCGGCTCGCGACCGGCTGTGACATGCGTGCTGCGGCTGCTCCTGTGGTGAAGCTGCCACGCTCCATCACGCTGACAAACGCCCGACATGCTCCCACCAGGTCCATACCGGCCATTCTATGTGGAAACGGCATGGAACTCGCTGCATGCGTATTGGACCGTATGGAACACGGAGGAAGAACATGAGCCGGTACCCGAGCGGTGTCTCTTCTCAGCACCCTTTGACGGCTTATCTGGAGGTCCGACCATGCAGCCCACTCGTGCCCGGCGCGCCGCTCTCGGAGGGCTCGCTGTACTCGTCGCCCTTCCGCTTGCCGCATGCGGCCATGACAGCACCCAGGCGTCACCGGCCCCGATCGCCGCAACGACGCTGGCGGATCCCGCTGCGAAGCAGGCCGTCGGCGACTTCAGGGAGCTGGAGCGCAAGTACGGTGCGCGGCTTGGGGTCTACGCGGTCAACACGGGCGATGGGCGGGAAGTGGCCTTCAACGCTGATGAGCGATTCGCGTACGCCTCGACCTTCAAGGCGTTCGCGGCCGCCGCGGTCCTGCGCAAGTACTCGTTGAGAGGCATGGGCAAGGTGGTCAAGTACTCCCGGAGCGATCTGATCGACCACTCCCCGATCACCGAGAAGCATGTCGATACCGGCATGGCCCTGCGTGATCTGTGTGACGCGGCCGTCCGCTACAGCGACAACACCGCCGCCAACCTCCTGTTCGACGCACTGGGCGGACCGAAGGGCCTGGCCGGCGCCCTCGCCGAGACAGGTGACACCACCACCAAGGTGGAACGCCGCGAGCCGGAGCTGAACCAGTGGTCTCCCGGTGCCACCCAGGACACCACCACGCCCCGCGCATGGGCGGCAGACCTGCGGGCATTTGTTCTCGGGGACGCCCTGGGCAAGGACGAACGCGAACAGTTCACACAATGGCTGCGGACCAACACAACCGGAGACGAACTCATCAGGGCCGGAGTACCCAAGGGATGGGACGTCGGGGACAAGACCGGCGGAGGCGGTGTCTACGCTGTCCGAAACGACATCGCCGTGGTGTGGCCCCCGGGCGCCACACCCATCGTCATGGCGATCATGTCCAACCGCGGCACCAAAGACGCCGACTACGACAACAAGCTGATTGCCGAAGCGGCATCCGTGGTCACCAAGGCCCTGTCCTAGCGGGACAACTGAACAGCACGCAGACACTCCCCAGAACACCTCTCAACGAAGCTGGCGTTCTCGCCCGGCGCCAGGGGTACGCGTCTTCAGGATGCTGCCCCGGCTGCTCGGCCTGCCGGCGATGGGGCGTTTTCCGCCTCAGGCGGGGTTCGCGGGCCGGGCGTCTTGGCTGCCGCTACGGGGGCAAGGGCGAGGTGGGAGTTCATGTCCAGCTCGAACCGGCCATAGGGGTTCACGTGGGTCCAGAACAGCGGGGACAGGGCCCGCCGGTCGGCGTCGGTGAGCCGCTTCTGCCACTTCTCCTCGCTCAGGATGTCCTGGAGCAGCAGGGTGTTGACGTGCACCAACGCCGACTGGAGCAGGTGCAGGGCGAGCATGGAGACCTCCTGGGATTCTTTGTCGGAGCCGGTCAGGTCGCCGTCCTTGCCGTAGAACAGGTCGTGGTTGGCGGAGTTCCAGTTCTCCACGACCTGGAGTCCGTCGTTGATCTCGCGCCGCAGGTCCGCGTCGGCGAGGTAGTCGCAGATGAACGCCGTACGCACCGCCCGCCCGAGTTCCTCGATCGCCCGGTACGTCGAATGCTTGGGCCCGCCGCGGGTGAAGCGCCGCAGGACCTGCTCGGCCTCGGCGGTGCCCAGACGGAGGGCGGTGGTGTACTTCACGATCTGGTCGTACTGCTGGCGGATCAGGTCCCAGTCGATTGTCTTGGTCGACAGCACCGGCGCCAGGTGCGGCCACTTCTCGTCCTGACCGGCCGCCGGCCGGTACAGGCGTGCCGAGCCGACGTTTTTCAGCCTGGGGAGCAGGTTGAAGCCGAGCATGTGGGCGAAGGCGAACCCGACGATGGAGGCGCCGTGCGTGTCGGTGTACTGCCGGTCGATCTCCACGTCCGTGCAGTGCCGCAGCACGCCCTCGATCATCGCCGCGACCTCGGAGGCCGAGCAGGACTTGAGCTGGCTGTAGACGCACAGCGACTTCTTCTCGACGTGCCAGTAGATCATCACGCCGGGCCCGCGGTACCGCTGGTGCCACTCGGTCATGAAGTTCGAGCTCCAGGAGCCGAACTTCTTGGAATCGCTCGCGCAGGCAGTGCCCTCGCCCCACCACGCCTGATCGCGGGCGGCGAAGGTGGCGTTGACCAGCCGCACCAGCGCCGCGCGCATGTTGGTCCGGTTGACGAACAGGTGCCGTACCCGGCGCAGGACGGCCTCGCTCTCGCCATGCTTTCCGGTGACCGCGACGCGCTTGATGCCCATGTTCGTCCCGAGCGCGAACAGCACCAGCAGCAGCCGGCGCCGCAGCACCGCCTTCGGGACCACCTCCCTGGTGGCGACCGAGGTGAACTCGCCGGTGAAGCCGGTGGCGAACTCGGCCTCCTTGAGGATGTCGATCAGGTCGATGGTGCCCCAGCGGCGTTCGATCTCAGCCTTCAGGACGACGAGGTTCTCCGGCTCCTCTTGCTTGCCCAGCGGCGAGACCTTGATCCATGGCTCACAGTGTCTCTTGACGATGTCCACCCCGCCCGTAGTGCCCAGCTCCAGCGCCGTGTCGAAGCGGGTCAGGGCCTCCCGCAGCCGCTTCTGAAGGGCATCGATGAACTTCTCCGGGTCCTGCGACTGGCGGATCGCGTCGTAGTGCACATCACGGTTGTCCTCGAAGTCCGGCGGCAGATCGTCCTCCTGGTTCTGCCACCGGTTCGCGCCCGGCACCCAGATCTCGCGGCGCAGCGCGTCCCGCAGCGCCACGAGCACGCACAGCTCGTACGGGATGCGCTCGACCCGGCCGCGCTCGTCCACGACCGCCTTGCGCCACTCCTCGCGCACCACCTCGGCCAGCGGGATCTTCTCCGCCTCGTCGAAGAACGCCCCCTCCTTCGCGATGGGCTGGTCCAGGTACCGCTTGAGCAGGTCGATCGCGTCCATCACCGGCCGGTAGGCCGTGTTGTTGCACTTCAGATCCAGGGCGCGCAGCAGCGGCGAGAGCATCCGCCGCCAGTGGTTGGAGTACGACGAGCGCAGCACCGTACGCACCCGGGCCCGGTAGCGTGCCTCGTTCGCCGCGGCCTCCGCCGCCAGCGCCTTCAGCGTGGACTCCCCAGCCACCGGATAGATCACCTTGCGGACCGTGCCGCCCGGCTCCGCGACCGCCGCCTTCGCCAGCCGCAGCAGGATGCCCTCCTTGCCGCGGACTCGCTTGAGCTCCTTGGTGAACTCGCCCTCGACCTTCTTCTCCGCCCGCGTGTTGATCTTCTGCACGAGCTGGATGAACAGCTCCACCAGCGAGTCGGTGATCTCCGTCTCCCGTACGTGGCACAGCGTCGACAGCAGTGTGTACCGCACCGGCCCGGCCGCCGCCCGCAGGTCCGAGGGATACTCCTTGGCCGCCCGCGCCCGCCAGGCCGCCACCAGCTTCCCCAACACGTCCCCGAACAGCTCCGGCGGGAGCTGAAGCCCGCGCACCCGCTGGAGCTTGTTCACCTCCGCCAGCAGGCTGTCCAGCCCCAGCGCGCCCGGGTCCGCCTTCAGCTCGGTGAAGAATGTGCCCCCACCGCCCGCGCTGTCCGTGTCCGCGTCCTCGGCGATCAGGTCGTCCAGCCGGGACCGGGTCGCCGCCGACAGCCGGCCCATGGTGGCCGCGCAGAACCGTTCCTCGAAGGTGCTGACCGCCTTGCCCACCAGCCGGGCGATCTGTCCCGGGGCCGGCGGCTCCAGCCGGTCCTTGCGGCAGCAGGCCACCACCGCCTCCGCCAGCCGGTCCCGGTTCAGCTCCACCCCGCACAGCTCGACCGCCAGCCACTCGGCGAGCTGGGTCTGGTCCTCCTCGGTGCACTCACGGAAGCCGAACGCGCCCCGGATCTCCATCCGGTGCCTCTTGATCGCCCGCCCCGACCAGTCGTACCTGGCCCACTCCTCCGTGGGCACCCTCACCTGCTGAGCGACGTACGACACCGCCGGCACCGGGATCTCCCCGGCGTCCTCCGGGAACCGGGCCTCCACCTCGAAGAACTTCAGCAACAGGGCGAACCCCAACCGGTTCGCCCCCGACTTGTTCCGCAGCCGCCCCTGGTCCTCCTCCAGCAACGTCCAGACCTCGATCAGGTCCTCCGGCTCCCACCCCTGCCGCACCCCGCGCTCTTCCGGTCGTCATGACCGGACCAACCTCGCCGAGCACCGCCCTCGATGACCCCAGAAGATCAAAAACGCTGACAAGCACACCCCAAATTCGCAACCGAGTGGCACCGGAGACGCTGTAGGAGACGTGGAACTTCCTGCCGATCAGCGTGGCCACCCTTGATGCCGTCCACACCTGGCCTGCCACCCAGCCGTGCGCGGCCGGCCCTTCCTCCAGGAACCCCGCGAGCTTCTGAAGGCAGTACGGCGACAGCCGGCATCTCGATCCGCTCGGGCCACGCGAGGTCAGAGCAGTGACTCCGCCGTCCCGCCACAGCTGGTGCCACTGGTAGGCCGATTTCCGGCTCACCCGGAGTTGACGGGCGACTTCCACCGGCTTGATCTGCTGCTCGAACAGCTCAGCCGCCTGCATCCGCACGGTCTCACGGCGCTGACGTCCCACCGCGGTCAGCCCGCCCCCATCCGCATATCTCACACACCATGGGATACAGCCACTGAGCCAAGCCCCTCAGCCACTTCGCAACGAATCACCCTGACGAGCTGAGGTCAGTAATGTCCCGGCCCGAAGTCACCGGAGCGCCAGCCCGGCACAGGTCAGGTAGCGGCGCCCGTGCCGTGGTACGACGCGTTCTGACGACCTGGGACCAGAGCACGGCCAGTTTTATGCTCCTTGGGGTGCCCGATGGCGAGCAGCGTGGCGATCCCGCATACGCAGTATGAGGTTCCCAGCCATGCCAGGAGGCGGGGGTAGTCGTCGCCGGGGGCCAGCGCGTTCTGAGCGGTCGCGAGGTGCGGCACCAGGTTCGTGCCTGCTGCGAGTGTCCACGCGGCCAGTGCGAGACGCGCGGCGAGGTGAGTGCGGTTCATGGGCGCGGCGAGCCACATGAGGGCCGGGATGCACCACACCCAGTGGTGGCTCCAGGAGATCGGTAGCAGCATCAGCCCGGTCAGTTGGACGACCAGCAGGATACCGAGGCGATCCGAACGCCGGGAGGCACGGTAGCCCGCGAACACCGCTGTGCCAAGGACTAGCATCGCGCACGCGCACCACAGCAGGCCCAAACCCGTCTCCTGGCCGGTCAGCCGGGCAAGCACTCCTCGCAGCGACTGGTTGCGCACAGACATCACTGACCCGACCCGGCCCGTGTCCCACAGCAGCCCCAGCCAGAAGCGGGCCGATTCCTGCGGTGCCACCAACCACCCGATTGCAAGGGTCATTCCGAAGGCGCCCAGGGACCACAGAGCCGCCTTTCTGCGGCCGGCGACAAGCAGGTACACGCTGGTGACCGCAGGAGTGAGTTTCATGCCTGCGGCGATTCCGACACCACCACCGGCAAGTACCGGCCTTCCCGCTGGCAGGGCCGCCGCCGACAGGGCGATGGCTGCAAGGACAAGGTTCACCTGCCCGAGGTCGAGGGTGTGGTGGACCGGCTCGCACCACAGCAGCACGGCCGCCCACAGCATCAGGCGACGGTGCTCCAGCCGGGCACCGTCCAGCAGCACAGCGCTCCTGTCCACGATCACTAACAGGGCGAACACGCTCACCGTCTGCACCACGACCACGGCTACAGGCCACGGCAGCCAGGACAACGGCAGCAGCACAAGGGCAGCGAACGGCGGATAGGTGAACACGAGCCCGTGCGGACCCGACCGGACCTCGTACAGATGCCCGGACAGCAGGCCCGGGGCGGCCTCGTAGTACACCCGGATATCCGTGGGCGCCGGCATCGACAGCAACATCAACAGCACATGAGCCGCGAGCGACGCCGCCAGTACCCACACCGCATGCCGCCGAGCCCAGCCGAGCCACGACGCGCCGGGCAACCTAGTCACATCAAGCCCTCCGCCACCATGATCAGCAACCGGGGCCTCGGCCGCTCGCGGAGACCTCCGCGACACCACGCCGCGGCACACGGCACAGGCTGAGGCCATCCGTCATAGAACCCGTATTGATGCTGAATTAAACTGAACGGACTGCACGAGTACTAAAGGGGTGTAACGGATCTGAGGGGACGAGCAATCAGCTCGATTCAACCGGGCCCGCCTCAATTGGATCACGCGACGACCTCGGGGCCCGCTGCGACAGGCCAGGAAGGACTACGGAACTTTCGGGTAGCCGGAAGCTGGACCGCGCCATGTGCTGTTACGGGCGCAGGTCATTCGTTCCCTGCGGTGGATCGCTCTGCTTTGTTCCGCTGGCCCCTGGGGCCCGGCACAGAGGCCGAGGTGAGGTTGAGGCGGGCATCCATATCGAGGTTGACCTCCCCGTACGGGCGGACGTGGGACCAGAAAAGCGGTGTCAGGCCGCGCCGCCGAGACACCACCGAAGCCGTCATCGGCGCCATCACCGGCACCCTGACCCACCCCGACATGCTCATCCTCGGCCGCCACGACACGACCGGCCGCCTCCGCATGATCGGCCGGACCACACCGCTACGCCCCGAGCAGTCCCGCATGGTCGCCGAACACCTCACCGCGGCCGGCCCCGGGCACCCCTGGGATGGGGTCCGTTTCGCCGCTGCCTGGGGAAGCAGGGACAGCCTGGAGGCGGTGCTGGCCGACCCGGTGCTCGTCGCGGAGGTCAGCGCCGACCGGGCCGTCGACCGCATGGGAGTCTTCCGGCACCCGGTCCGCCTGCGCCGGCTGCGTCTGGACATGGAGGCGTCCGAAGTTCCGGCCTTCGGGAGCGGCCCGGCATCAGCCTCCGGGTGATCCGGAGAGACGAGGGGGTCGCGCGGGCCGGGGCGCGTCTGGGATGCGGCCGCCGGGCAGGTGCCGTCAGCTGGAGAGAGACGAGTCTCCACCTGGAGGTGAAGGACGTGCGTGGCGCGTCCCGTGTGAGCTCGGGAATCTGTCGTTCGGGCTGGTCCACCAGCTTCAGCGCGGTACCTCCGATCCGGGCCCAGTCGTAGTGGCGCGGGCCCGGGTCGTACGTGCTGCCGGCTTGCTGCCGCTCTCGCGAGGCCCCGGGGTTCGGTCTTCGCGGTGCGCAGCCGCAGGTTGTGGGGAGTGATGGTGTCGGTTCAGGCGGGTTCGATCAGTGTGGTGCCGAGTTCGGTGCGCTGGTAGAGGACTTCGCGTCCGCAGCGTTGGGAGGTCACCAGGCGGGATCGGCGGAGCACAGCAAGGTGGTGGCTGGCTGTGGGCGGGGTCATGCCGACGAGTTGTGCCAGGCTCGTCGTGGACAGGGGCATGTCCAGGCGGGCGAGGATCCGGGCCCGGGTGCGGCCGACCAGGTCTTCTACGGGGGTGCCGTCGGTGTCGGGTGCTGAGGTCCACACTTCGGCGATGCCGCGGGTGGGGTAGCCGATGGCGGGGCGGGAGGCTTCGCTGTACAGGACGCTGAGTTTGGGCCAGCCGAAGACGTTGGGGACGAGGAGTAGTCCCTGATGGGTGGTGGGGCGTAGATAGTTCACCGGCTTGCGCACGCGGATGCTCTCTCCCTGGTAGTTGAGGTCCGGGTGGAGGCCGTTGAACAGGGCGGCGAGCCCTCCGGTGGTCAGGCAGTGGGCGCGGTGGGCGATGTCGCTGTCGAGCAGGGACCGTAGCCGGGGCCAGACCGGGAGGACCGCTGCTTGCCAGTAGGCGTCAAGTTGCTCGACGAGCCGCGGCAGGTGGAGGCCGGGGTTCTCGTACATCGGCTGGAGGGCGAGGGGCACGGGGCCCACTCCGCGCAGCTCGTCGATGCCGGCTCGGACATTCGCGTCCGTAGCGGCCCGTATGGTGCCCAGCTCTTCTTCGAACGTGGGTGCCGCGCAGGTGGGCGGGGGGCACAGGAAGTCGGGCAGAACGTGCGGTACGGCGGTCACGGCGAGTAGGAGATCCAGATCGAGGGTGCGAATGCGGCCGAGCATCGCGTCCAGCCAGGGCCGGTGCAGGGCCCGACGGCTCGGGTCGTGCAGGACGGCCAGGCTGTGCACCGCTTCTTCCATGGGGGACCGGGCGAACCTGATGAGGGACAGGTCGGTTGTGCTCAGTCGCAATTCGATCACGGCGGCAGATTAGAACACGGTCTCATCGTGGAGCCAGACCCCGTGGTCGAGCAGTCTTTTCCTCGTCGCCACCGGGCGGCGGCCTCGGATGAGAGGTGCACGCTTCGCAGCGTCCTTCGGCCTACGGCCGCCATGGACGGCCGTGAGGCGTACTGGAGAACGGGGAGGGCGATTGGATGGCCGTCAACCGACGGGTGCGAGGGGAACCGAAGCGCGTGCCGAGGACACGGTGCCTCACGCTGGTCGCGGCGGTCGCCGCCTTGGTCGCGGGATCGGTGTGGTCGGGCAGCGCGGCGCAGGCCGCCGGCCCGCGGCCGCTGTTCCAGCTGCCGTTCGCCTGCGGACAGCAGTGGAACGCCTCCACCTACAACGGGCACAAGCCGAACACCAACAGTGTCGACCTGATCAGGGCGAGCGGGGACAGCAGCGGGCAGGCCATCGTGGCCTCCTTCGCGGGCACTGTGTCCTTCTCCGGATGGGACAGCGGCGGCGGCTGGATGGTGGAGATCAACCACGGAAGTGGCTGGAACACCTCCTACCTGCACATGATCGAGAGGCCCGCGGTCGGGGCCGGCCAGAGCGTCGCCCGGGGACAGCAGATCGGGCGAGTCGGCAGCACCGGCGACAGCGGCACCCCCCACCTGCACTACCAGCAGATGCAGGACGGGCAGACCGTCCGAGCCGAGTTCAACGGGCAGCCGGTCACCATCTCACCCGGAACGAAGCAGCTCCTCACCAGCCAGAACTGCTCCGGCGGCGGAGGCGGCGCCCACTCCGTGACCGCATGGGCCGACGCCAACGTCCGCGCCTGCGCGACCACGAGCTGCGCTGTGACCAGCCGCGTCTACGCCGGGAACACCTACCCCGCCACGTGCTGGACCACCGGAGAGCGGGTCAGCGCGGAAGGCGTCGTCAACGACAAGTGGGTGCGCTTGCCCCTGAACGCCGGCGGCGTCGGATACGTCAGCGGCATCTACCTCAAAGGCAACGAGACCGGCGGGGTCACCACACCATGCTGACCTCCCGTGCCCACCGCGGGCGCTGGCTGTGGACACTGCCGGCCGTGGCCATCGCCCTGTGCGTCGCGGGACTGGTCCAGCAGCAGACCAGTGCGGTCACCCACGTCGTGCCGCGCAAACCCACACAGAACGAAACGGACCTGCTCCACTCCGCCGAGCAGACACTGATCCAGGCCTGCATGCAGAACGCCGGGTTCTCCTACTGGCGCACCCCCATCCGGCCCTCGCCCGACCACGGCTACCGGGTCTTCCCCTACGTGGTCGACGACCCGGCCTGGGCCGCCAGACACGGGTACGGCCGCGAGCTCGAAAGACGCCTCGACACCGAGACGCGCACCGGACCGCAGAACCGCTACCTCGACGGACTGAACCGCGCGCGCCGCAACGCCTACGGAGCCGCCCTCAACGGACCGTCCCCGCAAGGGCTCAGCATGTCGGGACCCCTGGGCGGCACGGTGAGCAGAAGCGACAAAGGCTGCACTGTGGACGCCTGGCGCACCCTGTACGGCGACGCGCAGACCTGGTTCAGGCTCAGCGAGACCCTCCGGCAGCTCCAGAGCGTCCGCACCGGCAGCGTCCTCGGCGACCCCGCCTACCAGGCGAAGGCCGCACTGTGGAGCACCTGCGTCAAAGCCCGCGGCCAATCCGCACCGGACCCGCAGACCCTGCGGGCTCAGCGCCGGGACCAGAACGAGCCCGACGCCCAGGCACGCGACATCGCCGCCGCCACCGCCGAGGCCCACTGCGCTCGAACCACGGGACTCGCCACCACGGTCCAGTCACTGGAACGGCATTACACCAGCGAACTGAACGCACAGTACGGCGCCGACCTCCACCGCTTGTGGGGCCTGCAGTCGGCTGCCCTTCCCCAGGCTCGCAGCGTCACCGCCCGTGGTGACAGCGCCTCCTGAACGAACCTCCACCTTCACACACCACCCGACAACAGGAAGAGCATCACCATGAACAAGCTCCAAGCGGCTCTGGCCGGCCTCTTCATCGCCGGCATGACCGTCATCGCCCTGCCCGCCGTGGCTCAGGCGGAAGGCGGCTGCAACTCCGGTGAGTTCTGTGTCTACTCGGACGAGTACAACTACACCTACCGCAACGCGGACAGCGCCGACTCCTGGCCGAACGAGGTGACGAACAAGCTCGACTGGGTCCACAACAACGGCGTGAACAGCGGCAAGGCCCAGGTCAACATCTTCTGGGGCACGAAGGCGGAGGGTCGCGGAGCCTACGCGTGCATCGGCCCGGGCACCCAGTGGAACCTCCGCGACAACAAGATCAAGTTTACCTGGACCAAGTCGGGCGTCAGGACCGACGGCCTTGGGCAGAAGGTCCACGACAACGCCGCCTCCCACATCTGGGTCTGGCACTGCAACAACAACAACTGGTAGCAGGACCCGGTTCCGGACGGGACCACACACCGCAAGCGGCAGCCTGGTGCTGTACAACGCGGGGCGGGCCCACCACAACAAAGTGGTGGGCCCGCCCCGCGTATGAGTCCCGATCAGGCGGGGCGGCCGCCGAAGGGGGCGCCGGTGCCGTAGTAGGTGCCCAGCTCCTCGCGGTAGCCTGCGTCGCCCAGGTGCTTGTCCCGGTGGAACTCGGGAGCGTCCTTGATCTGGTCCTTGGTCCGGTCGACGTAGACCTTCTTGTCGGCCTCGTCGATCCGGGTGATGGTGCTGGCCGGCAGGAGGACCTCCTTGCCGAAGATCCACACTCCGGTGTCGACCACCAGGTAGGAGTCGTCGACCTCGTCGGAGTGCTTGTCGACCTTGCCGATGCTGCCGTCCGTCGCCTCGACCTTGAACCCCGTCAGGTCCGTGGCCGGCAGTCGGTTGGCCGACGGCTGATAGGCCCACATGTTCTCCGTCACGACGAACCACTCCTCACATCATGCGAGCCGAAAACTGGAACCCCGACCCGCTTTGTATATCCGCTCAAACGCCGTGTGCCCGACGTCCACCCATCCATTCACAGCGGATTCCTTCAATGTCGCGGTGGCTGCCGATCGTTGGAGGCGAGCAGGTCCCTGCTGCGGTCACGGCAGCCACCCCGACACCCCGCCCATACCCTCGATATCCGATTTCACCCACTACCGGAAAACCACTGCGACCTTCGAGAGACGCACATGCTGGTGGGCCGGACCCTGTTCAAGGGTCCGGCCCACCAGCATGTGCTCTGATCTGCGGGTTCGGCTACCAGTGGTACCAGCGGCCGCTGCCCGTCTTGGGGCGGGCGACGAAGCCCAGCAGCCACAGCACGAGCACCGCGATAGCAATCCACCACAGGATTTTCACCGCGAACCCGGCAGCGGCGAGAATCACAATAAGAAGAAGAACGAGAAGCAAGGGACCCATGATTTATCAACCTCCGAACCAGCCAGTGCCCCGCACTTCCCCCGATACACGTGCGACTTCAGAGATCGCCCGACTCCCACGAGCGCCTGCGGGCACTGCTCGTACGGTCAGCCGTCCGCCGCCTCGGGGCCGGCCCTGCGCTGCAGGCCTGACGGCCGCGCCGACAGTGAGCCCTTTCCAACCCCACGCTGACGCGTGGTGAAGGACGCAGACGGCCTGGACGATCGCTGTGGTGCGGTGGGTTCTGCTATGGATCTTCCGTTAGGGGCGCCAGCCCTTCAGGGTGGCCATGGCCGTGGCCTGCTCGCCGAGGCAGCGGATCTTGGCGTGCGCGCTGTGGGGGCGGCGCTGCCGCAGCTTGAGGCGAAGGCTGCTTCTCGGGCCTCGCAGGCGGTGGGCCCCGCTGACTCCTGGGCGTGCGCTAATCGGCTTCGCTCTCATCCGCAACCTGGCGATGTCCGTTTCGAAGTGAGCGTCGAAACTCGCGGAACGCGGAGACCAGGTCTGGGAGCTGGCGCAGGGTTGATGCAGCAAAGGTGATCAGACGCCCTGCCAAGCCGAAGGCAGAAATGATCACGCTGGTGGCGGTGTTCAGAGGGAGAGCATGAGTCTGGCCTCTGACCAGCGCAAACAGCTGCCGAGATGAGCTCGCTGTGAATAATTCGGGGAATTCCCGATCAATCGGGTATCGGGCTTTCGAAGCCCCCGCCTGGATTGACCAGCAGAGGCTTCCGAGCAACTACACCATACGTCCACGCGCGGACGCCTCGAAGATCGTGGCCCCTGCATGCTGAAAACTGTCCCATGTTTGCCTCAAATCGACTTCCGGGTGGCTTAATAAACTCCTTTCGGGGCGAGGTGATGAGACTGAGTCTTATTTACCCTCACTCTGGTGAAGGGTGAGGACGGCCTGGACGATCCTGGTGGTCCGGATGGCCGAGCACCGCACTGGGCGTTGCGCAGCGCGTGGGAGACTCACGGGCTTGCCTCCCAGCCCGTTCCAGAGGCTCGGGTTCCCGGGTCGGTGCGCGGCCGCCGGGCCGGTAGAACACACTCCACTGCTGGCCTGCGGGAGCCGCCTGCGGGTGAGTCCCTCAGTCCCCAGGGTCAGTCCCGGTGGGTGGGTCGTCGCCGGGCCGCAGGCCGAGCATGTCGAGGAGCTGGACGAGATCCGCGCTGTCCGTGGCACGGTCGGCGACCGCGCGGCGGGCGGCATCCCGGTCCACGACCCCGGTCGGGAACAGCAGGGTGGACACCTCGGAGGAGGAGAACGGGTCCTTCATGCCAGAGATGCCACCACGGGCGGCCTCACCCCGCAGCCTGCACTGCTCCAACCAGACCGAACGGAAGAGCTGCCCCCGGTCCCCTACGAACGCCCCTTGATCGCTTGGGACCGGGTCGCAGCCGCGGTCCGGGCGCGGCGGCTGCGGTGGGCGGGGATGCCGTGGTTCTCGGGGTCGTCTGCGGTCAGGCGGGTGGCGGCCCGCCGGATCTTCTGGTCGAGGACCGTGGAGATCCGGGGGCGTTGGCGGGCGCGGATCACGGCGAGGGTCTGGGTGCTCGTCTGGAGGCGGGCGGCGAGGAAGCTGGTGGGCCAGCCTCGCTCGGCGAGGCCCTGGAGGAGCCCTGCCGCTCTGTCGGCGGGGACGAGTCCGGGCAGGCGGCGGATTCGTCGGGAAGTACCGTCTGCGGGGATGCCGAGGATGGCCTCCGCGGTGGCCCGGTGGATGGCGGCGGGTCGCTCGGCTTCGGGCCGGAGCAGGCGCCGGATGAGGGTGACCGAGATCCCGGAGATTGCTGCGATGTCCCCTGCCGACAATCCGGCCTCCCTGAGCCGGCCGGCGTGGGAGGCGGCCTCGTGCGCGGGGACCCGGGCGGGCCGGCCGGCCCGGCGTTCCCGCATCCGTTGGGTACGGGCACGGCGGGCTGCGGCCTGGCACTCCGGCCGGGTGCAGCCGTAGTCGGCGCAGGAGGGGCTGCCGTGGCGGACACGGCTGCGCAGCGGCTGTCGACGGCCTGTTGCCGTGGGGGGTTGGGAGGTTGCGGGAGGTGGCGGTGGATTCATACCAGCACGATTCTGCCCGGCCCCGTGCTGGCGTCCCGGGCCGGGTGGGACCGCTGACGCGCGATGGCGTTGGCCATCGAGGCACCGGGGCGGTGAGTCGCCCAAATTTGGGTGACTCACGGGTAGGGGTCGGACTGGGGCGCGTTACCAGCATCTCTGCTGGCCCGTTTCCCCGGCCCGCCCTCCGAACCCGCCGTGCGCCTCTCGACGCAACGGGCTCTCCACAGACTCACGCCACTGAGCGAGCTGATTCCAGCGGCCTTGCTGTCCATGGGGTGGTGATCTGAGTGCTCCGGTAGCGGTAGCGCGTGACCGCGACATCTCGCGGCCGGAACATCACCTGCTTTCCGTCGGCGATCTTCCAGTTAGGCGTGACGCGTCGACGGAAGGCACCCCAGCTCAGCCGGGGGTGTCGCTTGCGCAACCAGACGACGATCCGCCACCACGTGAAGTGGTCGAGGTAGCCGAAGGTGCTCTTGGACACCCCATGCTGAAAGTAGTTGCACCAGCCCCGTATAACGGGGTTCAGCTGGAGCAACAGGTCAGCAAGTGTTCGATGCAGGTGGCGGCGCGTCAGCCGTCTGACCTTGTCGAGCACCGAGTTCAGTGCTCTCCTCGACGGCCAGGTGTAGACGTGCCACTTGCTCGTCCCTCTCTTGATCTGCCGTTGGATGCGGAAGCCGAGGAAGTCGAAGCCCTCGTTCACGTGGCAGATTCCGCTCTTCTCGGCCGACAGGCGCAGGCCCATCGGTTCGAGTATCTCTGCCAGTTCGCCCCACAGCGCCTCGGCGTGCTCGCGCTGACCGTTTACCATGACGACGAAGTCATCCGCGTAACGGACGAACCGCATCGTCGCACCGCCAGCCTTGCGATACCGCTGGCGCCGTCTTTCCGAGCCGAGCGACTCCCACTTGGCGTCGAAGTGCTCGTCAAGGACAGACAGAGCGATGTTGCTCAGCAGAGGCGAGAGGATCCCGCCTTGCGGAGTTCCAGCGAGGTTGCCCCGGTAGCCGTCCTCCTTCGAAAGGATTCCAGCTTTGAGGAAAGCCTTCACCAGGGACAGAACGCGCCGATCGGCGACCCTCCCTCGGACCCTGTCCATCAGGGCCGTATGGTCGATCTCGTCGAAGCACGCCGTGATGTCACCCTCGAACACCCAGTGGTAGTTCCGGTTGCCCGAGGTGTAGAAGTGAATCTCGGCGATCGCGTCCTGGGCCCGCCTCCTTGGCCTGAACCCGTAGCTGCAAGGACGGAAGTCCGCCTCGAAGATCGGTTCCAGGACCAGTTTCAGCGATGCCTGCACGACTCGGTCGGCCGTGGTGGCGATGCCCAGGCGGCGCAACTTGCCATTCGCCTTGGGGATCATCACCTCCCGAACCAAGTCCGGGCAGAACCGGCGCTGCTTGATCTCCTGCCGGAGGTCAAGCAGCATCCGGTCGGCCTTGGCCTGGGTGAGGGATCGCGGTGCGACCCCGTCCACGCCGGCCGAGCGGGCCCCCTTGTTCGTCCGCACCCGTTCCCACGCCACGGCGAGGAAACTGGGATCGTGGACGAGGTTGAACACATCATCGAACGAGCGGTCGGGATCATCGACCGCCCAGTGGTGCAGCTTGCGCTGCATCCTGCGTACCCGTAGCTCGGCCGATTCAAGGTCGGGCCACGGAGCACTCGTATTCACAAGTGACCTCCACAGTCTGCTTGCTTGCCACGAATCTGCTGGAGCCCTTCGCCATGTGACCGGCTCTCCCGGCCTCGGACTACTACGGCTCCTCCGCCCCGCCCTGGCGGCGTCGGTCGACGACGGACCTACCCATCCGCACGGCTGGATCTCGTGCGGGTAGGGACCACCAAGGCGGTTCCCGTGTTCACTGCGAACCGTTTGACAGGTGAGGTGCCCAGCTCTGCCCCTGCGATCTCGCCATGGCTACGCCGCAGGCATTCACCATGGCCTCCCGGACCGACGACAACATCCGTTCCGGAAGTTCCCCGTCACAAGACGGGTGCGCACCGCTGGCCAGCCCATATCCGCCAGATTTGAGCTGGTGTTTAAGGCTTAAGGAGCGTTCAGGCGCTGGTTCCTCTCGTACACCTTCCTGTCTTGCTTGCCGGACCCGGCCTGTCTGGCGATGCCAGGCCGTCCCGTCGTTGTCGGGGCTGCTATCCACCCTCCCCGGCGTCTCCCGGGTCAGGCTGCCCCCAGCTTCACTATGCTGCTGCGACAGCACAGCGGCGGCGGTCTCACACCTCCACTCGGTTCACAGCGCCTCACGGCGCACGCTGTCACCCTCCCAGTCCCACAGGCCCGGACTCCCGGGCCGCCGGCTGTAGTGGGCGCGGCCGCCGGGCCCGTAGTGGCCGTCCTCGGCGATCAGCGCGACCCCAGTGTCGAGTTCCGCGTCGGTCCAGCCGGTCACGTCCAGGAGCTGTCCGTCGAGCGACCCTCCGATCAGTTCCACATAGGTGTGGCCCGGCTGCGGACCACGGTCCGGATCGCCCCGCTCACTCCCGTACACCCACGGCCGGCGGTCGGGCAGCGGTTCATTCACGCTCACCGCTCCAGGCTCCCCGGAGCCGCCCAGGCCCGTCCTGAATTCCGACTCACCGGTCAGTGGTGAGTTCTCACCGGTGAGTACCCAGAACTCACCGGTGGGCGGTGAGTTCCGACCGGTGAGTTCACCACCGGACTCACCACCACCAGGTCGGAAGGCGGCGGCCGGCCCGTGACCGCCGCTGGGGTGCCGGCGTTGAAAGGGGTGCGCTGTGCCCGACGCGACCGGGTGCTGCCGTTCGCCCGGTGGCGGAGCCTCCCCGCCCGGACCCCTGCCACCGGGCATCACCGACAGGCCCCCTGGGCAGATCTCCCGCATGACCAGCACCAGCAGCACGGCCGACCGCCCCGTCCTCCTGCCCTCCAGCCGCTCCTGGAACGCCGACGCCCGTGCGGTCGGCGAGGTCCTGGGCGCGGTGGCGTCGGCCGCCATGAGGAGCCTGGACGACACCCTGTACGTGCTGCCGGCCCTGACCTGGCAGGTGGCCTCGGAGCAGGTGGAGGACTGCGTCACGACCGACCACAGCGCCGATCAGGTTCGCATCCTGGTCCTGCCCGCCCACGCCCTGGAGGCGATCTGGGCCTGCCGCACCGCACTGACCCGGGCCGGCAGCCCCGACGACGACACCGAACGCCTGGCTGCCCTGCTCACCCACTGTCTCGAGCCGGTCCACCAAACCGACCTCGCTGGTCTGATCGAGGCCCTGGACCGGGTCCTCACGGTTCTCACCCTGGACCTGCCCGCCGCCCGCGTCCTTGCTGCCAGCGTCGCGTTGACCGGTGAGATCGGAGAGAAGGACCGGCCCGCGTTCGCGGAGATCGAGAAGGTGTGGCGCCAGGCCAAGGGCACCGACTGACGCGCAGCCACGCCAACACCTGCCCCACCCCCCTCTCCCATATAGATGTCTGGCAACTCACCAGCAGGAAAAGGGGCCCTGAACAGGCAGGATGCCGGGGGCGTCCTGAAGTCGCTTCCCCCTCAGGTTCCCCCAGCGTTCCGCCGCCAGGGCGGGCATGCGTCGACGCAATATTCGAACGCGTGTTGTAGTGGGTTGGTGAACTGCACTCTCCGCCTTTCCTCCCAGGCCCGACGTCGGGCAGCCCCGGCATGAACGGCCGGCCGGACCCCTTCCCCGCTGACCTACTCACGGCCCAGCAAGACAACATCACCCTGTTCAACCGAATCGCCCGGAACCCCGCCGCCCCGGACGCACCGGCGCTCCGGGCAGCCCTGCGGGAGTCGGACCGGCTGATCGCCCGGCATCCGTTCTGGGCCGACGGCGACTCGGGCCGGCAGGGCCGGCTCCGCCTGTGGCAGCAGGCCCAGACCGCACCCCGGGGCGAGCGGGAGGTCAAGCAGCACCTCGTCGACGGCCGCCTGGTGGTGATCCCCGAGAGCGAGTCGTAACCGAGGCCCGGACGGGAAGGAACCGGCGACTTCACCAGTACTCACCGCCGCTCACCACCGCTCACCGGGAAACTCCCCGGTACAGGTCAGGAGGGGTTCGAGAGCCTGAACTCACCGAGGTGACGGGCTGGAGGAAGCCGGCTCGGTGAGGTCACCGGTCCGGTTAGGCTCGTGGGCAGTCCGTGCCGACATGGGTGCACGGGTCAGGGCCGGTGCCCAGAGCGCTCTGGGGCAGTACGACCGGTACCGCACCGGCCCCCGGAGGCCCGTAAGGGTCTCCGGGGGCCGACCGCTGTCCATTCCCTTGGGGCGTGGCTTCAGCTGTGGCGTTTGGGCTCGGTGAGTCCGGCCGGGTCGATCTCGAAGGCGAAGGGGTCCTCGATGCGGGTGGCCGCTCCTGGCAGGGCGATCGTCGTCTCCGTGTAGCGGCCTGCGGCGAGCTCGCTGACGATCAGGGGCGGGGCGGGGTCGAACTCCAGACGCCAGTAGTGCGGGATGAAACGGGCTGGCGAGAGCCCACACCACTGAGCCTCAGTACGCCGCGTGCGCCCGCCCGGCCGCCGGAGCGGCTGCCATCGCCGTCTACTGGACAAGGAGCACGGCGAGGCCGTTGTCAGTACCGCGGAACCAGCCCATAGGCCGCGGGGGCGAGGACGACGGCCACAGTCCGGCACTTGCTGCTCCCCCGCTCCCGCCACCGGTGCGGTTACTGGTCCGGGTGGACTGCCTGGACGCCGGTGCCGTCGTAGAGCTCAGGTTCCAGGGTGAGGAGGTAACGGCCGGCGGGGAAGTCTGCCGAGGGGCGGGCGGCGTGGATGGCGTGGACGGTAGCCCAGGCGTGCCCGGCATGCAGGAGCCCGGTGGCGGACAGGGCGGCGGCCGTGTCGAAGGGCTCGATCTCGATGAACCGCAGGCCGTGGATGTAGGCGAGGAGCCCGGGCCGCCCCGTATCAGCCGCAGTGAGGGAGAGCACTGGCGCGTAGAGGGTGCCCAGTCCGCCGGAGGCTTGGACGTAGAACGCGGCGACGGCCTCGTTGTACGGGTCCTTGGGGTCGTGGAGGGCGGTGGCGGTGGTGTGGTCCAGGACGACCGCGATCGGCCTCACTACGCGGCTGCCGGGTCCTGGCGGGCGCCGAGGCGCTCCAGGAGTCCACGCGCTTTGGCCTCGGCCTCCTCGCTCGGGACGGTGCCCAGCACGGAGGCGAGCTCGGCGCGGGCCTGCTCGGCACGCTCCGCGTACTCGGCCTGAGTCGGCCGGCCCTCCGCGAGCTCCTCGACGAGCTGGCGGATCGTGGTGCCCTGCTCGGTCGCCAGCGCGGCCAGCCGGTCGCGCGTGGCGGCGCTCACCTTGATGCTCGTTTCATCTGCCATACCTCGACTCTACTGCGAGTAGAGGAGAGGTGCCATGCCTCTACGCCAGGGCAGGCATAGTTGGCTGGGTGAACGACAAGAACGGTTGGCTCGCCCTTCTCGAGGAGAACCCGGGTCACTCGCAGTGGTACATCGACCGCTTTCGGAAGCTCGCCGAGGACGGCGTCGATCTGCATGGTGAGGCCCGCCTCGTCGACGCGATGGTTCCTCGCGGAGCCCGGATCCTCGACGCGGGCTGCGGTCCCGGCCGGGTCGGCGGATATCTGGCTCGGGCCGGACACGACGTCACGGGTGTCGACCTCGACCCGGCACTCGTCGCCGCCGCCCACACCGACCACCCCGGAGCGCAATGGCTCACTCGGGATCTCTCCGAGCTCGACCTGCCCGCCAAGAGCTTCGATGTGCTGGTGTGTGCCGGAAATGTGATGACCTTCCTCGCCCCCGACACACGCCGCACCGTCCTGGGCCGGTTCGCGAAACACCTACGGGCAGGGGGGCGAGCAGTGATCGGTTTCGGCACCGAACGCGGCTACCCACCCGAAGAATTCCTACAGGACGCCGAGGCCGCCGGCCTGGCCCCCGGTCTCCTGTTGTCTGCGTGGGACCTGCAGCCCTATGCCGAGGGGGCCGACTTCCTGGTGGCCGTCCTGACGAAGACGTGACGTGCCCCCGGTCCCCGCACAACTTGCCTCTCCGGCCTCGGTGAGCGAGCGAGATGCGGAAGCGGGGCGGGGACCGGGACGGTGCCGAAGCCCTGCTCCGGCCAGCTGCCGACCACGGCGACACCAAGGCCCTCTACCGACTGGCCGAGATGCCATCTGGCACTCCCGCCAGCGCTGGGCCAGCGCACGCAGGAACCGGTTGACGAGTTCCCAGGCGTCCTGGTCGCTCATGGCACGGAGGTCCCGCAGGTCGAGGGTCCCCACCGACGTGGCCTCGCGGTGACCAGGCGGAGAGGGACTGCCGCCCCGCCCGTTGCATCGGCCCGGCTTCCTCTCACCCTGCGGGCTTCTGACCGGGCTGGTGCGGGTACGCGCAGCTGAGCCTCAGTCCACCGCAAACGTCTTCTCTCCGATCATGAGTGGGGCATCGGACGGCCCCTTGATGTACGGGCCGCGCCAGATCAGCCGGTGTTCCTGGGTACTGGGGTACCACTGGCGGACCTTGTGCATCCGAACGGTCCACCGGTGGTGGTAGGCGCGGCTTGAGCCGTTGTCCTCGGCTGAGCGCTGTGCGGGGACCTGGTGGGTGAGGCGGATGACGCGCACATCGGGGTCCTCGGGGGTCTGGCCTGCCTGTGCTGGGTGAGCGGTGCCGGACTCCCGCGGGGATCCTAGGGAGGTGATGCCTTGGGCAGCCAGGCGCCAGAACGCGAAGGCGTAGCGGAACGCGAAGTCGTCGTACACGTCGACGATCCGGCCGCCGTCCCACTGGCCTTCCTCCTGCGGCAGCGCGTTGTGCTTCGCGACCTCGTTCAGGGCCTCGTTCACGGTGCGGTGCAACCCGGACAGGGAGGCGTGTTCCTGGCTGTTCGCGGCGGTGAGGGCGCCGTCGGCCCGCATGCCGTAGATCCCGTCGGGGACCAGGGGTGGCAGGGGTGATCCTGTGGCGCGGGCCTGGGTGACCGCCATGCGCCAGGACTCGGGCTGGATGGGTCCGTCGCGGTCCATGAAGCAGGTGAGCTGGATGCCGGGGTACTGGGCGGTGGGCAGGATCTGGTGCTGGGTGATGGGCTGCCAGCCGAAGGCACGTATGTCGGAGAGTGATCCGCCGCGGTTCTCGACGATGACCGGCTCGGGCAGTACCAGCACACCGCTCGGGATGGGTATGTCGCGGTCCCTGTCGAGGGTGGCGACATCGGCGGGCTCCAGGGTGGCGGCCGCGGCCATGACCGCGGCGTGTGCGGCGGGCGAGATGACGAGGACCTCGGCCTGGTCCAGGAGCTGGAGGATCTGCTTGCCCTGCCAGTAAGCCGCTTGGGCGGGTCCGGCCGGCCACGGGGGCTTCCAGCCCTGCTTGCCCAGCATGACGGCGAACGCCCAGTCCTCCCGGTGCTGCTCAGGTACGTCGCTGTGGCTGAGCACGGCGCGCAGCTCCGCCATGCGGTTGTTCATGTTGGAGGCCAGCATCGTCTGCACCCACACGTTGCCACCCCGCAGCAGCCGCAGGGTGTCGGCACGCACTTGATGTGCCGTCCGTGCCGCCTTGGGCGCACTCCACATGCTGCTGGCATCGCGGTCGCGCTGCTTCTTGCCGCGGCTCGCCTTACCCATGCTGGTCTCCTCCTGGACGGGTTGCCATGACGGGGCCTTCCTGGGGCGTCCTGCGCTTCGTGGCCGGCCTGGCAGGGGTCACCACTTGTCGGTGAGTGCTTCGAGAGGGTCCTCGTCGTGGGTCCGGTTGACTCGGTCGGCGGCTGCGATGGCGTCGGTGATCCAGGCACGGGCCCGCAGTCTGCTGCCCAGGTGGGTGGCCAGGACCGCCGTGATGTCCTTGAGCTGCGCGTCACGGTTGAAGACGTCCAGGACGAACTCGGCGAGCGGCTCGAAGTCGCCGTCCTGCGCCTCCTGGACGGCGGCGGACATCGTGGAGCGTATGCGGTACAGGCCGGCGGCCTCCTTGAGGTCCCGCCAGAACCATGCGCTGTCGTGGCCGGGCAGGTCGTTGAGGGGGGCGGCGAGCTGCAGTTCGTCATCAGTCACGGGTCGTTCGTCTCCTTCACATGGTGGTTCGCCGGCCGAAGCCGGTCGTCGCGGCGGGCAGCGGCACGGTGCCGTGCTTGCCGCAGGCAGGACGCAGTGCTCCGGTGCGGTGCATCGCAGTGGGGCGGAGGCAGCCACCGAATACGGCACGCGTCGGCGCCCGTCTGCTCATGAATCGCGCAGTGCCTCGAGTTCGGCCCGGGTCAGGGTGAAGGGCGGGCGGCGGTCCTTCCAGCCGTGCTCGGTGGCATGGTCCAGCCCGGCCGGCGGGCGCTCAGCCTCGTAGCCGGGGGCAGGGTGGGTGATGTCCTTGAGAAGCAGGTCGATGAGCCGTGCCAGGGCGGTCGGCCCTCCGCCGCCGTATCCGTAGGTGTAGCCACTGCCGCGCTGCGGGGCCGGGAACACGGTCCCATCGGCGGTCGTGACCCAGACCGAGGCGTTCGCGATGGTCACAGAGGCGAGCGGGGAGCGCGCCGGCAGCCGCTGCGGGGCCATGGCCTCGATCCGCCCGCCGGAGGTGGGCACGGCGGGCATGTCGGTCACGGGGTCCATGAGGATGCCCTGCTCCCGGTCGTCGCCGAGAAGGGTGGCGAACGCGGTGCGGGGGCCGGGCTGAAGACGTGAGGCCCACCGCGCGGCCTGGGCGCAGGAGGACGGGTCGACGGTCACCCTGCAGGAGCCGGGGAAGTACTCGTTTCCGCCGAGGACCTGCCCGAGTCCGGCGCATTCGGCGGCGAGGGTGTCGGTCCGGTTCAAGATGCTCCTCCAGCCGTCGCGCAGGATCTCCTTCGCGACGGCTGGAGGTTGTTCGGGTACCAGGGGGCGGGCGGCGACAGCGATGTGGGTGAGGTGCTCGCGGTCGACGTAGTCGGCAAGCTGCTTGCGGCAGCTCTCCGCGGTGGACCAGACGGTGTGCCGGGCGGTGTCGAGGGCGGCCGTCGCCGCATGGGAGCCGTCTGCTTCCTCGGCCGCCAGGCGCAGCAGCGGTGCGGGATCCGGCCGGGTGACGACGGGTACGTGGAGGCCGGTGGCGCCGGGCTCCCAAGCCGTCATCAGCTTCGGATGACGCACGCTGGCGTGCCAGTACGGGGCCGGCATCCCCAGTACGCGCTCCAGCCGCTGCCAGTCCGTTCCGTAGCGATGGCCTGCCCGGGCGTCGACAGCCTCCAGGTTCGGCCCATGCCGAAGGTCGTAGTCACCCATCACGACGACCAGGGCAGCCGCGCCCGGCGCGAGCCTGGCCAGCAGGGCCGCGTCCGGGAACACCATGCCGATGTCGTCAACCGAGTAGGCGAGCACGATCTGCCCGAACTCCGTCGCCCACTCGTACAGCACCCATCCGTTCCGGTACACCGCGCCCTGGAAGCGGGACGGCTTCGTCGAGACCAGGTCGCTCAGAATCCGAACAGGCCGATCCTCGGACGTGCCGGAACCGCGAGATCCCACCATTGCTCCCTAACTGGTCAGTGGTTCAGCTGAGGGGAGCCCAGCTGAAGAGGATGTGGCCGGTGCGGGCGTCCCCGAGGAAGTCGTGAGGGCCGGCGGCCGCGACGGGTTCGAAGCCGGTGCAGACGGTCAGCAGTACTCCGCCGTGGTCAAGGTGCCTCGTCAGAGGTCAGCGGCGTCTGCCCAGCCACCGGAACAGCCCCTTGCGCTTTGGAGGAGGCACGGGCTGCGGGGGCACTGTGGGCTTCGGAGGGATGAGCCCTTCGGCGGCTTCCCTGGCTTCCCTCCGATCCGGTGCCGGAACCGGCGCAGGGGGCCGTACCGGCGCGGGGGGCGGAGTCGGGTGCTGATCCCGCGACGGCGCAGGGCCGGGTGCCGCGTCCGCAGGAGCGGGCGCTGCCCGGACGGGCTCGATGACACGGAGGGTGTGGTCAGGGCGGGACACGGCTGGCTGTTTCGGCGGGGCAGGTGCAGCCGGCGGCTGCACCGGTGGCTGTTGCTTGGCCACCGGATTGCGGTTCACGGCCGCTGCTCGCTGGCGGGCTGTGACCGGCGGCGGGCACGTCGGCGCGGTGGGGCGGCCGGCGGGTTCGTCGTCGTTCCAGTAGGCGATCTGCCAGTGGGCTTCGGCGAAGAGGCGGAGCTGGGGGGTGTAGCTGCGGGTGAGGACGGACCAGTTGCCGAGGGCCAGGACGTGGGTGCCGGGGGTGAGCGGGGTGATGAGGGTGTCGTACATGGAGCGCAGGACGACATGGAAGCGTCCCTGCTGGGCGGGGATGTTGGTGGCGAGGTTGACGTACGGGCGGCCGCTGTCGTCGGTACGGACCGCTTGGACGGTGCCGTGGACCGCGACAGGGTAGGAGGCGGGCGCCGCACTGACCTGCCGGGCGTAGAGGGCGGCCAGGGACTCTCCGCCGGGGCCGTAGCAGAAGTCGCCCCAGGGCACCTGCGGGTGGCCCAGTGGCCGGACCTGGAACTTCTTCACAACCTTGGGATCGAAGCCGTGCATCTGCAGGAACCGGGCGATCTTCGCTGCGCTGGTGATCGCAGGAGGCAGGTGAGGGCGGACCGTGGTGATGTTCCGGGTACGGACGATGCCGTCGGCCCCGGTGCCCACCGGACCGTCCGGGCCGGCTGCGCCGGAGAGGTCTGAGGGCAGCTCCAGGCGGAGGATCCCCTCATCGACATGGGCCAGGCCGTGGGAGTCACGCGCAATGGAGTCGATGACCTCAGCCGGATTTAGGTCGCAACCAACCTCGTGCTGGAGTTTCGACCCGAGCCGGAAGAGGCTAGGCACGCTCTTGTAACCGCGGACCGGGAGCACCCCGGTCATACAGAGCGCGCAGATCAGCGGCCGCCGAAACGGCTCCGGATCGGGACCGATCTCCTGCGCGGACACGGTGCGTCCGACCGTTCCATCCGGCAGTAGCTCCCGGGCCGACCTCATGCCTTGCCCCTGCGAGCGGAGTCCGCCGGGAGGGCACCGCAGGGCTGCCATGCGTGCACGTGCCCGCTCAGCTGTCCGCCCCGTTCTCACCGGCATCCAGCGTTGCCCGCATGGCCTGTTTCACGTGCACCGCGTGTTCTGCGCACATGTCGCGCAGTTGCTGCCATCGGGGCAGGAAATCGGGGTGGTCGGCGAAACGGGAGGCGGTGTCGACGAGCCGGTTCCAGGCAGATGCGAGGTCTTGACGCAGGGTCTGCACCAGGCCGGGTTGTCCGGCCTGGCCTTCTGCCAGGGTGATCTCCCAGGCGACGAGCTGGTCGTCGAGGTCTCTGCAGGCGTCATCGGTGACGTCGGCAAGCCGCTGGGCGGCCCACCGGGCGTCGCTACCCTCCGCCTGGGCATCGGCAAGTTCCGTGAGGCGGGCCTGCAGGAAGGCGCGGAGCGGGTCGACGTCGGGGGCGCGCAGGTCGTCGGAGTACTCCAGGACGACGGCTGGGTCGAGCAGGCCGCTCATCGAGGCACCTCCGGCGCCGGCAGCTGCTGCCGATCAGCATCCAGCCCGGCTCGTCGTTTCCGCGCCGCCGCCTCCCGTGAGGCGAGTAGCTGTCGGGCGCCCTCCACCGCAGCGTCGGCATCGACGTGGTGGACCAGCCGCCACTGCCCGGCGTCGTATCCGGAGGTCCCCTCGAACGGCCAGACCAGCCACACCAACCGGTTCCACGCCCGCTTGCGGGCATCCAGCGTCTGGGGCTCCTCGTCGTCGAAGGCCGCGCTGAGCGCGTCGAGGTGGATGCCGACGGCTTCCCGCAAAGTGCGTGCCGCCCGGCCCTCGAAGCTGTCCGCCGCGTGCCTCTCAGCCAGCGTCTTCGCGACCTGCTCCAGGTACGCGTCGAGCGACTTGGCATGCTCCGGCGTCAGATCGTCGGCATTGAACGGGGCGACGCGTGGTTCGTCGCTCGCGAAGTAGTAGGCCAAGGATCGTGTCCCTCCAGTCGGACGCGCTGGGCGAAGGGTCTTCCTACCCCGCCCCCACGCGTCGGATACTCAGGGTCTATCCGACTCCAGACCGCGCGTGGGCCAGCTGCGCACGAATCAGCCATACCCGCCGTGCCCACTTGTCCAGAACACGCGATTCATGCGGTGCGGTCCAAGAGCTCGTCCGCCTCGGTTACGCGGCCAGGCGGCGGCGCTACGCCCGGGTCTGCTCGATCGGAACCGGTGCATCGTCCGTGACGACGGTCGGTCTCCGGGAACACGCGGCGGCTGAGTTCGCGCAGCGCCCGGTTCTGCCGTTCGATCCCTGGACCCAGCGCCCCGGCCGCTGACCGCCCCCGCACAGTGCCGCGGTCCAGGCCGCCGAGGCGGCCTGGACATGCCGGGCCCGCCGACCCCGCTCCGCTACTGGCGGCGGAGCCGGACGCAGTCCGCGGTGAGCTGGAGGACCAGGGCGCTGTCTTCGTCGGGGACGTCCCGTTGGAGCAGGTGGGAGACCTCGCGGTGAAGGCGCAGCGCTTCACCGGTGCCGGCAGCGGCAAGTACGGACGACAGCAGGGGGTTGTCGGGAAGGGTGTTCTTCTCGACCGTCTGCAGAAGGCTCAGTCTGTCCTTGTGGGAGAGGCGGGCCAGTTGCTGCTGGCCGGTCTTCTGCGCGATCTCCTCCCACGTTGTGGTCCGCTCCTCCCGGGCGGCCTTCTTCAGCGCCCCGGAGACGAACAGCGCCAGGTAGGCCAGCTTCTCGCCGTGCGCCTCCAGCTCTGCGGCTTCGGTCTTCCGGCGCCTCTCGGCGATGACCTCCTCAGCCTTGCGGCGGCGCTCCTCTTCCCTCCGCCGCTGCTCAGACTGCCTGTCGCGCTGCTCTTCAGCGAATCGCCGGGCCCTCGCGGCACGCTCTTCGGCCAAGGCCCGCTGACGGGACTCATGCTGCTCGTGCGCCGCGCGGACGGCCGCTCGCTCCTCAGGCGTAGCGTCCGGGTCCTGCACCAGGTCCGTGGCCTTCAGGAGGAGATCAGGCGTCGGCTGCCTCTTCAGCTGGTCGATGACCGCCCGCCGGTGCCCGGCACGCTGCTCCGCCCAGGCCTGTCCGCGGGCCAGGGCGACCCGCAGGCGGGCGATGTTCTCCGGCGTCTGGCTCCTTTCCAGCAGCCGCTTGATAGTGTTCACCGCGCTGTGGATCTGGTCCGTTTCCTCGCGCAGGGCGCGGTCGAGGTGCATCACCGCGCTCTTGACGGGGTCGTTCTGCCGGGCTGCGATGGCCGCATCGACGTGGGACCGGCTGACGGCGACGGACCGCCCCGTTGGCCTACTCGCCTTCGCGACGTCGGCCAGGGGTATGTGAACGCCGTCGGGCCTGTCCGTTGTACTCAGGCCCTGAGGAGTCAGGGTGACCTCGTCCAGGCTCTCCCAGGTGGTGCCCCGGCCCGGGAGCTCGGTGCCGAACCGCATGATGCGGCCGCCGCCGGGCCGGTCCTCGAAGCGGATGCGGTGGACATAGCCTCGCCGCTCCAGGATGTGGGCCACGGTGGGCACGCCGGGTCCCAGGATGAGCTCCCAGGCATCGTCGTCCCAGGCGACGGAGCGGTTGCGGTCGAGGTGGAGCAGGAAGGTACGGCCGTCGTCCAGCTGTGCCCGCACGGCGGAGCCCAGCGGTTCGGGGTAGGTGAACTCGGCGGTCATGTCGTGGGCGGTCAGCCATGAGGCCAGGTGGGCCTTGGCGAAGAGGTGGTCCGCGCTGTCCTTGCCCTTCGCCGTGCGGGTACACCGCTGGCCGGTACCGTCGGCGCCGTAGTGGGCGAAGTGGCAGATCTTGTCGGTGCACCGGCGCGTGGTCAGCCGGCGTCCGCAGCCGCCTTCGAACTTGGTGCCGCACCAGATGGTGGTGTTCTCGTGCTCGCGGCGGAAGGCGTCCAGCTCCTCCACGGTCTCAGGACACAGGGCCGGCTCGTCCGAGTCCGAACTCCCGAAGACCGCAGTCTGGATGAGGCGTCGATCCATCGTGCTCCCGATGCTCCTTGTGGGTGATCTCATCCGATTGTGAACCTCAGTGCCGACAACTCAGCAGGCCTCGCGGGAACTCGCTGAAGGAGAGTGCTGTCGATCGCAGCCGGCTGCGTATCGGCGCTGTCCTCGGGTTCGGGGAACGCGCGACTGCCGAGTTCCCGCATCACCCTGCTCTGACGGTCGACGGCTTTCTTGATGTGCGGGTCGACCCGGGATCGGAGCGCAGCCTGACGGTGGGCCTCGATCGCCCGGCGGTACCCCTCCGACGGCGCCCTGCGCCTCACCGGCGCAGCAGGCGGAGCCGGGTGCCGTGACGGGTCGGTGGCCGTCGAGGCGGGGCTGGCCGTCATGGCCGCGGGCGCCAGGACGTGCAGGGCGCGGACCTCAGCCTTCGGTACCGCCTTGCTGGCCGCTGCGATCAGCTTCGGCGCGCTCCAGCGCAGATGTGCGGCAACGGCCGGAGCGTCGGGGACGACGTCCAGGCGGCCGCTCTCCGCGTCGAACCCCACCGTCTTCACGCGCCCGATGAGCTGGGGCGCGGCCGCGGCGAGAACGGCGTCGAACTCGGCCAGAAGGCTGCCGCCAGCGACCGGGGCGACCATGCCGCGCTTGGTCAGCATCTGATTGATCGCGGTGCCGAGGCAGAGGGGCTCGCGCCCGTCACGCCGCAGGACAGTGCCGCTGCGCCGCTTCACCTTCGTCGTCGGAGTGGCTCCGTTCTTCCTCGCCGCCTCCCGGGCCGCGACCAGCGCTTGGCGGGCGAGGTCGACGCCGCTCAGCTCGCCGGTCATGCGATCACCGCCCCAGTGGCGTCGCCATCCAGAGGGCGCGCGGCGAGGCCGGGCAGCCGCTCAGTCCACGACGCTGGCTTCTCGGTCCGGGCGACGGGCCGCTCACGCAGCTGCTCCAGCCGCGCTGCCAGCAGGTACTCGGCTACGCGCTCCCTCGCCGTATCCGCGGCGTTCGTCGCGGCGGCGACCGCGTCGGCGCCGGCCGGGTTGTGCCGGAACCAGGGGCGGCCCTGCTCCACGCGGTATGCACGCCGGGCCTCGGCTTCGGCCTCCTCGGTGCGGCCCAGCACCGCCAGGGCGGTCTCCTGAAACTCGCCGACGACCTGCTGCGCGGTGTGGAACGCGATGAACGCGTACGCGTCCGTAACCATCTGCGGATCGGCTTCCAGGGTGGCCACGTCGGTGATCTCCAGGAACTCCTGCCACGCGGCGGCCGTGCTGTCGCCGACGGCCGTACGAGCCCCGGCGGCGGCGGCCGAGATGCTGTCCGGGTCGCTCAGGTCTGCGGACCCGGCCGCCGCCAGGAGGCCGGCCTCGTCGATCAGAGCCTCGGTCTGGCGGCGGTGGTCGCACGCCTCGCACAGCCCGGCCGCCCGCCCGCGCCCGCAGTCCTCGCAAGCCAGCGCCCGGCGGAGCACGTCAGCGGCGGCCGCGGCCTGGCGCTCTCGTTCGGCCTGCTCAGCGGCTGCCGTGCGGGCCGCATCGCGCCGAGCCTGCTCCGCGCGGGCCTGCTCCTGGCGCCACGCGAGGTCCTCCGCCTCGATGGCGGCCCGCTCGCGCAGGCGCTCTTCGAGGACCCGCCGACGCTCTGCTTCGGCCAGGCCGGGAAGCTCCCGGTCGATGTCCGCGCCGATCCGGGCACGCCAGGCACGGCGGAGGTGGAGGACGTTGTCGCAGTTCTCGCAGTCCTCGCCGGTGTCGAGCCGGACCCCGTCGTCGCACTTGCGGTGCGAGCAGGCCGACCGCTGGGGCAGGCCACAGCGGATCAGCCACCCGTACGGGCCGGTGACCATCGCCTCGCCGCCAGTCTCCGCCAGGCGGTCGGTGAGCCGGTCAGCCAACAGCCGCGGCGCACCCTCCGGCGCCACACCCAGGCCCACCAGCTGCGCCAGCTCGGTCTTCACGGCGGCCTCCACCTGGTCCTGCTGCCAGCCGCTCAGCCGCTCCCAGAGCCAGGACACCGGCCCCAGGGTCACCCGCAGACGAAGATCGGCCGGGAGGGCCACCCGCTTCTGCTGCCGCGCCAATTCCCACCCCGCGGCCTTCGGCCGGCCACCGGCGCCAGCCCCAGCAGCGCGCTGCCCATCCCGCTCAACGACCGAGGACTCCTCCGGCTTTTCCCCGCGCAGCGGGCCGTCCTCAGCCAGCGGCGACCCGGAGACGGCAACGCCGGTCTCGATGTCGACGGCCTGGTCCTCGCGCACGCACACGCGCTCCGGCCGACGGCCTTCACCCCCACGGCCTTCGCCGGAAAAGCCACAAGAGAGCTGCGGAGGAACTACGGAAGTAACCACAGAAGCGTGGTCTGCGTGGAGCTCTGCACCATCGGGACGCTCCTGCCCCGCCGCATCCTCGGCGCCCTCAGGACCGCCAATCCCAGTCGTACCAAGGGCACCAGCAGCCTCGGCCGGAGCATGATCTCCGACTGCACCAACGGGACGCTGCGAAAACACGGCACCGGACTCCGAAACCGCCTCCACCGGAATCAGGGCGCGGCCGTACGCGCGGGCGACGGGGAGCAACATCACCTTGCCCCGGCCGTTCATCCGCGTCGACGTCGCCTTGCGCTGCCGCGCCACGACACCGTCCTCCGTCAGCCGGGCCAGGACCTTGCGGGCCCCCGCGGGCGAGCAGCCCAGCAGCCGGGCCAGCGTCGTCGCCCCCCCGCCCCTCCTTCGTCTTCACCGAGCCGCCACACAGCTGCAGCCAGCCCGACGCCCTCGTGTTCAGCACCATCAGCAGCAGCCCGAGCCGGTCGGTCGCAGCACCCTTGCCCCGGCGGCCGGCCAACAGCCCCGGCGGCGTCGGCTCCTTGCCCTCCGGCGTCCAGCCGTGCCCGAACAGCGCCTCACACAGGCGCAGCAGCGTCGCCAGCTCCGTCTTCGTCAGCGCCAGCGGGTGCCCCGCTCCCCCGCTCCTACGGGCCTTCCACAGCGGCATGACCAGGCAGTCCAGCCCGGTTGGGTGCCCCTTCACGTTCCTCACCACCTGCGTGTGCAGCGCGTCCGTGCCACGCAGCGGTGGCAGCACCTTGTGGTGGACTGTGGACTCCGTCATGCCCAGCCAGCGGCCCAGCTCCGCGCCCCAGATCGAGGTCTGGTTGTCGTTCTTCTCGCCCTTGGGAGCCCGCGACTTCGCGTACAGCACCACCGCGGCCAGCTTTGGTGCGTCCTTCAGCCCGGAGATCGACGGGTCCGCTAGCAGCGCCTGGACCGCGTTGCGTAGCCGCAGCCGCATTGCGTGACCAAGACGCAGCGGGTCCTCCAGTCCCCCGTCGTCCGGCTGCCTGGAGGCCGGCACCGACTGCAGCGCGGTCCGCTGCCCGGGAAGCCGGAGCCCGCCGACCGAGTTGTCGACGTCGTCCCTGAGCCGGTTGTCCAGCACGGCGGCCGCCGCACCCGCGCTCATCGGCCCACTGGCCCGGCCGCAGCGTAGGCGAGCAGCCCAGTTTCCCGCAGCATGCGCAGGTGGTCCTGCACGGCCCGCTTCGACAAGCCGACACGGCGCATCAGGTACGTGATGCCCGGACGGCACGGCGACAGCTCCGCGAGGACCTGGGCGACGCGCACCGTTGTCAGCCCGAACGAACGCGGCCCGTGCGACCGGTGACGGCGTGGCTCGTCCAGCCCGGACCCGGCGACCCAGTGGACCGCCTGCATCCAGGAGTAGCCGTCCAGCGCGACCCGGCCCGCCGACGTCGATAGCCACTGGGACGCCTCCGGCACGTACAGCGTCGTGGGCCGCACCGAGACCGCGACGTCGTTGACCGACGGGCGCGGGGCAGGAGTCAGCACAGCGACCGCTGCCGCCGTGCCGCTCATCGGCCCACCGTCGCGGCCGGGCTGGTGGAGATCCCGTCGACGGAGTTGTGGACGACCTCCGCAAGCGGGTGCACGAGCCGGACGGCGGGCGCCACGACCGGGCCCGGCGAGACCGCTCCGAAAGCCCCGCGCTTGTAGCTTCCTACCGGAAGACCCTTTTCTTGTACGAAAAGGAAAAAGAGGGGTGAACCGTACGCCGATCCGGTCACACGGGACGACCGCCGCGCCTGAACCGGGGCGAAAAGGACACGGTCAGGCTGACAAGGGGACACCACGTCGTGCACTATGAGAAACGACCTGCTCTCCATATAGCTGGACGACCACGCCCCTCGGGGCTGGCTCACCGGATGTGTGGATGTGACGGGTACGCCCCCCTTCGTGAGAAGCGGGGCAAACACCGACCGGGTGGGGGGAGATTCCTCCGTCCGTCCCGGTACTGCTGAACCGCGAAGCCCCTGTGGTGGGGGCCCGCGGGTGACGCAACTGCTAGCTACAGCTGTGGTGGCCGTGGTTAGTGGCCTGGTGATGGCCCTGGTTAGGGGCCGATGTGAAACGAGCGGCTCGGTGAGCCGCAGCTCAGGACCAGCTAGGAACTGGGATCTGAGCGAGACGGGCCGCGCGAGGCCAGCGGGTGGTTAATCCGCTCCCGGCGCGCGCGGCCGATGGCCGTTAGGTCATCCCGACCCCCTCGATACCGAAGGTGGCGTCGGCGACCCCGAAAACGGCCTGGAACGTGAGGTCACTCCTCATTGAGAGCCCCCTCAGCGGCATCCGGATGCTTCGCGGCCAGCTTCCGAAGAAGATGGGCGTACTTCAGACGGTTGCCGCGATGGGGCTGGGTGAGTCCCGCCTCCCACCGTGCGACGGCGACTCGTTGGACGCCGATGGCGTCCGCGACCTCGGCCTGCGTAAGGCCGGCGGCAAGGCGCAGCTGCTGCCGGACCTGGGGCGCGGGGAGGGTGCCCTCGTCCACCAAGGCGTCAATTCGCCGCAGCGGATCCGACATCACAACCCCCACCCTAGGAAACGTTGCCTGAAAAGATACACATCCCCGGCGATCTTCGGTACCGAGAACGAGCGTGTTGTTGTGTGAGATGCTCACCCCTCCCCCTCCCTTCTCCGAGGACTACTCCGCTCTTGGCGTGAGAACGTGCAGGTAGAAGCGCTGGCGCCCGAAATTCGGAACGGATCCCGGGCCGTTGCCGCCATACGGGTTAGGCGAGGCGGCGACTTGTGACAGCTCCTTGACGGTGGCTACGCCTGCCACTCGCTCTCCAACACGGAGTAGAGGACGCTGTCCCGCCAGTCTCCGTTGGTGTGCACGTGGTCGCGGAGGACGCCCTCCTTCTGAAAGCCGAGGCGCTCTACGAGGGCAATCGAGGCCATGTTGGACGGTCCGATGGCGGCGCTGACACGGTGCATTCTGAGCTCGGAGAACGCGTACGACGTCAGGAGGCGCGCTGCATCCGTGGCGTATCCGCGGCCCCACTCCTGCGCAGCAATCGCATAGCCCAACTTTGCCGCCCGGGTGCCCGCGAACGCGATGCGGGCGAAGCCCACCACGCGGTCCTCGTCCTTGGGCGTCACCGCCAGGTAGTACTCGGTGCGGGGCTGCTCTTGGGCGCGTGCCACTGCGCCTTCGACCATGGCTATGGCTTCGGCCCGGGAGCGGCTGTCGAAGGAGAGCCAGTGGGTGACCTGGTCGTCGCCGATGATGGCTAGGACATCGTCGACGTCTCCGGGAGCGAATTCCCGGAGCGCGACCTGGTAGCCAACGAGGTGGATGGGGTACGTCAACGGAGGCTCCTAGCGGGGCAGCGACTTGAGCGGGGTACGAGTGAACGCCTCGATCTGCTCCTGTAGGTCGGACGCCTCCTCGGCGAGCGGGGAGTCACGCAGAGCGCGGTGGACGCGTTGGGTCGCGTTCACGATTCCGTTGATGCGCTGCTCGGGGGCGAGGTCGAGGACCGGCGAGACGGCTTCGGTGGCGCCTTCCAGCTCGCCCATCTGGATGCGCGTGATGGCAAGCGCGCTTCGTGCTCCTGCCTGGTCGCCGAATGCCCACTCCGGGGAACTGCTGTCCTCGTAGGCTGCAACGGCGCGGGTCGCGTAGTCGTTGGCGACACTGCTCTGTGAGGGCAGCCAGGACAGGGCCTCGGCCGCGTAGTAGATCTGCCGGGTCCGGCCGAAGAGACAGAGACCGCCGAGTTCGTCGACCTCGTCCTCCTGGACGAGGTCCCAGGCACGCTCCGCGCGTTCGATCGCGGCGCGGGCCGCATTCGCGTTTCCGAGCGCCGCATGGGCCCGAGCCTCGTTCATGGGCAGCCAGATGCTCGACGAGTTGACCGCCGCGAACTCAGCGCCGGACTGGGCGTAGCGGATCGACTCTCGGGTCCGTCCGGCCCAGTACGAGACCAGCGACTGGACTCCGCGGATCCAGGCCCGAAGCCCGTTGTGGTCTGCCTGGTCCGCGCACACGAAGGCGGTCCGGGCTTGGGTGAGTGCCGCGTGTGGGTCGGCCAGGTCGTGGCTTGCCTTCGCGAGCAGACCGCCCGTCACCCCAGCGAGGAAGTACAGCTGGCGGGCCTGTGCGGGACGACGCTGCTGCTCCAGCAACGTGTAGATCGTGTCCTGCGTGGTGATGAGGTCCGGCAACAGCTCCGACAGCGGGCGCTGCGGATAGTCCATCGCCAGATTCTGGACATCGGCGTGCACCTGTTCCATCACGTTTGCCGTGAGGTCGGTCTGCCCCGCCGTGAAAGCGAAGCTTTTGGCTCGCCGTGCAGCCATCTCGATCAGCTCCCTGTCCGCAGTGGGCCCTCCTGTTGCCAGGATCAGCCCGGTGGGTTCGTCGACCGCCGGGAGGGACCCCACCCATGGAGCGAGGAGTTCTTCCAGCGGCATGCCGAACATGCTTTGCAGTACACGGCGCATGACGGGGGTGGTACTGGCCCGCTCACCACTGGCCAGCCGGCGTAAGTGCCTGGTGCTGAGAGTGACGTTCTCCCCGAGCCTTGTAGCGTGTTGTCCGAAGTCCCGGACGATCTCGTCGTACGTGCGCGGCTGCTGCCGCAGCAGGTACTCCAGCCTCGTCCGTGGATCCCCCTGACTGGCGCTGCCGGCCACCGGTCCTCCCCGAGTCACGAATATCGTGCTCTGCGCCCTCAGTGTCAGTTGCAAGCGACACCGAGTCAGCAGAGCAAGGGCTCTGGTCCGCTAGCGGTCCGCTTCTTGTCCGGGACTGGTCCAGGACCGGTCCGCCGCCGGACCTCGTGTGGTCATGCTCCCTGATCCCACTCTGGTGATCGACAAGTTCGCACATTCGATTGCAGGGGGGCGGGAATCAATGCGGGCCCTCATAGATGGAAGGAGGTGCACGGCGGATCTCCTCCAGCACGTGCTCCGGGTGACCGTCGTACACGATGTGCGGCTCTGTGTCGGTCGGTGGGGCGAAGCGGGCCGCGTGGCGCAGAAGGTCTTCCTCGCTGAAGTGGATGCTGTTGGGGTCGACCAGCGACTGCTCGTTGCGTTCCCGGATTCGGCTCCAGCGCACCTCGTGCGGGGCCGGCAGGTAGACGAGTACGGGCGCGCCGCCAGCCGCCATCACGGTCGCTGCCCAGTGGGCCCGTTCTTCGTGAGTCCAGAAGCCGTGGTCGACCACGACGTCGTGCCCAGCCGCAAGGAGCTCCTGGAGCTCAAGGGCGACGTCCTTCAGGACGGGGGCCTCCCGGACCTTGAACTCGCCGCGAGGGAAGTCTCGGCCGTAGTGCCCGTACCGGCGGAACATCTCCTCATCCGGGCAGAGGCGCTGGAACCCGGCCTGCTCCAACGTGCGGGCGAGGAAGGTCTTGCCGGATCCCTGCAGACCGGACAGGAGGACTGCGCGTGGCCCCGGTCGGCCGGACAGTGCTGCGGAGATGCGCCGGATCTCGAATCGTCCTTCCAGAGGCAGGGTGTCGGTGCGCTGCGCGTGCAGGAGTACGTCCAGCCGGCGCTCAAGGCAGCCAGCGAGGGTGTCGTCCAAAACCTCGGCCTCGCGTGTAGTCACCGCAGGACCTCTGAGGTCGTCCTGCGCGTCCGGCCTGGGGCGCCAAGGTCCACGCCGTACTCCAGCACCTCGCCATCGGCATCCATGAACCGCGCGGTGAGGACCAGGATCGCCGCAGTCGTGCCGGCCTCCAGCTCCAGGAGCTCGAGGTCGTCCGCGGTGGCGATGCGTGCCGACTCCTCGTCAATCCGCATAGCAACCTGCCGTCCCGTGGCCTTAGCGATCAAGTCGAGCGACAGCCCGCCCTTAAGTCGCGCGCTGCGCGCCAGCTCCGGAAGCAGTTGGGCGAAATCGGCCAGGATCCAGGACGTGGAGTGGGAGACGATGCCGTGATCGTCTCGGTAGACACGGCTGCGGCGAATCACGTCGTCACCAGGCGTAATGCCAAGCGCGTGCGCAACATCCTCGGGAGCTTCGACTATGCCGGCCGTGTGGCCGGACGACTGTTCTCCCACGCCCCAAGAAGACTGAGTCTTGCTGCTGCGGTCGTGACGCTCCGATCCGGAGGACAGCGAGATGGGGCGAGCCATCACCTCCGTGCCCACGCCCGGGATGCCCTGCACGAGCTTCTCTTCGCGGAGCAGCCGCATCGCACGGTCCGCGGTAGCGGTGCTGACGCCCCATTCGGTGGACAGCGTCTTGATGCTGGGCAAGAGGTCGCCGGGCGCGAGGGCCCCGGAGCTGATCAGGTCGCGGTAGTGGCCCGCGATGCGCGCGTACGGCGGCCGATTGTCGGCTCGGGGTGGCCCGGACATGTGCCTTCGCCTCCTTCAGGTTCATCTGGTTGCCTCACTATACCGCTTGACACCTGAGGGTACCTGATGCAACCTGATGTATGTAGGTCGGTGGGACTCACGGAACACCGACTACCGCAAGGCCGTAGGAAGTTGTCCGCCTCGTAAGAGGGGGCCGGGTCGATGGCAACACCAAATCCCCGGGTTCCGACTTCCTGCATGCAGCGCAATGCGCTGTCCGTCCGTCAGGACGCCGGGGTTACTCGTGCGGCCTGGTGGGCGGAGAGAGCACCGCGAAGCACTTACTCCCCTCCCCTTCGCACATGAGGAGATTTGCCATGGTCATCACCGCCGCGATGCCGACAGCCAAGGAACGCCCCCGCCGGACCCGCACGAAGCGGGTCAGCGCCTTACCCGCCCTCAAGCTCTCCAAGCTTCTGCCCTCGCACATCGACCTGCGTGACCCGCTCAAGGCCGTTCTGGTCTGCGGGGACTGCGGCACGTGGGTGCCGATCACCGGCATCAACAGCCGCGTGCAGAAGTTGGTCCCGCACCACACCGGCAAGGCCGGCGTTGCCGACGCAGTCCACTGCAAGAGCAGCAACCGCCGGATCGAGTTCGACATGACGATTCCCCAGTGGCGCCAGGCCCTGACCGACGCCGCCACGGAAGCCTCCAGTCGCCAAGCCACCACGGTGCTGGCCAAGGCATTCAGCCCGGCGACCGACCGGACGTTGCGGGCTCGTGCCGAGCGCACCCCGGCCGGCCGCGTGGCCGACTGGGATGCGGTTCAGGTGCAGGTCGGCGAGGCCGACGCCGCACGGAAGGAGCTCCCGGACGGCGAGCGTCCGGCTGATGGCCCCGAGATTCCGCAGGAGCCGGAGCACCTGGAGCGTCACAACCGGCGGCAGGCGGAGCTGGGCAAGTACACCCGTGACGGTCAGCCGGCAGAGGGGGCCCCTGTGCAGCCCGAGTGCGCGCACTGCGGGACCACCGAGCTGAACTTCGTTCGCGCAGCCGCTGCCGGATGGGGTCAGGTCCTCCGCCGGACCCACTGCGGTCGGTGCGCCGGCCGATTCCCGGTCTGGATGCGCACCCAGTTCTGACTCGCACGCGGAGACGATCGCCCACGGCCCCGGCCGCCCCGTTTCAACTGGGGGCGGCCGGGGCCGTGGCTGCTCGTACGAACAGCCTGAACAGCACGACAGCCCCGGTGACTTGAGACCCTCCGGGGCTGTCCAGGACCCGCTTGGAGACCTGATGCCCACCAGCATCGCACGGAACGACAGCGACTCCGACCCGATCATGGACGAGGCCCTCCGCCGCGTTCGCGAAGGGCGGTGACTGGCATGGACTGGCGACACAACGCGGTCTGCGCCGACGAGGGCGACCCGGAGCTCTTCTTCCCCAACGGCAACACCGGTTCGGCGCTCCTGCAGATTGAGGAGGCCAAGGTCGTCTGCCGCCGCTGCCCGGTGATGGAGCAGTGCCTGCAGTGGGCGCTGGAGTCCGGGGAGGACACCGGCGTCTGGGGCGGGCTGTCCGAGGACGAGCGTCGGGCGATGAAGCGTCGGGCCGCCCGCAACAGGGCGCGGCAGGTGTCGGTATGAGCGACGAGGACCAGAAGCGCCTCGCGGAATCGCGACGCCAGACGGAGAAGGACCACGACTTCGGCCGCCGCGCACACGGCTGAGCAGTCCGTCCCGCAGGACGTCACATCAACTTCCTTCCCGCACCATGCCGCTTCACCAGGTCGGCCGCCCGCACCACGGGCGGCCGGCCTTTCGCACGCCTCCAGCCCGGGAGACTCTCGGGCCCGTACCCCCGCAGGAGAGCCCATGCGTACCAGCACCCCGCTCGACATCGCGACGACCGCCGACACCACCCTGCTGCCGGACTCGCTGTGCACGCACACCCCGGTCTGCCCGGCGGCCGACAGTCCGGACCGGGAGGCCGCTCAGGTCGTGGCCGCCTACCCCGCGCAGGGCTGGAGCCTGCTCTGCAACGCCGTCCTGGTCTTCGAGGACACCGGCGAGCTGCTCCCCGACGGCCAGATCATCGCCCCGCACCGCTCCCGCGCCGCGGCCTGACGGCCTCCTGATCCGCTGGCACCGGCCGCCGAACTCCGGCGGCCGGTGCCAGCGGTGAAGGGCAGCCGGATCCGCAACCAGAAAGGACCCGTAGTGACCACCCGACGCCCGGCCCGCCGGCCCGCCACGAAGAAGACCACCGCCGACCAGCCCGCCGAGACCGCCTCCGCCGTGGCCACCGCACAGAAGCCCACCGCCTCCGCCGGCCCGGCCGAGGACACCGAGGCCCTGGTGACCGCCGCACGCGCCGAAGCCGACCAGCTCCTCGCCGCCGCCCGCACCGAAGCCGCGTCCCTGGTGGACCAGGCCCAGCAGCAGCTCAACGACGCGGACACCGCCGCCCGCCGTGCGCAGAGCGAGGCGGAGGAGATCCTCGCGGCCGCTACCGCGCAGGCCGAAAGGATGCGCAAGCTCACCGACGAGCAGATCACCGCGGCCGAGGAGACCGTGCAGCGCGCCCGCACGATCGCCGACGGCGACCTGGCCGCCGCCGAGCAGACCCTGGCCCGCCGCCGCCAGGCCGCCGAGAAACTCCAGGCCGAAGCCGAGCTGGAGGCCGGCCGGATCGTGGACGCGGCCCGCACCCGGGCGGAGCAGGTCCGCGCCGAGGCCGAGGACGACAAGAACCGCGCCCAGACCGAGGCCGACTCCACCGCCGAGCACGCCGCGCACCTGGTGGCCGAGGCCAAGGAGCGGGCCGCGGACCTCATCGCGGCCGCCGAGGCCGACGCGGAGGCCCGGCGGGAGGCCGCGGCCCAGATGCGCGAGCAGACGGAGAAGGACGCCGAGCAGCTGCGCACGCAGGCCCGCGACGGGCTGGCCGCCGCAGAAGAGGACGCGGCCGGGATCCTGGACGCGGCCCGCGGCCAGGCCCGCGAGGTCCTGCGGGAGGCTGAGGAGGACGCCGACGACCGCCGGACCGAGGCGCAGCAGACGCTGCAGGCTGCGCGGGAGCAGGCCGAGGACGAGGTCCTGAAGGTCCGCTCGCTGGCTGAGGCGAAGGCGGCCGGTGTCATCACCGGCGCGGAGACGGCGGCCGCCGAACGGATCGCGGCCGCCGAGAAGGACGCCGCCCGCCTGGTCGCCGAGGCCCAGGAGCAGGCAGCCGCTGTCCGTACCCGGGCCCGGTCCGAGCAGCAGAGCGCGCAGCAGCAGCTGGCGGCCACCCGGGAGGAAGTCGCCCAGGCGCAGGCGCTCATCGAGCGCCAGGCCCTGCGGAAGAACTTCGTCAACACCTGGGGCCCGCGCGTGGCCCTCGGCGCGACGATCGTCCTGACCGCGTCTGGCGAGTTCGCTCTGGCCAAGCTGGCCGGGTGGCCCGCCGAGGTTGCCTGGGCGCTGCCGCTGGCGATCGACGTGTACGTGGTGCAGGCGTTCCGCCGGCACCGCGACGTGGCCGCCGCGCTGATCCTCATGGTCGCCGCGAACGCCGCCTACCACCTGGCGGCCGCCGGCCTGGTCGGCGTGGAGAGGCCCGTCGGCGACACGCTGAAGCCGCTGTGGTGGCTGATCGTGTCGGTCGCGGCCATCGCCCCGTGGGTGATGTGGCGGATCCACCAGATCACCAAGGAACCCGGTGAGACGGCGTCCGGTGAGACCGGCACGGCCACGACCGGGCAGCCGGTTGAGACCGTACGCCCCCAGCCCACGGGTGAGACCGACACCGCCCTGCCCGTCGGTCTCACCGCCCCCGGTGAGACGGTCCCCCACCCGCGCACCGCTCCGGTGCCCTCTGCTGAGACGGCAGAGGGTGAGACGCGGGGGGCCCTTGAGACGGCCTCCGATGAGACTGGAGCCCCGGTGAGCGCGGCTGAGACGACCTCTCACACGGGTGAGACCCGCAGGTCAGACCGTGAGACGACCGCCAGCCCCGGGGGCGCGGTCGCCCTCCCGCTGCGGTCGGTTGAGACGAACCGCCCCGCCCTCGCCCGGGACGCTGAGATCGAACGACAGGTCACCTCGCTGCTGAGCCTGATGTACCGGCGGCAGGGCCTCGGCACCGTCTCAGTCGACGAGGCCAAGGACGTCCTCGGTGTCTCACGGGCCACCGCCGGCCGCCGTCTTGAGATCGCACGGTCCCGCTACACGGACGTCTCGTGAGACGACGCGGCCAACGCGGCCGCGCCGGTCACCCCATCCGACCGAGAGGAGCTCCTCCTGTGAGCACGTCCCAGTTCGTGATCGGCATGGTCCTCGTCCTGGTGGCTCTGGCCACCCTCGTGGCCACGCCGTTGCTGATCGTCCACTCCCGTACGACGTACGACCACGGGCCCAGCTGCTTCTGGTGCCACCCGCGCATCCCGGGCCTGCGGCGACGCTGAGCCCGCGCCGCCCCAGCATCCGACACCAACAGTGAAGGCCAGCCCATTCGACCTGGGCTGGCCTTCGCTGCGACTGCCGGAAGCAGTCAGCAGCCCCCCGATTACACCAGACCCGACCCCCACGGAGGACCCCCGTGAGCACCGACCACAACGGTCAGCCCTTCTTCGACGACCCCAACGCGGCGCTGCGCGAGATCGCGCAGAACCCGGTTGCCTACGCGCGCTACCTCGCGGACTTCAACCGGGTCGTGCTGGACATGCAGGCCAAGCTGGAGATCCTCCAGCGCGAGGCCCGCCTGCACTGCCGCAAGACCCGCGTGGAGGGCGACAAGTGGGGCCAGGCCCGGCTGCGTTCCTTCCCGGTGGAAAAGTCCCTGAACGACGTTCTCAAGAACCTCAAGAGCGCCGGTTCGGGACTGGAGAAGAGCGCCCACAAGCGCCACGCCCATGACGAAAAGGTGAAAGAGGTCAAGAGGAACCGAAAGGAAAAGGCGCAGATCAAGGCCCGTAAGAACAATCTGCAGCTTCAGGCTGCCCCGGAGCACCCGGGACAGCAGGGTGTGCAGGGCCAGAATTCCGGCTATGGTGGTCCCACGTCGATTTACAACCTGGACCGCAGGGAGTCGGCGTGAGTGCAGGTCGCCCGCTCACGAAAGCCGAGCGGAAGGCGATGAACCGTGCGGAACACGAGCGGAAGATCGCACAGGATCTGGTCGCGCAGCACGGCAGTGACCTCGGCACCTTTTACGCCTGGCTGCGGATTGTGAATATCCGAGGCACCCAGGCGTATCGCGACGGGAACACGGACTTCATCCGTGAGGCCGCGCTCGCCCTGAAGAACGTCTACGGCCGCCACTCCGGCTAGCTCACCGCGCCCCGTGCGAAGGGCCGCCCCCGAACCGTGGGGGCGGCCCTTCGACGACCCCAACGCGTGCCGCGCGTGTCGCGTGCCGCGCGTGGCGTGCGCGCGTGTACGCGAGGCCGATGCCGACTGTCAAGCCCAGGAGGAGGGGCCGTGTCCGACGACACCGAAAGCAACGTCATCAACCTCCCCACTCGGGGTGGCGATTCCGGCGGAATTCCGGAACTCCCGGATGCAGGGAATCTGTTTTTTGCTCAACCGTCCGGCGAAAGTGCGAACAGTTCGGGTTCTCCCGAGTCTCCGGAAGGGGCGGTCAGGGAAATGCCGCCTATTCGCGGCCCTATTTCCCCGGAAGTCGCATTGCGGGAATCAGGAATGCCTGATGCTCCGGATTTCGAGGACGAAGAATGCGAGGAAGGCGAATATGGGCAGCCTCGTTCTCTCGCCGACCGTCTCGGTGACTGGCTGGAACTCCGGCTGGAAGTGGCGCGGGACCGGCACGCCGGTGAGGCGCCGTTCCGTGAAGCGGAAATAGCGCGCAAGACCGCGCTTTTGGAAGCCCGCACCGCTCAGGAAACCGCGATGATGGAGCAGAACGCCAAACTCCACGCCGCGCAGATGAAGGCGAGGGTCGACAAGACGGCGGCGCACGGCAAGGCCGACGCGTCGCGGTCCTCCGGCTCCGGCCTGGGTGCCGACAAGGGCGGCCGTTCGAAGGCCAGCGGCGGGGGCGGCTCACGCGGAGGCGGCGGCAGCTCCAACGGCTCCGGCTCCGGCGGCTCTGGTCGCGGTTCTGGGAGCGGCACCTCCCCCAAGGGCCCCGGGAAGGGCGCTGATCGCTCCGCTGGCGGCGGTAAGGGCGGTCCGAAGGGCACCGAGTCGTCCGGAGGACCGAAAGGCCGCCAGAACGGCGCTGGGGGCTCCGGGGCGGGCAAGTCCGATAAGGGCAGGGGTAGTTCGGGCGGCTCCGGCGGCAAGAACGGCTCGGGCGGCACCGGGACCGGTAAGGGCGGCACGTCGAAGGACTGGCCGGCCACCAGCCCCAGGGCGGAGCGTGCCCGAGGCCGCCAGGAGCGCGCCGCGGCCCGCCAGGCGGCGCGTCAGCAGCGGCGCAGCGCCGATCAGGCCGCGAGCCTCGCCGACCGCAGCCAGGACCGCGCCGCGGTCCTGGCGGCACGTGAGGAACGCCGCAAGGTGAAGGCCGAGCGGGCGGCCGCGGCACGGGCGAAGCGGGAGGCGGCCGAGGCCGCCAGCGGCCGTACGACCCTGGGTTCGGCTCTCGGGCAGGAGGCGAAACGCCGCTGGGACAAGCGGCGTGCGGCGGAGAAGGACAAGGCCGCGAAGGACGACAAGGCCAAGGACGACGCCGAGGACGCCACCGGTGACAAGGAGTCCGAGGCAACGAAGAAGGTGCCCAAGGACGGCCCTGAGAAGCCCTCGGACAGCCCGAAGGACGACTCCAAGGCCAAGGGGCCGGACGAGAGCGAGAAGAGCGAGAAGGCGGCCGGCGGAGCCGAGGCCGAAGACGACAAGGACGGTACCGAGAACGGCGCACCAGACGGTTCCACGGACGCTGAGCCGCAGGACACCGCCGAGTCTGAGGACGACCTGAAGGACGACCCCGACGACGGCCGCACGTTCAAGGAGCGGCTCTCGGACTGGTTCAAGAAGGTCCGCGAGGACGCCGCCCCGCCCCCGGCCGGGCCGTCGACACTGCGGCCGGAGGACCTCAACGTCACCGTGGACCGCCCCGACGGCCCGGCCCGGTCCCCGCAGCCCGAGCCGGCCGGCCAGGACATCTGGGACGCCGTCATCGTCGACGACCCCGCCGACCCCTTCGGCGCCACCCGCACTCCAGTGGCGAGCCTGCCTCGTGCCCCGGAGCCCCATACCCAGCGTCCCGGCACCAGCCGGCCCACCACACAGGAGGACCCCATGGCATCGGAGGTCAACAAGCCCACGGGCCAGACCGGCATGCCCGCCCAGCACCGCACCGACATCACCTTCGGCGAATACCTGGTGGAGATCGTGAACATCGCGATCGCCTCCACGCTCGACAAGGACCGCGCGGAAGAGCTGGCCGACGCGCTCGGCAAGGTCGCCGACGCCCTGCGGGACATGGCCGCCGACCTCGGCGCCGACCACAACATCGCCACCGCAGTCGTCGACCAGGTCACCGACCTGGCCGACGCCGCCACCCGGATGAAGACGCTCGCCGAACGGTGCGCCGGCGAGTGCCAGGTGGCCTCCGAGGCCGCTGTCCTCACCGCCACCTCGGTCAGCCGCGTCTACGGCCAGGACATCAACGCCATGCGCGACGCGGGCCTGGCCCACGCCTCCGCCGCCGCCCACCACGACTAAAGACGACAGGGGGATCCGCCATGAACGACCTCGCACCCACCACCAGCGGCACTGCCGCCCGCACCGACAGCGACAACCGCTACAAGGCCGTCCAGCACAAGCTCAAGACCTTCGCCACCGCCATGGACCTGGCCGCCACCCAACTGGAGGGGCTGCTGCTCGGCATGCGCCGCAACGCCGTTCGCACCGAACGACTGGCCGGCGACATCGCCAACGCGGAACTCGACCGCACGTTCATCGAGATGACCAACCAGGTGGCCCTCGCCCTCGGCGGCGCCGCCGTGGAGGTCCGCAAGCTCCACGAGGCAGCCCAGGAAGTGTCCCACCTGGCCAGGGACGCACGCCGTACCCACGCGCGGCTGTACGAGGGCCTGGACAACGTCCGCTCCAGCCGCAAGGAGCGCACCCCCAAGCCGGGCTTCTTCGCCCACTGACCCCTCCCCGATGGGCGGCCAGCCACCGGCGGCGGGCCGCCCATCGCCATCTCCCGAAAGGAACATCCGTGCCCGTGCCGCGCAGCGTCGTCCTGGAGCGCACCTTCTACACCCTGACCGCCCCGGTCCTCGCCGCGGCCCCGAACCTCTTCCCCGACAGCCCCGTCAACACGGTCGTGCAGCTGGCCGGCGCGGCCGGCATCGGCGGCTGGATCCTGGCCGCCAAGAGCGACGCCGCCGGTGCCGGCCGCAAGATCCTGCGCTGGTCGCCGCTCGTGGCCGCCGCCGCGATCGACATCGCCGCCAAGAACACGATCGGCTGGGGCCCCTACTGCCTGGACGGCTTCCTCGCCGCCGGATGGGCGACGGCCGGCCTGCTGGTGATGCCCTTCTCCCGGCACACCCGCCGCCACCACCGCCCCGCCCTCGCCGCCCCGGCCCCCGCCCCGCAGCTCCAGCCCGCCCCCGAACCGTCCCCCGCGCAGCCGGACGACGGCGCCGACGCCTTCACCCGCCAGGTCCGCTGGCTGTGGGAAGCCCGCGGTCTGCCCGGCCGCACCATCGTCATCACGGCCACCCCACACCCGGGCATGCCCAACGACTTGTCTCTGCTGCTGCGCTCCACCGAGGCCGGACGCCCGATCTCCAGCCTCACCGCGGAAGCCGTCGCCGCCGCGTTCGGCGTCGAGACCTACGACGTGCGGATCGAGGATGTGGTCCGCCAGTACGGCCGCGAGGGCGGCCCCGGCTGGAAGGAAGTCCACGTCACCCCTGACCTGAACGAGCGCCGCCGCAAGGCGCCCACCACCCACGAGTGGTGGGCCGACCGCATCGCCAGCGGGCCCGTGCCCGGCTCGGAGTTCATCAAGAAGATCCGCGACCACGCGCGCAAGGTCACCCACTACATCGCCCAGGTCCCCGACGAGCTGGGCGAACCGTGCGTCCACCAGCACTCGCTGGCCGCTGCGCTGAAAACCAAGTACGACGAGGGCCGGCTGTTCGTCACCGTCGACGGCAGCCAGGTCCTGGTCAGCCTGTGGGACTCCAGCCCGCTCGCCCAGATCTTCCCCGCCACCAAGGAGCTCCTGACCCCGGACAAGGACGGACGGTGGGTGACCGGCTACCTCGGCAACGGCCAGCCAGCCCGCAACCGCGTCTACACCGACCGGGGCGCCGCCCACGGCCTGTTCGTCGCCCCCTCCGGCGGCGGCAAGACCCAGCTCATGGGCCTCCACGTCGCCGCCGACGCCCTGGTCGGCGCGGTGGTCTGGCTGGCCGCGGAAGCCCCGGACGAGAAGGCCGCAAAGCTCGGCGAGTACACCGACCGCTACGGCATCGGCGCGCTCTACATGATCCGCCTCCTGCGCACCCTGGACGCCCTGATGGATATCCGCGGCCAGATGCCATGGGACGACGGACGGGTCTACGACTGGGACCCCAAACTGCCGGGCTGCCCCTACCGGATGCTGTCCGCCTACCTCGACGAGTTCCTCTCCGCCGCCCGCAACGGCGACTACGGCGCGGAGATCATGGACCTCGCAGAAAGGGTCTCGGTCAAGGGCCGCAAGTACGGCATAGGCCTCAAGGTCGCCGGCCAGTCCATCTACGTGCAGGACGGGTTCACGCAGCTGCTGTGCGAGAACCTGCGCGAGAACTGCATCCCCGTCGTGCTCAAGGTCGCGCCGAAGAAGGTCGCCGAGATGTTCAAGACCCTCGGCATCTCCTCCGACAACACCCCCGAGCCCCTCCCCCGCTCCTTCTCCCCCGCGGAGGCGGGCCGGATCGAGCGGGTGATGGCCGGCGAGCCCGAGCCGCCCGCCGACTCCAACACCGGCGGCGCCGGCTGGATCGTCGAAGCCAAGCAGCCCGAAGTCCTGCGCACGCTGTTCATGGACTTCAAGGCCGGCCTGGACGACTACTTCCCCGACACCGTCGCCAGCCTCACCGACTACGAGATCCGCGAGCTCCAGGCACGGGACCTGTGGTTCGACTGGACCGAGCCGCCCCGGCCCGGGGAATTCGGCCCCGAACCGATCGATGACGAGGACGAGGACAACCCGAAGGGCGGCGGCAAGCCCCACGGCGCGGGAAAGCCCGCCGCGCGCCGCGACGCGGTCACCTCGCCCCGCCAGGCCCTGGAGGCCATCAAGAACCTCTCCCGCGCCTGACCCCACCCCGCACATCCCCGCAGGGCCCGGCCACACCGGCCGGGCCCCGCCCACACCTGGAAGGACACACCGCTCGTGCCCATATCGATCTCCGTCATCGTCCTCCTCGCCATCGTCGTCACCGTCCTCATCCGAGGCGACTCCGTACGCCCCTGCCCCGCCCTGGCCTGCACCGCCTTCGGCTTCTTCCTCGCCTCCACCGGTGCCGCCCCCTTCATCACCGACGCGACCAGCGGCATCACCGGCTGGATCTCCACCCTCTGACACCGACCCCCTGCCGGCGTCGACGGGCCCCCGACCCCAGCACCTCCGACGCCTTCAGAGGAGCACCGATGCCCCACCCCACCCCCGCCCCACCCACCCCGGCCCCCACCAACGCACCGCCCGCCGAACCGTCGCTGGAAGCCCGCATGGCCGCCACGGAAGCAGTGATGACCGTCCGGCTGGAGGAAGCCGCCGTCGCCTACGAGGTCAACACCGCACACATCCCCACCGGTCCGCTCGACCTGGACGACGTCATCACCCTCCCGCGCACCCCGGCGCTCCAGCCCACGACTGCGCACCCGACCCCGGTCGCGGCGCTCCTCCAGCGCGCGCACCACCGGCTGCTCACCGGCGGCTGGTGCGCCGGCGTCCTGGTCGACCAGGACGGTGCCCGCTGCCTGTACGGCGCGATCCGCATCGAAGCCCGCGACGACCAGACCCTGGAGTCGCGCGGACTTCAGGTGCTGATGGACGCGATCCGCCGCCAGTTCGGCGACGTCGACTCCGTGCCGTCCTTCAACGACGCCTTCGCCAACGGCCGCATCCCGATGCGGATGCTCGACCAGGCCGCCGACCTCGCCGACGCCCGCGGCCTCTGACCGCCCCGCTCCGGACCACCTGCCTCGCACCCGCCACCGCGCCCGACGACAGTGCCCCCGACAACGTCCGCCCTTTCCAGCGCTGACACCCGGTCGCTCCGCCTGGTCCTCGCCCACCCCGCAGCCGCGGGGCAGGGCGAGGGCCGGACAGGCCGACGCCGTTCTGAACGACCTCCGACCCGGCCACGCAGGCCGGGGCGGAGTCCGCTCACGGGTCGGCCGCAACATCGGCAAGAGGCCGGCCGCCCCGCTCCCTTCACCCGAAAACGAGATCAGGAGAACCCCAGCATGCCCCGTCTGCCCCTGACCACCGAGCGCCTGGCCCTCTTCGGCACCCTGCTCGCCACCTTCGGCGAGCTCCATCCTGCCTGCGACCCACTGGGTCCAGGGATCGAAGACCGCTTCGCGCAAGCGTCTGTACGGCCAGGACCTGGTCCACGCCGACGGCTCCCCCGCCGCGCCGGACTCCACCCGCCCGACCATGACCACCAGCGCCCTCGGCCGGCGCGCGGTCGCCTGCCACGTCGCCTCGTACACCGCCGTGCAGCTCGGGGCGACCATCGCGATCACCCGCGCGTTCGGCTACCGCGTCACCCCGACCGCGCTGCTCGCCGGAGCGGCCATCAACGCCGGAACACACGCTGCGATCGACCGCGGGGCCTTACTGCTGTGGCTGGCGAAGAAGACCGGCAAGACCGGCTACATCGAGCACTGCCAGGCGGTCCGCCTCGCCGACGACGGCACGGTCACCAAGGAGATCACCGGGCCCGGCAGCGCGTGGATGGAGCTGGACGCGGCACTCCACCGCGCCATCGGCATCGGCGCCGCCGCCGTCACCACCTGGCTCACCACCCGCCCCGGCGCCCGCCGGTGACCGGCACCCGTAGCTCCCGAGAGGACAGCTGAGATGGCGAGCCCGAAGGCCACGAACCCGCCCTCCGGCCAGTGCACGCAGTGCTGGTTCCACGCCTACGCCAGCCGCGAAGCGCACGCCGGGCTCGGTCCGCGTGAGGACTGCCCGCAGTGCGTGGACCACATGAAGAACGGCCACCCCTCCCACATGATCGTCCGCTGATGGCCGCCGCCCTGCTCACCGACCACGCGGTCCAGCGCCTGACCGGAGCTGTCCGCACCCCTCACCCGCAAGGAGTCCGCATGAGCTCGCCGACCTTCCCGTACCTGCCGGACAGCTCCCTGGTCGTTCTGATCGGGGCCAGCGGCGCAGGCAAGTCGACGCTTGCGGCCACCTGGCCCGCATCTCAGGTCCTCTCTCTCGATGCGCTGCGCGAGACGGTCAGCGGCGACGCGGGCGACCAGGACGCGACCGGCGACGCCGTCGCCGCCCTGCACCTGCTCCTGGAGGCCCGGATGCGCCGGCGCCGGTTCACCGTCGTGGACGCCACGAACGTCACCCCCGCGTCCAGGGCGCCGCTGGTCGCCGCCGCCAAGCGGCACAACATGCTCGCCATCGCGGTCATGGTCTCCACCCCGGCCTCGGTGTGCGTGGAGCGCCAGGGCCCGCGGCCGGCCAACCGGACCGTGCCCGACGACACCGTCCGCGCGCAGCACACGGCGATGGTCCGCTCCCACCCCAAGCTGCTGGCCGAGGGGTTCAACGAGGTCCACTTCTCCGACAGCCTGTGCCAGCTGCAGCCCTACCTCCAGCGGCTGGGCGATGCCCGCCAGGCCGACCTCGGGCTGGACGGCGGCGACGGCCTGGGCGAGATGCTGCTCGTCCGCCGGGTGTTTGGCGCCGAGGTTCTCCCGCTGTGGCGGTGGAAGCCCGGCTCGAAGGCCGCCGGCGGAGACCGCGTTGCGGAGATCCGCCTCGGCCAGCAGTACCTCACCCTCGCGTTCCGGCCGAACGTCGACGGGCAGGGGGACTACGGCTTCGACGTCGCGCTGCCCTGCCCCCACGACGACGAATGCACCGGCTGGGCCTGGGCGCCGGCGTACAGCGTCACCTGCCTCGCCCGCGCCCTGGCCGGCGAGCTGGACGACAGCGAGGACATCGTCTGCGCCGTCCACGGGCCCAACACCGGCCACGACCAGGACGACGACCACGACGGCCAGGAGCAGCTGCACGCCGAGGCGGTCCGCGCGTGAGCCGGGCCGCCGACGGCCCGCACCCGCACCCCCTCACCCAGGCCGACCTCCCGGCCGGGGACGAGTGGCTGACGGCCTGCGGGGAGTGCCACCTCCCGATCCAAGGCGGCGCCGCGGGCCTCGGCGCGCACCGCCGCACGGTCCACAACCCCCGCCGCGACTACGGCGACCACCGCATCCCCATCACGGTCCGCCTCGACCTCGGCTTCTGACCCGAAGGAGATCCGTCCATGACCATGACCGAGACCGTCCGCGCGTACTACGACGCCCACGCCCAGGCCCTGCGCGAGCACGGCGCGAGGAACGCCGCCCGCCTGTGGCCGCGTCAGGCGCTGCAGTACACCACCGTCAACGGCGCCAAGTTCCAGCCGTTGCCGTCCCGCCTGCCCGCCCGGTCCGTGGCCCCGGCCGTGCGCTCCGCGCTGAAGAAGCACCTGGTGCACGAATACGACGTCGCCGCCCGCGACGGCTCCCCGCTGCACATCGTCTACATCCGCCACGCCCCCGGCACCTGGTCCGGCGGAGAGGACGTCATCGACGTCTACGAGCTCCCGGCCGCGGTTGAGTGATGGTCCTCCGTGCCGCCCCGCCCCCAGCCGAAACCGGTCGGGGCCGGGGCGGTCGCGGTGGTCCCTCACCACCGCGAGCACGAGAGGAGCTGGACGTCATGGCCAAGGACTACTTCGAGGTGGACGTCCCCATACGGAACACCGAATCGCCGGGCCTGCGCGGCGTGCACGTCTTCACCGGCCAGGCCGACAGCGGCACCGCCGCCATCAAGGCCGCGCACGAGGTCTACGACGCGGCCCGTGCCGCGGCGGCGGCCGGCCGTGAGATCCCCCACGGGCGCCCGGACGGATGGGGCGCCTGCGGATACCGGCCCGGCTGGGAGCTCGACTGGCCCGCCGCGAAGGCCGGCCTCTGGAAGAGCCCGTACAGCTGGCTCACCCGCCAGCCCTTCGAGCTGTAGCTCTGCCCCGGGACAGACGCACATCGGCGTCCAAACCAGCGCGCCTGCCCCGGCCTTCCCTCCCGTACAAGACGAGATGGAGACCCCAGTATGTCCTCACACCACGACGTCGACCACGCACTCGCCTACCCCGAACCGCCCGCCTCGCCGCTCTGGCACCGCCACAGCCCCAAGGCCCGGCCGATCACCGCCGGACAGCAGCAGCGCAACTGCGAGCTGCTGCTCCGCGCGCAGTACACCCCCCGACCCCGCACCCCGCGCACCACCAAGGACCGGACGGAGGCCCGATGATGGCCGGCCCCCAGACCCACCTCGCCCTAGACGGCTACGTCGACGCCATCCCGGCGCCGGGCACCAGCGGGGGCACCGCCGTCTTCGACCTCATCCACTCCCCCACCAACGCGGACCAGCTCGACCCCGACGCCCCGGACACCGTGTACGCCTGCACCACCGCCGACCCGCGCATCACCGACGCGCTGCTGCGCGAGATCCAGCCCGGCGACTTCCTCCGTGCCGCTGGCACCCTCATCCAGCCCACCACCGAGGGCACCCCGGCCCGGCTCACCGTCGACGCCCTGGAGGTGTTGAACGCCGCGCCGGCCCCCGTGCTGTACGACCTCGTCCTCGAGCGCTGGGGCAACTACGCGACCGTCTTCAACGCCGACCGCGACAGCGTCCCGGTGTTCACCGTGGACGGGAAGTGGATCGGCGAGGCCCCCACCCCCGACGCCATCCTCGACCTGATCGACGCCTTCGAGAACGGCACCGCGCGATGACGACCACGCTGCCCGCGCACCGTCCTGGAGCGGTTCTCCGCCGGCCACCCCCGCGGCTCCTGGCCCGCCGACGAGTACGCCGCCGCCCAGCGAGCCCAGGGCACCGACGCCCGCGTCGTCATGGACCTCGCCGGCGACCAGTTCCTCGTCATCACCGACACCACCCACTAGCCGAGAGGCGAACATGCCCGAGACCAAGCCCGAGTCCGCCCAGTACACCGCCGACGTGGTCGCCCTGACCCGCAGCGGCCACGTCCTGCTGATCGAGCGGGGCTGGCCGCCCTTCCAAGGCGCCTGGGCGCTGCCCGGCGGCTATGTCGAGCCCGGGGAGGCGCCGTTCGTGGCTGCGGCCCGCGAGCTCGCCGAGGAGACCGGCCTCGACGTGCCGGTCGGCACGCTGCACCAGATCGGCGTGTGGGACCAGCCCGACCGGGACCCGCGCGGCAGCTTCGTCACCTTCGCCTACATGGTCATCGTCGCCGAAGACACCCCGGTCACCGCAGGGGACGACGCCCGCGACGTCCGCTGGTGGCCGCTGACCGACCTGCCGGAGCTGGCATTCGACCACGCCGACATCATCAACGCGGCTGTGACCCCCACGCCCTGACACGGCACCACCCGAAGCGCCGCGCACGACCTTCCCGGCCGCGCGCGGCGCTTCGCCATTCCCGCCCGCTCCTCACCTGTGACCGTCGACCGGACCAAGGAGTCCGCCATGAAGACCTGCGTCTTCTGCGCCATCGCCGCCGGGGAGGCCCCGGCCGTCATCGTCCGAGAGTGGCCCGACGCCCTCGCGATCCGCCCCCGCAGCGGCGGCGTGAACGGCGGGCATGTCTTCGTCCTGCCGCGCGTCCACGTCCAGGACGCCGGCACCGACCCGGAGGTGACCGGTGCCGTGATGCGCCGGGCCGCCGAGCTGCTGGCCGACCTCCCGGCCGCGAACCTGATCACGTCGAAGGGCGAAGCGGCGACTCAGTCCGTTCACCACCTTCACGTCCACGTGGTACCCCGCGAGGCCGGCGACGACCTGCCCCTGCCCTGGACCCCGCAGCACGCCGCCCGCGCCGCCGCTGCGCAGAACGGAGCCACGTCGTGAACGGCCCCACCGCCCTGGTCATGGCCCGTGAGCCCATCCCGGCCCGGCCGTCCGTCTTCCTCGCCGGCCCCACCCCGGACAAGAGCAACCCCGTACCGTCCTGGAGGCCCGACGCCCTGCGCGCGCTCGCCGAGCAGTGGACCGGCCCCCAAACGCTGACCGTTCTGAGCCCCGAGTCCCGCAACGGCGACCGCGCCGACCGCTACGAGACGCAGGTTGATTGGGAGACCGACGCTCGCGCCGTAGCCACGGCGATCCTCTTCTGGATCCCCCGCGACCTGAAGACGCTGCCGGCAATGACCACCAACGTGGAGTTCGGTCTGGACGTGTCGACGGGCCGGGCGGTGCTGGGCTGCCCGCCCGACTGCCCCAACCCCGAGCGCAACCGCTACCTGATCTACGTGGCACGCCGCCACGGCGTACCGGTTCGCACCACCCTCACCGACACGGTGACCGCAGCCCTCGCCCTGGTCACCACCGCCCACTCCGAGCAGGAGAACCTCCGATGATCCGTCGCCTGTTCCGACGCTGCGCCACCGCACCCGGGACCGTCCTCGCCCCCGAGGACCAGGCCGTCGTCGACGCGTTCCACGCGATGCTCGCCGCCCTGCGCACCCCCGAACCCTGGACCCCCGGCTGTGCCCAGGACGTCGCCGTCCGGGTCGGCGCCCACATCGAACGGGCTCACACCCGGCCGGGCGACGACCACGGACCCGACGTGATCGCCGTCGCCCTGGTCCACCCCGGAACCCCGCACGCCGCGGCCTACGCCCACCGCTACACCCGTAAGGGCTGGCTCCGCTGCGAGACCACCGGGATCCTCGGCCTCTGGCAGCCGGCCTACACCGCGCTCTCCCACGCTGCCTCGGGCCTCGACCTCCCCGACAACGTCGGCATGTCCCCGGCCCACTACGGCGTCGACGTCGAAGCACGGCAGGCCGACGGATCCGGCTTCACCCTGCTCCGCCTCGGCCCGTACAGCCAGACCCGGCTCGCCTCCCGCGACGCCGACCGCCTCACCACCGAACTGGATGGCCAGGAGGCCACCGTCGTCCCGGGGCTCACCGTCACCGCGGCCAGTGCGCGTTTCGACTTCGACGACCACGAGAATTACAGCGACCCGTGCCGGAGCGACATCACTGAGCTCCTGGCCGCAGCCCTCGTGGGAGCGAACGTGTAGCTGACAAGGCGACGGCCCCCGCAGCCTGGGCGCCCCGACCGACAGCCCGCCCAAGCCCTGTCCCCGCTACGCGCGGGGGCAGGGCTTTTTTGTCTTTCGGGGGTTTCCTGAGGTTCTGTCCCGTCTGTCGTTTCCAATGGAAACGGCAGACGCGCGACGGACCTGCCGTGCGTGTGGCCTTCCGTCAAACCCCTTACAAGGCAACGGCGTTTCCACTGGAAGCGGCATCCGTGGGCTTGGCAGGACTCCGGCTGTCCCTGCTCGGGCTGCGCGAGGGAGCCAGCGTTTCCATTGGAAGCGGCTAGTCTCTGGGCGTACTTTCTGTCGTCCTGGAGAATCTATGGCTGCCAACCTTCCGAGGCCCAAGCGCTCGAGCACCAAGCAGGCCCCCGCAGCTCCATCCAAGGAAGAGACGTTCTACCGGGGCGGCAAGGACCGCAGCGGCGACACCGTCGAACTCCACCCCAAGGACCTCTGCCCCAACCCGTTCAACCGGCGGGCCATGTCCGGCGTTGAGGAGCTCGCGGCCACGATCGAGGAAGTCGGCCTCCTTCAGAACATCGCCCACATCCCCGCGGACATCTGGATCGCGCACTACCCGGAGACGGCGGAGAAGATCACTGCCGCGAACGTCATCCTCTTCGGGGAGCACCGCTGGCGCGCCATCCAGTCCTTGGGCTGGGAGGTCATCCCCAGCGTCCTGATGGACGACAAGGTCACGGATGCCCGCCTCATCACCCTCATCGAGAACCTCCGGCGCGCACAGCTCACCCCGCTGGAAGAAGCCGAGCACTACGAGGCCCTGCGGAGTAGCGGGCTGTCGTACGAGCAGATCGCGCAGAAGGTCGGCGAGACCGCCAAGGGTGCTATCTCCAAAGGCACCGTGTGGAAGCGCGTGCAGCTCCTCGCGCTGGAGCCGGAAGTCCAGGGAGCGCTCCGGGACGGCACCCTGGCCGTCAGCACCGCGGAGAAACTCCAGAAGATGAGCGCCGAGGACCAGCGGGAAGCAGTGACCCTGGTCCAGGGCGGCATGCGTCCGCTGGAGGCGCAGGCGCAGATCCTCGCACGGCAGCGGCAGGACGAACCCGTGCCCGACACGGAGCTGGCCGAAGGAGAGGCTGCCGTTTCCAATGGAAACGGCACGGCCCTCCAGCCGAGCACCGTTTCCACTGGAAACGCTGCCCCCAAGCCCCGGACGACGGCGAAGAAGGAGCAGCCTAAGCCTTCGGCCGACCAGTACGAGCAGGACCGCAGCACCGCAGCCGCAGCCCGAGACGCCGCCTGCCAGCTCCTCGTGGAGACCGTCGACGTCGGCGACACCGCCGACAGCGAGCTCCTCCTCAAGGCCATGACCGGCGCCCTGCTCGCTCCACAGCAGCAGTCCGCCGCACAGCAGCGCGCCCTGGTCTGGCTCCGCCGAGCCGAACGCCACAGCATCGACGATCAGAACGCCAGCTCGTACTTCAACGCCGTCCAGGACTCCGGTGACGGCGAACTCCAGCGGCTCGCCGCCTTCGCGAGCGCCCTCGCTGCCGCAGAGCTCCGCACCGCCGCCCGCCGGCACTCGTGGGGAACCCGAGAGGTCGGCTACCTCCGCCTCCTCCAGGACCACGCGCAGTACGCCCCGAACACCGCGTGGGAGAAGAAGGAACTGGGCACGGACACCACAGGAGAGAACGAGTGACGCGCACCGTCGAACCCCGCTTCCGCCCCAGGGGGCGGCGCCACCCCAAGATCTATGCCTTCATCCTCGAGTGCGGCGGCTCCACCAAGACCACCAGCGCCACCTCCATGGCGACCGAGGCAGCGCTCCGCGGCTACCAGGGCACCATCTTCGACTTCGACGCCAACCGGTCCACGACCACGATCCTCGGCTACGACGAAGAGGCCATGAAGGGACGCAAGACCGTCCTCGACCTCATCCACGGAACCGCTACCCTGGACGAGGTCGCCCTCCCGGCCCGCTACCGCATCGGCGACGGATACGACGACGAGGCCTTCGCCTACATCCCCGGCCTGCGCGTCGTGCCCAGCTGCAAGGAGATGTCCACCGCGGACACCGCCATCGCCGAGGACGCGGACCGACAGGACTGGTTCGCCGAGATCCTGCTCGGCTACGACGGCGACGAGGACGACGTCTTCTGGCTCGACTTCCCTGCCAGCTACGGGAAGATGGTCTACTCCGTGATCCGGATGCTCGACGAGGACGACTCCGTCATCCCATCGGTCCGCGCCGATCCGAAGGACGTCAAGCTGCTGGTCCCGCTGTTCGAGGAACTCGACCGCGTCCGGGAGAAGAACCGCCTCCGGCGCTCGGTCCCCGGCCGACCGACGGTCAACCACCTGATCCTCACCGGTACCCCGACCGCCAGCTACACCGAAGCATCGGCCAGGAAGGCCACGGCGGTCGCCGAATCCCTGTACGGCGACATCCTCACGCCCTACATCCGGTACTCCGCCGACGCCAAGAAGCTCTACGACGACTGCTGCCCCCTGCCCATCCTCCTGCCCAACTCGGTGCCGGCCGTCGACTACCGGAAGCTGATGACCAGCATCGGATTCCCCGACCGCACCTGACAGCCGTTTCCAATGGAAACGGCACGCGGGGCCCGACCACCCTCTGGGGCGGCCGGGCCCCTCCGCTGTCCACCGGTCAACGCCCTACGTCGATGCCTTTCCAGCCGTGCCCGTGGCGGCGGGGCGGTGGAGACCGAGCGGGTGTTCAACGCGTCGGTCACCTGCTGGGCCGCTGTCGGGGTGAGCCCCGCAGTGACGTGGCCGGAGGCGAGGACCCGGGCGTACGTCCCGGGCCCATAGGCGGCCAGGGCTACCGCGAGCGATGCCGCAGCGGTCTCGGCCGACCCTGCGCCCCACCGGAGTTCGTCCTCGGCAGCCGGTGCCTGGCGGGGGAGCTCACGCCGGGCGGCGAGGAGAACGGCGAGGGCCTGGGCGTGGGGCGCGTCCAGGGTGATGGTCAGCAGGGCGGGACCGAGCTGGTGGACCCGGTGCCCGGCGAGGCTGTGCCCGGCCAGAGCCCGCCGCAGTTCCGTACTCAGCACCGCCGGGTCCTCGCCACAGCCGGCCGGACCGGATGGCGCGGCCGCGGCCGGTGCGCGCTCAACGCGGTCACGCAGCGCGGCGACGGCGGCCGGGACGACCTCCAGGAGCTCGGCGGCCTCCGGGCTGAGATCGGCCAGCGCCCCGGCGAGGACCTCCAGCGCGGTGGCCGCGTGCTCGACCGCGCCGCTGCTCCACCGGTCGGGTCCGGCGGCGTCGGCGAGAGCGCACACGGCGATCACCGCGCTTTCGGCCAGCGGGTCCAGGAGGGGGTTGGAGTGCTTCATGTCCCGCCCAACGAGTCCGACCAGTCCGCGTGATGCGGGCACCTCATGATCGCTGCTGCGCCGGGGCTGTTTCACGCGTGAAAACAGCCGCGAGCCCTCTCGGGTCAGGGGCCGGTGAGGATGTCGTGGGTGCCGATGCGGCGCCAGATCACGTGCGGTGTGCCGGGACGGAGCGCGGCTCCGTACTGCCAGGTGGCGCGCCCCGCCGGGCCGATGCCCGCAGACCAGGTGAGTTCGTAGATGCCGGGGAAGCCGCTGACCTGCTTCACGCGGAGGCCGGCGCGGAAGTGCCCGTCGGCGTCGCGCAGGTCGTGGACGAAGGCGGTCACGGCCCGGCGGAACCGGCGGCGCTGTTCGGGGGTGAGGCGGCGCAGGTCGTTGTCGAAGCGGGTCTTGGTCTCGTAGGTCGGCACGTCGGTCCTCCAGGCAGCAAGAAGCCCCCGGCGTTGTCGGGGGCGGAGAGTCGGTGACGTGGTGCAGGGGACGGCGTTCTTGGCCGTGAGGCGGGGGAGCGGTACGCAGTTGTGCGCTCGATGTGCGCTCGTTGACGGTGGAGTCGTCTACTTGCGGTTTTCGGGGCGTGTGAGGCGTGTGTTACGGGGTGGCCGCGCAGCATTTACATGGCCCCGGTGGTGTCCGCCGGGCGGGCACGGTGTCGCCGGAGATGCCCGCCCGATGGGATCGGCGGTGAAGTTCCGGTGAACTGTCCCGCCCCACGGGATCGCGCTTTTCCACAGGTCAAAGCGGGTGTCCCCTGTGGGGATGCTGAGTTTCGCGAAGATCCAAAGGCGTAACGCCTGGCGCTACTACGTACGCGGAGTCGCCTTCGGGGACGGCCGCCGCCCGGCCAGCCAGGCCCTCAAGGCCCCCCAGGAGGCGGCCGGTCTCCCGCCGGGCCGGTGGCTGGGGCGCGGCCTGGCCGCGCTCGGGCTCACCGAGGGCGCGGAGGTCTCCGAGCGGCAACTGGAGCTGCTGTTCGGCGAAGGCCGGCACCCGGACGCCGACCGCATCGAGCGGCACCTCCTGGACGACGGCGCCGATGCGGCCACCGCACGGCGGGCGAGCGTGCTCGGGCAGCCGATCGAGGAGATCGAGACCCGCAAGCAGACCCCGCACGTGCTGTGGGCGTTGGGAGACCGGAGGACCCGCCGGGTCATCGAACGGGCCCACGAGCGGGCCGTCGCCAGGGCGCTGTGCTGGCTCGAGGATGAGGTCGCCGAGACCCGCTGGTCGTCGGGCCGCGGCCGCGCGAAGACGCCGGCCCTCGTGGTCGCGGCGTTCCGCCACTTCGACAACCGCGACAACTTTCCGCTCCTGCACGAGCACTGCCTGGTCCTCAACCGCGTGCAGCGCCCGGACACCGGCGGCGAGCCGAAGTGGGGCGCCCTGGACACGACCACGAGGTGTGTGAGGAGCTGGGACTGGCGACCGTCCCTCGGGAGGTGACGCCCGGCCTGCGCCCGGTTATGGAGATAGCCGGTGTCGATTCCAAGCTCATCGACTGGTCAGCCACCCGCCGCCAGCAGATCGAGGACGTCCTGGAGGGCCTGACCTACAAGCGCCGTGCGCGGACGCGGCGAGCGCTCGGGCGGAAGCCGACCGCCTCGCACACCGACAGACGGAACGGGCCGCTGCCGTCACGGTGGCGTTCGACGCGATGGCGATGGGGGAGTGGGAGCTCGCGGCCGGGGTGTGGCAGGAGACCGACCTGCTGCTGTGGAAGCCGCCCGCGTCCTGGTTCAGCGTCAACGCCTTCTTCGTCCCCGACGGGGACGGGCGCCGGCTGCGGAACTGGTACGTCAATTTCAAGCACCCCACCCGCCGCACCGACACAGGGTTCGACACCCTCGACCTCACCGTGGACCTGGTCGTCGCGCCGGACCTGACCGGCTGGGAGTGGAAGGACGAAGACGAGTACGCGCACGTGCGGCGCCTCGGCATCGTCTCCGACACCGAGCACCGGGCCGTCGACGACGCCCGCGGCGAGGTCCTGGCGATGCTCACCGGCCGCTCCGGCGTCTTCGCGCAGGCGGAGCGGTGGGCGGCCTGGCGGTGGGAGCCGGCCTGGCCAACCCCGTGCCATTCCCGGCCCACGGCAGCCGCGGAGAGGGTTGCACCGGAAGGGGGCTGAACAGTTGCCTGGAGGGTTGCTTGCGGCGGGGGACCGAAGGTGTGACCGGGAGTGGGAGCCTGGCAAATCGGACACCACCCGTTGTCCCTGGTCAGACCCCGTGGGCAAGCCTGTCCGCGCCGACGACACCTCTTTCCCACGCGATAGCCGTGGGGGAGAGGTCTGCTCCCGCCCCGGGCCGGCGGCCAGGACGCGACGCTAACGAAGTCGGTGTTCTACGTTCCCGCTCGCTCGGTCCCGCGACCGCGTCTCCAACCGGGAGACAAGCGCGGCCGGGCGGAAAGGACCGTCACCATGACCCTCATCGAGCCCGGCCTGTCCGTATGCGACGGCTTCGCCGAAGGGCCGCTAGCCGACGCCGCGCTGTCCCGTGCGGCCCGCGCCGGACAGCTCCTGGGTGAACTGCAGGAGCAGGCGCCCACGATGACCGACGCAGGCGGTCCTGATGACCGATGCCGAAGTCGTTGACTGGCTCACCCAACCGACGGACAAAGAGAGCTGACCCCAAGCCGGACACACCACGGGCCTCGGGAGGCAGCATGACCCAGAGGCCCGGATGGGTGCAGGCGGGTCCCGGCGGTCACGCCTCACCCTCACCGAAGCGGTGGTGTCGGTGGCGGACCATACCCTGTCAGCTATGACGATCGATCAAACCGAGGACGAGATGCAGGCTCACCTCGACGGACCTGTCCAGGCCGCCTGGGAGTGGCTCCAGGCCGTTGTCGACGACCGGGATTTCGAGACTGCCTGGGACCTGACCACCCCCGAATTGCGGCAGGCACGAGCCCGAGCGTGGCTGGAGGGGAACCTCCAGCCGGTGCCAGCGGCAGACCTGGAGCGGACCGTTGAACAACTCGTGCAACGAACCGCTCCGGAGCCCGTGCGATCGAGGTTCACGGCCGCGGAACTGGACGCATACGCGATGTCGTTCGGTCACCTGGACACCACCCAGATGGGGGCGGCGAGCCGGCCCCGCATCATCGGCCCCGATGCGGAGCTCGTCGTCCTGGCGCATCTGGGCCAGGAACGAAAGATTTTCACCGAGCCGACCCTCGTCCACGGGGTGACCTTCCTGATGCACCTCGTCCAGGGCCGCTGGCTGGTCGCTGACCCGGACTATCGACGCTGACCTGACACATAGGCGGGGAGCGAGAGCAACATCATGAGAGAGAAGGATTGATGAGTAGCCGTGGGGACATGAACTTCCCTGTCATCATCAACGGCCTCGATTAGCTGCACAGCTCCGTGAGCTCGCTGGTCGACGAGCCCGAAGGACGCGCGCTGAAGTACGCCGTCCTGCACCTTCAGTTCGCGGCCGAGACGTTGTTCAAGGCGCGCCTGGAGCTCCACGAGCCAGCCCTCGTATGGGCGAATCCAGCGAAGTACGACGAGAGGCTGCACCGCCGAGGCGACTTCAAGAGTGTCTCCACGGAGGACGCCTTGACCCGCCTGCGCGATGACGTGAAGATCCCGAATCCGACGGTGCCGGCCCCGAAAGACGCCAGCCTCAAGGCCCTCGTTGACCTCCGTAACCGCCTGACGCACTTCGGCGCGACTGACACGGCCGTTGCTGTTGAAGCACGAGCGATCCCGGTTCTTGACCTGCTCCTGACGTTCATCGACGAGGAACTTCTGCCCAACCACGACGGCGACTCGGCGACAGAAGCGCACAAGCTGATGGAGACCATCAGACCGCTGATCGGCCGGATCCGCGGTCTGGTCGAACACCGACTCGGCCCGCTCGGAGAGAAGCTGGGTCCGGCCAGCGGGCACACCCTGAGCTGCCTTTCATGTGGCCACTTTGCGGCACTCACCACGGGCGGCGCGGTCCGGCCCGTCGTGTGTCTCCTGTGCGGCAAGACGTACGATGACATCGCGAGCGCCGTGGAGGCCTACGGCGACGGGAGCTTCTACGAAGCGATGACCGAGGGCGCTGAGCCGCCGGCGTACGAGTGCGCCGAGTGCGGCACCGCGGAACCGTGCGTAGTGACGACCTCAACGGCCGACCAGCCTGATGATCAATCCTGGATGTGCCTCTGGGGCGCTCACCCCCTCCAGAGCATCTGCGGACACTGCCAACGCGCGGCAGACTTCGCCCTCCCCGAAGCGGAGATGTGCAGCGACTGCTTCGACATCCGGCTCGCCAAGTTCTGACGGTCCGCTGTCACGACGGCGGCATCCGGGGGCAGCCGCACCGCCAGGCGGTCGCGCCGCCGTCTACGAGGGCCGACCGCACCCCGGCCCTGCTGCCTGGCCAGCTATCGGTATGTGGGAAAGGCGTGTACCGCGATCCGGCGTGTTGACATCATGACCGGATGCTTGTCACACCCGTACCCGGCGCGCACCGGGACAACGTGCTGAAGACCCTGCGGTCCGTCCAAATGGCCGCGGGGAACCTCAACGGGGGCGCGCAGACGAACGCGTACGTGGGGCTGCTCTCCTACCTGGTGTGGGCAAACGACTCGGTACGGCTGCTCACCTCTCAGATCAACGGCCGCGACATCGACCGCCTCGTCCGCACACGGACCCACCAGACGCTCCTGGACGGGGTCGGCCACCTCGCCGGCACCAGCCAGCAGAAGCTCGTGAACGGACTCGTCAGCCTGGAGATCGAGCAGCGCATCACCGCTTTCGAAGACGCCATCAACGCTCTCCAGGACCAGATGGCGAGGTGGTCAAGCGGGATCTCGCTCCTCGTACCGGACACCAGCTTCTACATCCAGCACCCTACAAAGTTCCTGGACGTCGACTTCGCGGCGCTCGCCGGGACCGCCGGCCCGGTCCGCGTGCTGTTCCCCATGGTCGTCGTGGACGAACTGGACCGGCTGAAGGAGAACAAGAGCGGCCACGCACGCTGGCGCGCCGGCTACACCCTCGCTGTCCTCGACAACCTCCTCGACGACAGCGCGGATGCACCGCACGAAGTCGAAGTCCTGCTCGACCCACCTGGCCACACCCGCCTGCCCCTCCCCGACGACGAGATCATCGACCGCGCCCTCGCCGCCCGCGCCGTCGCAGCCGGCCCGGTCCGGCTTGTCACCTACGACACCGGCCAGGCCATGCGGGCCAAGGCGGCAGACATGCCGGTCCTGAAGCTGCGCACCGATGCGGGTACAGGTGAAGAGCCGACCAAGTAGGGGGACAACACCAACGTGCCCCGAACCCTCATGGAATCCGATCTCGGCCACGCCGTAGTCGACAGACGGGGGGCGGCTCACTACAGGGCCTACACGCACTTCAGTGCGATGCCAGGGCGTCGGGCGCACGACATCAAACTGGAGTGCGTATAGGCCCTGGGAGGTGTCCCCGCCGGTCCCGGATAGCGAAGGGTCTCCTGGACGCCCCGTGCACACGCTCTGTATTGGCGGCCTCGACCTGAGCCCGTGCTGACTGCCCTCCCCTCGGCCGGCAGGTGTGGTTCCCCTTTCGGGGCCCGGGTGTCAGCGCTGGGTTCTACGCTTATGTGCTCTGCAACACCGAGCAAGGAGCGGGTCCATGGCCATCGACTTTGTTGCCCTACACGAGCCGCTTGTGGAGTGGGTCCACGAACAGACGGCGGCAGGCTCGGCGGAGTACGTGACGATCACACCCTTCGGCGCGCGGCACGGTCTCGATGAACAACAGTGCTTTCGCCTCCTGCTGACATGCACGGACTGGGGCCTGCTGAGCGATCGTTGGGCCGCGATGGGTGATCCAGCAGCCAATCTGACACCACAGGGACTGCAATGGGTACAGGAACGCCAGCGCCGACGCGCTGATCCCCGAGCGCGCAGTGCCACTGCACGTACGGGCCTGCTGACCTGGTTGTGGGAGCAGAAGAACGATGGTGCGGGCTTTCCCATCGTTGAGGGCGTCCTTCAGTCCCCGCACTCGCTTCACGAGGGAGGGCGACTGACGCCGGAGGAGATTGACCGTGCCAGCGCCTACCTCCTTGCCAAGGCAATGATCAGAGGAACGAAGACGGGGCAGACCGAAGGGCCCGTACGGGCTGAGATCACGGCAGAAGGGGAGGACTGCGTGGACCACTTTGGCAGCGACGTGAGCGCGTACGAGCGGCGGAACAGCACCGGCAACACGACGTTCAACATCGGAGAGAACACGGGCAACATCGCTGCCAACAGCCGTGACTTCACCATGAACGCTACGACCAACAAGGACGGGATCGACGCTGCGGCAGTCGTTATGCTCGCCCGCGCACTGCGTCAGGCTGCACCTGCCCTGGAACTCCCGGAAGAAGACGCCCTCGAGTTCACCCAGCTCGCAACACGTCTTGAAACAGAGGCCGCCAACGGCTCCCCCGACGTCAGCAGGCTCCAGCGCTGGGGCGGATCCATCGTCGGGATTCTCAACTCTCCCGTGGTCAGTGGAGCCTTGGGAAGCGTGCTCGCCGCGTACACCGGGACGGTGCTTCCGGGCCTGGCTCCCGCGTAGGACCACAACCGACTGACCATGGGGCGGGCCGCAAGGGAAAGCTCTTACGGCCCGCCCCACTATGCCGATGCCCATTCCAGCCCGAGGCCGGCCAGCGCGGCGAGCTTGTCGGCCGTCAGCTTGTCGCGGCGGCTCTTGCTGTTACTGAGGAACACCCCGAGCTTCACCTCACTCCCGTCCTCCAAGTGCTCCACGTGGGCCCTGGGGACCTTCACAGGGCCCTCGCGGGCCTTGTACGGCCTTGGGGCACATCGGTACAGCGGTTAACGCTAAGCCGGTGATCACGGACTTGGGGCCCGCCGTATGTGCCGCGGGGCGGACAGCGGCGTCCGCTGAGCGTGCAGAGCGTGTTGATTCTTGGTGCCCAGGTCAGCGTGCCTTGTACCGGCCCCGGAATCGTCAGGCCAGGATGGTGGCCCGCGGGCTCCGACGCCTCCGGAGAGGGAAGGAGACCGTATTGATCACCACGGACGTCCAGCACTGCGGGCGCTCGGTCCTGATCGGCGCCACCGGGGAACTTGCCGGGGACGTCGGGGCTGCGTTCGAGCGGGCGATGGACGACGTCAGAGCCGACGTGCGGGTCCTGATGGTCGACCTGCACGGCGTGGTGTTCATGGATGGCGGGGGGTTGCTCCGGTTCTTGGAGCTGCACCGGCGGGCGGAGAGCCGGGGGCTGCGGGTCCTGGTCGTCGGCTGGCAGCCCCAGCCCCAGCAGCTCATGGCCGAGGTCGCCGGCATCCCCGGGCCCGGCTCGGCCACCGGGGAGCGGTTCGCGCTGGCGGGCTTTCGCCGGCTGATCGAGGAACGTGCACAGGCCGCCCGTGACCTCGCGGACTTCGGTACCGGCTGGCTGCCCCGCGTCTAGCGCGACCGTGAGCGGGCCCTTGTCCTGCTGGCCACGCGTCCCCTGGCCCGCGCTCCGGCAAGGCGACGGACTGCGGCCGGGTCCGGCAGGCCATGGCGCAGGATCCCTGTGGGTGCGCAGCGCGGCTTCCCGTTCGTGTCTATGGGCGGGTGGAGGGCGTTGATGAGGTCCAGGAGGCGGCGTGGCTGGGGCTGCCAGTTGTAGGCGAAGAACGCGATGCCGCGCCCGTCGATGCGTCGGGCGAATTCGAGAAGGCCGCGCAGGCCGGTGACGTCGATGAAGCGCAGGAGTCGCATGTCGCAGGCGACCACGGCGACACCGTGGTCGATGCTGGCCTGCGTCTGGTCGAGAGCGGATCGGGTGTCGAGTTCGAGCTCACCGGCCGGGGTGAGGTGAACGGTCGGCCCGTAGCGGCGCATCGACACACGGAAGTCCATGTCGTCTCACTCCACCCTGATCGGCTGGCTTGGGGCGGCCCGCCCGGAGCCAGGCGCGGGCGCTGCCTCCCTCCGATCATCCCGCTGCTTCGAAACCGTCCGCAAGCCAGGTGCGCTGGCGACGCGGCGCCGGGATGTGACAGGGCCCGGCCGGGTGACTACCGGCCCGGCCGGGCCCTGCGTGCGTGGGGTGCCGCTCGGCTTAGAAGTCGTCCTCGCGCAGGTCACGCTCGTCGCGGAGCAGGTCATCCTCGCGGCGGCGCTCGCGCTCCGGGTCCTCACCGCTCCTGCCGCGGGACGGCTGGTCGGTTTCGGGGTGGACCGGGTCCTGGCCGGGGCGGCGCATACGCTCCTGCTCCTCGCGGCCCTTGCCGGGTTCTTGGCGCTTGTCCTGTATACCGCCCATGACGGGTGACTCCTTCAGTGCGTGGGGTTCCTCCCGTTCACGCTCACATGGTCTGTCACCGATCGCATCATTTCCGTAGCGGATCGTGGCGGGCGAGTGGCATCCGCCCAGGAGCGGTACGTGTCGAAAGGCGCCGCCCGACAGGGACCACGAGGATGGGTGCGACCGTCTGTCCCGCCGTGAGGAGTTCCTTCCATGCTGGAGCGCAAGCCGCGCAAGGACCTCACCGAGGTCACCTTCGTCCTGCCCGCCGACACCCCGCCTGGCCCGGTCAGCGTGGTCGGTGACTTCAACGGCTGGCAGCCTGGCACCCACACCCTCACGCCCCGCAGCGACGGCACCCGCGCGGTGACCCTCGCCCTGCCCGGAGGCGGCGAGCACGCCTTCCGGTACCTGGCCGCAGGTGACTACTGGTTCAACGAGGAGAGCGCGGACGGCCACGACGGCGTCAACAGCCGCCTGCGCACCTGAACGGCCGAGCCCGGCGTGACCGGCGGCCGGGTGCGGCAGTTGGGGGTACCGACACGTGCCCCCGGCCCCCACCATCTGGAGCCGGATCGTGTGACGGCCCCTGCTACCGCGCCCGGCGGCGGGGGCCGTCGTCCCGTTCCACGCCCGCCAGTGGCGAGGCCGGTGTCGAAACGGTGTTCACGCCGAGGATCCCTCCGCCCGGCCGGACGTCTCGTAGAGCATCCGCCACAGGGTCCTCTTTCGCAGGTGGACCTGGCGCCGGGTGATCAGCCGGGTCGACGGCCATCTTCGAGCGGGCCGGAGTCTCGCAGTCCGGCACCGCCAGCCGCTTCGCCCAGGCCGGGACCGTCGGGCCTTCGTACCCGCGCTCGGAGCACCAGCCCATCCAGGACAGCACCACGCCGCTGCGGCCGTTCCAGGTGTTCACCGCCGAGCGGGCCCCCCAGCAGCTCCGGCGCCTCGCCGATCTCTGCTTCCTCCACCGAGGCGCTCGGCGGTCTTCTTGGCGGCGATGCCGTAGTTCCGGACGGTGTTCGGGTTGCCGAGCGAGTCGAGGAACAGGTCGGCCGCCGTCCGGACGGTCACCGTCTTCCCCGGCCTCGGGGAACATATCGGTGCAGGGGTTAGACGCTAAGCCGTTGATCATGGTCTGGTCGTTCTCGCGCGAGGGCTCTGCGTCGGCAGTGCGGCCGGGCGGGCAGGTCAGCTCCCGTCCCCGTGGCAGTCTGCGCCGGCATTTCTGAGGACGGCCCCGTGCACGTCGTGGATGAGGTGCTGTTGTGCGGTGGTGAGGCCGCAGGGCACGGTTGCTCCATGGCCGGGCTGATCGTGGTCGCCGCCGATGACCAGGCTGCCGAGGATGCTCTGCTCAGGGCCTCCCAGCGCGGACACGACAGAGGTGGCGGTGCCATTGAACAGGCTTGCGGCGGCCAGGTCGCGGGCAGGGCCTTTGTCGCCGTGAAGGCCGGGACCGCCCCAGCCGGCACGCTGGATGATGAAGGTGTCGGCGTGCAGCGGGCGGCCGCCCGCGTCCAACGGGTCCGGGGTGCCCTCGCGGAACTCCAGATGCCCGTCGCAATGGATCACCGCGTGAATGCTGGCCATGGGGTCGCCTGGTCTCGTGCGCCCGGTAGGCGTGCGATCCGCGAGCGGCAGGCTTGCCATGACGGTGCCGGGGCGGGATGAGGCAAGGGAGCGCGCCTGTCTGCCCACCGTGGGCTGTTTCCATCCTCCATCGATCTCCCGCCGCAGGCCACCACCACACAACCTGGGCATAGGACTCAGTCCGCCTCCCGGACCCGGAGGACCGGCGGGCGTAGCCGCGTCTGGCCTGCGATTGCACGGTTGTGACGTGATACCGCCAGGTAAGTCATGCATCCGACGAAAATCGCACATATTTCGAACGGCCGGTTGGGTTCGGTCCCTCCGCGGCGGCCTCAGGGCCTCCCCATGCGGTCAGCGCGACCCCGGCCGCTGCGGTCCGGCCAGGGTGCCGGCTGGTTACGGGGCCTTGGCGGATCCGTTCGTACGCAGCGGAACGGCAGGGGCCTTGCCGAGGTCCACCAGGGCGTTGCCCTGTTGTGCGGCGGCGGCCGTTTCGCGGGCGAGGAAGGTGCCGAGTTCGCCGATGGTGCTCATGAGAGGTGCGGGGAAGACGACGGTGCTGTTCTTGTCCACTCCGATTTCCACCAGGCTCTGCAGGTTGCGCAGTTGCAGGGCGAGGGGGTGGGCCATCATGGTGTCGGATGCGTCGCCGAGTGCTGCGGCGGCCATCGATTCGCCCTCGGCGCTGATGATCTTCGCCCTCTTCTCGCGTTCGGCTTCCGCCTGGCGGGCCATGGCGCGCTTCATGCTGTCGGGCAGCTGGATGTCCTTCAGCTCGACCAGGGTGACTTCCACGCCCCAGTCGGTGGTGGTGATGTCGAGGATCTCGCGGATGTCGACGTTGATGCGGTCGGTCTCCGAGAGGGTTTCGTCGAGGGTGTGCTGGCCGACGACCTTGCGCAGGGTGGTCTGGGCGATCTGGTTGATGGCCGCGCTGACGTTCTCGACGGCGATGACCGACTTCACGGCGTCGACGACGCGGAAGTAGGCGACCGCGGAGACGTCGACGCTGACGTTGTCCCGGGTGATGATGCCCTGGGACTGGATGGGCATGGTGACGATCCGCAACGACACCTGGTGCAGGACATCCACGAACGGCACGATCAGCCGCAGACCCGGTTCCCGGGTGCCGATCAGCCGGCCGAACCGGAACAGCACCCCCTTCTCGTACTGCCTGACGATCTTGATGGCCATCGCCAGCCCCACCAGAGCCACCACGGCCACGACGATCAGAACGAAGATCCAAACTCCCACGGTACTGCTCCCAGGATGAGGACCCCGTCACGCCCGCGAGGCCCCTCGGCGGCGGCTGCAAGGACAAGCTCGTCTCCTGCTGCGCCCGGAGGGCTGCACGGGTCCGGCGCAAGCATCGAGCCCTCCACCTCCCCAGCATCGCGCGGGCCCTTAGCGCTGGGCAGGGGCCGAACGGTCCACTGCCCCCGTGGACCCCTCCGTCCCCTGGACTTTCGGCCCAGACGAAACCGGGGTCCAGCGGTCTGACCCGACCGGGCGACAACCTGGCTCTGGCCCTGCTCTCCCGAAGCTGCGACGAAGGCGGATGTCCGCGCTCGGCAGGCAGGTCCGGGTCGGTCGGCGCCGGGGGGGGGCGAGGCGCCGCGGCCGCACGGGGCCGGACCCCCACGTTGGGCCCGCGGCTCCGATTCCTGCGTGGTGTCGGAGCCGTGCCAGTTTCCCCGGCGCCCAAGGTCTCTGATCTTCCCGGGCGGTCGGGGCCTTCCTGGTGTCGCAGCTGTGCCGTGCGGACCCGGAGTGGTGGGGCTGTCGGACCGGGGCCCAACCACGGTGCCGGTCCGACAGCCCGGGGAGCGCGGTGGCGAGCCGCCGCGGAAGTCTTGAGGTGGGGTCAGCGTCTGGGCCAGGGGTAGCAGCGGGCGAGGATCGTCCACTCCTCATCCGCGCGGCCTGGTACCAGGCGGCCGGCACTTTCCCATTGCTCGGCGAGCTCGGTGAAGATCGGCTCCAGCTCGGGGCGCAGAACCGTTTCGCTCTGGGGATGGCCCACGCCGGTGACGGGCGTGAGCCGCATCGTTGTGGCCATGCCGGGTTCAACGGTGCCGGGGCCGTTCGGGTTACCCCCGTGCCATGCCGGGGTTGAGGGAGCGCAGGGCGATGCGGGCCTGGTGGGCATCCAGCAGGATCCCGAACTCCTCGAAGGCGACCGCCATGACCTCCTTGTCGGTGGTGCGCTGTCCTTGGGGGGTGCGGCGGGCAGCGAGCTGGGCGGCGCCGCGGGCCAGGATCGCCTCGCGTTCCGCGGTGTCGAGGCTGTGGTCGTTGAGCGCTGCCAGCACCTGGCGCCACAGCGTCACTGGGCCTCTCCCTGGCCGAGGACCTGCTGTTCCAGGCGGCGCATCAGCTCCGGGTCGGTTTCGCTGCCCGGCCCTGTGATCCGGGCGGGCCTGGGGCGCCGCTGCTCGATCACCCGGGGTTCGGGGCCCGACTCCTGCTGTTCCGCTTCGGCCAGGGCCCGGTAGAGGGAGGCCACGGAGGGGGAGGTGCCGGCGTTCTTCCCGGTCTTGATGGTGAGCTTCCTGGCGATCTCCGGCACGGGGACACCCTTGTCCTTCAGGGCGATGGCGAAGGTGAGCATGTCGTCGTCGATGACCTTGGGCCGTCCCCCGTGGTTGCCCTTCGCCGCTGCGGCGACCTGGCCTTCGAGGGTCTTCTCCCGGATGTAGTTGCGCTCGATCTGCCCGGCGACGGCGAGCACGGCGAAGAACATGGCGCCCATGCCGTTCGGGTCGTAGATCCCGGTGAGAGGGCCGGTGAGGAGTTCGAGCTGGACGCCGCCGGCCTGGAGCTCGGCGGACAGCGTCATCAGCTCGGCCGCGTTCCTGGCGAGGCGCTTGAGCTCGTGCACCGTGAGGATGACCGGGGTCTCGGGCGCGGCCTCCTTGAACTGGTGGGCCAGGGCGAGCGCCTTCTCCAGCTCGGGCCGCACCTTGACGCGGGTGCTGATCTGTTCCTGGAAGACCTTGTGGCACTCCGCCCGGTGTAGGGCTTCGAGCTGGCTCGCCAGCTCCTGCCGTGCGGTCGACGTGCGGGCGTACCCGATACGGACCGGCCGCTCGGTGCGGGGCTCGGACACGATCGCGAGCGCCGGGCTCTGCTTCCACGCGCGGCCCGGGTGGCGGTCGGAGGGGACGAGGACTTCGAGTTCCTCGCGGAGCGCGGGGACGAGGACGAAGCGGGGGGTGTGGTACTTCGCGGCGGTCTTCCCGCCGCGGGTGCGGCAGGCCGAGCCTGCGGGCGCGTCACAGGTCGGGCAGTCGTGGCGTTCTACCGCCGATGCGGCCCGGTCGGGCGTGACCTCCATGGCGGCAGTCTCTCAGAAGTGCCTCGCACAACACGCCGGTTTCGAGAGGACTTCTGCGAACGGCGACCTGCGGAAACGTGATCGCTCCGGGGGCTCTCGCAGCACTCTCACAGATGAACATTTATGAGAATCACCATGCGCGACGATCACCACCCAGAGCTACACGTCACTTCGCGGCAGCCATACGAGAGTCACTCGGCTCCCGCGTCGAGGACGCCTTGGACAGCGTCTCGGATGTCGAGGACCGTCACCCCGTCGATCTTCTCGATGCCGCCCTTGCCGAAGCGCACCCACAGCGGGAACGCGCCCGCGTCCCGGGCGAAGAGGAGCTTCTGGACGGATGCCGGGTTGGGCCGGGAGTCGATCTCGACCACGATGTCGGGTACGCCGGGCAGCCATATGACGACGTCCAGCCGGCCGTACCGGCCCTTGCCGTCCGGGACCACCGGCACCCGCAGTTCGCGGTAGGTGCGGGCGTACTTCGCGATTGGGCCGATCACCGTCTCGTCGCGGAGGGAGATCACCGCCTGGGTCAGGCTCCGGGTGATCTCGGCGGTGGTGGGCGCGCGGCGACCGGCCGCCCGGTCTCGTGCGACCACCTCGGCCGCACTCTGCGACCAGTCGGCCAGGACGTGTCCGAGCATGATGGCCACGCCCTCCAGGTCTTCCTCCGCGACTGGCCGCGGACCGTGGCCGGTGACCAGATGCAGCCAGCCCTCCGCCCAGTGCGTCTGTTCGACCAGCCGCAGCACCCCGTCGGCGGCAGCGGCCCGCCCGGCGTCCTCCTTCGAGGGCAGCAGCCGCATACCTGTGGAGGTCACCCAGTCCAGGACCCCGTTCGCGTTCGCCCTCCTTGTCCAGGACCTCCTCGGCGGCGATGGCCCCCTGGAGGTACTTCGACGCCCACCACCGCCACTCCGTTGCCAGCGGCACGGGCATCTCCTCGGGCAGCGGCACCGCGTCAAGGAGTTCGCCCGCGCGGCCGGCGGCTGCCTTCGCGGCCGCCGACAGCTCCGCCTTGATCCGCGGCTCGTTCTCCCGGTACCACTCCTGGAAGTGGTTCCAGCAGCGCGGCTTCTTCGCCGCCGCCTCCGAGGTGACCATTGCGGTGCACCCGCACTCGGGGGTACGTGTAGTTGACGCGGTAGCCCACGCACTCGCGGCAGGCCGCGACGTCGCCGTTCTTCCACTTCGGCATCGAGGTGCGGTTACCGATGCGCTCCTGCCACTCGTGCCCGGCCGGGCAGCGCCACCAGACGTCCACCGCCATCTTCGGCAGCGCCGTCTCCGGCGTGAGCCCGCCGTTGCGCTCCTGGAACCACGTAGCGGCGACCTGCGGGTACGCCTCGGCCAGCGACATACCCAACGAACGTGCCATACCCGTTCCCCTCCGTCACCCCAGGCCGGACATCACCGGCCGGGCGCTGCTGCTTCCCACTGTTGAGAGCCTTGCCCCAACACGCCAGAGGGCCCGGCGGTGCCCCTAGCCGGAGCCGTCCTCGTCGTCGTCGAGTTCCGAGGCCTCCGGGTCGCGCAGCGGTCGCAGGGCGCCGGCCGCCGGAGTAGAGGCGGTGAAGCTGTAGCGGCCGAGGACGTTGAGGTTCGCGTGCTTGAGCGGGGAGAGCCGGGCGATGTCTTCGTCTCGGATCTCGTGGCCCTCGGCTCGGAGCTGGGCGACGGCGGCGTCGATGTACTTCGTCGTCCACAGCACGATGGCGTTCAGGACCAGGCCGAGAGCGCCGAGCTGGTCCTCCATCCCGTCTCGGTAGGCTTGGTGGATGGTGCCGCACTTGCCGTGGCACACGTCCCGGGCGAGATTGTGGCGGGATTCCTGCACGGTGAGCTGGCGGTTCATCTGCCGGTGGTAGGTGTCGTCGACGGGGTCGACCATCCGCAGCAGGTGCTCGGTCTTGCCGATCCGCCCGTACCCGGCGAATGCCTGCCCCAGCGGGGTGGGGTGACCCTCGCGGCCGAACATCCGCAGCAGGTCGTAGGCACGGACCTGGTTGGTGACCAGGGAGCCTGCCACCCGGAGCATGTCCGGCCACCACGTTTCGATCTTCTTCAGGTTGACCCGGTTGCGTGCGAGCGGCTCCAGCACGCCGTACGTCCCCGTCTCAACCCCGGGCATCGTAGCCCGCCAGAACCGCTGGTCGTCCAGGTCCTTGAAGCGGGGGCTGAAGTTGTAGCCCAGGATCTTGAAGATCCCGAAGACAATGTCGGAGTACGAGGCGTTGTCGGTGGCCACCATCTCCGGCTTGCGCCCGCCGTCCAAGTTCAGCAGCGCGTCCAGGATGTGCAGGGAGTCCCGCGGGGTGCCGGGGACGACCATCTGCCCGATTCCGGCGACCTGGTCGTTGACGGCGTTGAGCCAGGTAATGCCGCGCTTGAACCCGAAGTACTTCGGGGAGGGCGACGCGTTGATGGTCCGCACCGGAACGACGAACCGCAGTCCGTCGACCGAGGCCAGCAGACCATCACCCCAGAACTGGACGATCGGCACCTTCGACTGGGCCTCGATTAGCATCGCGTTCGCCGCGGCGATGGTCTCGCCCCGGAGATAGAACTGGTCGACGTGGACCAGCCGCGAGCGAGTGAGGGCCTCGCGGCCGGGGTTGGTGACCGGGGTCATGCCGATGTTGCACGCCTCGGATACCAGCAGCGCGACCACCGAGGTGGCCAGGTCCTTCATGCGGGTGGTGCCGTCTCCGAGGTGGACGAAGGCGTCGAGGAACCCGGTCCAGGAGTGGACCTCGAACAGCAGGTCCGGCAGGTCGATCTTCGGGAGCATCTTCCCGACCCGCCCCCGCAGCCAGGCCAGGGAATTCGGCTCGCCGAGCATGCCGAGTTTGACCACGTTCAGCTTCACCCGGCCGCTCGGCAGCACGTCCAGCGACACCCTCGCGTCCTTGCCCGCCGACTGAAGGCGCTCCGCCATCTGCTTCCAGCCCGCGTCCAGGGCCCGCACCAGCTCCGCCAGGTGCTCACTCACGGATATGTCCAGGCTCAGCCCGGCCAGCACGTCCTCGCGCACCGCCTCCCACTCCGCCCCGTCCAGGAGCCGGGCCCGCGGGTCGGACCAGCGGTGCGAGGGAGAGGCGAACACGTCCCGGCGCTGAAGGGCCCGGTGCAGCTGCTCCAGCACGCAGACCACATAGGCGTCCCGGTCCACCGCCCCCTGCGGCAGGTCGGTGTTCGCGTACACCGCCTTGCGCCACGCGGCCGGCACCAGCTTGTCGTCGACCTCGCGCGGCAGCAGCGGCTTGTCCTTCACCCGCCGCCGCGCCAGCGCAGGCAGCCGCTTCACCCCGGCAAGCACCCGCGCGCCGCCGGTCGCCGCCGGTCGCCGCCGCGGGCGCCTTCGACTCGCCCAGCAGCGCCAAAAACAGCCGCACCGTGTTGTAGCGGGTGGTCAGAGCCGCCCGCATCGCGACGTCGGCCGAGCCCTCGTCCTCGGGCACCAGCGAGACCACCAGCGCGGCCGCGCTCATCACCGCCGCCCGCGGCGCGACCTCCTCAACCGCCGCCCACAACGCAGCCGTGTCCACGTCGGCGCCGTGCGTCTCGACCAGCTCCAGCTCCTCGAACAGCACCTTCGCCGCCCGCGCGAGGACCCGTGACGCCTTCTCCAGCTGCGGAAGCGTCGACAGACGTTCCTTCTCCGTCTTCCGCTTCGCCGTGCTGATCAGCCTTGTTGCCATCAGCACCTGGAAGAGGTCCAGGGCCTCGTCGATGGCCTTCGCCTCCAGGTGCCGCATCACCGCGGTCAGCATCGCCGTGCGCTTGGGCTCCTCAGCCCGCTCCAGGCTCGACGACTTCGACCCCAGCCCGTACCGCGCCAGCGCGGCCAGCCGGTTCGGCGGGACCTGCGAGAGCCGCACCCGCCCCAGCTGGAACGCCCCGATCTCATCGACCCGCTCCAGCGACCGGGCGAACGCCGTACCCGTCGTCCGCGTCGGCGGCCGGCCCAGCCGCTCCAGCTCCGAGAACCGGGGCCCCACCGGCCTCGCCAGAGTCGACACCAGATCCCCGGGCAACGCAGCGTCCGCGCGGCGCGCGGCCCGTGCCACGGTGGAGTGCAGCCGCTTCTCCGCGACCGCCCGGACCTCCGACACCTTCCGGGCCAGCACCGACACCCCCGGCAGCAGCACCCGGTGCCGGCGCAGCCAGCCCACCGCCTGGTTGAACAGCGCCACCGGCCCCTCCGCGTGCGTCCACGCCCGGCCGTGCAGGAACGTACGGAACTTCCGCCCCCACTCCGCATCCTCGTACTCGTGGTACTCGTACGCGTCCCGGATCTCCCACGCGTGCTCGTACGCCGTCGGTTTGCGCTCCGTGTACTGCTTCACGCACGAGGCGTCCTCGATGCCGAGCTGCTCCGCCAGGTACTCCACCACCACCCACGGCACATCGAGCGGGTCATCGGGAAGGAACCGACCGATGTAGCGCACGGTGCACATCTGGAGAGCGAACCCGAGCCGGCTGTGGTCACCACGGCGCTTCGCGATCAGCTTGCGGTCCTCGTCGTCGAGGAAGAAGAACCGCTCCAGCTCCGGCCGGGTCGGCTCCTCGTTGAACTTCCCGTACGAAGCCGCCTGCTCGTCGGTCAGAAACTTGGGCTTGCTTCGCTTTGACGGACATCGGAGATCAGGGGTTTTGGCCCCGGAAGGATGATGTTCATCATGGAGAGCATGGCGAAGAAGAAGGTG
>NZ_JBVIRI010000024.1:0-88657 GCF_055576225.1 Streptomyces sp. NPDC033845 | reverse complement strand
TCCGCAAACTCAGCGACGGCGAAGGCCCCGACGGCGAGAAGACCATCGTCCAGCTCATCCACGACGGCCAGGTCGACCTCATCGTCAACACCCCGTACGGCACCGGTGGCCGCCTCGACGGCTACGAGATCCGTACGGCGGCCGTGGCGCGCGGCGTCCCGTGCCTGACCACGGTCCAGGCGCTGGCAGCCGCCGTGCAGGGCATCGACGCCCTCAACCACGGCGGAGTGGGCGTCCGCTCCCTCCAGGAGCACGCGGAGCACCTGATCGCGGCCCGCGACTGATCAGCCCGTACGAGCAGGGGGGCACCGGTTTCACGACGGGTGTCCCCCTTCTCATGAGCTCAGAAGGGATATTCAGGACAATGTACAAACTGTTCTTCAACCTGGTCTTCAAGCGGATGGACCCGGAGCGGGCCCACTACATGGCCTTCCGCTGGATCCGGCTCGCCGCGCGCATCCCGGTGCTCCGCACCTTCCTCGCCGCCGCCCTCGCCCCCCGCCACAAGGAGCTCCGCACCGAGGCCCTCGGCCTGCGGATGCACGGCCCCTTCGGCCTCGCCGCCGGCTTCGACAAGAACGCCGTGGCCATCGACGGCATGACCATGCTCGGCTTCGACCACATCGAGATCGGCACCGTCACCGGCCGCCCCCAGCCCGGCAACCCCAAGAAGCGGCTGTTCCGGCTGGTCCCCGACCGCGCCCTGATCAACCGCATGGGCTTCAACAACGAGGGCTCCGAGGCCGTCGCCGCCCGCCTCGCGGCCCGCAACCCGGTCTTCCGGACCGTGGTCGGGGTCAACATCGGCAAGACCAAGGTGGTCCCGGAGGCCGAGGCCGCCGCCGACTACGTCCTCTCCACCGAGCGCCTCGCCCGGCACGCCGACTACCTCGTGGTCAACGTCTCCTCGCCGAACACCCCCGGGCTGCGCAACCTCCAGGCCACCGAATCCCTGCGGCCGCTGCTCACCGCCGTCCGCGAGGCCGCCGACCGGGCCGTCACCGACCGCCGGGTCCCGCTGCTGGTGAAGATCGCCCCCGACCTCGCCGACGAGGACGTGGACGCCGTCGCCGACCTGGCCCTGGAGCTCGGCCTGGACGGCATCATCGCCACCAACACCACCATCGCCCGGGAAGGCCTCGGCCTGACCTCGGACCCGGCCCTGGTCGCCGAGACCGGGGGCCTGTCCGGCGCCCCCGTCAAGGAGCGCTCGCTGGCCGTCCTGCGCCGCCTGTACGCTCGGGTGGGAGACCGGATCGTCCTGGTCGGAGTCGGCGGCATCGAGAACGCCGAGGACGCCTGGCAGCGGATCCTGGCCGGCGCCACCCTGATCCAGGGCTACAGCGCCTTCATCTACGAGGGCCCCTTCTACGCCCGCGCCATCCACAAGGGCCTGGCCGCACGCCTGGCCGTCAGCCCCTACGCGACCCTCGCCGAGGCCGTCGGCGCAGAAACCCGAAAGGCCGCCCAGTGACCGAGACCCCCCTGACGTCCACGACCGCGACCGCCGTCCCGGCCGCGCCCCCGGCCCCGTCCGCCACCGCCCCCTTCGGCAGCCGGCTGCGCGCCGCCATGGACACCCGGGGCCCGCTCTGCGTGGGCATCGACCCGCACGCGGCCCTGCTGGCCTCCTGGGGCCTGGGCGACGACATCGCCGGCCTGGAGCGGTTCTCGCTGACCGTGGTCGAGGCCCTCGCCGACACCGTGGCCGTGTTCAAGCCCCAGGCCGCCTTCTTCGAGAGGTTCGGCTCCCGGGGGGTGGCCGTACTGGAGCGCACCGTCGCCGACGCCCGGGCGGCCGGCGCGCTGGTGGTCATGGACGCCAAGCGCGGGGACATCGGCTCCACCATGGCCGCCTACGCCTCCGCCTTCCTCGACCCGGCCTCGCCGCTCTTCTCCGACGCGCTCACCGTCTCCCCGTACCTCGGCTACGGCTCCCTGAAGCCCGCCGTGGACCTGGCCCGCACCTCCGGCGCCGGACTCTTCGTCCTGGCCCTCACCTCCAACCCGGAGGGCGCCGAGGTCCAGCGCGCGGTCCGCGCGGACGGCCGGACCATCGGGGCGACCATGCTGGCCCACCTGGCGGCCGAGAACGCCGGCGCCGCCCCGATGGGCTCCTTCGGAGCCGTGGTCGGCGCCACCCTCGGCGACCTCTCCTCCTTCGACCTGGACATCAACGGCCCCCTGCTGGCCCCCGGCATCGGCGCCCAGGGCGCCACCGCCGCGGACCTCCCGGCCGTCTTCGGCGCCGCCGTCGGCAATGTGGTACCGAACGTCTCCCGGGGAGTCCTCAGGCACGGCCCGGACACCAAGGCCCTGCGCCACTCCGCGGCCGCCTTCGCCGAGGAGATCACCGCCGCCGTGAAGGCCTGAATCGGCTCGATCGGCGGTCCAGTCGGACTCGGGCTTCGCACGACCTGACGAAATTGCAGGTCATCCACCGGACAAAACCGGGGTGTTTTGTCCGTGATGTACGGTTCAATGGAGGCTGACCAGGACTTTTAGTCCGTTCTCGCTGACTGGAGCGGCCTTGGCCGCTAGTCTCCGAGCAGAGCGAACGAGCGCGACCACCGGTTTCGCCCGTTCGCCTGGTGTGGGGCCACAGGTCTGCCACCGGTCCGTATCCGACAGTTCGACATCCGAGGTGACGTAGGCGTGGCTCTTCCGCCCCTTACCCCTGAACAGCGCGCAGCCGCGCTCGAAAAGGCCGCCGCGGCTCGCCGGGAGCGGGCCGAGGTGAAGAATCGACTCAAGCACTCCGGCGCATCCCTGCACGAGGTCATCAAGCAGGGACAGGAGAACGACGTCATCGGCAAGATGAAGGTCTCCGCGCTCCTGGAGTCCCTCCCCGGCGTGGGCAAGGTCCGCGCCAAGCAGCTCATGGAGCGCCTCGGCATCTCCGAATCCCGACGTGTCCGGGGTCTCGGCTCCAACCAGATCGCCTCTCTGGAGCGCGAGTTCGGCGGCAGCGGCGCCTGAGGCGCCGCCCGAAGTTCTCCCGGCGTTCTCATGCAGTCCCGAGAACCTGGATAATCGCTTCATGGCAGCAGAGGTTCGTCCGCGGCTGACCGTGCTCTCCGGCCCCTCGGGGGTCGGCAAGAGCACGGTCGTCGCGCATATGCGCAAGGTCCACCCCGAGGTATGGCTCTCGGTGTCGGCCACCACCCGTAAGCCGCGACCCGGTGAACGACACGGTGTCCACTACTTCTTCGTCTCCGACGACGAGTTCGACAAGCTGATCGCCAACGGCGAGCTGCTGGAATGGGCCGAATTCGCGGGCAACCGCTACGGCACCCCCCGGAACGCGGTGCACGAGCGCCTCGACGGCGGCGAACCCGTACTGCTGGAGATCGACCTCCAGGGTGCCCGGCTGGTCCGGGAATCCATGCCGGAGGCCCAGCTCGTCTTCCTCGCCCCGCCCAGCTGGGAGGAACTCGTCCGCCGGCTCACCGGCCGCGGCACCGAATCCGCCGAGGTCATCGAGCGCCGGCTGGGCGCGGCCAAGATCGAGCTGGCCGCCGAAGCCGAGTTCGACACCACCCTGGTCAACACCTCCGTCGAGGACGTGGCGCGCGAGCTGCTAGCCTTGATGGAAGTTGTTTGATCGTCTATTCGTCGATCACTTATCCATCTTCGGAAGGTAGAGCGTGTCCTCTTCCATCACCACGCCCGAGGGCATCATCAACCCGCCGATCGACGAGCTGCTTGAGGCCACGGACTCGAAGTACAGCCTCGTGATCTACGCGGCCAAGCGCGCGCGCCAGATCAACGCGTACTACTCCCAGCTGGGCGAAGGCCTGCTGGAGTACGTCGGTCCGCTGGTGGACACCCACGTCCACGAGAAGCCGCTGTCGATCGCGCTGCGCGAGATCAACGCGGGTCTGCTGACCTCCGAGGCCATCGAGGCCCCGGCCCAGTAGGCACCACAGTCCTTTCACCACAGGCCCGGCAGTGCTCCTGCCGGGCCTGTGGTGTGTCATGGGTACCGAAGGCAACCGATCGTGGGAGATGCAGTGGGCAGCAAGCCGAAGGTCGTGCTGGGCGTCAGCGGCGGGATCGCCGCCTACAAGGCCTGCGAGCTGCTCCGGCGGCTGACCGAATCGGGGCACGAGGTCAGGGTGGTCCCCACCGCGTCCTCGCTGAACTTCGTCGGCGAGGCCACCTGGGCCGCGCTCTCCGGCAATCCCGCCTCCACCGAGGTCTGGGAGACCGTCCACGAGGTGCCGCACGTCCGCATCGGCCAGGGTGCCGACCTGGTCGTCGTCGCCCCCGCCACCGCCGACCTGCTGGCCAAGGCCGCCCACGGACTCGCCGACGACCTGCTCACCAACACCCTGCTCACCGCCCGCTGCCCGGTGGTGTTCGCCCCCGCCATGCACACCGAGATGTGGGAGCACCCCGCCACCCGGGAGAACGTGGCCACCCTGCGCCGGCGCGGCGCCCTGGTCATCGAACCCGCCGTCGGACGGCTCACCGGCAAGGACACCGGCAAGGGCCGGCTGCCCGACCCCGAGGAGATCTTCGAGGTCTGCCGCCGGGTCCTCGTGCGCGGCACCGGCGAGGCCGACCTGGCCGGCCGCCACGTGGTCGTCAGCGCCGGCGGCACCCGCGAACCCCTCGACCCGGTCCGCTTCCTCGGCAACCGCTCCTCCGGGAAGCAGGGCTACGCCCTCGCCCGCACCGCCGTGGCCCGCGGCGCCCGGGTCACCCTGATCGCCGCGAACACCGCCCTGCCCGACCCGGCCGGCGCCGACGTGGTCCGGGTGGGCACCGCCCTCCAGCTCCGCGAGGCGGTCCTGGCGGCCGCCGCCGAGGCCGACGCCGTGGTGATGGCCGCCGCCGTGGCCGATTTCCGACCGGTCGCCTACGCCACCGGCAAGATCAAGAAGCAGGACGGGCAGGAGCCCGTCCCCATCGACCTGACACGGAATCCGGACATCCTGGCCGAGATCTCGGCCAATCGGGCCCACCCCGGGCAGGTCGTGGTCGGCTTTGCCGCAGAGACCGACGATGTCCTGGCGAATGGCCGGAAAAAGCTGCTCCGCAAGGGCTGTGACCTGCTGGTGGTCAATGAGGTCGGTGAGGCGAAGACGTTCGGTTCCGAGGAGAACGAAGCCGTGATCCTTGGATCCGACGGCACGGAAACCGCCGTCCCCCATGGACCCAAGGAGGATCTGGCGGATCTCCTGTGGGACCAGGTGGCGCCCCGGCTGACGACCCGCCCGGCCTGACCGGGGAGCCTTGTTCCCGGCCCCGCCCCGACGCAAGATGGGAGTGCCGCAGGTCACAGGGCTCCCAGAAGGCGAGACGGGTGCGCCCGTGGGCGGCGGCGCCCGATAAGCTGAACCCGGAACGTGACCGGGCGCAGCTCCCGGGCCCGCGCCGCCAAATGATCAGCCAGCAGCCGCTGCAACCCCAGGGAGCGATGTGTCCCGCCGTCTCTTCACCTCGGAGTCCGTCACCGAGGGCCACCCCGACAAGATCGCTGACCAGATCAGCGACACCATTCTCGATGCCCTGCTGCGCGAGGACCCGACCTCCCGCGTCGCCGTGGAGACCCTGATCACCACCGGTCTGGTGCACATCGCGGGCGAGGTGACGACCAAGGCGTACGCCCCGATCGCCCAGCTGGTCCGCGAGAAGATCCTGGAAATCGGCTACGACTCCTCCAAGAAGGGCTTCGACGGCGCCTCCTGCGGCGTGTCGGTGTCCATCGGCGCGCAGTCCCCGGACATCGCCCAGGGCGTCGACACCGCCTACGAGACCCGGGTCGAGGGCGATGAGGACGAGCTCGACAAGCAGGGCGCCGGCGACCAGGGCCTGATGTTCGGCTACGCCTCGGACGAGACCCCCGAGCTGATGCCGCTGCCGATCCACATCGCGCACAAGCTCTCCCGCCGCCTCTCCGAGGTCCGCAAGAACGGGACCATCCCGTACCTGCGGCCCGACGGAAAGACCCAGGTCACCATCGAGTACGACGGCGACAAGGCCGTCCGCCTCGACACCGTGGTCGTCTCCTCGCAGCACGCCGCGGACATCGACCTGGACTCGCTGCTCGCCCCCGACATCCGCGAGTTCGTCGTGGAGCACGTCCTCAAGCAGCTCGTCGAGGACGGCATCAAGCTGGAGACCGAGGGCTACCGCCTGCTGGTCAACCCGACCGGGCGCTTCGAGATCGGCGGCCCGATGGGCGACGCCGGCCTCACCGGCCGCAAGATCATCATTGACACCTACGGCGGCATGGCCCGCCACGGCGGCGGCGCCTTCTCCGGCAAGGACCCGTCCAAGGTCGACCGTTCCGCCGCCTACGCCATGCGCTGGGTCGCCAAGAACGTGGTCGCCGCCGGCCTCGCCTCGCGCTGCGAGGTCCAGGTCGCGTACGCCATCGGCAAGGCCGAGCCGGTCGGTCTGTTCGTCGAGACCTTCGGCACCGAGAAGATCGACATCGCGAAGATCGAGACGGCCATCGCGGAGGTCTTCGACCTCCGTCCCGCCGCGATCATCCGCGACCTCGACCTGCTCCGCCCGATCTACGCCCAGACCGCCGCCTACGGCCACTTCGGCCGCGAGCTGCCGGACTTCACCTGGGAGCGCACCGACCGGGTGGACGCCCTGCGCGCCTCCGCCGGTCTCTGACCGCGATCGCGGTACGAGGGCCCGGACCGGTCACGGTCCGGGCCCTCGGCCGCTGTCCGAGCGGTTTGGTAAGAATGCCGGTATGAGCAGTGCGAACGAGTCGGGACCGCCGGAACAGCTCGCGCTCATCCGCGAGATGGTCGCCGAGGCGAAGGCCAAGGCCCCCAAGGCCAAGCCCCGGACCTGGCGCGGAGCCGCACTGGCCAAGGAACTGCCGGTGGCCCGGATCCTGGTCAACAAGGGGGTCCTCCACCTCGACCAGCTCTGGGACTACGCGGTCCCCGAAGAGCTCTCCGAGACCGCCCGGCCCGGAGTCCGGGTCCGGGTCCGGTTCGGCGCCGGAGCCCACCAGGTGCACGGCGGACGCCGCGAGGGCGGCGGCCTGATCGACGGGTTCGTCGTCGAACGCCGCGCCGACACCGACTACCAGGGCCCGCTCGCCGCCCTCGCCCAGGTGGTCTCCCCGGAAGCCGTGCTCAGCCCCCGCACCCTGGCCCTGGCCCGGGCCGTCGCCGACCGCTACGCCGGCAGCCTCGCCGACGTCCTCCAGCTCGCCCTGCCGCCCCGCAGCGCCCGCGCCGAGGCCAAGCCCTCCCCGGAGCCGCTGCCACCGCCCCCGGCCCCCGAACCCGGCGGCTGGACCCGCTATCCGGCCGGCCCCGGCTTCCTGCGCGCCCTCGCCTCCGGCGCCGACCCGCGGGCCGTGTGGACCGCCCTGCCCGGCCCCGGCTGGGCCGAGGAACTGGCCCGCGCCCTCGCCGCCACCCTGGCCTCCGGACGCGGCGCCCTGGCCGTACTGCCCGACGGCCGCACCGCCGCCCGGGCCGACGAGGCCCTGACCGCCCTGCTCGGCCCCGGCCGGCACGTCCTGCTGACCGCCGAATCCGGGCCGGAGAAGCGCTACCGCCAGTGGCTCGCCGTGCACCGCGGCTCCGTCCGCGCCGTGATCGGCACCCGGGCCGCCATGTTCGCCCCGGTCCGCGACCTCGGACTCGTCGCGATCTGGGACGACGGGGACTCCAGTCACTCCGACGACAACGCCCCCTTCCCGCACGTCCGGGAGGTCCTCGAGCTGCGGGCCGTCGGCGACGGCTGCGCCTTCCTGGCCGGCAGCACCTCCTGCACCGTGGAAGCCGCCCAGCTGGTGGAGTCCGGCTGGGCCCGGCCGATCGTCGCGGACCGCGACACGGTGCGGGCCGCCGCGCCCCGGATCCGGACCGTCGGCGACGAACTCCTGGCCCGGGACGAGGCGGCCCGCGCCGCCCGGCTGCCCAGCCTGGCCTGGGAGACCCTCCGGGAGGGCCTCAGGACCGGCCCGGTGCTGGTCCAGGTGCCCCGGCGCGGCTACGTCCCGCGGCTGGCCTGCCAGAGCTGCCGCACCCCGGCCCGCTGCCGGACCTGCGCCGGACCCCTGGAGGCCCCCGACGAACGGGACCTCACCTGCGGCTGGTGCGGACGCCCGGAGAACGCCTGGCACTGCGAGGAATGCGGGGCGCACCGGCTGCGCGCCCAGATCGTCGGTGCCCGCCGCACCGCCGAGGAGCTGGGCCGGGCCTTCCCCGACGTCCCGATGCGCACCTCCGGCCGGGACCACGTCCTGGACCTGGTCCCGGACCGGCCCGCCCTGGTGGTCTCCACCCCGGGCGCCGAACCGGTCGCCACCGGGGAGGGCTATGCGGCGGCCCTGCTGCTGGACGGCTGGGCCATGCTCGGCCGCCCCGACCTGCGGGCCGGCGAGGAGGCGCTGCGCCGCTGGCTTGCCGCCTCCTCCCTGGTGCGCCCCGAGGGCACCGTGGTGATCGTCGCCGAGCCCACCCTCCGCCCGGTGCAGGCCCTGGTCCGCTGGGACCCGGTCGGCCACGCCCTGCGGGAGCTGGCCGAACGCTCCCAGCTGGGCTTCCCCCCGGTGTCCCGGATGGCCTCGGTGGCCGGCCGGGCCGAAGCCCTGGAGTCCTTCCTGGCCGCCGCCGAGCTCCCGCCGGACGCCGAGATCCTCGGCCCGGTGCCGCTGCCCGCCCGCCGGGGGGAGCCCTCGGCGGGGGAGCGGGTCCTGATCCGGGTCCGCCCCGGCAGCGGGGCCGCGCTGGCGGCCGCCCTCAAGTCGGCGCAGGCGGCCCGGCTGGCCCGCGGGGTGGCCCCGGGGGAAGCGGTCCGGGTCCGGATCGACCCCCTGGACATCGGCTGACCCGGCCACGGAAACCTCCGGGCCGGTTCCGGCGTCACCCAGGGCATGATCCCCACCGACCCGGTCCCGCCGGCCCGGCCCGCCGCCCCCGCCGTACCGCCCGCCCCTCCCGGACCGGCCGACCCCTCCGCCCCGCGGGTGCGGCGGCGGTGGCCCGCCGGGGCGGTGACCGCCGGGCTGGGGCTGCTCACCGCCGGGCTGATGGCCGGCCACCGGCTGCTCCCCGGCGGGTTCGGGAACCTCGTGAGCCTGCTGGAGACCTTCCTGCCGTGGACCGGGCTCGCCGTCCTCCCGCTGCTCGGCGCCGCCCTGCTGCGCCGCTCCCGGACCGCCCTGGCCGGGGTGCTGCTGCCGGCCCTGGTCTGGGGTGTGCTGTACGGGGCGGAGCTGGGCGACCGTACCGGCGGCGGCCCGGCCGAGCTCACCGTGGTCACCCACAACGTGGACGACGCCAACCCCGACCCGGTGGGCACCGCCCGCGCCCTGGCCGCCTCCGGGGCCCAGCTGATCGCCCTCCAGGAGCTCACCGGGACCGCCGCGGCCGCCTACGCGCGGACCTTGGCGGCCGGCCACCCGCACCACGCGGTGCAGGGCACCGTAGGGCTCTGGTCCACTTGGCCGCTGCGGGACGTCCGGCCGGTCCGGGTCGCCGACTGGCGGTGGGCCCTGCGGGCCACCGCCGACACCCCGCGGGGGCCCGTCACCGTCTTCGTCGCGCATCTGCCCTCGGTCCGGATCCGGGCGGGCGGGTTCACCACCGGGCGCCGGGACGCGGCCGCCGCCCGGCTGGCCACGGAGCTGGACGCCGCCCCGCCGGGGCCGGTGCTGCTGGTCGGCGATCTCAACGGGACCACCGCGGACCGGGCCCTGCACCGGGTGACGGGCCGGTTCCGGTCCGCCCAGGAGGAGGCGGGGGCCGGGTTCGGGTTCAGCTGGCCGGCCCGGTTCCCGGTCGCCCGGATCGACCAGATCCTGGTCCGCGGGCTGACCCCGGTCTCCGCCCGGACGCTGCCCGCCACCCCCAGCGACCACCTGCCGGTGGCGGCCGGTCTGCGCTTCTGAACCGCCCGCCCGGCCCACCGCCCGGACTATACGATCAAGCTCAATCTGCGCCGCCGAAGGGAAACACCGATGAGTGAGCATTTCGACGTGGTCGTCCTGGGTGCCGGACCCGGGGGCTATGTCGCCGCGATCCGGGCCGCCCAACTGGGCAAGCGGGTGGCCGTGGTGGAGGAGCGGTACTGGGGCGGCGTCTGTCTGAACATCGGCTGCATCCCCACCAAGGCGCTGCTGCGCAACGCCGAACTGGCCCATATCTTCACCCACGAGGCCAAGACCTTCGGCATCAAGGTGAACGGCGAGGTCTCCTTCGACTACGGCGAGGCGTTCCGGCGCAGCCGCCGGGTCGCGGACGGCCGCGTCAAGGGCGTCCACTTCCTGATGAAGAAGAACGGCATCGCCGAGTACGACGGCCGGGGCACCTTCCTCGACCCGCACACCCTCTCGGTGGCCGGCCCGGACGGCACGGCCCGGACCCTCACCTTCGACCACTGCGTCCTCGCCACCGGCGCCAGCCCCCGGCTGCTGCCCGGCACCAGCCGGAGCGGGCGGGTGGTGACGTACGAGGAGCAGATCCTCGCCGAGGACCTGCCGCGGTCCGTGGTGATCGCCGGCGCCGGCGCCATCGGGATCGAGTTCGCGTACGTGCTGCACAACTACGGCGTGAAGGTCACCATCGTCGAGTTCCTGGACCGGATCGCGCCGCTGGAGGACGCGGAGGTGTCCGCCGAACTGGCCAAGCAGTACCGCAGGCTGGGCATCGAGGTGCTGACCTCCACCCGGGTGGAGTCCATCGACGACTCCGGCGAGCAGGTCCGGGTGACGGTCACCGGCAAGGACGGGGCGGCGAAGGTCCTGGAGGCCGACAAGGTGCTCCAGGCGATCGGTTTCGCGCCCAACGTCACCGGCTACGGGCTGGAGGCGGCCGGGGTGGCCCTCACCGAGCGCGGCGCCGTCGAGGTGGACGGCCGCTGCCGGACCTCGGTGCCGCACATCTTCGCCATCGGGGACGTCACCGCCAAGCTGATGCTGGCGCACACCGCCGAGTCCATGGGCGTCGTCGCGGCCGAGACCATCGCGGACGTGGAGACGATGGAGCTCGACTACCCGATGATCCCGCGGGCCACCTACTCCCAGCCGCAGATCGCCAGCTTCGGCTGGACCGAGGCGCAGGCCCGGGAGAAGGGCTTCGACGTCCGGGTCGCCAAGTTCCCGTTCACGGCCAACGGCAAGGCGCACGGCCTCGGCGAGACGGCCGGGTTCGTCAAGCTGATCAGCGACGCCACCCACGGCGAGATCATCGGCGCCCACCTGATCGGCCCGGACGTCACCGAGCTGCTGCCCGAGCTGACGCTGGCCCAGCAGTGGGACCTGACGGTCCACGAGGTCGCCCGCAACGTCCACGCGCACCCGACGCTGGGCGAGGCGGTCAAGGAGGCCGTGCACGGCCTCGCCGGCCACATGATCAACTTCTGACGGCGGCGCGGCCCCGCACCTCGGAGGAGGTGCGGGGCCGCGTTGCGCGGGGTCCGGAGCCGGCCGGTTCAGCCGTTCCGGGGCCCGGGGAAGGCCGGCGGTCGGACCGCGGCCGGGGCCGTCGCCGCCGCGGCACTCTCCTCGCGGACCGGCTGCGGCGGGACCGAGCGGGCCGCCGGGATGCTCGGCAGCCCCAGGGTGCGGGTGGTGGTGGTTCCGGCCTCGGCCGGCTGCTCCGCCACGGCCGGCTCCGCGGCCTGCGCCCGCCGGGCCCCGTAACGGCGGTGCACGGCCTGCTTGGTGACGCCCAGTGCGGAGCCCACCGCGTCCCACGAGAACCCGAGCGAGCGGTCGAAGTCCACCGCCGCGGTGACCAGGGTCTCGACGCTGTCCCGCAGTTCCTGCGCGAGCCGGACGGTCGGCGCGGGAGCCCGGCCGTAGACGACGAACCCCGTGGAGGGACCGGAGCGGCGCGGCCGGTAGACGTTGCCGAGCTGAGCGGTCAGCGTGCGCAGCGCGTCCACCTGCCGGCGGACCCGCTCGATGTCCCGCACCAGCAGGTGCAGGCTGGCCCGCGCTTGGGCGTCGTGGGTGGCGTGGTCGGCCATGAACAAGCCTCTCGAACCGGTGCTGAAGAGCGGATCGGGCCGCACACACCGTTCAGAACGCGGCCCGTTTCGGTCAATCTCTCTTGACCAACGCCTCATACGGCGTGGAGGTCACGCCCCGACGGAGTGTCGGCATATGCGGGCGGCGCGCACAGCCGCGTACGCCCCCTCGGCGGGCGGCCCATAGACTGGTGCGCTGCGGAAACGCCCGCCCCCACCGGCGGGCGGACCGCCGCACCGACCGCCGTCCGGACAGTGAGGTAGGACCCCAGTGAAGCTCGTCTTCGCAGGCACCCCCGAAGTCGCAGTGCCCGCCCTGGATGCCCTGATCGCCTCCGGACGCCACGAGGTGGCCGCCGTCGTCACCCGGCCGGACGCCCCGGCCGGCCGCGGCCGCCGGCTGGTCGCCAGCCCGGTCGCCGAACGCGCCGAGGAAGCCGGCATCGAGGTCCTCAAGCCCGCCCGGCCCCGGGACCCCGAGTTCCAGGCCCGGCTCCGCGAGATCGCCCCGGACTGCTGCCCGGTGGTCGCCTACGGCGCCCTGCTCCCCAAGAGCGCCCTGGAGATCCCCGCCCACGGCTGGGTCAACCTGCACTTCTCGCTGCTGCCCGCCTGGCGCGGAGCCGCCCCCGTCCAGCACGCGATCCTGGCCGGCGACGCGATGACCGGCGCGGCCACCTTCCGGATCGAGGAGGGCCTCGACACCGGACCGGTCTACGGGGTGCTGACCGAGGAGGTCCGCCCCACCGACACCAGCGGCGACCTCCTCACCCGGCTCGCCTTCGCCGGCGCCGGACTGCTCTCCGCCACCATGGACGGCATCGAGGACGGCACCCTGCGCGCCGTCCCGCAGTCCCCGGAAGGCGTCTCCCTCGCCCCGAAGATCACCGTGGAGGACGCCCGGGTCGACTGGACCGCCCCCGCGCTGCGCGCCGACCGGGTGGTCCGCGGCTGCACCCCGGCCCCGGGCGCCTGGACGGTGTTCCGCGGCGAGCGGCTCAAGCTGGTCTCGGTGGGCCTGGTCCCCGACCGCACCGACCTGGCCCCCGGGGAGCTCGGGGCCGCCAAGAACAACGTGTACGCCGGCACCGGCTCGCACGCCGTCGAGCTCCTCTGGGTCCAGCCGCAGGGCAAGAAGCCGATGCGCGGGGCCGACTGGGCCCGCGGGGTGCGGATCGCCGCCGGCGAGCACCTCGGCTGACCCGCGTACGCTGGTCACCTCCCCCTGCCGTCCCCCTCCTCCCGTAACCCCGGAGCACCTTTCCCGTGAGCGATCAGCCTCGCCGCCCGGCCAAGCCCTACCGCCGTCCCAAGAAGGACCCCGTCCGGATGCTCGCCTTCGAGGCGCTGCGGGCGGTGGACGAGCGCGACGCCTACGCCAACCTGGTGCTGCCCCCGCTGCTCCGCAAGGCCCGCCAGGCCCCGGAGTTCGAGGCCCGGGACGCGGCACTGGCCACCGAGCTTGTCTACGGCACGCTCCGCCGGCAGGGCACCTACGACGCGATCATCGCCGCCTGCGTGGACCGGCCGCTCCGCGAGGTCGACCCGCCGGTCCTGGACGTCCTCTCGCTCGGCGCCCACCAGCTGCTCGGCACCCGCATCCCGACCCACGCGGCGGTCTCCGCCACCGTGGAGCTCGCCCGGGTGGTCCTCGGCGACGGCCGCGCCAAGTTCGTCAACGCCGTCCTCCGCAAGATCTCCGCGCACGACCTGGACGGCTGGCTGGAGCAGGTCGCCCCGCCCTACGAGGACGACGCCGAGGACCACCTCGCCATCGTCCACTCCCACCCCCGCTGGGTGGTCTCCGCCCTCTGGGACTCCCTCGGCGGCGGCCGGGCCGGCATCGAGGACCTCCTCGAAGCCGACAACGAGCGCCCCGAGGTCACCCTCGTCGCCCGCCCCGGCCGCTCCACCCCGCAGGAACTCCTCGAAGCCGTCGGCGAGGACTCGGCCCTGCCCGGCCGCTGGTCCCCCTACGCCGTCCGGCTCGCCGAAGGCGGCGAACCCGGCGCCCTGGACGCCGTCCGCGACGGCACCGCCGGGGTCCAGGACGAGGGCAGCCAGCTGGTCGCCATCGCCCTCGCCAACGCCCCCCTGGACGGCCCCGACGCCCGCTGGCTGGACGGCTGCGCCGGCCCCGGCGGCAAGGCCGCCCTGCTCGGCGCGCTGGCCGCGCAGCGCGGAGCCTTCCTGCTGGCCTCCGAGAAGCAGCCGCACCGGGCCCGCCTGGTCGAGCGGGCGCTGGCCGGCAACCCCGGCCCCTACCAGGTGATCACCGCCGACGGCACCCGCGCCCCCTGGCGGCCCGGCTCCTTCGACCGGGTCCTGATGGACGTCCCCTGCACCGGCCTGGGCGCCCTCCGCCGCCGTCCCGAGGCCCGCTGGCGGCGCCGCCCCGAGGACCTCGACAACTTCGGCCCGCTCCAGCGCGCCCTGCTCCGCGAGGCGCTGTCCGCGGTCCGGGTCGGCGGGATCGTCGGCTACGCCACCTGCTCCCCGCACCTGGCGGAGACCCGGACCGTGGTCGAGGACGTCCTCAAGGGCCGCGGCGCCGGACACGAGCCGGTCGCCGCCGAACCGGTCGACGCCCGCCCGCTGCTCCCCGGCGTCCCGGCCCTCGGGGACGGCCCGGACATCCAGCTCTGGCCGCATCTGCACGGCACCGACGCCATGTACCTGGCCCTGCTGCGCCGCACCGCCTGAGTCCTCGGCGGCCCGCCCGCGCCCCCGGACCTGACGGCAAGTCCCGGGGCCGGGGCCGGGACCCCCGGCGGGCATGGCAGGCTTGGGGCATGGCCGTTCAGATCAATCCCAGCATCCTGTCCGCGGACTTCTCCCGACTCGCCGAAGAGGCGAAGGCGGTGGAGGGGGCCGACTGGCTGCACGTCGACGTCATGGACAACCACTTCGTCCCGAACCTGACCCTCGGGATGCCGATCGTGGAGTCCCTCAGCCGTGCCACGGACATTCCGCTGGACCTGCATCTGATGATCGAGGACCCGGACCGCTGGGCCCCGCAGTACGTGGAGGCCGGCGCCGGATCGGTCACCTTCCACGCCGAGGCCGCCGGGGCCCCGATCCGGCTGGCCCGGGAGATCCGGGCCAAGGGGGCCCGCGCCTCCATGGCCCTGAAGCCCGCCACCCCCGTCGAGCAGTACGAGGACATCCTCCCCGAGCTCGACATGCTGCTCATCATGACCGTGGAGCCCGGGTTCGGCGGCCAGCCCTTCCTGGACGTGATGCTCCCCAAGATCCGCCGCACCCGCCAGCTGATCGCCAAGCACGGTCTGGAGCTGTGGCTGCAGGTGGACGGCGGGGTCTCCGCGTCGACCATCGAACGCTGTGCCGAGGCCGGGGCGGACGTGTTCGTGGCCGGCAGCGCCGTCTACGGGGCGGTCGACCCGGCCGCCGCCGTCCGTACCCTGCGCGAGCAGGCGGGCGCGGCGGTCTCCGCCGCCCCCTGGGCTTGCGCGCACTGAACCGGGCGTTGGTGAACGGCTCGGTGAACGCTGGCCGTCCAGGCTGATCAACGGCCGCCGGATCTGACAGGATGAACGGCGAGTCGAGAGTGTGAACAGCAGTGAGGAGAGCGCGGTGTCTGCAACGCCGGCGGGACGGTCAGCCCTGCGGATGGGACCCGCGGAGCTGGTGCAGGCGGCGGCCATGGCCCGCCGCTTCTACCTCGAAGGAAAGTCCAAGATCCAGATCGCCGAGGAGTTCGGCGTGAGCCGCTTCAAGGTGGCCCGGGTCCTGGAGACCGCACTGGAACGGGACCTCGTCCGCATCGAGATCCGGGTGCCGGCCGAGCTGGACGCGGAGCGCTCCGACGCGCTGCGCGCCCGCTACGGCCTGCGGCACGCGGTGGTCGTGGAGTCCCCGGCCGAGGTCACCGAGGACGCGCCCGACCCCGAGAACCTGGGCGCGGTCGCCGCGGACCTGCTCGGCGAGCTGGTCGACGAGGGCGATGTGCTCGGTCTGGCCTGGGGCCGCTCGACCATCCACATGGCCGCCGCCCTGCACCGGCTGCCGCAGTGCACCGTGGTCCAGCTGACCGGTGTCTACGACGCGGGCACCGCCGAGCGCGGCTCGGTGGAGGCGGTCCGACGGGCCGCCCAGGTCTCCGGCGGCGACGCGCACCCGATCTACGCCCCGATGCTGCTGCCCGACCCGGCCACCGCCGCCGCCCTGCGCAACCAGACCGGGATCGCCCGCGCCTTCGAGTACTTCGACAAGGTGACCGTGGCGGCCGTGTCCATCGGCTCCTGGGAGCCCGGCATCTCCACCGTGCACGACATGCTGTCCGACGAGGAGCGGGCGCACTACGCCTCGCTGGGCGTGGCCGCCGAGATGTCCGCGCACCTCTTCGACGCCGAGGGGCGGCGGGTCGGCCGGGACCTCGGCGAACGCTGCATCACGGTGGAGGCGGACCGGCTGCGGCGGATCCCCGAGGTGGTCGCCATCGCCGGCGGACTGCGCAAGGCCTCCGCGATCGGGGCCGTCCTGCGGTCCGGGCTGGTGACCAGCCTGGTCACCGACACCGCGGCCGCCGACTACCTGCTCACCGAATCCCAGCCGGGGCTTCGGCCGGCGCTGGAGCGGGCCGACCCGGACGACTGATCCACCACGCGGCCGGGCGGCGCAGCGGATGTCCGATTCGCCGCGATCCGGGATGTTTGGCAGCATCGGGCGCATGATCTTCCGGAGTGGGCCGCGTCTGGTGCTGTGGGCGCTGGCCGCCGTGCTGCTGTGTCTGGGCGCCGTCGCCTGCGGCGGCGGCACGGGGGGCGCCCCGCCCCCGACGGCTGCCACGGGTGCACCGACCGGCCGCGGGCCCTCGGTGCCCGCCCCCTCGGGCACGGCCCGCGGGGACACCGCGGAACGGCCCGGCTGGGCCCGCGGGATGGCCGTGGTCCGGGCCGCGGACCTGCCCCGGCAGGCCCGGGAGACCCTCGCGCTGATCGACCGGGGCGGCCCCTACCCGTACCGGCAGGACGGCACCGTCTTTGGCAACTTCGAGAAGGCGCTGCCCCGGCAGAAACGGGGCTACTACCACGAGTTCACGGTCCGGACCCCGGGCGAACGCGACCGCGGGGCCCGCCGGATCGTGACCGGCCGGGGCGGGGAGTTCTACTACACGGGGGACCACTACCAGACCTTCGAGGCGGTACTCCGATGACCCTGGACCCGAGGCCGGCGGCCCCGGCCCTGGCGGCAGCGGCCGCGGCGGGCCGGACGGTCCTCCGGCTCGACCTCGCCGGAGTACGGACCAAGACCGGCCTGCTCGACGCCTGCGCCGAGGCCCTGGCGACCCCCGGCTGGGCCGGCCGCAACTGGGACGCGCTCGCCGACTCCCTGCACGACCTGTCCTGGCTGCCGGAGGCCCCCGGCCGGCTGCTGGTGGTGACCTCCTGGCGGGGCTACGCGAAGGCGCGGCCGGAGGACTGGGAGACCTTCACGGAGATCCTGGAGTCCGCCGTCGACTTCTGGGAGGGCGGCCTGGAGGCCCTGCTGGCCGCCCCGCCCAAGCCGGGCCCGCCGAAGCCCGCCCGGAAGCCGTAGCCGGTCCGGAGAGCGCGAGCGGGCCGGAAGCCGTGGCCGGGCGGGACCTTCGGCCCGTAGGAAAGGACCAAGCGGGCCGAAATGTCCTGGACGATCGGCCGGGGCGGTGTAAACCCCCGGACATGGGAGAATGAAGTACGTGCGTTTTCCTCGGCTGCCCTGTCCGAGGGTCACCATCGATCGACTGGGATTTAGCACGTGCGTTTCCTCAATGACCTGAAGCCGCCGTACGACCTGACGTACGACGACGTGTTCATGGTGCCGAGCCGTTCGGCGGTGGGTTCCCGCCAGGGCGTCGACCTCTCCTCTCCCGACGGCACGGGGACGACCATCCCCCTCGTCGTCGCCAACATGACCGCCATCGCCGGTCGCCGGATGGCCGAGACGGTCGCCCGCCGGGGCGGCATCGTCGTCATCCCGCAGGACATCCCGATCGACGTCGTCACCGACGTCATCTCCTGGGTGAAGACCCGCCACCACGTGCTCGACACCCCGATCACGCTGGCGCCCACCCAGACCGTCGCCGACGCCCTGTCGCTGCTGCCCAAGCGGGCCCACGGCGCCGGTGTGGTCGTGGACGAGGACAACCGGCCGGTCGGCGTGGTCACCGACCACGACCTGACCGGTGTGGACCGCTTCACCCAGCTCTCCGAGGTCATGTCGAAGGAGCTGCTGCTCATCGACGCCGACATCGACCCCCGCGAGGCCTTCAACACCCTCGACGCCGGCCACCGCAAGCTGGCCCCCGCGGTCGACAAGGACGGCCGGCTCGTCGGCATCCTGACCCGCAAGGGCGCCCTGCGCGCCACCCTGTACTCCCCGGCCGTCGACGCCGAGGGCAGGCTGCGGATCGCCGCGGCCGTCGGCATCAACGGCGACTTCGTGGAGAAGGCCAAGCAGCTCCTCGACGCGGGCGTGGACACGCTCGTCATCGACACCGCGCACGGCCACCAGGAATCCATGATCAACGCGATCAGGGCGGTCCGCGCCCTGGACCCGCGGGTCCCGATCGTGGCCGGCAACATCGTCGCCGCCGAGGGCGTCAAGGACCTCATCGAGGCCGGCGCCGACATCATCAAGGTCGGTGTGGGCCCCGGCGCCATGTGCACCACCCGGATGATGACCGGTGTGGGCCGCCCGCAGTTCTCCGCGGTGCTGGAGTGCGCCGCCGAGGCGAAGAAGTACGGCAAGCACGTCTGGGCCGACGGCGGTGTCCGCCACCCGCGCGACGTGGCGATGGCGCTGGCCGCCGGCGCCTCCAACGTCATGATCGGCTCCTGGTTCGCCGGCACCTACGAGTCCCCGGGCGACCTCCAGCAGGCCGCCGACGGCCGGCTGTACAAGGAGTCCTTCGGCATGGCCTCGGCCCGCGCCGTGCGGAACCGCACCAGCGAGGAGTCGGCCTACGACCGGGCCCGCAAGGCCCTGTTCGAGGAGGGCATCTCCACCTCGCGGATGTTCCTGGACCCGGCCCGTCCGGGCGTCGAGGACCTGATCGACTCGATCATCGCCGGTGTCCGCTCCTCCTGCACCTACGCCGGTGCCGGCTCCCTCGCGGAGTTCGAGGAGAACGCCGTGGTCGGCATCCAGTCCGCCGCCGGCTACGCCGAGGGCAAGCCGCTGCACGCCAGCTGGAGCTAGTCCCCGGGCCCGACCGGGCCGCACGGGGTCCCCGCCCGCCGCACCGCCCTTCCGGGCCGGTACGGCGGGCGGCGGTGTTCCCGGGGCTCCCGGAGCCCGGCCGTCAGCGGCCCGGGCCCGAGGAGTGGACGCCCGGCCGGTACTTGGGGATCCGCAGGGTGATCTTCATACCGGCACCCACCCCGGTCTCGGCCACCAGCCCGTGGTCGTCCCCGTACACCTGACGCAGCCGCTCGTCCACATTGGTCAGCCCGATCCCCGAAGCCGATCCGGGGCGGTCCCCGGCCAGGATCCGCCGCAGCAGCCCCGGCTCCATGCCCACCCCGTTGTCCTCGATGGTCAGCAGCGCCTCGGAACCGGCGTCCCGGGCCACGATGGTGATCCGGCAGGCGTCCGTGGAGTCCTCCACCCCGTGCTTCACCGCGTTCTCCACCAGCGGCTGGAGACACAGGAACGGCAGCGCCACCGGCAGCACCTCCGGCGCCACCTGCAGGGTCACCTTCAGCCGCTCCCCGAACCGGGCCCCGGCCAGGGCCAGATACTGCTCCACCGACCGCAACTCCTCGGCCAGCGTGGTGAAGTCGCCGTGCCGGCGGAAGGAGTAGCGGGTGAAGTCGGCGAACTCCAGCAGCAGTTCCCGGGCCCGCTCCGGGTCGGTCCGCACGAACGAGGCGATGGCGGCCAGCGAGTTGAAGATGAAGTGGGGGGAGATCTGCGCCCGCAGCGCCCTGATCTCCGCCTCCATCAGCCGGGTCCGGGACCGGTCCAGCTCGGACAGCTCCAGCTGCACGGACACCCAGCGGGCCACCTCCGCGGCCGCCCGCACCAGCACCGCCGACTCCCGCGAGCCGTAGGCCACCAGCGCGCCCAGCACCCCGTCCTCACCGGTCAGCGGGGCGATCACCGCCCACCTCAGCGGGCAGTCGGGCCGGCCGCACCCGGTCCGGACGCTGGCACTGCGACCCGAGTCCAGCATCTCCCGCACCCGCTCCATGGCCCGCCGCTCGTGATGGTCGGCCCCCGGCCCGTCCCAGGCCAGCACCGCCTCCCGGTCGGTCAGACAGAGCGCCTCGGTGCCCAGCAGGGACCGCAGCCGTCGGGCGGCCTTGCGGGCCGCGTCCCCGGTCAGCCCGGCACGCAGCGGCGGAGCGGCCAGCGAGGCGGTGTGCAGGGTGTGGAAGGTGGCCCGCTCCACCGGGGTGCCGAGGTCCGGCCCGCCGCCGTCCGGCCGGCGGGCCCGCCGGCCCCCCAGCCACAGGCCCAGCAGCAGCGCCGGGACGGCCGCGCCCGCCGCGGCCAGGACGGCCGACGTGCCCGCGCTCATCGGCCGCCCCGCGATCCGGGCACCCGCCCGGCCGGCCGCGGCCCCGGCCGCGCGCCCAGGTCCTCCGGCAGGTGCAGCCGGGCCAGGGTGGCCGCCGTGCCCGGGGGGATCCGGTCGCGGGTGGCCAGCGACACCAGGACCATCGTCAGGAAGCCCACCGGCACCGACCAGACCGCCGGCCAGGCCAGCAGCGTGTGCGCCCAGCCCTCCGGCGCCAGCCCGGCCCGGGTGGCCAGTACGGCGGTCAGCGCGGCCCCGCCGCCGGCCAGCAGCCCGGCCACCGCCCCGGGCGGGGTCAGCCCCCGCCACCAGATGCCCAGCACCAGCAGCGGGCAGAAGGAGGAGGCGGACACCGCGAAGGCCAGCCCCACCGCGTCCGCCACCGGCACCGCGCTGGCCGCCACGCTCCCGGCCAGCGGCACCGCCATCGCCACCGGCACCGCCAGCCGGAACATCCCCACTCCGTGGAACACCCGCGGCCCCGGCCATCCCCGGAACGCCCGCGTCCTCCGGAACATCCGGGGACCGCGCCCGGTCATCACGTCCTGGTGCAGCACCCCGGCCACCGCCATCGTCAGCCCGGACGCCGTGGACAGGAACGCGGCGAACGCCCCGCCCGCCAGCAGCGCCCCCAGCAGGTCGCCCGCGGTCCCGCCGATCATCCGCTCGGGCAGCACCAGCACCGCCGCGTCCGCCGCCCCGGTCAGCGCCAGCTCCGGGGCGTAGATCCGGCCGAGCGCCCCGTACACCGGGGGCAGCAGATAGAACCCGCCGACCAGGCCCAGCACCACCAGGGTGGTCCGCCGGGCCGTCCGCCCGTTCGGGCTGGTGTAGAAGCGGACCGCCACGTGGGGCAGCCCCATGGTGCCGAGGAAGGTGGCCAGGATCAGCCCGTACGTGGCGTACAGCCGGTGCCCGGCGTCCTCTCCGGACAGCGGCTGGGACCAGCTGGACACCCCCATCCCGGCACCGGAGCGGCTCTCCGGGACCGGGGCGTCCGCCGGGAACCCCAGCACGGTCCCGGCCCCCACCCGGTGCTGGCCCGGGCCCAGCGGGACCTCGGCGCCGTGGTGCTCCCGGCCGTCCACCCTCCCGTCCACGGTCAGGGCCAGCGGCTCGCGCAGGGAGATCCGCAGCTCCTCCGCGACGGTGACCGAGGTGTGCTCGCGGAACACCGCCTCCGCGTCGAACCGGGCCCGCGGGGAGCCGTCCCCCGCCCAGGCGGCCAGCAGGAATAAGGCCGGCACCAGCAGGGCCGTCAGCTTCAGCCAGTACTGGAAGGCCTGGACGAAGGTGATGCTGCGCATCCCGCCGGCCGCCACCGCCGCCGTGACCACGAAGGCCACCAGCACCTCGCCCACCCAGGTCGGGGCGCCGGTCAGGATCTCCAGGGTCAGCCCGGCGCCCTGCAACTGCGGCAGCAGGTAGAGCCAGCCCACCCCGAGGACGAACAGCACCGCGATCCGGCGGACCGCCCGCGACTCCAGCCGGGCCTGCGCGAAGTCCGGCAGGGTGTAGGCCCCGGACCGCCGCAGCGGGGCGGCCACCAGCACCAGCAGCACCAGATAGCCCGCCGTGTACCCCACCGGGTACCAGAGCATCTCCGGCCCCTGGAGCAGCAGCAGCCCGGCGATCCCCAGGAAGGAGGCGGCGGACAGGTACTCGCCGCCGATCGCCGCCGCGTTCAGCCGGGGGCCCACGGTGCGCGAGGCCACGTAGAAGTCCGAGGTGGTCCTGGATATCCGCAGCCCGAGCGCCCCGACCAGCACGGTGGCCAGGACGACGGCGGTGACCGCGGTCAGCGCGTACGTCTGGTTCAACCGACCGTCCTTCGGCAGGGAGGAGTGACCGGAGTCTACGCAGACGGGCGCGTCCGGAAACAGGCCTGCCCGTACCGGCTAGCGCACCGGGTCGCGGTGGCCGGCGCAGTCGCGGAGGGCGATCTCCAGTTCCACGTAGGACTGTTCGGCCCGGCGGAAGGCCAGCAGCACGGCGGCCTCGGCCCGGGGCGGCAGATGCGGCCGGGAGGCCTGCCCGGCCTCGTACAGCACGTCGGCCCAGCGGGCGGCCGCGCTGCGCAGCCCCGCCAGCAGGGCGGTGGCCTCCTCCGGTCCCGCGGGGCGGGTCGGGGGCAGGCCGGTCAGTTCGTCCACCAGCGCCTGGATGTCGGACATCTCGCTCCTCCCGCCCGGAAGATCCACGATACGTGCGGGTCCGGGCGGGGACGGGCCCGCGGGCCCGCGCTGCGTTCGGCGGCGGGGGAGGAGCGCCGTACGAGGCCCGCGGCGCGACGAACGGCACGGCGGCCGCGCCGAGCGGCCGTCGTCGCGGCGGCCGTCGCGGCCCCGGTCTCAGCCGGTGGCCTGCCGCATCAGCAGGTCCCGGAGCTCCCGGGAGTGCCGTCGGCTGACCTGGAGTTCGGCCGAGCCGATCCGGACGCTGGTGCTGCCGGAGTCCAGCCGGAGTTCGTCGATCCGCCCCAGCGCCACCAGGTGCCGGCGGTGGATCCGGACGAACCCGCGGGCCGCCCAGCGCTCCTCCAGGGTGGACAGCGGGATCCGGACCAGATGGCTGCCCCCGTCGGTGTGCAGCCGGGCGTAGTCGCCCTGGGCCTCCACATAGGCGATGTCCGCGATGGCCACGAACCGGGTCACCCCGCCCAGTTCGACGGCTATCTGGTCGGGCAGCCGGTCCGGAACGGTCGCCGGTGCCGGTGCCGGTGCCGGTGCCGGTGCGGGTGTCGGCGCGGTTGCCGGGGCGGCCTCCCCGGCCGGGGCGAGCAGGGCGCAGGCCCGGCGGACCGCCTCGGCCAGCCGTTCCGGCCGGACCGGTTTCAGCAGGTAGTCCACCGCCTTCAGGTCGAAGGCCTGGACGGCGAACCCCTCGTGCGCGGTGACGAACACGATCAGCGGGGGCCGGGCGAACCCCGCCAGCAGCCGGGCGATGTCCAGACCCGTCAGGCCCGGCATGTGGATGTCGAGGAAGACGACGTCGATGGCGTCGCCGCCCCCCGGTCCGGCCTCCAGCGCCCGGGTGATCCGGCGGAGCGCCCCGGTGGCGTCCGAGGCGCCCTCCGCGCTGTGCACCCGGGGATCGGAGCGCAGCAGGTAGAGGAGCTCCGCCAGGAGCGGCTCCTCGTCGTCCACGGCCAGTACGCGCAACATGCTGCGGAGTCTAGGACCCGGTACTCGGTGCGGCAGCCCGGGCGGGGCTACTTGACGGTGATCAGCTTGCCGTCGGGGGCGACGGCGTACCAAGTGCCGCCCACGCCCTGACCGTTGGTGTCGCCGGGCTTGCGGTCCCGGGCGAAGGTGTAGATCGGCCAGCAGTCCACGGTCTGCTGCCTGGCACCGTCCGGACGGTTCAGGACCAGGAAGTTGCGGCCGGTGACGCCCTTGGTGTCGGCCTTGTCCACCGGGGCGACCACGGGCCACTTCTCCAGGCAGTCGCCGACGCACTTGGAGACCATCGGCCAGGCGGTGTCCGGCTTGAACCGGTAGACGGTCATCCCGTTCCGGTCCACGATGTGCCTGCCCAGCCGGGGGTCCTGGCGGACCGAGAGACCGGGCAGGGCGCCCGTGGTGTCCTTGGCGTCCCCGGTGCCCTTCGCGGCCTTCCTGCCGTCCGGGGCCAGCGCGAACCAGGTGCCGCCCACGCCCTGTCCCCTGGTGTCGCCCGGCGCGGTGTCCTTCGCGAACCGGTAGGCGGGCCAGCCGCCCACGGTGAGCTGCTCGCCGCCGTCCGTGCGGACCACCGAACCGAGCGGGTCCGGGGTCTGTCCGGACGCGGGGGCCGCGCCGGCGGCCGGGACCGGCGGCCAGGCCTTGGCGCAGTCCCCGTCGCAGGTGGCCTTCGAGGGCTTCGCGGTGTCCGGGTCGAAGCGGTAGAGGGTGAAGCCGGCGGCATCGGTCAGGACCGCCCCGAGGGCCGGGTCCTCGGCGATCCGCAGGGTGCCGGCCGGGGTGGTCCGGCCGGTGGGGCCGGCCGGGGCGTACGGGTCCCCGCCGGCGGCCGGGTCCGCGGCGGGGGCCGCGGGCGGGGCGACGGAGCCGGACGCGCCGGCGCCCGCCGGCCCGGCCCCCCGGTCCTCGGCCGGCCCGCAGGCGGTGGCCGCGAGGACGATGGCGACCGCCACGGCCGCGAGGGACGTTCCGCGCACTGTGCCCATGGTGTTGTCTCCCACTGTGTCGTTCCCTGCCGCCCGCGGCCTCCGGCGGGCAGTCGTGGGAGACACGGCCCGCCGGCCCCGCCGGGTTCGATCCGGCGGGTGTGGGGAGGTTCACTCAGCCTCCGGTGAACCCGGCCCGGCGCAGGGCCGTGACCACGGTCATCCCCAGGAGTGCGTGCCCGGCGTCGTTGGGGTGCAGTCCGTCCGCCAGGTGCTCCGGTCCGAGCACGTCCCGGCCGGGCAGCAGCGCCAGGTGCTCGTCGCCGCCCGCGACCCGGTCGGTCACCGCCCGTTCCATGGCGTCCCGCAGCGCCCCCAGGGTGGCGCCGAGCCGGTTGGGGGTGCGTTCGGCGTCCGGCCGCAGGACGGGGGAGACCAGCAGCAGCGGGGTGCGCGGGTGGCCCTGGCGGACCAGTTCCAGGAACGCCCGGGTGGTCTCGTAGAGCAGTGGTGCCGAATACGGCACCCGGGACCAGCAGTTGGTGCCGAAGGCCAGGGTCAGGGCGTCGGCGGGGAGGGCGGCGAGCTGTTCGGCGGTGGCGAGTTCCCCGCGGGCCGCTCCGGCGTAGCCGAGGTTCACGGTGTCCCAGCCCAGGGCCCGGCCGGCCACCGCGGGCCAGCCGTGCGCGGGCCGGGTGGACCACCAGCCCTCGGTGATGGAGTCCCCGTGCACCACCCAGCGCGGGGCGGCGGCGGGCGGCAGCAGCGGTCCGCCGATGCCGCGCAGTCCGAGGAGCAGCGGGGACTGGGTCTCGGGCGGGTGCAGGGTGTAGGGGCCGCGCCCGGGCGGCAGCTCGATCCGCAGCACCGCCTCGGCGGCGGGTTCGGTGACGGTCTCGGCGAGCATCCCGTCCCGGTTCCACAGGGCGAAGACATGGGCGAGGTCCCGCAGGGAGTCGGTGGGGCCGGGCACGGTCGCCCGGTAGCGGATCTCCGCGGCCCGGGCCGGCCGGTCGGGGTCGGTGCCGAATTCGAGCCGGACCCCGATCGGCAGGGTGGCCCGCTCCCCGGTGTCCCAGGGCAGTCGCATGGTGTCGGCGGGGTCGGCCCGCACCGGGCGGTCCCGGTCCAGCCAGGCCACCCCGCGCAGATACGGTCCCGGCTCCAGCCACCGCCCGTCAGCGTTCACCCTCGGCCTCCGATCGTCGGGCGGGGGCGCCGGACCGCGCCCGCCGTGCTCCGGCTATCCCTGCGGCTACCCCGCCGGGGGCCCGTTCCACCGGCGGCAGGCTCCGGCAGATCTGACGACTTGTCAATGACCATCGCGCAGAGTGACCGCGCATTGATCGATCGTCCTTACGCAACAAACGGCCATCCCGGACAGATCCGTGCAACGATCGTTCGCGAATATGCAAGGATGGTGCATTACGGGCGGGAACCCTCTGCCCCTAGGCTCACTCGCTGTACGTGGAGTGGCGCGACCGCCTCCCCGGCGGTCCCCCTGCTCAGGCCTCCTTCGAGGCCCGCTCCTGCTCGGACTCGCCGCGGTCGACGCCTCAACCCCCGATCCGCAGTGTCGATAGGAGTCCTCCGTGCTGGACCAAGGCCAGGCGCCCCCGCTCACCGCGCGGCCCGTCAATCCGCTGCTCCGCCGCAAGCCCGTGGAGCGGCTCGTCAGCGAGGCGGGCCAGGGCGAGGGCGGCATGCTCCGCCGCTCGCTCACCATGTGGCAGCTGACCATGATCAGCATCGGCGCGACCCTGGGCACCGGCATCTTCGTCGTCCTCGGCACCGCGGCCCCCAAGGCCGGACCCGCCGTGACGATCTCCTTCGTCATCGCCGGCCTGACCGCCCTGTTCTCCGCCCTGTCCTACGCCGAGCTGGCCGGATCCGTCCCCGTCTCCGGCTCCTCGTACTCCTACTCGTACGCCACCATGGGCGAGCTCGTCGCCTGGATCTGCGGCTGGTGCCTGGTCCTGGAGTACGGGGTCTCCGTCGCGGCGGTCGCCGTCGGCTGGGGCGAGTACCTGAACGAACTCCTCGACGGCACCATCGGGATCACCATCCCCGAGAGCCTCTCCGCCCCGCTGGGCGAGGGCGGCTACATCAACCTGCCGGCGCTGGTCGTGGTCCTGCTCGCCATGGTCTTCCTGATGGGCGGCGCCAAGGAGAGCGCCCGGATCAACTCGATCATGGTCGCGGTGAAGATCGTCACCCTGCTGCTCTTCATCGGCATCGGCTTCATGGGCGTCAAGTCCGGCAACTACTCCGACTTCGCCCCGCTCGGCCAGGCCGGCATCAGCGCCGCCGCCGCCACCCTCTTCTTCTCCTACATCGGCTTCGACGCCGCCTCCACCGCCGGCGAGGAAGCCAAGAACCCCAAGCGCGACCTGCCCCGCGCGATCATGCTCTCGCTGCTGATCGTCACGGTGCTCTACGTCCTCGTCGCCTTCGTCGCCGTCGGCGCCATGCCCTGGAAGGACTTCGAGGGCACCGAGGCCGCCCTGGCCCAGATCATGACCGACGTCACCGGACACACCTTCTGGGGCGTGGTCCTCGCCGCCGGCGCCGTCATCGCCATCGCCTCCGTCGTCTTCGCCGTCCTCTACGGCCAGACCCGCATCCTCTTCGCGATGTCCCGCGACGGCCTCGTCCCCAAGGCCTTCTCCAAGGTCAACCCGCGCACCGGCGCCCCCCGCACCAACGTGGTCATCGTCTCCCTCTTCTGCGGGGTCCTCGCCGCCACCATCCCGCTCGGCAAGCTGGCCGACGCCACCAGCATCGGCACCCTCTTCGCCTTCGCCCTGGTCAACGTCGCCGTGGTCATCCTGCGCCGCACCCGACCCGACATGCCCCGCACCTTCAAGGTGGCACTGTTCCCGATCACCCCCATCCTCGGCTTCGCGGCCTGCGGCTACATGATGTTCAGCCTGGACACCGCCACCTGGATCGTCTTCGGTGGCTGGATGGTCGTGGGCCTCGTGTTCTACTTCCTCTACGGCATCCGCCGCTCCCGACTGGCCACCGCAGAGAAGTGATCCGCCCGCAGTGCGACTGAACGATCTCGACGAACGCATCGTGCACGCCCTCGCCGAGGACGCCCGCCGCTCCTACGCGGACATCGGCTCCGAGGTCGGACTCTCCGCCCCCGCCGTCAAGCGCCGGGTGGACCGCCTCCGGGCCGAGGGCGCGATCACCGGCTTCACCGTCCGCGTGGACCCGGCCGCCATGGGCTGGGAGACCGAGGGCTTCATCGAGATCTACTGCCGCCACAACACCTCGCCGGACGACATCCGGCGGGGCCTGGAGCGGTACCCCGAGGTGGTGTCCGCGTCGACCGTCACCGGCGACGCGGACGCCCTCGTCCAGATCTTCGCCTCCGACATGCGCCACTTCGAGCGGGTCCTGGAACGCATCGCCGGCGAGCCCTTCGTGGAACGCACCAAGTCCGTCCTGGTCCTCTCCCCGCTGCTCCGCCGCTTCACCTCCGGCGCCCCGGCCTGACCACCGGCCCATCGCGCAACGAATCGCCGCGAGGGCCCCGTAAGGCGCAACGGATCGACGCCGCGCGCGCAACAAACGCGCCTTGTCCCCGCAGCCGGGCAAAACGTACCGTTTATAGGACCGCACCCCGCCCCACCTGCCACAGAGGTACGCCCATGCCCCCGCTGCGCACCGCCCTCCTCCAGAGCTCCGGACGACTCGGCGACGTCGCCGAGAACCTGAAGGTGCTCGACGAGGCCGCCGCGCGCGCCGCACAGGCGGGGGCCGGGCTGCTGGTGGCACCGGAGATGTTCCTCACCGGCTACGCCCTCGACCCGGCCGAGCTCCCGGGCCTCGCCGAGACCCGCGACGGCATGTCCGCCCGCACCATCGGCGAGATCGCCCGCCGCAACGGACTGGCCGTGCTCTACGGCTACCCCGAGCGCGACCCCGACACCGGCCGGATCCACAACTCCGCCCAGCTGATCGGCCCCGACGGCGGCTCCCTCGCCAACTACCGCAAGACGCACCTCTTCGGCGGGTTCGAGCGCGAGGTCTTCACCCCCGGGGACACCCCCGTGGTCCAGGCCGAGCTGAACGGCCTCCGGATCGGCGTCATGGTCTGCTACGACGTCGAGTTCCCCGAGAACGTCCGCGCCCACGCGCTGGCCGGCACCGACCTGCTGCTGGTGCCCACCGCGCAGATGCACCCCTTCCAGTTCGTCGCCGAACAGCTCGTGCCCGTCCGGGCCTTCGAGAACCAGATGTACATCGCGTACGTCAACCGCACCGGCCCCGAGGGAGAGTTCGAGTTCGTCGGACTGTCCTGCCTGGCGAGCCCGGACGGCACCACCCGCACCCGGGCCGGCCGCGGCGAGGAGCTGGTGTTCGGCGAGGCCGACCCCGAGCTGCTCCGCGCCTCCCGCGAGACCAACCCCTATCTGCGCGACCGCCGCCCCGGCCTCTACGCCTCGCTGATCTGACCCCGGCGGCCGGGACCGCCCGGCCGGACCGCCGATCCGGACCCCCCACCGCACCGCCTGCCGCACCACCGCGCCCCGCCCGCAAGGAGCCGTACCCCATGACGTCCACGCTGCCCACCACCGCCGTCCCGCACAGCGACGGTCAGCCGCCGATCACCATGTTCGGCCCGGACTTCCCGTACGCCTACGACGACTTCCTCGCCCACCCGGCGGGCCTGGGCCAGATACCCGCGACCGAGCACGGCACCGAGGTCGCCGTCATCGGCGGCGGACTCTCCGGCATCGTCTCCGCCTACGAGCTGATGAAGATGGGCCTCAAGCCCGTCGTCTACGAGGCCGACCAGATCGGCGGCCGGCTGCGCACCGTCGGCTTCGAGGGCGCCGAGACCGAGGGCCTCACCGCCGAGATGGGCGCCATGCGCTTCCCGCCCTCCTCGACCGCCCTCCAGCACTACATCGACCTGGTCGGCCTGGTCACCGAGCCGTTCCCGAACCCGCTCGCCGAGGCCACCCCCTCCACGGTGGTGGACCTCAAGGGCGAGACCCACTACGCCGAGACCATCGCGGACCTCCCGCAGATCTACCGCGACGTGGCCGAGGCCTGGAACGCCTGCCTGGACGAGGGCGCCGACTTCTCCGACATGAACACCGCGATGCGCGAGCGGGACGTCCCGCGGATCCGGGAGATCTGGGCCAAGCTGGTCGAGAAGCTCGACGACGAGACCTTCTACGGCTTCCTCTGCAAGTCCGAGGCCTTCAAGTCCTTCCGCAAGCGGGAGATCTTCGGCCAGGTCGGCTTCGGCACCGGCGGCTGGGACACCGACTTCCCGAACTCCATCCTGGAGATCCTCCGGGTCGTCTACACCGAGGCCGACGACCACCACCGCGGTATCGTCGGCGGCTCCCAGCAGCTGCCGCTGCGACTGTGGGAGCGCGAGCCCGGAAAGATCGTCCACTGGGCCCCGGGCACCTCGCTGTCCAGCCTGCACGAGGGCACCCCCCGGCCGGCCGTGACCCGGCTGCACCGCACCGCCGGCAACCGGATCACCGTCACCGACTCCTCCGGCGACATCCGCACCTACCGGGCCGCGATCTTCACCGCCCAGTCCTGGATGCTGCTGTCCAAGATCGAGTGCGATGACACGCTCTTCCCGATCGACCACTGGACGGCGATCGAGCGCACCCACTACATGGAGTCCTCGAAGCTGTTCGTCCCCGTCGACCGGCCGTTCTGGCTGGACAAGGCCGTCGACGACGCCGGGAACCCGACCGGGCGGGACGTCATGTCGATGACGCTCACCGACCGGATGACCCGCGGCACCTATCTGCTGGACAACGGCCCGGACAAGCCCGCCGTCATCTGCCTCTCCTACACCTGGTGCGACGACAGCCTCAAGTGGCTGCCGCTGTCCGCGAACGAGCGGATGGAGGTCATGCTGAAGTCCCTCGGCGAGATCTACCCCAAGGTGGACGTCCGCCGCCACATCATCGGCAACCCGGTGACCGTGTCCTGGGAGGACGAGCCCTACTTCATGGGCGCGTTCAAGGCCAACCTGCCCGGCCACTACCGCTACCAGCGGCGCCTGTTCACCCACTTCATGCAGGACCGGCTGCCCGAGGACAAGCGCGGCATCTTCCTGGCCGGCGACGACATCTCCTGGACGGCCGGCTGGGCCGAGGGCGCCGTGCAGACCGCGCTCAACGCGGTCTGGGGCGTGATGCACCACCTCGGCGGCGGCACCGACGCCACCAACCCGGGCCCCGGCGACGTCTACGAGGACATCGCCCCGGTGGAGCTCCCCGAGGACTGATCCCCGGACCCGCCGGTCACCTGGCCCCGGCGGTCACTTCGCCCCCGGTCACCACACTCCGGCCGTCACCGCGCCACCCCCGTCGCGGTGACGGCCGGTTCCCCTGTCCGGCGGGGCCGGGGCACCCCGCCCAGCGGGGTCAGCAGACAGCGGCCGACCAGGCCGACCCCCGAGTCCAGGGTGCGGGTGAACTCCTCCGCCAGCTCGGGGCTGCGCCGCAGGGTCCACAGCAGCCGGGCCGCGGCCCAGGCGCCGTCCCGGGCCCGCTGGAGGCTCCAGGAGCCCAGCAGATGGGTGACCGGATCGGCGACCTCCAGCAGGTCCGGGCCCGGCATCAGGTCCTCCCGGATGCGTTCCTCCAGTGCCACCAGGGTGTCGCCGACCCGGTCGAAATCGGCTTCCAGGGCGGCCGGCGGGCAGTCCAGGGACCGGCAGCAGGAGACCACGGCCAGGGCCAGGTCGTGCCCGATGTGGGCGTTGATCCCGGCCAGTGCGAACTGCAGCGGCCGCACCCCGGGATGCCGGCGCTGCTGGAACAGCGGCCGCCAGCACGCGGGGGTGCGGTCACCCCCGGCGGCGGCCTCCACCGCCCCGAGGTAGTGCTCGGCGAAGCGTACGGTCAGCCCCTCGGCCCGGTGCGGCTCCGGGAACCCGCCGCCGTCGATCCGGTGGTGCAGGGCCTCGGTGACCGTCAGGTACACCCGGTTGAAGACCGCGACACCGTCGTGCGCGGGCAGCCGCCGCTCCAGGGCGCGCATCCGCGCCAGTACCGCATCCATGCGAGGCAGGGTCCCAGCCCGCGGGGCCCGGCGGGGGGACTTGGCCGCGGGCTTCGCCGGTTCGGGCGAATCCCGGCCCGAACCGGCCGTGCGGCGGGGTCAGCCGCGCGGCTCCGGCGCGTCCCCGTCGTCGTACGAGGAGGTGCCCGAGTCCAGCAGGGGCCGCTCCGGCTGCTCCTTCATGTGGGCCGGGGCGAAGTAGCGCAGCGCGTGGTAGCCGGTGATCACCACGATGGTGCCGAGTGCGATCCCGCCCAGTTCGAAACTGTCGGTGATCTTGAGCTGGACCCCGCCGACCCCGATGATGATGCCCGCCGCGGCCGGCACCAGGTTCAGCGGATTGCGCAGGTCCACCCGGCCGTTGATCCAGATCTGGGCGCCGAGCAGGCCGATCATGCCGTAGAGGATGACGGTGATCCCGCCGAGGACCCCGCCCGGGATCGCCGCGACCACCGCGCCGAACTTCGGGCAGAGGCCGAACAGCAGGGCGAAGCCGGCGGCGGCCCAGTAGGCGGCCGTGGAGTACACCCGGGTCGCGGCCATCACGCCGATGTTCTCCGAGTAGGTGGTGTTCGGCGGGCCGCCCACCGCCGTGGACAGCATCGAGGCGGCGCCGTCCGCCGCGATGGCGGTGCCCAGCTTGTCGTCCAGGGAGTCCCCGGTCATCTCGCCGACCGCCTTCACATGCCCGGCGTTCTCCGCGATCAGCGCGATCACCACCGGCAGCGCCACCAGGATCGCCGACCACTCGAAGGACGGCGCGTGGAAGGAGGGCAGGCCGATCCAGTCGGCCCTGCCGACCCCGGAGAGGTCCAGCCGCCAGTGGTCCACGGCCTCCGGGCCGCCCATGGTCGAGTGGATCTTGCCGAAGACCCGGTCGAAGAGGAAGGAGACCGCGTAGCCGAAGAGCAGTCCCAGGAAGATGGCGATCCGCGACCAGAACCCGCGCAGACAGACCACGGCCAGCCCGGTGAAGGCCATCACCAGCAGGGCCGTCCACTGGTCCTGCGGCCAGTAGGTGGAGGCGGTGACCGGTGCCAGGTTGAAGCCGATCAGCATCACCACCGCGCCGGTGACCACCGGCGGCATGGCCGCGTGGATGATCCGCGCACCGAACCGCTGGACCGCCAGACCGGCCAGGAACAGCGCCCCGCCGACCACGAACACCGCGCCGGTGACGGTGGCGCTGTCCCCGCCGCCCGCCCGGATCGCGGCGGCCACCCCGACGAAGGAGAGGGAGCAGCCGAGGTAGGAGGGGATCCGGCCGCGGGTGGCCAGCAGGAAGATCACCGTGGCGATACCGGACATCATGATGGCCAGGTTGGGGTCCAGGCCCATCAGGACCGGAGCGACGAAACTCGCCCCGAACATCGCCACCACGTGCTGGGCGCCGAGCCCCGCGGTACGCGGCCAGGACAGCCGCTCGTCCGGCCGCACCACCGCTCCGGGGGCGGGGGTCCGCCCGTCACCGTGCAGGGTCCAGCGCACGCCGAGGCCCATGTGTCACTCCGTTCCACCAGCCGGGTACCGCGCCCGGTCCACAGGTCCACCGGTCCACGGGTGCCCCGGTCCACGATCATGCCGGGCCGCGCGGGCCCAGAACATGCTACGGCCGGAATCCGGCTGTTTCGTCCCGATTGGCCGGGACCGGCTCGCCATTGGTCCCCTTCTGTCGCAGCACCGGGGCCGCCACCACCAGGGCGAACGCCAGCAGGGTGACCAGACCGAACGAGACCACCAGCGAGGTCGCGTCGGCCACCGCCCCGATCGCCGAGGGGGCGACCAGGCCCGAGGTGTAGGTGATCGTCGCGACCCCGGCGATGGCCTGGGCGGGCGCCGGGCCGCTGCGGCCGGCGGCCGCGAAGGCCAGCGGCACCACCACCGCGATGCCCAGCCCGATCAGGCCGAACCCGGCCAGTGCCCCGGCCGGCTCCCGCACCAGCACCACCAGCAGACCGCCGGCCGTGGCCAGCACCCCGCCGGCCCGTACGGTGCGCACCGGACCGAAGCGGTCCACCACCCGGTCGCCCGCCAGCCGGGCCGCGGCCATGGTCAGCGCGAAGGCGGTGGTGGAGGCGGCGGCCAGCCCGGCCCCGGTGTCCAGGACGTCCCGCAGGTAGACCGCCGACCAGTCCAGGCTGGCCCCCTCCGCGAACACCGCGGCGAAGCCGATCGCCCCGATCAGCAGGGCCGACCTGGGCGGCAGCGCGAAGTGCGGCGGGGCCTCCTCGTCCTGGCCGCTGCGCAGGTCGAGCACCCCGCCGACGGCGAACAGGCCGATCGCCGTGAGCACCAGCGCGACGACCAGGTGGTGGGCCCGGGCGTCCACCTCGGCGTGCGCGGCCACGGTGCCGGCCGCCGACCCCAGCAGGGCGCCCACGCTCCACATCCCGTGCAGGGAGGACATGATCGAGCGGCCGAGCCGGTTCTCGGTCTCCACCCCGAGGGCGTTCATCGCCACGTCCGACATCCCGGCGGTGGCCCCGTACAGCAGCAGCACCAGGCACAGCACGACCAGGTCGGGGGCGAGGCTGGGCAGGATCAGCGCAAGGGTCCACAGGGCGAGCAGTCCGCGCAGCGCGGTCCGGGCCCCGAACCGGTGGTTGATCCGGCCGGCCAGCGGCATGGCGAGGGCCGCGCCGACGGCGGGGAAGGCCAGGGCGAGCCCCAGCGTGCCGGAGCCCAGGCCCGCGTTCTCCTGGATCCAGGGGATCCGGGTGGCGAAGCTGCCGGTGACGGCGCCGTGGACGCAGAAGACCACGGCGATGGCGATGCGGGCGCGGCGCAGTCGCGCCGGAGTGGGGGCCGATTCCCCGGGATGCGTCATGGCCGGTAAACTATCAGGAACCCTTCCTGATAGAGAAGGGCTACGATAGCCGAATGACCCCCGCCCCCGCGCCGGCGACCGCGCCGACGACCGCGCCGGCCCCCGCGTCGGCACCCGCATCGGCACCGGCCTCGCCGAGCACGGCACGCGCCATCAACGATCGGCTGGCCCTCGGACTCCTCCAGCGGGAAGGCCCCCTGACGGCGGCACAGCTCAAGGGGCTGACCGGACTCTCCCGCCCCTCCGTGGCCGACCTGGTCGAACGGCTGGCCGCCGCCGGACTGATCGAGGTCGTCGGGGAGTCCGGCGAACAGCGCCGCGGCCCCAACGCCAAGCTGTACGGGATCGTCGCCCGGCGCGCCCACCTCGCCGCCCTGGACGTCCGTACCGACAGCGCCACCGCCGTGGTCACCGACCTGCTGGGCCGGACCCTGGCCGAGGCGGCGCTCCCGGTGGACGCGCCCGGGCGGGCCCTGGAGGTGCTGCGGCGCACCACCCGGGAGGCGGGCGCCGAGGCCCTGCACACCGTGATGGTCGGGGCCCCCGGACTGGTGGCCCCCGGCACCGCGGAACTGCGGGACACCACCGGACTGCCCGCCTGGCACCGGGACCTGGTCGCCCTCCTGCAACGGGAGCTGCCCGCCCGCGTCCTGGTGGAGAACGAGACCAATCTGGCGGCGCTCGCCGAACAGCGCCTCGGCGCCGCCCGCGACCTGGACTCCTTCGTCCTGCTCTGGCTGGGGCTCGGGGTCGGCGCGGCCGTGGTCCTGGACGGCCGGCTCCGCCGGGGCGCCTCCGGCGGAGCGGGGGAGATCGGCTTCCTGCCGGTGCCCGGCACCGGCGCGCTGCCCTCGGCCACCGACTGCGGGGGAGGCTTCCACGCGCTGGCGGGCGCGGCCGCCGTCACCGACCTCGCCGCCGGACACGGCTACCGGGCCCCGGCTGCGCAGGCCCTGGCCGCCGCCGCGGCCGAGGACGAACGGGCGCCGGGCGGGCGGGCCGGGGAGTTCCTCGACGCGCTGGCCGGCCGGCTGGCGGTCGGGGCGGCCGCGGTGGCCGCCGTGCTCGACCCCGGCTGCGTGATCCTCGGCGGGGAGCTCGGCCTGGCCGGCGGGGCCGCGCTGGCCCGCCGGGTGGCGGAGCTGACCGCCGGGCTCAGCCCGGTGCCCACCGAGGTCCGCGCGACAGGGCTCGGCGGGGGCGCGGTCCTCGCCGGGGCCCGGCTGGCCGCCATGGACGCGGCCCAGGAGGTGCTGTTCGGGCCCTCCTGACCGGTACGAGAGGCTCGGCCCCTGCTCCGGGCGGTGGCCCGGCGGGCCCTGGCCGGGTCCTGGCGGATCCGGCCGCCGGGCGGCCCGCTCCCCGGACCGGGCCCGTACGAGCACCCCGGCCCGGCCCCCGGGGCGGCCGCCCGCCGGTCAGGCGCCCTTGGCCGCCCGGGCGGTGAGGTAGTCGCCGAAGGTCTGCCGGCCCACCGCGCGGGCCGGGGCCAGGTGTCCGCCCCGGCGGAACGCGCCGAAGGTCTTCCCCGGCAGCCGGACCCCCAGCACCGGCCGGCGCCGCCCGGTGCTGCGCAGATAGGCGCGGGCGGCCTCGGCCATGTCGAGCACCTCGGGCCCGCCCATGTCCGGCACCCGGCCGGCCGGCGGGCCCACCGCCAGCTCGGCCAGCCGGTCGGCGACCTCCTCGACCGAGACCGGCTGGTCCGCCACCCCGGCGGGCACCGGCAGCACCGGCAGCCTGTCCAGGGCCGTGAAGTAGCCGAGGACGAACTCGTGGAACTGGGTGGTGCGCAGCACGGTCCAGCCCAGCCCCGACTCCTCGATCATCCGCTCCACCCGGTGCTTGACCCGGTAGTAGGGGAGCGGGACGGCGTCCACCCCCACGATCGAGATGTACACCAGGTGTCCGACCCCGGCCCGGCGGGCCGCCGCCACCAGACGGGCGGCCGCCTCGTCGTCCCCGCCCCGGGGGCTGCTCGCGCAGTGCACCACCACCTCGGCGCCGGCCAGGGCCTCGTCCAGTCCGGCGCCGGTGCGGAGGTCCACCGGGTGCTCGGGGGAGTGCCGGCTCAGTACCCGGACCCGGTGGCCGGCGGCCCGCAGCCGGTCCACCACCGGCTTGCCGAGGGTTCCGGTGCCGCCGGTGACGAGGATGCTGCTCATGGGGTGCCTGCCTTCCGTGGGCGCGGTGCGCGCGGGTGCGCGCCTGCCGTCGTCCAGGGGACAGCGCGGCCCGCCGGTTCGTGACATCCATCGGGCGGAATTCCCTGACGCCCGCGTTCCCCGGAATCCGGGGAACGGCGAAGGGCCCGGCAGCTCAGGCTGCCGGGCCCCTCTCCGTCAGGTCACCCGATCACCGCGATCAGCAGGCTCCCTGGTCCTTCCAGACACCCCATTCACCGGTGGTGCCGGGCTCTTCGTTCTGCGTCCACCACGAGGCCTTCCAGTTGCGGCCCTTGTGCGAGACGACGGTTCCGCCGTTGTACACCGTGCCCGCGACGTACGCCGGGTTGGTGCAGGTGCCGCCCGGCGGGGTCGTCGGGGGCGTGGTCGGCGGGGTCGTCGGCGGGGTGGTGGGGGGAGTGGTCGGCGGGGTGGTCGGGGGCTGGGTGCCGCCGCCCGGCTGGACCACCGTGGTGCCGCGGGCCAGGTCACCGGCCAGGGCGTAGGTGGTGCCGGAGATGTTCACCGTCCAGTTGGTGGGGGTGGACACCGGCAGGTAGTAGTTGAACGCCAGGTCGATGGTGGCGCCGGGGGCCAGCGACTGCCAGGCCGGGAGCTTCAGCGAGACCCGGTGGAAGTTGCCCTTCAGGCCGCCGATGTTGTTCCCGGTGTGGTCGCTGCTGATCACCTTGGTGTTGAAGCCCGACTGGTCCGAGGCGTTGCCGGGGGCCGAGGTCGAGTAGTCGAACTGGAACTCGGTGCCGCCGGGCAGCGCCGTGTTCGTGTTGTTGGTGATCTTGACCTTGGGGGTCAGCGGGTAGTTGGAGTCGCCCAGCTTGAACTCGGTGAACTCCGTCTTGATGTCCACGGCCTGGGTGGGCAGCGCGGTGGCGCCCGCCTTGGTGGCCCCGTAGGGGCTGGCGGCCTTGAACTTCTGGTACATCACGTCGGTGAGGGTGTCGCCCATCTCGTACTGGCCCTTGGCCGCGTTGTACGAGTAGTCGCCGGCGAGCTCCCAGACCATGGTGCCGCCGATGCCGCGGTTGACCACGTAGTCGGCCTTGGCGGCCACCGACTGCTCGTCCTCGGTGGAGAGGAAGACCTTCTTCTGCGCGTTCCACAGCCACGGCGCGACCAGGGCCGAGTCGTACTTGCGGGCGTAGGTGCCGGTGAGCGTGGTGTTGGCCGGGAAGCCGTACTGGGTGACGTAGTCGCCGACCACGCCCTTCTCCAGGTTCTTGGCGTGCCACATCGGGTTGGAGCCCGCCGGGGACTCGACCCCGTTGTCGTCCTTGTCGTGCCACAGGTTGTCGATGCCGACCGCGCCGTCACCGCACTTGGTCAGTCCCGCGCCGGCCGGGCAGGTGGTGGTGGACGCCTTGCCCCACAGGCCGTCGGTGCCGCCCTGGACGTTCTTGAAGCCGCGGGTGTAGTAGGGCAGGCCGATGTTGATGCGGCCGGCCGGCATGGAGCCGCGGAAGTAGTGGTACGCCCAGTCGGTGTTGAGGTAGCCGATGCCGCCGTACTGCTGGCTGCCGTAGACCCCGGCCGCGGCGAGCTCCGCGTCCTTGCCGTCGTCGAACAGCGAGGCGTTCGGGCCGACGTACTCGTTCCAGGCGCCGTGCAGGTCGTAGGACATGATGTTGACGTAGTCCAGGTACTTCTGCATCTGGTACGTCTCCATACCGCGCAGCAGGTACCCGGAGGAGGGGGCGGCCACGGTCAGCAGGTAGTGCTTGCCGTCGGCGGCGCCCGCGGTGTCGAGCTTCTCGCGCAGGGTCTTCATCAGGGCGTCGTAGCCCTTGACCAGGCCGCCGCGGCGGGCGTTGGAGATCTGGAAGTCCAGCGGGTTGCCCGCGTCCTTCATGCTGGTCGCGTACTCGTAGTCGATGTCGACGCCGTTGAACCCGTACTTCTTGACGAAGGCGACGGCGGAGTCGGCGAAGGTGTTGATGCCGGCCTGGTTGACCGAGCCGTCCGCGTTGGTGGCCATCGTGTAGAAGCCGCCGGAGTTGACGCGGGTGCCGTTGTCGGCGAAGTAGCCGCCGGTCTCGGCCCAGCCGCCGACCGACACCAGGGTCTTCACGTTCGGGTACTGCTTCTTGTACTTGCTCAGCAGGTTGAAGTGGCCCTGGTAGGGGAACTGCGGGTCCATCTCGGCGCCCGGCACGCCCGGCCAGGTCATCCCGGTGGAGGCGTTGTTGGGGCCGTCCGCGCCCACGGAGAGCTTGTTGTTGCCGTCGACGTGGGCGAAGGCGTAGTTCAGGTGGGTGACCTTGCCCCACGGGATGTTGTTCACCAGGTAGGCGGGCTGGCCGTTCTTGCCGGTGCGCCAGTTGGTGAAGTAGCCGATGACGCGGCGCTGGTGGTCGGCGCCCATCTTCTCGCGGCCCTCGGTGTCGTAGACCGAGCAGTAGGGGACGTCCACATTGGGGGTCTTGTAGAGCCCGTCCGGTCGACAGGACTCGTTGTCGGCGGCGTGCGAGACGCCGGCCGAGAGACCGCCGATCAGCAGTCCGGCGATTGCGGCGCCGGAGGCCAGCAGCATCGCTCTGGCGCGTGTGGGGGACAGCATCGTGCCTCCTGGGGAGGGGAGGTGGTGCAGGACACAAGGTGCTCATGGCTTAAGCGAATCGGCCCGGGACGTGCGCACATCTGACGGGCTGTCTCCCTGGGAATGTGAAGGAGACATTAAGAGGACTAGACCAGCCCGTCAATAGGTCTGGACCAAAGTGCCAAGAGTCGGAAAAGAGCCGAGGTGGAGGGCGCCCGGAGCGGTCCGCGGTGGCCGATATCCGAACATCGAATGGCCGGTACTCGACGTAGCGGCACCCGGGTGAGAGTCCTCGTGGCGTCCGCGCGAGAAGGAGTCCAGAATCGGTAGGGTGTGATCCAGGCCACATCGACTCACTCGCATGGCCGAGGATCACCCGTGGCACACTGGGCCGTGTACCAGTAGAAGCAGCGCACTCCGGGGTCGGTGTAATTCCGAACCGGCGGTTATAGTCCGCGACCCGTCCGCAGCCAGCGGCCGGTTGACCAGGTGAAATTCCTGGACCGACGGTGAAAGTCCGGATGGGAGGCAGTGCGCGGCGGGCCAGTCACCGGTACGCCGCCGTCGGCGGTTCGACCCTGTTCCACACAAGGGCGAACCCTCTTTCCGACCCCGGCGTCCCCCGTGACCGCGTCCGCTTCATCTGTCGTTTCCCGACAGGCCCCGGAGTCCGTGCCCGATGGAGGCAGGAGGACCCGGTGGCGACATCCGACGCCCGGACGCCCGCGGAGCGGGACGGCACCGCCATGCGGCGCGCCATCACCCTCGCGGCACGCGGACTCGGCACCACCAGCCCCAACCCCGTCGTCGGCTGCGTCCTCACCGACGCCGCCGGCACGGTCGTCGGCGAGGGCTGGCACGAGCGGGCCGGCGGCCCGCACGCCGAGATCGGCGCCCTGCGGGCGGCCGGAGCCGCCGCCCGCGGCGCCATTGCCTACGTCACCCTCGAACCCTGCAACCACACCGGCCGCACCGGCCCCTGCGCCCAGGCCCTGATCGACGCCGGCGTCAGCCGGGTGGTCTACGCCGTCGCCGACCCGAACCCGCAGGCCAGCGGGGGAGCGGCCACCCTGCGCGCGGCCGGCGTGGAGACCACCGGCGGGCTGCTGGAGGCCGAGGCCGCGGCCGGCAACACCGCCTGGCTCACCGCCGTCCGGCTGGGCCGCCCGTACGTCCTGTGGAAGTACGCCGCCACCCTCGACGGGCGGATCGCCGCCGCCGACGGCAGCAGCCGCTGGATCAGCTCCGCCGAGTCCCGCGCCGACGTCCACCGGCTGCGCGCGGAGGCCGACGCCGTCCTGGTCGGCTCCGGCACCCTGCGCGCCGACGACCCGCACCTCGCCGTCCGCGGCCCGGACGGCCGCACCGCCGCCACCGGGCAGCCGCTCCGGGTGGTCCTGGACACCCGGGCCACGATCCGCCCCACCGCCCGCGTCCTCGACGGGGCCGCCCCCACCCTGGTCGCCGTCGCCGAGGACCTCGACGAGGCCGCCGTCCGCCACCTCGCGGGCGTGGACCTGGTCCGCCTCCCCCGGGACGGCCGCGGGCTCTCCGTCACGGCCCTGCTCGACGAGCTCCACGCCCGCGGCATCCGCTCCGTCCTCCTCGAAGGCGGCCCCACCCTGGCCGGCGCCTTCGTCGCCGCCGGGGCCGTCGACCGGGTGGTCGGCTATCTGGCCCCCGCCCTGCTCGGCGCCGGACCGGCCGCCCTCGCCGACGCCGGCATCGCCACCATCACCGACGCGCTCCGCCTCGACATCACCGAGGCCGTCCGCGTCGGCCCCGATCTCCGCATCACCGCCGTACCCGGCACCAGCACCGCCACCAACACGACCGCCACCACCGTCAAGGAGCACTGAAGTGTTCACCGGAATCGTCGAAGAACTGGGCGAGGTCACCGCCGTCGAGCGGCTGACGGACGCCTCCCGCTTCCGCCTGCGCGGCCCCCTCGTCACCGAGGGCGCCAAGCACGGGGACTCCATCGCGGTCAACGGGGTCTGCCTGACCGTGGTCGACACCGAGGACGGGGAGTTCACCGCCGACGTGATGCGCGAGACCCTCGACCGCTCCAGCCTCGGCCGCCTCGCCCCCGGCTCCCGGGTCAACCTGGAACGCCCGATGGCCCTCGGCGGCCGGCTCGGCGGCCACCTGGTCCAGGGCCATGTGGACGGCACCGGCGAGATCCTCTCCCGCACCCCGTCCGAGCACTGGGAGATCGTCAAGGTGGCGCTGCCCGCCGAGCTCTCCCGCTACGTGGTCGAGAAGGGCTCCATCACCGTCGACGGGGTCAGCCTCACCGTGGTCGAGGCCGCCGCCGACTGGTTCACCATCAGCCTGATCCCCACCACCCTGGCGCTGACCACCCTCGGCATCAAGACCGCCGGCGACCCCGTCAACCTGGAGGTCGACGTCCTCGCCAAGTACGTGGAGCGCCTCCTCGGCGACAGGGCGGGCACCCCGGAGACCGGCCGATGAGCGCCCTCGACTGGCTGAACTCGGAGGCCTTCACCGCCTTCGACCAGCACATCAAGTGGTCCGACATGATCGGCAACACCATCGGACTGGCGGCCCTCGCCCTCGGCTGGCGGCGCTCCATATGGACCTGGCCCGCCCAGTTCCTCTCCGGCGCCATCCTCTTCGCCGCCTTCGCGGCCGGCCACCTCGCCGGCAGCGCCGGCAAGCAGGTCGTGGTCATGCTCGTCGCCGCCTGGGGCTTCTGGCAGTGGAACCGCGGCCGGCAGCAGGCCCAGGACGGCCGGCTCGCCGTCCGCTTCGCCTCCTGGACCGAGCGCGGGCTGATGGCCGGAGCGGCCGCCGCCGGCACCGTCGCCGTCGCCCTCCTCTTCACCGCCTTCCCCTCGCTGTCCTGGGACCCCTGGCCGGACGCCTACATCTTCGTCGGCACCGTCGTCGCCATGTACGCCCAGTCCCGGGGCCTGGTCGAGTTCTGGTTCGCCTGGCTGCTGGTCGACCTGGTCGGCGTCCCCCTGAACTTCGCCAACGGCTACGCCTTCTCCGGCTTCGTCTACGTCATCTACGGCGCGCTCGTCCTGTGGGGCCTGCGCGACTGGTGGCTGCGCTCCCGCACCTCATCCGTCCCGGCACTCGAAGGAGCAACGGCATGACCACCGACGACGCGTTCTTCGCCCTCGACCCCGTCGAACAGGCCATCCGGGACATCGCCGCGGGGCGCCCCGTCGTGGTCGTGGACGACGAGGACCGCGAGAACGAGGGAGACCTCGTCATCGCCGCCGAGAAGGCCACCCCCGAGATCATCGCGTTCATGATGAGCGAGTGCCGCGGACTGATCTGCGCCCCGATGGAGAGCGAGGAGCTGGAGCGGCTGGAGCTCCCGCAGATGGTCGACCACAACACCGAGTCGATGAAGACCGCCTTCACCGTCTCCGTGGACGCCACCGCCGCCCACGGGGTCAGCACCGGCATCTCCGCCGCCGACCGGGCCACCACCCTCCGGCTGCTCGCCGACGGCCGCTCCGAGGCCTCCGACTTCGTCCGACCAGGCCATGTCTTCCCGCTGCGCGCCAAGGCCGGCGGGGTCCTCACCCGTAACGGCCACACCGAGGCCGCCGTGGACCTGGCCCGGCTGGCCGGACTGCGCCCGGCCGGCGCCATCGTGGAGATCGCCGGCGAGGACGGGGTGATGCTGCGGCTGCCCGAGCTCATCCCGTTCGCCCGCAAGCACGGCCTGACGATCATCTCCATCGAGGACCTGATCGCCTACCGCCGGTCCGCCGAGCCGACCGTGCGCCGCGAGGCAGAGGTCCGGCTGCCGACCGCCTTCGGCGAGTTCACCGCCTACGGCTACCGCTCCACGGTGGACGGCGTCGAGCACATCGCCCTGGTCCACGGGGACCTCGGCGACGGCGAGGACGTCCTCGTCCGGATGCACTCCGAATGCCTCACCGGCGACATCTTCCACTCCCTGCGCTGCGACTGCGGCCCCCAGCTGCACGCCTCCATGGAACGCATCCGGGAAGCCGGCCGCGGAGTGGTGGTCTACCTGCGCGGCCACGAGGGCCGCGGCATCGGACTGCTGTCCAAGCTCCGGGCGTACGAACTCCAGGAGCGCGGCCGCGACACCCTGGACGCCAACCTGGAGCTCGGGCTGCCCGCCGACGCCCGCGACTACGGAGCCGGCGCCCAGATCCTCGCCGACCTCGGCACCCGCAGCGTCCGGCTGCTCACCAACAACCCCGAGAAGGCGGCCGCCCTGGTCCGGCACGGCATCGTCGTCGCCGGCCGGGAGCCGATGCCCGTCGAGGCGGGCGAGCACAACCTGCGGTACCTGCGCACCAAGCGGGACCGGATGGGCCATGACCTGCCCTGGCTGGAGGCGGCGCTGTCCACCTCCACCTGCGGCAACCAGTAACACCCAGAACCAGCAACGAGACGAACGAAACGCACGAGGAGAGCTGTGAGCGGCAAGGGCGCACCCGAACTGAGCGTGAAGAACTGCGGCGACCTCCGGGTCGCGGTCATCGCGGCCCAGTGGCACGAAAAGGTGATGGACGGACTCGTGGACGGTGCCCTGCGCGCCCTCCACGAGCTCGGCATCGACGAGCCCACCCTGCTGCGGGTCCCCGGCAGCTTCGAGCTGCCGGTGGTGGCGAAGGTACTCGCCGGTCGCGGCTACGATGCCATCGTCGCCCTCGGAGTGGTCATCCGCGGCGGCACCCCGCATTTCGAATACGTGTGCCAGGGCGTCACCCAGGGCCTGGTGCAGGTGTCCGTCGAGACCGGAGTCCCCGTCGGCTTCGGCGTACTGACCTGCGACAACGACGAGCAGGCGCTGGACCGCGCCGGACTCGAAGGGTCGAACGAGGACAAGGGGCACGAAGCGGTCACCGCCGCCGTCTCCACCGCCATGACCCTGCGGACGGTGAGCGAACCCTGGCGCTGACGGCGCGGGGCAACCCCGTATTCTGAGGACATCATGGCGAACACACCCTCCAAGAGCTTCGAAGAGCTCTTCACCGAGCTCCAGGCCAAGGCCGACGGCGACCCCGCGACCTCCCGCACCGCGGAACTGGTCGGCAAGGGTGTCCATGCCATCGGCAAGAAGGTCGTCGAGGAGGCCGCCGAAGTCTGGATGGCCGCCGAGTACGAGGGCAAGGAAGCCGCCGCCGAGGAGATCTCGCAGCTGCTGTACCACGTCCAGGTGATGATGGTCGCGCGCGGGATCTCCCTCGACGAGGTCTACAAGCACCTCTGAGCCGACCGACCGACCGACCGCCCCGTCTTCAGCACGTCCGCGAACAGAGACCGAAGGAACCGCCCCATGCTGCGCATCGCCGTCCCCAACAAGGGTTCACTCTCCGGGCCTGCGTCGGCGATGCTCCATGAGGCCGGCTACCGGCAGCGCAAGGAGTCCAAGGAACTCGTCACGGTCGACCCCGACAACGAGGTCGAGTTCTTCTACCTGCGCCCCAAGGACATCGCGATCTACGTGGCCTCCGGCAAGCTGGACATCGGCATCACCGGCCGCGACCTGCTGCTGGACTCCGGCGCGGACGCCGAGGAGATCCTGCCGCTGAACTTCGGCCGCTCCACCTTCCGGTACGCCACCAAGCCCGGCACCGCCAAGGGCCCCGAGGACTTCGGCGGCATGACGATCGCCACCTCCTACGAGGGCATCGTCGCCAAGCACCTCGCCGACCAGGGCATCTCCGCCGCCATCGTGCACCTCGACGGCGCCGTGGAGACCGCGATCGAACTGGGCGTCGCCCAGATCATCGCCGACGTGGTCGAGACCGGCACCAGCCTGCGCAACGCCGGTCTGGAGGTGATCGGGGACCCCATCCTGAAGTCCGAGGCCACCGTGATCCGCCGCACCGGGGCCGGCACCGAGGAACCCAAGATCCAGCAGTTCCTGCGCCGCCTCCAGGGCGTCCTGGTCGCCCGCAGCTACGTGATGATGGACTACGACTGCCGCGCCGAGCACCTGGAGCGGGCCGTCGCCCTCACCCCCGGCCTGGAGTCCCCGACCATCTCCCCGCTGCACAACGAGGGCTGGGTCGCGGTCCGCGCCATGGTCCCCGCCAAGGAGGCCCAGCGGATCATGGACGATCTGTACGAGCTCGGCGCCCGCGCCATCCTCACCACCTCGATCCACGCCTGCCGCCTCTGATGGCCGCCGACCAGCCGGCCGCGCCGGCCACCCCCCTCCCCGCCCAGACCCCGGCCCTGCCCGTCACCTTCCGGCCGATCCGCACCCGGATCGTGCTGCTCGGCGTCGGCGCCGCCATGTTCGCCACCATCACGGCCGTCGCCCTGATACTCGAACGCCTCACCACCGGCGAACGCATCAGCTTCATCTTCGTCGCGGCCCTGCTCAGCTCCGTCCTGGTGCTGCTCTCCCGCCCCAAGGTGGTCGCCGACGAAGCCGGGGTCACCGTCGTCAACCTCACCACCACCCGGCGGCTGGCCTGGGCGGAGATCCTCCGCGTCAACCTCCGCCCCGGCGACCCCTGGGTGTTCCTCGACCTCAGCGACGGCACCAGCCTGCCCGCCCTCGGCATCCAGCCCGGAGTGGCCCGCAGCCAGGCCGTCGCCGACGCCCGGGCCCTGCGCGCCCTGGCCGAGACCCGCGGCACCGGACCCGGCGAAGGCTGAGCCCCCGTTGCGGCCGCCATCGCACTGACTACTCTGGTGCGGGGCGCGGCACGCGCCCTCCCACCGGACCCGGCAGCCGCCGGGTCCGTCGGCCGGCCCCGGTGACCCCGGGCCGCCGGGCCCGGAACCCTCCCGGGCCGACGGGCACCTGCGACCAGAGGAGTGACTCCCTCCAGCAATGGACGGATCGTCCGGTAGTACCCGCGCCGCCCTCCCCCCGGAGGCGGCGGCATGACCATCCCGCTACTCCTGCTCCTGGCGGCCTTCGTTCTCATCCTCGCCAACGGCTTCTTCGTGGCCGCCGAATTCGGGCTGGTCACCGTCGAGAAGCCGGAGGCCGAACGGGCCGCCGCCGAAGGCGACCGCCGCGCCCGCACCGTCGTCAAGGCGCTGCGCGAGCTCTCCTTCCAGCTCTCCGGAACCCAGCTGGGCATCACCATCACCTCCCTGGTGGTCGGCATGCTCGCCCAGCCCGCCCTCGCCGCGCTGCTCGCCGTGCCGCTCACCGCGGCCGGGGTGCCGGCCGGCGCCGTACCCTCGCTGGCCGTGGTCATCGGCATGCTGCTGGCCTCCGCGGTCCAGATGGTGGTCGGCGAACTCGTCCCGAAGAACTGGGCGGTCTCCCGGCCGCTCCAGGTCGCCCGGTTCGTGGCCGGCCCCCAGCACGCCTTCTCCCGGGTCTTCCGCCCGGTCATCGCCGGCCTGAACGGCCTCGCCAACCGCCTCGTGCGGGCGCTCGGCGTGGAGCCCGCCGAGGAGCTGGCCTCCGCCCGCACCCCCGGCGAGCTGGTCTCCCTGGTCCGGCATTCGGCCCAGGCCGGCGCCCTGGAACAGGACACCGCCGACCTGTTCGTCCGCACCCTCTCGCTGGGCGGGCTCACCGCCCAGCACGTGATGACCCCCCGGGTGCGGGTCAGCGCCCTCCAGTCCACCGCCACCGCGGCCGACGTGCTCAACCTGACCCGGGCCACCGGCCTGTCCCGCTTCCCGGTCTACCGGGAGCGGATCGACGAGGTCACCGGGGTGGTGCACCTCAAGGACGCGCTGGCCGTGTCCGAACCCGAACGGGCCCGGACCAGCGTCGCCCGGATCGCGCTGCCCCCGCTGCGGGTCCCCGGCACCCTGCCGCTCCAGCCGCTGCTGGAACTGCTCCGCAGCGAACAGCCGATGGCCGTGGTCGTCGACGAGTACGGCGGCACCGCCGGGGTGGTCACCCTGGAGGACATCGTCGAGGAACTCGTCGGCGAGGTCCACGACGAGCACGACCGGGTCGAGGCCCGCCCCGAGCTGGCCCAGATCGCCGCCGAGGACGGCCGCCCCTCCTGGGAGGCCGACGGCAGCTGCCGGGTGCACACCCTGCGCCGGATAGGCCTGGACGTCCCGGTCGGCCCGTACGAGACCGTCGCCGGACTGGTCGCGGACCTCCTCGGCCGGATCCCCGCCCCCGGGGACCGGGCCGAACTCCCCGGCTGGAAGCTGTCCGTCCGCCAGGTGGGCCGCAACCGCGCCGAACGCGTCCGGCTGGTCCGCACGGTCCCGGCACCGGCCTCCTCGGCCGCGACCGCCGCGCCGTACGCCCGGACGGAGCGGCCCGGCCCCGCGGCCCGCCCGGCCGCCGAACTGGAGGGGGCGCTCCGATGACCGCCCTGCAACTCCTCTTCGCGCTGTTCCTGGTCCTCGCCAACGGCTTCTTCGTCGGCGCGGAGTTCGCCCTGGTCTCGGTCCGCCGCAGCCAGATCGAACCCCTGGCGGCCGGCTCCAAACGGGCCCGGCAGGTGCTCCACGGGCTGGAGAACCTGCCGCGCATGATGGCGGCGGCCCAGTTCGGGATCACCGTCTGCTCCCTCACCCTGGGCGCGGTCGCCGAACCCACCGTGGCCCGGGCCCTGGAACCGCTGTTCCACGCCCTGCACCTGCCGCACGGGCTGGTCCACCCGCTGGGCTACGCCTGCGCCCTGGCCGCGGTGGTCCTGCTCCACCTGGTGATCGGCGAGATGGTCCCCAAGAACCTCGCCATGGCCGCCCCGGAGCGCACGGCACTCTGGCTCAGCCCCGGACTGGTGGCCTTCGCCCGGGTCTGCGGCCCGGTCACGGCGGCCCTGGGCGCCTGCGCCCATTCCGTGCTGAGGCTGTTCAAGGTGGAGCCCAAGGAGGAGGTGGAGGCCGTCTACACCAGCGCCCAGCTGGGCCGGCTGCTCCAGGACTCCCGGCAGGCCGGTCTGCTGGAACCGGTGGAGCAGGAACGCCTGGAGGACGCCCTGGAACTGGGCACCCGCCCGGTCACCGACGTCCTGCTGGCCGCCGACCGGCTGGTCACGGTCGATCCCTCGGCCACCCCGGCGCAGATCGAGCAGCTCACGGTCCGCACCGGCTACTCCCGGTTCCCGGTCCGCTCGGACGGCGGCGCCTTCATGGGCTACGTCCATGTGAAGGACGTCCTCGACCTGGAGGACCGGGAGCGTCCCGTCCCGCAGCGCAGCTGGCGCCGCATGACCACGCTGGCCGCCGCCCTCCCGCTGGACGACGCCCTCACCACGATGCGCCGGGAGGCCACCCATCTGGCACAGGTGGCCGATCCGGCCGGCCGGGTGCTGGGCCTGGTCGCCCTGGAGGACGTGCTGGAGATGCTGGTGGGCGAGGTCCGGGACCCCACCCACCGGCTGCCCGCCTGACGACCGCGCCCCCGCCCCCGCCGCCGGCCCGTCCGGCGGTACGGGGGCGGGGGCGCGGCCGTCACAGCGGTGGCGGGTCCGGCTGCGGTCCGCGGCCGGAGAGGACCTCCCCGTACGCCTGCATCAGGTCCGGCAGCCGTAACGTGGCCAGGTCCGAGCGGGAGGGGGTGCCCCCGTACCCGGCGAGCCGCAGGTCCCGGTAGGCGCAGCTCTTCTCGTACAGGGTCCGCAGGAACCGGCCGTTGCCCAGTTCGTCGATCCAGCCCTGCTCCACCACGTGCCCGCTGATGCTCCGCAGCTCGTCCAGGGCCTCCTCGTCCCACCGGTCCCCGTTGGCCTCGGCCAGCACCCCGCCGATCGAGGTCAGTTCCAGCGGCCGGTAGCTGGGGAAGTCCACCCGGGTGGTGAACCGTGAGGACAGTCCCGGATTGGCCGTCAGCAGCCGGTCCATGCCCGCCGGATAGCCCGCGAGGATCACCACCAGGTGGTCCCGGTTGTCCTCGGCCCGCTTCAGGAGCACCTGGAGGGCCTCGTCCCCGTACGCGTCGCCCTTGCTGTAGCCGGAGTTGGACAGGCTGTACGCCTCGTCGACGAACAGCACCCCGCCGATCGCCGAATCGATCAGTTCATTGGCCTTCACCGCCGTCTGCCCGAGGAACTCGCCCACCAGATCGGCGCGTTGGGCCTCGACCAGATGGTCTCCGCCGAGCAGCCCCAAGGCGTAGAACACCCGGCCCAGGATCCTGGCCACCGTGGTCTTCCCGGTCCCGGAGGGCCCCGAGAACACGAAGTGCCGCTTCGGCGGCTGCACCGGCAGCCCCTGCCCGGCCCGCAGCCGGGCCATGTGCAGCTGCGCCGACAACGCCTTGACCTGCCGTTTCACCGGCTCCAGACCGACCATCCGCTCCAGTTCCGCCAGCGCCTCGGCGAGCAGCGCGGGATCGGCCGGTCCGGCCGGCAGCCCGGGCGGCACCGGCTGGGCCGGCACCGGCGCCTTGCGGCGCACCCCGTCCAGCCGTCCGCCGACCGGGCTCCCGCCGCCGGGGCCCGGCACCCCGGGCCCGCCGATGCCCGCCCCCGGCCCCGCGGCGGACCCGGTCCCGGATCCCGGGCCGGCGCCCAGCCCGCCGCCGCCCCCGCCGGCCAGCGCGGCACCGGCCGCCGGGCCGCCGTACCGCTGGTCGGGGGGCTCGCCGCCGAGCAGCGGATCCGGCTCGGCCAGGGTCGGCACGACCGCCGCGAAGTCACCCCCGACCGGGGTCAGGTCGTAGCCCTCCAGCCCGTCCGACTCGGCGATGGCCGTCAGCCGGGCCGCGGTGTCCATGAACGCCGGGTCCACCCGGTGCACCGCCCGGTACAGCGGCAGCGCCGCCGCGCTCCGGCCGGTCCCCTCGTGGGCCCGGGCCAGCCAGTAGCGCAGTTCCTTGCGCTGCGGCTGCTCGCTCCGGCAGCGCATCAGCGCGGCCGACAGCATCGGTTCCGCCTGCCCGTACATCTCCAGCCGCACCCGGGCCATCCCGCCGAACAGCCCCGCCTCGATGCCCAGCAGCGGATCGTCCACCAGCGGCTCGGTGTGCCGGACCAGATGGTCCCAGTCCTTCACCAGATAGGCCCGGCAGGCGTGCAGGAACCGCACCTGGGGATCGGCGTCCACCGGGGGCAGCGCGGCGAGCGCCTGGTCCAGCTCCGGCACGTGCCGGCTGTCCAGCCAGTGCGAGGCGTGCGCCAGCAGCAGATCGCGCGGGCTCTCCAGCACCGGCTGCACCCACCACCCCAGCCAGTACCAGGAGTTGAGCGTCCTCCGGTGCCGGGCCCGCTGCTCGCCGAACCGGTCCCGGTGGGTGTACATCCGCAGCAGCGCGGTGGTGGTGTCCACCCGCAGCGCGTGCAGCCCCAGCCAGGCGTCGGCCATGGTGGGATCGAGCCGTACGGCAGCCCGGAACTCCTCCTCGGCCTGCGGATAGGCGCCCATGGTGCAGGCGTCCACCCCCCGCAGCCAGGCGAGTTCGGCCGGGGCGTGCGTGCTGCCGCTGCCCTGCGTGCCGAAATCCATCACATCCCCCACAAGCCTGCCCCCGTGGTGCGCGCCAACCATCGTTTCGAACACGTGAGTTGTCTGTGCGCCGATGAAATCAGGCTGGCATCGTACCTGCGGTCACCGGGCTTACGCAGTGCGCTGCGCGCACCGATCGAAGGGCTTCCCGGCGGCGCCTCGGTCACGCAGGGTGAAGAACGGGGGTGGTCGAAGGGCCCCGTGGGGCGGAACGGAGCCCCCGATCACGGGGGAACAACCGGGGGCTCGCGTCCGCCGCGGCCTCGTGAGGCCGTGCATTCAGAACGTAAGGCCGTCGCGGCACCCGGGTCAAGCGGTCGCGGGCGGGCCCCGGGAGAGCGGGATTCCGGAAGCGATCAGGCCCGGGGGAGTCCGTCACCCTCGGTCACCGAAGGGGTGGTTCCCGCTGTCGCAGCGGCCACGGAAGTCCACTCGTATCCCGTACCGCTCTGCCGCACCAGGGTGTCGGCGAAGGGGCGTGAGGGGTCATCCGCGAAGTGTTCCGACTCCGCGCGCTCCCATCCGTCCCAGAACCCGCCCAGTTCGCGCCCGTCCCGGTCCCGTCCGCGCCCCCAGGACACCTCGCGGGGCGTCTCCAGCCACAACAGCCGCGCCAGATGCGGGCGCAGCGCCCGGCGGCCCGCCCCGACCCCCTCCACCAGCAGCAGCGGCACCGGCTCCAGCACCCGGGCCGGCCCGAACCGGCGCTCCACCCAGTCGTACGGCTCCCAGTGCGCGGCCCGCCCCGCCGCCAGCGGCTCCAGCACCTGCTCGCGCAGCCGGCCGGTCCAGCCGAACAACTCCTCATGGCTGGCCACGTCGTCGAGGTGCAGCACCGGAGCCCCGCCGAGCGCCGCGGCCAGCCGGCCGGCGAAGGTGCTCTTCCCGGACCCGGCGTGCCCGTCCACCCCGATCAGCCGCACCGGCCCGAGCGAGGGCGGCAGCGCGGCGAGCTCCCGCGCCAGAACCTGAAGCGACCCGTCCGTGTCCACCCGCCCACCCTAGGCCGTCTCTTCCGGATCCTCCCGGGCCGGGCCGTCTCCGGCGGGCCGGCCCGGGACGGGCGACGTGCGGGGCGGCGACACGCGGGGCGGGGGCCGGGGCTGGATCGGGTGCGGGCGGGCTGGAAGGCTGGTCCGAGCCGCCCCGAGACCCGGAGGTTCCCGATGACCGCCCCCGCCCCGCGCCGCGCCCTGCTCGCCGCCGTCCTCGCCGCGGCCGCCGCCATGACCGGCCCGGCCGCCGCCGCCGGCCGCCGGCCCGAGCGGTCGGGCCCCGGTGCCGGGGCCGGTTCCGGGGACGGCGCGGTCCCCGCCGGCGCGGCCGCGGCCGCGGCGGGAGCCGCCCTGGCCGGGCCCTTCGTCGACAACCGGTTCTGGACCACCTACCAGGACTGGCGCTCCGGCACCCACAACGGCACCACGGCCCTGTCCGGCACCCGCCCCGCCCTCGGTTTCGCCGCCCCGGCCGGCCGCACCGAGTACGCCGATCCGCACACCGGCCGCAAGAGCACCTGGGAGTACGCCGTCTGGACCTCCCCGGCCCACCCCTCCACGGTCCCGGCCACCGAGCTCATCCCCTCCTGGAACGCCCGCACCCCGGCCGGCAGCTGGGTGCAGACCGAACTCCGCGGCACGTACACCGACGGCACCAGCACCCCCTGGTTCGTCCTCGGCCGCTGGGCCTCCGGCGAGGCCGACATCCGCCGGACCTCGGTGGACGGCCAGACCGACGGCCGGGCCACCGTCTGGACCGACACCCTGGCGCTCGGCGACGCGGCCAAGGCCAAGGGGCTCCGGCTGCGCTCCTGGCGGCTGCGGCTGACCCTGCACCGCCGTCCCGGCTCCACGGCCGCCCCGCTGGTCTGGCTGGCCGGCGCGATGGCCTCGGACGTCCCCGACCGGTTCACCGTCCCGGCCACCGCCCCCGGCCCGGCCCGCGAGCTGAAGGTGCCCCGCTACTCCCAGGAGATCCACGCGGGCCGCTACCCCGAGTACGACAGCGGCGGTGAGGCCTGGTGCAGCCCCACCTCCTCGCAGATGATCATCGAGTACTGGGGGCGCAAGCCCGCCCCCGCCGACCTCGCCTGGGTCCGGCGCGACTACTCCGACCCACAGGTCTGCCACGCGGCCCGCTCCACCTACGACCACGCCTACAAGGGCTGCGGGAACTGGCCCTTCAACGCCGCCTACGCCGCCACCTACCCGGACCTCACCGCCGTGGTGACCCGGCTCGGCTCCCTCGCCGACCTGGAGGTCCTGATCGCGGCCGGCATCCCGGCCATCACCTCGCAGTCCTTCCGCGAGGGCGAGCTGACCGGCGCGGGCTACGGCACGGCGGGCCACCTGATGACCGTGATCGGCTTCACCCCCGCCGGCGACGTGATCGCCAACGACCCCAACTCGCCGACCAACACCGCCGTCCGCCGGGTGTACCGCCGCCGGGAGTGGGAGAACGTCTGGCTCCGCACCAAGCGGTACACGGCGGCCGGCAAGGTCGCCTCCGGCAGCGGAGGGGTCTGCTACCTCTATGTGCCGGCCCGCCCCACCACCGCCCAGACCGCCGCCCTCCAGCGGGTCGGAGTCCTCTGAGTTTCCGCCGGTTCCTCCCGCATGACCGGCGCGCCAAGAGGGAATAAAGGTCACATAAAGGGCATCGAACACGTCTCCAGGAGGCGGCCCCCATGACCACCCAAGCCAGAATCGAGCACCACCCCGACCTCGCCGAGATGCGCTCCCGGTTCGAGCGGGTCACCAGCACCCCCCGCGCCCAGGCGGTGGAAACCCTGGCCCTGATCACGGGCCTGTACCTGGCGGCCTCGCCGTGGATCGCCGGGTTCAGCGACCTCGGGCCGCTGGCGATCAACAACCTCATCGCGGGCATCGCGTTCTGCGTCTGCATGAGCGGGCTGGGCTCCGCCTACGAGCGCACCCACGCGATGGCCTGGACGGCCGTCGCGCTGGGCGCCTGGACCATCGTCGCCCCGTGGGTCATCGCGGGCGAGATGGACACCACCCGCAGCGTGGTCAGCAACGTGATCACCGGAGCCGTCGCCCTCTGCCTGGGCCTGGCCATGGTGGCCATGGCGGGCGGACGACGGGACCGCGGCACCGGCTGACCGCACCCCGGCCGGGCACCCGGCCGGGCCGCGGGCCCCGGCGGCAGTGACCAACGTCTCTACCGCCGGGGCCCCCTTCGCTGGCACATTGGACGGACGACCGGGGGGAAGCACCACCGTCCACTGCCAGACGAACCGATGCGAGATCTCCATGACCGTGAACAGCGCCGCCTCCGACCGCCCCGGAACCCTGGTACGGACCGGTGGTCCCCGGGAGGACTCCAAGTGGCTGGAGAACGTCCTCGGCTGGACCCTGGTGGTCGTCGTCGCCATGTTCGTCACCCAGGTCGGCTGGTTCTAGCGCCCCCTAGCCCCCTGGCCCCCTGGCCCCACCGTCCCGCCCGGCCCCGCGGTCCCGCCTCCGCCCTCCCGTGGAGGTGCGATACTGCGGGGCATCTTTGGCAGTTCGAGGCTAGGGCCGGATGTGGACACTGGGCAGCAGCGCGGGGCGACCGGCCGGTCACAGGCCCGCAGGGCCGAACTCATAGCCATCGGCCGGAAGTTGTTCTCCGACACCTCCTACGACGCCCTGTCGATGGACGACATCGCCAAGCAGGCGGGGGTCGCCAAGGGGCTGATCTACTACTACTTCAAGAGCAAGCGCGGCTACTACCTGGCCATCGTCGAGGACTCCGTCGCCGAGCTGGTCTCCCGGGCCGGCGGCGAGCGCGAGCTCCCCGGCGCCGAGCGGGTCCGCCGGACCGTCGACGGATACCTGCACTACGCCGAGCACCACCGGGCCGCCTACCGCACCATCGTCACCGGCGGCGTCGGCTCCGACGCCGAGGTCCTCGCCATCCGGGACGCCGTCCGCGAGGAACTGCTGGTCACCATCGCCGAGGGCGCCTACGGCCGCCGCACCGTCCCCGCCCTGGCCCGCCTCGCCCTCATCGGCTGGCTCTCCGGGGTGGAGGGCACCACCCTGGACTGGATCGGATCCCTCGGCACCCCCGGGCAGCCCGGCCGAGAGGAACTCGCCGCGCTGCTGGTCCGCCAGCTGCGTGCGACCCTGACGGTGATCGCCGAGTTCCTCCCCGAATGTCCGGCCCCACCCCAGGCAGCACCCCAGGGCCCGCCGCGGAGCCCGCTCCGGGCACCGGGAACGGCCGATCTTGCACCCGTGACGTAAAGCATCCGATCGGGCATACTCAACCCGCCGCAGCCGCTCGCCAGCCCTTCCGTGATCCGGAAGGGCGGCATCGGCTGCCTGAGAACCGAGACCGGCGGCGCGACCCACACCCCGCGCGTCGCCGCCGTGCCCGACGAGGGAGGAGAGCGCCGCCATGACCGACCGCGCCCCGCAGCCGGTGGACCGTCAGCTGCCCACCGAGGAGTCCAGGGACCTCCTCGCACTGGTACGCGACATCGCGGCCCGGGAGATCCGCCCGCAGGCCGCCGAGGAGGAAGAGGCCGGCCGGTTCCCGCGCGAGACCTTCCGGATCCTCTCCGAAGCCGGTCTGCTCGGCCTCCCGTACGACGGCGAATCCGGCGGCGGCGACCAGCCCTACGAGGTCTACCTCCAGGTGCTCGAAGAGCTCGCCGCGGCCCGTCTCACCGTCGGCCTCGGCGTCAGCGTCCACTCCCTCGCCTGCCACGGCCTGGCCGGCTACGGCACCAAGGAGCAGCAGGCCGAACACCTTCCCGCGATGCTCGGCGGCGGCCTGCTCGGCGCCTACTGCCTCTCCGAGCCCGCCGCCGGATCCGACGCCGCCTCGCTGTCCACCAAGGCCGTCCGCGACGGCGACGACTGGATCATCAACGGCACCAAGGCCTGGATCACCCACGGCGGGATCGCCGACTTCTACACCGTCCTGGCCCGCACCGGCGCCGACGGCCCCAAGGGCATCACCGCCTTCCTGGTCCCCGGTGACGCCCCCGGACTGACCTCGGCCCCGCCCGAGAAGAAGATGGGCATGAAGGGCTCGCCCACCGCCCAGCTCCACTTCGACGGCGTACGGGTCTCCGACGCCCGGCGCCTCGGCGAGGAGGGCCAGGGCTTCTCCATCGCCCTCTCCGCCCTCGACTCGGGCCGCCTGGGCATCGCGGCCTGCGCCATCGGCGTGGCCCAGGCAGCCCTGGACGAGGCCCTCGGCTACGCACTGGACCGCAAGCAGTTCGGCCACCCCATCGCCGACTTCCAGGGCCTGCGCTTCATGCTCGCCGACATGGCCACCCGCATCGAGGCCGGCCGCGCCCTCTACCTGGCGGCCGCCCGGCTCCGCGACGCCGGCCGCCCGTTCTCCCGCCAGGCCGCCATGGCCAAACTGTTCTGCACCGACGCCGCCATGGCCGTCACCACGGACGCCGTCCAGGTCCTCGGCGGCTACGGCTACACCCAGGACTTCCCGGTGGAGCGACTGATGCGCGAAGCGAAGGTCCTCCAGATCGTCGAAGGCACCAACCAGATCCAGCGCATGGTCATCGCCCGCCACCTCGCCGGCCCCGAATCCCGCCCCTGACCCCGGCAGATCCCGGGCCCGTCCTACTCGGCCCCGCCCAGCTCGGGCCCCGGCCCGGCCCGGCTCCGGCTCAGCCCCGGTCCGGCCCGGCTCCGGCTCGACCCTGCCCGTGTCCGACCTCGGCTCCGGTCCGGCTCAGCCCCGGTCCGGCCCCGCGAGCGGGACCCGTCCCCGTCTTGAGTCGGACCCGAGCCGTCTGCGACCCCGGCCGGCCCGGGGTCTGCGCCGGTGCCGTTCCCGGTCGGCCCTCGGCCCGCGGGCTCGGGCCGGGGCTCTCCGCCAGGGGCCCGCAGCCCCGGCGCGCGGCCTGCCGCCTGGGCGGGACCTGCGGTCCGGTCCGGTGGCCCACGGTCCGTGCCCGGCGCCCTCGGCCCGCAGCTTCGGCCCGGCCCCTGGGCCGAGCCCTTCGGCCCGGCGCCCGTGCCGCGCCCGTGGCCGGGGTCCTCAGCCGTCGAAGAGGGGGCCGTCCGGCCATACCGGGGTGTCGGCCACTCGCTGCCATTCCGGGTCGCGCTGTCCCGGGAGGGTCCGGCCCTCGATGGTCCAGCGGGCGACCAGGTCGCGGTAGATCGGCGGGTCCGGGGCGGTGGCGGGAAACGCGGTGGCGGGAGCCGTGGGGGAGGCAGCGGTGGGCGGGGTGGTCAGTCGGTGAACCGATTCTTCGTAACCCGGGGCCGCCACCGGCCGCCGCCGTCTCCCGGTCGAAGCCTCAAGCAGGGTCATGCCAGGGCCAACGTGCGCCCCCGGCCCCGGGTCACTGGGGCCATCCGTTCGACCCCTCCCCCCTACCCCCTTCCCCGGGCAAGGGGGTAGGGGGCGAGCGCCGCCGCCACCACACGGCATGGCGCAGGATGCCGAGGTGTCAGGGAATGACACGACCCTGTTCCCCGGCGCGGTTTCTGACGTACCGTCATATCCGTCCGCCGAGCCGCCCGCGCCAGGAGCCCCGCATGCCCGCAGACCGTCCCGTAGCCCTGGACGAATACCCCGTCCACCAGGCCCCGTTGTCGATGAAGCACGTGGTCACCGGCGACCGGAACGCCTATGACCGCTGCATCTTCCACGTCTTCGACCACACCGGCCGTGCCCTCCTCATCCTCGGCCTGGGCGTCTACCCGAACGCCGGGGTCATCGACGCCTACGCCACCCTCCGCACCGGCGGCGAACTCCTCGCCGTACGCGCCTCCGACGCCCTCACCGACGACCGGATGGACCTCTCCGTGGGCCCGATCCGGATCACCGTCGACGTCCCGCTCAAGCAGTTCGGCCTGCACTGCGACCCGGACCCCGCAGACCCCGAGGGCCTCTCCTTCGACCTCGTCTGGACGGCGGAGTTCCCGGCCGTCTGGGAACCGCACCACGTCCAGCGGCGCGGGGACCGCCTGATGCTGGAGGGCCGCCGGTTCGTCCAGGCCGGCCAGGTCACCGGCACCCTCCGCGCCAAGGGCGAGGAGACCGTCCTGACCCCGGGGGAGTGGACCGGCACCCGCGACCGCAGCTGGGGCGTCCGCCCCATCCCCGGGGAGGACGGCGGCCGGGCCGCCGAGGAGCACCGCACCGAGGGGTTCCACTGGCTCTGGATCCCGGTCCGCTTCGAGGACCGCTTCCTGATGGTCATCGTCCAGGAGGACGCCGACGGCCACCGCACCCTCGGCGAGGCCGTCCAGGTGCTGCCCGAGTCGGCCGGCCGCCCCGACATCCAACTCGGCTGGCCCTACAGCGACATCCGCTACCGCCCCGGCAGCCGGCACCCCGAGTCCGCGGTGATCCACCTGACCGACCCGGTCTCCCGCAAACCCCTGGAGCTCGGCGTGGAGATCCTCGCCTCCTCCCCGCTGGCCGTCGGCGCCGGCTATCCGCCCGCCGACGACTGGCAGCACGGCAGCTGGCAGGGCCGCGGCTGGACCGACCGCCGCCGCTACGACCTCAGCGATCCCTCCGCGCACCCGATGGCCGCGTACGGGGTCACCGACCACTCGGCCCGCTTCACCCTCGACGGCCGCACCGGCTACGGGATCTTCGAGCACGGCAGCTTCGGCCGCCACGACCCGAGCGGCTTCACCGACTACGCCTCGGTCGCCCCGTAGCCCGTAGCCCGTAGCCCGGACGCCGCACCCCGAGGCCCGCAGCCGACCCACCCCAGCCGACCCGCCCCCGCCCCGACCCGAAGGGACAGCCATGGCCCCCCGTCCCCGCACGTCCACCCGCGACCCGGAGGAGCTCGGCCGCCGACTCGGCGTCTGGCTGGCCGGCCGGCTTCCCGGCGCCCGGATCACCGGAGTCAGCGTCCCCGCCTCCAACGGGATGTCCAGCGAGACCCTGCTCTTCGACATCGAGCACCCGGACGCCCCGGTCCGCTCCTGCGCCCTCCGGCTGGCCGCCGACCCGGCCGCCTACACCGTCTTCCCCACCTACGACATGCCCCGCCAGCACCGGGTGATGAGCCTGGTCGCCGAGCACACCGACCTCCCGGTGCCGCGAGTGCTCTGGCTGGAGGAGGACCCGGCCCCGCTCGGGGCGCCGTTCTTCGTGATGGCCCGCGCCGAGGGGCGGGTCCCGCCGGATGTCATGCCCTACACCTACGAGGGCAACTGGCTGCACTCCGCCACCGACGCCGAACGCGCCGAGCTCCAGGAGGCGAGCATCTCGCTGCTCGCCCGGCTGCACGACCAGTTCCCGGCCCGGGAGGCGGCCTTCCTGCTGCCACCCGCCGGGGGACGGAGCCAGGACGCGGACGACGAGGACGCGGACGACGAGGACGCCGGGGGCAAGGGGCACGGCAGCCCGCTGCGCCGGCATGTCGAGGCCCAGCGCGCCTACTACGCCTGGGTGGTCGAGGGTCTGGCCGGGTCACCGCTGCTGGAACGCGCCTTCGCCCGGCTGGAGGAGATCTGGCCGGCCGACGAGGGCGAGCCGGTCCTCAACTGGGGCGACGCCCGCATCGGCAACGTCATCTACCAGAACGACGGCTTCCAGCCGGTCGCCGTGCTCGACTGGGAGATGGCCTCCTGCGCCCCGCGCGAGGTCGACCTCGGCTGGACCGTCTATCTGCACCGCTTCTTCCAGGACCTGACCGTCTCCTTCGGCCAGCCCGGCCTGCCCGGCTTCCTGCGCCGCGAGGACATCGAACGCCGGTACGCCGAACTCACCGGGCACACCCCGCGCGACATGGAGTTCCACACCCTGTACGCGGCCCTCCGGCACGGCATCGTGATGCTCCGGATCGCCTACCGGCAGGCGCACTTCGGGGAGGTCGAGATCCCGGCGGCCGCCGAGGACGTCGACGGCCTGATCCTGCACCACGCCGCCCTGGACGCCATGGTGCGGGGCACCTACTGGAAGGAATAGCCGCGGGCGCGGCGGGGCAGGGCGCGCAGGGGACCGGCGGCCCGCCCGCCGGTCCGCCTCAGGCGGCGCGTACGTGCTGACGCAGCTGCGGCGGCGCGGCCACCAGCCGGATCGGACGCGAGCCCGGGCCGCCCACGTGCGAGAACGGCTGGGTCCGCCAGTCGAGCCCCTGGGGCAGGGCCAGCAGCACCACGGCCTCCAGCTCGGTCTCCGCGCCCTCGGTCCCGCCGATGACCGGCAGCGCGTCGGAGACCGGCCGCCCGGTTCCGGCGCAGACGGTCAGCCCGAAGGGGTTCCAGGGGGAGAGGCAGAGGGCGTGCTCCGGAAGCTGCTCCTCGTCCGCGACCAGCGCGATGGACTGCCCGCAGTCGGGGCAGGTCGCGTGGTGGGTCGCGAATGGTTCGGCGTCCTCCGGGTAGTCGGAGTCGTCGGGGCCCCCGGCGTCGCCGCCGTGGGAGACGTCGAGAAGTTCCAGTGGCTCCGGCTCGCTGCGGCCGGTGCGCTTGGTGTTCGGCATGGTTGTACTCCCCCTTGGGTGGGCCGGGCTGGCAGGTGCGGCCTCGGCCACAGCAAGCACTTCCCGCCAAGCCGCGCGGGTAACCACATCACCCCGGCGGAGGAGTGCATACCCCTGTGGCTTTCGTCACATGCCCGCCGCAGGTGCCTCCTGCGCTGAGACGGTACTGGGCGATCCGGCCGCGGGGGCTTAGGTTGAGCGGCTATGAGCGCAATGGAGGAGCTGGACCGCCAGATCGTGGATCTGCTCGTGCGGGACGGGCGGATGAGCTACACGGATCTGGGCAAGGCCACGGGACTGTCGACCTCGGCGGTCCATCAGCGAGTACGCCGGCTGGAGCAGCGCGGGGTGATCCGCGGCTATGCCGCCGTCGTGGACCCCGAGGCCGTCGGGCTGCCCCTGACCGCCTTCATCTCGGTCAAACCCTTCGATCCGTCGGCCCCCGACGACATCGCGGAGCGGCTGGCCGGGGTGCCCGAGATCGAGGCCTGCCACAGTGTCGCGGGCGACGAGAACTACATCCTCAAGGTCAGGGTGGCCACCCCGCTGGAGCTGGAGGACCTGCTGGGCCGGCTGCGCCATCTGGCCGGGGTCTCCACCCGCACCACGGTCGTGCTCTCCACCCCGTACGAGTCCCGCCCCCCGCGCGTCTGATATGGCCCGGCCGCCGCGCTCCCGGCGTTGAGCACGGTGCTGAGGGACGGCCGGGCGGACGGTGCGGAGGGCCGCCGGGCGCCGCGCCGGCCCCTCCCGGCACCCCCGGGCCACGGCGGGTCCGCGCACCCGCGAGACTGATCCCATGACGCACGGCCATGGCGCGGCGACCCCGCACAGCAACCAGCCCCCCCGCACCGTCCTCCTCCGCCGCGGCGAGGTGCACAGTCCCGCCGACCCCTTCGCCACCGCGATGGTGGTCGAGCACGGACACATCGCCTGGGTCGGCTCCGAGGGCGCCGCCGACGCCTTCGCCGGGGGAGTGGACGAGGTCGTCGACCTCGACGGCGCCCTGGTGACCCCGGCCTTCACCGACGCCCATGTGCACACCACCTCCACCGGCCTGGCCCTGACCGGCCTGGACCTCACCCGGGCCGGCTCCCTCGCCGAGGCCCTGGACCTGGTCCGGGAGTACGCCCGGGCCCGCCCGGCCGACCGGGTGCTGCTCGGCCACGGCTGGGACGCGGCCCGCTGGCCCGAGCGCCGCCCCCCGTACCGGGCCGAGCTCGACGAGGCCGTCGGCGGCCGCCCCCTCTACCTCAGCCGGATCGACGTGCACTCGGCGGCCGTCTCCACCGCCCTGCTCGACCTGGTGCCGCGGATCCGCGAGCGGGCCGGTTTCACCGCCGGCGAGCCGGGCGGGCCACTGACCCGCGACGCCCACCACGCGGTCCGCGCCGCCGCCTTCGCGGCCGTCACCCCCGTCCAGCGGGCGGAGGCCCAGCGCACCGCGCTCCGGCACGCCGCCTCCCTCGGCATCGGCTCCCTGCACGAGTGCGGCGGACCGGACATCTCCTCCGAGGAGGACTTCACCGCCCTGCTGGCCCTCGCCGGGGCCGAACCCGGCCCCCGCGTCTTCGGCTACTGGGCCGACCGCGACCTGGACCGGGCCCGCGCGCTCGGCGCCGTCGGCGCGGGCGGGGACCTGTTCGTGGACGGTGCCCTGGGCTCCCACACGGCCTGTCTGCACGCCCCCTACCGCGACGCCCCCCACACCGGCACCGGCTATCTGGACGCGGCCGATATCGCCTCCCATGTGGCCGACTGCACCGAGGCCGGCCTGCAGGCCGGGTTCCACGCCATCGGGGACGCCGCGGTCGGCGCGGTGGTCGAGGGGGTCCGGGCGGCGGCCGAGAAGGTCGGCACGGCCCGGATCCGGGCCGCCCGGCACCGGGTCGAGCACGCCGAGATGATGACCCCGGAGACCATCGCCGCCTTCGCCGAGCTCGGTCTGACCGCCTCGGTGCAGCCGGCCTTCGACGCGAACTGGGGCGGTCCCGACGGCATGTACGCCGACCGGCTGGGGGCCGACCGGGCCCGCACCCTGAACCCCTTCGCGGCCCTGCTCCGGGCGGGCGTGCCGCTGGCCTTCGGCTCGGACGCCCCGGTCACCCCGCTGGACCCCTGGGGGACCGTGCGGGCCGCCGCCTTCCACCGCACCGCCGAGCACCGGATCTCCGTACGGGCCGCCTTCACCGCGCACACCCGGGGCGGCTGGCGGGCGCTGGGGCGGGACGACGCCGGGACCCTGGTCCCCGGTGCCCCGGCGGACTACGCCCTCTGGCGGACCGGGGACCTGGTGGTGCAGGCCCCCGACGACCGGGTGGCCCGCTGGTCCACCGACCCCCGCTCGGGCACCCCGGGCCTGCCCGACCTCAGCCCCGGCGCCGAGCTGCCGGTGTGCCTGGCCACGGTGGTCGGCGGCCGGGAGGTATTCGTACGCCCACAGGGGTGACGGGGTCCGCCTGCGTTCGGCGCGGGCGGGTGGACCCGGATAGGTTCGGCCGGGTCCACCACAGGACGTCCGTACCGGACGGATCCGTCTGCTCAGCGCGCCCGCGCCTCGGGGGCGAGGGAAGGTTTCGCCGGGCGGCTGGTGCGACCCGGGTGGGGCCCGGCGGTCCAGTAGACAACGGTTTCGGCCGCCCGCAGCCAGCGGGAGCCGGGCCGGCCCGAAGGGCACCGGGCCCCGATCCGCTGTTTTAGAGTGGGTCCCCTGTGACCGGACGTACTAAGGGGAATCAGTGAGCGACGGCGGTGAGCGGGGGTACGGGCCGCTCGGCACGGCTCTGGTGATCATTCCGACCTTCAACGAGGCGGAGAACATCGGACCGATCGTCTCCCGAGTGCGTGCGGCGGTTCCCGCGGCCCACGTCCTGGTGGCCGACGACAACAGCCCGGACGGCACCGGCAAGCTCGCGGACGAGCTCGCCGCCGAGGACCCGCAGGTCCACGTGCTGCACCGGAAGGGCAAGGAGGGCCTGGGCGCGGCCTATCTGGCCGGGTTCCGCTGGGGGCTGGAGCGGGACTACGGCGTGCTGGTGGAGATGGACGCCGACGGCTCCCACCAGCCGGAGGAACTGCCCCGGCTGCTGACCGCCCTCAAGGGCGCCGACCTGGTGCTGGGCTCCCGCTGGGTGCCGGGCGGCCGGGTGGTCAACTGGCCCCGGCACCGGGAGATCCTCTCCCGCGGCGGGTCCACGTACTCCCGGCTGATGCTGGACGTCCCGATCCGGGACGTGACCGGCGGCTACCGGGCCTTCCGCCGGGAGACCCTGGAGCGGCTGGGCCTGGAGGAGGTGGCCTCGGCCGGCTACTGCTTCCAGGTCGACCTGGCGCGACGGGCCGTGGGCAAGGGCTTCCACGTGGTGGAGGTCCCCATCACCTTCGTCGAGCGCGAGTTCGGCGACAGCAAGATGAGCAAGGACATCGTGGTGGAGGCCCTGTGGCGGGTCACCACGTGGGGTCTGAGCACCCGGGCCGCCAAGCTGGGCATCCCGGGCGGCAGCCCCCGCCCCAAGCCCTGAGCGGGCCCCCGCGGCCCCCAGGTTGCCGGGCATCCACTCTCGGGCATCCGCCGGGCGCCCCCTAGGGGGCGCCCGGTACCTCCGGCCGACACCGGTTTTACCGGCCACCGGGCACACTGGGTGGTATGACGACCGGCGTTCCCGCTCCTACCGCCCGCAAGCGCCCCCCGCGCCCCCGCACCTTCGTGCCCCTGGCCATCGCCGCCTGGCTGATCCTGGAGATCTGGCTGCTCGGCCTGGTGTCCCGGCAGATCGGCGGGCTGGCCGTGTTCGCCCTGCTGGTGGGCGGTCTGGTGCTGGGCTCGGTGGTGATCAAGAGGGCCGGACGGCGTGCCTTCAAGAACCTCACCGGTACCTTCCAGCGGGCCCAGGAGGCCGCGCAGCAGGGCCGTCCGCCCACCGCCGTCCCCGAGGAGGGGAAGGGCTCGGGCAACGGCCTGACCATGCTGGCCGGGCTGCTGCTGATCGTGCCGGGTCTGCTGACCGACGTGGCGGGGCTGCTCCTGCTGCTGCCGCCGGTGCGCGCCGCGGTGAGCCGGCGGGCCGAGCGGTCCCTGCGGAAGAAGATGGAGTCGGCTCCGGCCGGCAGTTTCGGGGACGCCTTCCAGCAGGTCCGGATCCACTACCCGGACGGCAAGGTGGTCCAGGGCGAGGTGATCCGCGAGGACGGCAGCCCGGCCGGTCCCGGCCCGGGCCGCCCGGGTGCCCAGGAGCACCCCCCGCTCACCCCCTGACGAGCCGCCGCCAAGCCGCAGGGCACGACGAAGAGCCGCTGGGCTCCGACCCCCTCGGGGGTCGGAGCCCAGCGGCTCTTCTGCTTGCACTTGCCGACCGCGCGGCCCGCCCCGGGGGGCGTGCTACGCGGACTTGCGGCTGTCGCGCGGATGCACGGCGATGTTCATGGCGCCGGAGCGGAGAACGGCCAGCCGTTCGGCCAGCACCTCCTCCAGCTCCTCGCGGGTGCGCCGCTCCATGAGCATGTCCCAGTGCGTTCGCGCAGGCTTGCCCTTCTTCTCTTCGGGCCCGTCCCCGTCCACCAGGAGTGCCATGGCGCCGCACGCCTTGCACTCCCACTCCGGCGGAATCTCTGCCTCAACCGAGAACGGCATCTCAAATCGATGTCCGTTCTGGCATGCGTACTCCACCGCCTGGCGCGGGGCCAGATCGATGCCGCGGTCCGTCTCGTAGCTGGTAACCACGAGGCGCGTACCGCGGAGAGCTCGCTCACTCATGAATCGTGCCTCCCGGGCTTTGTCGCCCACAGGACAGGTGTCGCTGTCGTCGTCATCCGGTCAACGTCCGGTCGGCGGTATAGATTCCCGCTCCGGGTCACGCGTCGCCCGTCGTGCCGCCCCTTGTTGTACCCACCAATGCCCGTTTTGTCACATCTGGCAGCAGATGTCACCCAACGTCTTCACTTTTGCAACACGCAGTAACGGTCCGCCTGGCAGGCCAATGGCGTACACTACCGGCCTTTCACTTCAACGTCTAAATCCGTTCCTCAGATCCGTGCGGGAACGGGGTTCCCGGCCTCCTCCACCGCCCTCCTGACCGGCACTCTGGCCAGCAGTACGAAGCCCACCGCGAAGAAGACCACCAGCGAGACGATGGCCTCCCGGTAACTTCCCGTGACCTGGTAGGTCAGTCCGAAAACCAGCGGCCCCACCCACGAGACCCCGCGGTCGCTGATCTCGTACGCGGAAAAGTACTCCGCCTCCTTGCCCGCCGGGACCAGATGCGAGAACAGGGACCTGGACAGCGCCTGACTGCCGCCCAGCACCAGGCCGATCATCGCCGCCAGTGCGAAGAACCACACCGGTGTCCGGGCCGGCAGGAAGTATCCGGCCGCCAGGGTCACCGTCCAGGCCGCCAGTGAACCGAGAATCGTCCGCTTGGCCCCGTACACCCGGGCCAGCCGGCCCATTCCCAGCGCTCCGGCCACCGCCAGCACCTGCACCAGCAGCACCGCCACGATCAGGGTGGACTGCTCCAGCTCCAGTTCCTCCGAACCGTAGACGGAGGCCTGGGAGATCACCGTCTGCACGCCGTCGTTGTAGACCAGATAGGCCAGCAGGAAGGACAGGGTCAGCGGATGCCGGCGCATGTCCTTCAGGGTGGCCACCAGCTGCTTCCAGCCGGTGCCCACCGGCGCGCCCGCCGCGGCCGGCTCCCGCACCACCTTCCGGTCGCGCAGCCGGCGCAGCGGGACGATCGCCCACGCTCCCCACCACACCCCGGCCGAGGCCAGGCAGATCCGCACCGCCGTCCCCTCGGAGAGCCCGAAGGACTCGTGACCCTGGTAGAGGACCAGGTTCAGCACCAGCACCAGCGCGCCCGAGGTGTAGCCGAAGGCCCAGCCCCGGGAGGACACCGCGTCCCGCTCGTCCGGCTCCGCGATCTGCGGCAGATAGGCGTTGTAGAGCACCATCGACACCGCCAGCGAGGCGTTCGCCACCACCAGCAGCAGCCCGCCCAGCAGATAGCGCTCCCCGCCGACCAGGAACATGGCGGCGGTGGCCGCGGCCCCCGTGTACGCGGCGGCGGCCAGCAGCGGCTTCTTCCGGCCCGTGCGGTCCGCCAGCGCCCCCACCAGGGGCATCACCAGCACCGCCACGATCACCGACAGGGACACCGCGTACGCGAAGAAGGAACCGGCCCGCACCGGGACGCCCAGCGGGTGCACGAAGCCCTCGGCGTCGGCCGCCGCCTTGGCCACCGAGGTCAGATAGGGGCCCAGGAACACCGTCAGCACACTGGTCGAGTAGACCGAGCAGGCGAAGTCGTAGAAGTACCACCCGTGCTGCTCGCGCCTCCGCGCCGCCGCGGCGGCACCCGCGGCCGCCTTCCCGCCCGGCTCCGGTCCGCCCGGTTCCGCTTCATCCGTGGCCCGCACGCTCATACCGGCTTCCCCCTCGCCGCTCAACCCGCTCTAAACCCATGCTCCGCGCCGGTCCAGCACCGAACGCAGCAGGTCGATCCGGTCGGTCATGATGCCATCGACACCCAGGTCGAGCAGCGCCTCCATCCGTTCCGGTTCGTTCACGGTCCAGACGTGGACCTGGAGGCCCCGCTCGTGGGCCGTCCGGACGAACCTGCGGTCCACCACCCGGATGCCCGCCTGGGACTCCGGCACCTGCGCCGCCACCGCCCCCACCCGCAGGGCGGCCGGGATCGCGAAGGACCGCAGTCGCAGCCCGACCACCCCCCGCACCCCGTACGAGGTGGCCAGCCGCGGACCGGCCAGCCGCTGGGCCCGGGCCACCCGGCTCTCCGAGAAGGAGCCCACACAGACCCGGTCCCACAGGCCCCGGCGGGCGATCAGGTTCACCAGCGGATGCACCGCCGACTCCGCCTTGACGTCGATGTTCCAGCGGGCCTCGGGGAACTCGTCCAGCAGCTCCTCGAACAGCGGCAGCGGCTCGCTGCCCGCCACCCGGGCCTCCCGGACCCGGCTCCACGGCAGCGCGGCGATCCGGCCGGCCGCGTCGGTGACCCGGTCCAGGGTCGGATCGTGGAAGGCGACCAGCTTCCCGTCCAGGGTCGCGTGCACATCGGTCTCGAAGTACCGGTAGCCCGCCCCGGCGGCCCGGCGGAAGGCGGCCGCGGTGTTCTCCAGCCCGTCCGCCGCCCCGCCGCGGTGCGCGAACGGGAGCGGACCGGGGTGGTCCAGATAGGGATGGCGAAGGCGTACGTGCGTCACGCGCCGCAGTATGCCCCCACCAGCGGCATCCCGGTGACGGGACGCCCGGCCGCCGGACTGGTGCCGCCCGCCCGGCCCGTGCCAGTCTGTTCCGGAGAACCAATCCAATCAGCTCCCGAACCGGACCGGACCAGGCCGATGACCGGCCCGGGACGGCCAATCCCCTGAAGGTGGACCGGACGACATGGCGCAGTGGACCTCCGCGGTGGGCGCTCCCCAGCTGGCGCGGCTCATCACCTCCCAGCAGCCGAGGCCCGCCGTGCCCGGCGCCCGGAAGCCGCCCGCCTACCGGGCCCTCGCCGACGGCATCCGGCTGCTGGTCCTCGAAGGCCGGATCCCGGTCGCCGCCCGGCTCCCCGCCGAACGCGAACTGGCCGTCTCCCTCTCCCTCAGCCGCACCACCGTGGCCGCCGCCTACGAGGCGCTGCGCGGCGAGGGCTTCCTGGAGTCCCGCCGGGGCGCGGGCAGCTGGACGGCCGTCCCGGCGGGCAACCCGCTGCCCGCCCGCGGTCTGGAACCCCTCCCGCCGGAGGCCCTGGGATCCATGATCGACCTGGGCTGCGCCGCGCTCCCGGCCCCCGAGCCCTGGCTGACCAGGGCGGTCCAGGGCGCCCTGGAGGAACTCCCGCCGTACGCCCACACCCACGGGGACTACCCGGCCGGACTGCCCGCGCTCCGCCGGATGCTCGCCGACCGCTACACCGAGCGCGGCATCCCGACCATGCCCGAGCAGATCATGGTCACCACCGGGGCGATGGGCGCGATCGACGCCATCTGCAGCCTGTTCGCGGGACGCGGCGAGCGGATCGCCGTCGAGTCCCCCTCCTACGCCAACATCCTCCAGCTGATGCGGGCGGCCGGCGTGCGGCTGGTCCCGGTCGCCATGTCCGACGGCCTGGCCGGCTGGGACCTGGCCGCCTGGCGCCAGGTGCTGCGCGACGCGGCCCCCCGGCTGGCCTACGTGGTCGCCGACTTCCACAACCCCACCGGGGCGCTGGCCTCGGAGGAGCAGCGCCGGGCCATGGTCGAGGCGGCCCGCTCGGCCGGCACCGTCCTGGTGGCCGACGAGACCATGGCCGAACTCCAGCTGGACCCGGACCTGGAGATGCCCCGCCCGGTCTGCTCCTTCGACCCGGCCGGCAGCACCGTGATCACGGTGGGCTCGGCCAGCAAGGCGTTCTGGGCGGGGATGCGGATCGGCTGGGTCCGCGCCGCCCCCGACGTGATCCGCAGCCTGGTGGCGGCCCGCGCCTACGCCGACCTCGGCACCCCGGTCCTGGAGCAGCTGGCGGTGCACTGGCTGATGCGGACCGGCGGCTGGGCGGAGGCGGTGGAACTGCGCCGGGCCCAGGCCCGGGAGAACCGGGACGCCCTGGTCGCCGCCGTCCGCCGGGAACTCCCGGACTGGGAGTTCGCCGTCCCGAGGGGCGGCCTCACCCTGTGGGCCCGGGCCGGCGGCCTCTCCGGCTCCCGGCTCGCCGAGGTCGGCGAACGGGTGGGGGTCCGGGTCCCCTCGGGACCGCGGTTCGGTGTGGACGGCGCCTTCGAGGGGTATGTGCGGCTGCCCTTCACCGTCGGCGGCCCGGTGGCCGACGAGGCCGCCGCCCGGCTCGCCGCCGCGGCCCGCCTGGTCACCACCGGGGCCGGCGGCCACACCACCGAACCCACCCGCACCTTCGTGGCGTAGCGCCCCGACGGGCTAGCCCGCGTCGGCCGGGACCTCCGAGGTCACCGGGGCCGCGGAGCCGACCGACTGGGCCGGCGGCTTGGACACCGTCACCCCGGCCACCCGCTCGGGCAGCAGTTCCAGCACCGCCTCGCGGTGCGCGACCCCCTCCTCGTACGGGTCCGGGGTGGCCGGCACCTGGAGCCGGTGCACCGGGCCGGTGCCCAGCCGGGCGTACCCGCGGCCCGGCGGCACCTGCGCCGTCGGCGTGGTGTTCGGCGGGGCGCCCAGCACCCCGGCCACCTGCTGGACGGAGGCGGGGCCCAGCACCACCCGGGCCCGGGTGTGCGCCCACACCCCCTCGTTCAGCAGCTCCAGATGGTCGAACTGCTCCGCGACCACCACGGTCGCGTTGGCCGCCCGCCCGTGCCGCAGCGGCACCTGGAGCAGGCCGAACGGATCGGTCAGCCCGTCCGCCGCGGCCAGGTGCCCGAGCACGCTGGGCCGGTCCAGCAGGATCCACAGCGGCCGCCGGACGTCCTCCGGGGCCGGCCGCCCCTCCTGCCGGGCCCGGTTGGCGGCCAGCAGCCGCCGCTCGGTCTCCCGGGCCGCCCACTCCAGGCTCGCCCGGGCCCCGTCCAGACCGCACTCCACGGTCACCACACCGGCCCGGCCGACCAGACAGGCGTACTCCCCGCTGCCGGCGCCCTCGACGACCACCAGGTCACCGCCCTGCCGGAGCGCCTGGAGCGCGATGGACCGCAGCAGGCTGGAGGTCCCGCTGCCGGGCTGCCCCACGGCCAGCAGATGCGGTTCGGTGGCCCGCGGTCCGGTCCGCCAGATCACCGGCGGCAGGTCCCGCGGCTCCCCGCCGTCCAGCACCGGCAGGGTCCTCGGCACGCCCGCCGGGTCGGTGAACCCGAGGACGGTCTCGCCGGGGGAGGTGACGAACGGCTGGGCGGCGACCCCGGTGGACAGCGCGGGCAGCACGCTCAGGTCCAGGGTGTTGCCCTCCTCGTCCCAGAGGAAGCGGTACTCCCGGCCGCGGCCGGACTTGGCGTGCAGCAGCGCCTCGATCCGGGCCCGGGACTCGGGTTCGCCGTCGGTGAAGTACGCCGGATAGCGGATCCGGAGGCGGGTGATCCGGCCGTCGGAGTCGAAGGAGTGGTCGGCGAAGGCCTTGTCCCAGGCTCCGCCGTGGGAGAACAGCGGGTTGGGGTCCTCGGGGACGGAGAAGTACGGGACCAGCGCCTCGTAGAGCGAGGAGAGCCGGTCGGCGGCGGCCTCGCCGGGCCCCTCGTCGGCGGGGGTCCGGTCCCGGCCGTGCCAGGCGGCCGCCGCCATCAGGGCGAGCATGCCGAGCAGCGGCCCGTACGGGACGAGGGCCAGCACCAGCACGCAGGCGGCGGCCAGGAACAGCGCGGGACCGCGTTTGTCCTTCGGGGTGTCCACCCACTTCCGCCGCCCCGCGACGGCCAGGACGCGCAGTCCGCGCCCGATGGTCAGGACCGGATGGAGGACGTCCGTGGCGCTGTCGGAGGCCCGGCGAGCGAGTTCGCGGGCCCGGGCCGGCGACAGGCTGCCGCGCCGGAGGATGCGGGGAAGTGGGCGCCGGGCCACGGGCGTCTCCTGGAGTTGTGGTGGTGCTGTCGGTCGGGGCTCGGGGGCGGGTCAGAGCTTGATGCCGCCGAGCAGGCTGGCGAGGCTGGCCGTACTGGCCGTGATGCTGGGGGCGATCGCGGAGCCGGCGAGGAAGAAGCCGAAGAGCGCGCAGACGAACGCGTGCGTCAGCTTCATGCCGTCCTTCTTGAAGAAGAGGAAGCAGATGATGCCGAGCAGGACGACGCCGGAGATCGACAGGACCATGGGGGGTTCTCCTGATGGGTGGGGACGGTCACCAACAGTTCTCCCAACCTCACAGGAAGTATCAATGCGACAACAGGTGCAAATAGGTGAATTGGCGCATTTTTCACTTGATCGGCCCACTCCGACTGGCGCATCGGCCCCCTCCCATCCATGCCTCGGACCGGACCTGGCATGTGCGGTTACGGCCAGTAAGCTGCTGCTTCATCCGAACCAGTGAAAGGCGGTACGCCCCCATGAGCGAGAGCCCCCAGGACGCCCCGGGTACGCCCGGCGCCCCCGACGAGGACGTCATCGAACTGGCCACCAAGATCTTCGACCTCGCCCGGCAGGGCGACACCCGGACCCTGACGGCCTACCTGGACGCCGGCGCCCCCGCGAACCTCACCAACGACCGCGGCGACACCCTCGTCATGCTGGCCGCCTACCACGGCCACGCCGACACCGTCACCGCCCTGCTGGCCCGCGGCGGCGAGGCCGACCGCGCCAACGACCGCGGCCAGACCCCGCTCGCCGGAGCCGTCTTCAAGGGGGAGGAGGGAGTCATCCGCGCCCTGCTCGCCGGAGGCGCCGACCCGGCCGCCGGCACCCCCTCCGCCGTGGACACGGCCCGCATGTTCGGCAAGACCGAACTGCTCACCCTTTTCGGAGCCCAGTAGTCCGCTTTTTCCGGGGGTTACGGGCCGTATCCGGTCCCCCATCGGTCCCGAGTCGGTCACCGCGGCCGTAAATGTGGTCGCGTCGCACAAACCGGCTGGGTCATCATGGCGTCGGATCCGGAGAGAGCCCCGAGGGACGGGGTAGAGACCCCGAGGGACGGGGTACGGGGGAAACTCCGGTCACCGACGAAAGAGAGAAGACCATGGTCTACATCGAGCGGAACACGACGGCGGACGTCCTCACATGCTGTTACGCGGCTACGTGAATCCCGATTCCCGGTTGCGTCCCCAGCTTGATTTGAGGCCATTCCCATGTTCGAACCAGTCATAGCACCGAGCGGTACCCTGCTCGGGCTCCTTCAGCGGGGCCGCGGCGACGGCACCCTGCACGCACTCGCCGCACCGAGGGCCGAGGCCCTCGCGGCACTCAACCACTGTGTGCTCGGCGACCCGCGCCAGGACTGGCAGGTGGAGAACCGCTCCCTGTACTACGCCCGCCTCTACCTCGACCTCGACGGCCCGCTCGGCGAGCTCGAAGAGCACCTGTTCTCCCCCGAGGACCTCGTCGACGACTCCGACACCCGGACCGGGCTCGCCCTGTCCGTCCTCGGCCACCTCGCCAGCTACGGCCGCGACGACGCCCTGATGCTGCTGCGCCGCTACGCCGCCTCCGGCGCCAACTGGGCCTGGGCGCTCGACGAGCTCGCCCTGCGCGACGACGACCAGGGGCTGCGCGCCCTCGCCGGACCGGTGCTCGCCCACTTCCCGGCCACCCCGGAGGGCGAGGCCCAGCTGGCCGCGGCCGTCCGCGACGCCTACGAACCGCGCCCGTGGAGCCTGTGGGAGGCCCTGCCCGAACACGGGGCCCGGCTGCGCGCCGCCCGCGAACAGGGCTCCTTCTCCCGATGGCAGCGCCAGCTCTCGGCCGACGGCCCCCGCCCCGGCTGGAGCGTCGAGGCCGTCTTCGAGTGGGCCGCCGCCGGGCTGGCCCGCGGCAACCCGCTGCACGTGCCGGCCGCCCGCTGTCTGGCGGCCGTCGCCGCCGCCGAGGACCGCCCGCGGATCCTCGCCGCGGCCGCCGGAGCGGCCGGCGAGGCCGCCCGGGCCACCGCCCTGCACCACCTGGTCCTGGCCGAACCGGAGAACCCGGCCGTCCTCGACCTCATCGAGGCCGCCGCCGACGAACCGGCCGTCGCCGCCTACCGGCGGATGACCGGCCCGTCCGCCCTGGCCCGCGCCCGCACCTGGGCCACCCGCCCCGACCCGCTCGGCGAGGCCGCCGCGACCCTGCTCGCCGACCACGGCGGCAGCGAGGACGCCCCCCTGGTCCTCACCGCGCTCCGCGCCACCGTCCGCTCCGCGGGCCCCGACGCGGCCGCCCTGTTCCCGCTGGCCGACGGCGCCGGCCGGCTCGCCATCGGCTGCGCGGCACCGGTGCTGCGCCACATCTACCGCGAGACCGCCTCCTCGCACCTGCGCGGCCGGACGGCCCGCGCCCTGGCGGCCACCGACCCGACGTTCGCCGCCGGGTTCGCCGTCGAATGCCTCTGGGACTGCGAGGAGTCCACCCGCGAGCTCGCGGCACACCACGCGGAGACCGCCGACGCCCGCGTCGCGGACCGGCTCCGCCGCCTGGCGGCCGACCCCGCGGAGGAGGAGGACGTCCAGTCCGCCGTCCGCAACCGGATGACCCCGGGCAACACGGCCGTCTGATCACCCCCGCCACCGGCCCCGCCCGCCACCGCGAGCGGGGCCGGGCGCTGCCCGGCCCGGGCCGGTGGCACCGGGCCCCGGGCCGCGACCGGCCGGTCCCGCCCGCTGGGTGGGCCGGGAATGCGCGGGCCCGGCCCCGAGGGCTCGGCCCCGCGGGCCGCTGACCGACCCGCACCCTGCGGCCCCGGCCCCGGACCCGTCGCCCTCGCCCTCGCCACGCCTCCGCCGCTGCCGCGAAGCGCACGGGAAAGCCCGGGCGTCCGCCGTCCGGTTCGCCGGGGTCGCGGGCAGGGCAGTCCCGGGGACCCGGACCGTCCGACCCGACCCGAACCCGACCCGACCCGATCCGACCCGATCCGACCCGATCCGACCCGCCCGGCCTGGCGAGGCCCATGGCTCCCGCAGGCGTCAGAGTGCGGTGAAGCGGACCGGGAGGCCCGGGCGGCACTGGGCGGCGGCCCGGAGCGCGGAGGCCGGCACCACGCCCAGGACCGGATAGCCGCCGGTCACCGGGTGGTCGGCCAGGAACAGCACCGGAAGCCCGTCCGGCGGCACCTGGAGCGCCCCGAGGACCATCCCCTCGCTGGGCAGCTCCCCGGCCCGGGCCCGTACGAGCGGCGGGCCGCCCTCGATCCGCTGCCCGATCCGGTTGCCCGCCGCCGACACCCGGTACGGGCCCCGCAGCAGGGCCGCCACCGAATCCGGGGTGAACCAGTCCGCCCGCGGCCCCGGCCGGAACGGCAGCACCAGCTCCCCCGGCGGCGCCGGCACCGGAGCCATGTCCGCGCCCCCGGACGGACCCCACGGCCGGCCCACCGGCAGCACCGCCCCGGCCGCCGGCACCGCCGGACCCAGGCCCGACAGCAGATCGGTGGACCGGCTGCCCAGCACCGGCGGCACGTCGAGGCCGCCCCGCACCGCGAGATAGCTCCGCACCCCCCGGGTCGCGGCCCCCACCTCCAGCAGCGCCCCGTCCGGCACCCGGACGGGCGCCCCCCAGGCCGCCGGGCGCCCCGCCACCCGTACCGGACAGGGGGCACCGGTGACGGCCACCGTCACCGGCCCCACCGCCCGCAGGGCGACCCCGTCGAGCGTGGTCTCCAGCCCGGCCGCGCCGGGCCCGGGCACGCCCGTGTGGGGGTTCCCCAGCAGCCGGTTGCCGAGCCGCAGCGCCTCCGGGTCCAGGGCGCCGGACCGCGGCACCCCCAGATGGGCGTGCCCGGGCCGCCCCAGGTCCTGGACCGTGGTCAGCGCCCCGGCCCGCACCACCAGCAGCCCCCCGCCGGGTCCCGGTCCCGTCCCCGTCACCGAAGCCCCTGTCATACCGCCACCCCCGATCCTCCGAGTCCGGCCCCCGGGACAGCCCCCGCCTCCCGGAAGCGCACCCGGACGCCCGGTGCCAGCAGGGCCGCCGGATCGCGGTCGGGGTCCCAGAGGGTCAGGTCCCCGGCCAGCCGGCCGATCAGCTGCCAGCCGCCCGGCGAGGAGCGCGGATACACCCCGGCGTACTCGCCCGCCAGTGCCAGCGAGCCGGCCGGCACCGAGGTCCGGGGCGTGGCCCGGCGCGGGACCGCGAACCGGTCCGGCAGGCCGGTCAGATAGCCGAACCCGGGGGCGAACCCGCAGAAGGCCACCCGGAAGGCGGTGCCGGTCACGATCCCCGGCACCTCGGCGGCGCCCACCCCCCACAGGCCGGCGACCTCCGCCAGGTCCGGCCCGTCGAAACGCACCGGGACGAGCACCTCGGGCCCCTCGTCCGGCTCCCGCGGCGGCAGCCGCCAGCCCGCGATCCGGGCCGCCAGCGCCGCCGGGGCCGCCACCCCGTCGACGAGTACGGTCCGGGCGGCCGGCACCACCTCCCGCACCCCCGCCAGGCCGGGCTCCCCGGCCGCCCGCCGGCGCAGCACCTCCGCGTGCAGCGCGGCCACCTCCGCCGCCGTCCCCACCTCCAGCAGCAGCGCGTCCGCGCCCACCGGCAGCACCCGTACGCCGTTCACGCGAAGGCCTCCACCCGCACCCCGGCCCCGGCCAGGGCGTCCCGCACCCGGCGGGCCAGCTCCGCCGCGCCCGGGGTGTCCCCGTGCAGGCACAGCGAGCGGCCCGTCCCGCCGAGCGTCAGGGCCAGCGCCTGCGCCACCACGGCCGCCGGCTCGTGCAGCACCGCCCCGGGCTCCCCGCGCGGCACCAGGGTGCCCTCCGGCGTGTAGGCCCGGTCGGCGAAGGCCTCCGGCACGGCCGTCAGCCCGGCCTCCGCGGCGGCCGCCAGCAGCCGCGAACCGGGCAGGCCCAGCACCGGAAGGGCGGCCTCCGGCCCGCAGGCCAGCCGGATCCCCGCCACCACGGCCGCGGCCTGCCCGGCGTCCCGCACGGTCCGGTTGTAGAGCGCGCCGTGCGGTTTCACGTACGACACCCGGGAGCCGGCCGCCCGCGCGAACACCTCCAGGGCCCCCATCTGGTAGGCGATCTCGTCGGCCAGCTCCTCCGGCGGCACGTCCATGGCCCGCCGCCCGAACCCGGCCAGGTCCCGGTAGGAGACCTGCGCCCCGATCCGGACCCCGCGCGCGGCGGCGAGCTCGCAGACCCGCCGCATGATGGAGGGGTCCCCGGCATGGAACCCGCACGCCACGTTGGCGCTGGTGACCACGGACAGCAGGGCCTCGTCGTCGGTGAGGGTCCAGCGGCCGAACCCCTCGCCGAGGTCCGCGTTGAGGTCGACCACCGGGGGACTGTCGGGGGAGCGGTCCGGGGACCCGCCCGAAGGTGTGATCATGGAAGCCATGCGGTGAGCGTAGAAGGCCCGCCCGGTACGGGGGCGGCGGCCCCCGGGACGATCCGGCCGAACCATGCCGTTTGGGTGGTTGTCAGTCCGAGCGCCTAATCTTTCCGTCGTGACGTTTCCCGCCCCGGTCAAGACCCTCCCGTCCCCGGCCCCGGGCCCGGCCGCCGACGAGGGCCTGGCGCGGCGGCTGCGCGCGCTCGCCTGCACGGCCCCGCTGCACGACCTGGACGTCCGCAAGGCCAATCTGGCCGGCGAGTACGGGATCTACTCGATGGCCGAGGTCGCCCTCGCCGGCATCGACCTGATCACCCTCAACATGGACTTCGACACCGGCGCGGACCACGAGCAGATAGTGGCCAGACTGCTGCCCCGGGTGGCCGCCCAGGCCCCCGCCCGGCCCGCCGCCGAGCACGAGCGGGTGGCCCGCTGGGTGCTGGAGAACCTGATCAACGTCGGCAGCGTGGACCGCGGCTTCCGCGCCATATACGGCACCTTCGGCCCCGACGGGGTCTACGTCCGCCGGGACTACGACTTCAAGCTGATCGAGGAGGTGCCCGGCCACGACGGGGAGGTCTACCTCCGCACCACCGACGAGGCGGTCAACGTCCTGGTCGGCGCCCTGGACACGGACGTCACCAGCGCCCAGATCGCCGCCGAGGTCAAGCTGGAGGTGCTGATCAGCCGCGGCCGGCTGGCCGACGCCCAGCTGGCCGCCGAACAGGCCCGCTACCGCACCGTCCAGTACGCGGAGACCCTGCGCCGCACCCTGGACGCCACCCGCCGCAACGTCCGGGCGGTGGACTGGCTGCGGAGCGTCCCCGACATGATCGCCGAGGCCCTGGACCACGTCGCCGACCGCTACCGGCACGAGAACGCCATCCTCACCAACATCCGCAAGGCGCGCGACGAATCCGAGGACGGCGAGCAGAAGCGGCGCGCCGCCGAGCTCGTCGACATCGTCAAGGACTGCATCCGCCGGCACACCCAGCTCCAGTCCCGGCTGCTGGAGGCCGGCCCGCTGTTCCGCGCCGAACAGGACCGCCAGGCCTTCTCCGCACACGCCCCCAGCTCCGGCCTGGACCTGTACGGCCAGCTGGTCGCCCCGCTGCTGCCGCTGCCGGTGGCCGACGCCCGCCGGGTCACCGACGCCTTCTTCGCGGCCGGCACCGGGCTGCGCACCCCCGTGTCGGTACGGATGGCCGACCTGGTGGAGATCCTGCTGACCCCGCCGCTGGAGCGCGAACACCTCGGCGCGGAGATGCCCGAGCCCGACCTGATCGCCACCCCCGACGACAGCCGGTTCAGCGAGGAGCAGCTGGCCGCCGCCCGGGAACTCCTGGACCTCCCGCACGACGCCCCCCGGCGGCTCTCCGGACTGCTCGCCGACGCCCGGCGCCAGGACCCCGACCTGCCCTATCTGGTGGCCCTGCTCGCCGTCCACGCCGCCAGCCCGGCGGTGGGCACCGCCTACCGGCAGGGCGAGGAGCGGCTGCTGTTCGCCGTGGACGACGGCACCGAGCTCGACGACTTCGAGTTCGGCGGCGCCGACCTCGTCGTCGGCACGGCCCTGCTGGACGCGGCCGGCATGGCCGCCGCCCGCGCGGAGTCCGCGTGAACACCCCGCCGGCCGCCGCCGGCACCCCCGAACCGACCCCTGCCAAGGAGCACCAGCCGTGAGCGACCACCACGCCGAGCACCCCGCGTGGAGCGAGGCCGACGGCGAACCGGGGGCCCCCACCCCGGCGGGCCCCGCCGGCGGCGGGGTCACCCCGGCCGACGCCGCCGACGCGGCCCGGCTGGTCGCCTTCGGCCTCCAGCCCAAGCTCCTCCCGGCCCGCGACGCCGAGTACGCCGAACTCCTGCGCCGCTACCGCGAGGACCCCGGCTTCGGCCGGCTCGCCGACGCCGTCGCCACCGGCCTCGGCCTGGTCGTCCTGGAGGTCTCCCCGCGGGCCGGCATGGCCGTCGCCGCCGACGAGGACTCCGTCTTCGCCGTCCGGATGGGCGACTACGCCCGCCGCACCTCCGCCGACGGCGGCGACCGCTTCCTGCACGGCCTCGCCCATCTGGCGGTGGCCGCGCTCGCCTTCCCGCGCCCCGAGGACCTGGCCGACGACGGCTACATCGGCCGGATCACCGTCAACGGGGTGGACGCCTTCGTCCGGCAGGCCTGCCGCAGACTGGAGGACCGCGCCGAGGAACTCGGCGAGAACACCGACCCGGCCACCGACACCCCCGGTCTGGAGGCCGCCTGGCGGGTCTACGCCCGCCGCAGCGCCACCGGCGCCACCAAGGACGCCCGCCGGCTGGCCGGATCCACCACCGGCATCGTCGGCAAGGCCGTCGCCTTCCTCACCGACTCCGGCTTCCTCCAGCGCACCGGGGACGACGCCGGCGGCGCCTACCGCACCACCCCGCGCTACCAGCTCCAGGTCCGCGACATGGCGGGCAGCGCGGCCATGGCCGAACTGATCGAGCTCGGCGTGGTCCAGGTCGGCGACGGCTCCGCCAGCCTCCTCCCGCCGCCCGAGGGCGACGACCTGGAGCTGGCCGCCGACGCCGGGCTGCCCTTCCACGCCTGACCCGCCCCCCCGCGCCCCCGCCGTCCCCACCCGCACCGGCCGGCCGCCCCGCCCCGTACGACCGACCCACGAGACACCACGAGAGTCCGCCGCCATGTACGAGCTGTCCCGGATCCGCCTCTACTCCATCGGTCCCGCCGGTGCGCGCTACGCCGACACCGTGCTCGACCTCCGGGGAGTCGGCGAGCCGGTGCCCCACCCGGCTCCGACGCAGGCGGAGTTCTTCCAGGAGGAGCCGACCGGGCCGCCGCGCCGCCCGGCGCCCGCCGGAGTGCTCTTCCTGGAGAACGGCGGCGGCAAGTCCGTCCTGCTGAAGCTCATCTTCTCGGTGATGCTGCCCGGCCACCGCAACACCCTGGGCGGCGCCAGCTCAGGCGTGCTCCGCAAGTTCCTGCTCGCCGACGACTGCGGCCATGTGGCCCTCGAATGGCAGCACACCCGGACCGGCGAGTGCGTGGTCGTCGGCAAGGTCAGCGAATGGCGCGGCCGCCAGGTCTCCAACGACCCGCGGAAGTTCGCCGAGGCCTGGTACTCCTTCCGGCCCGGCCCCGGCCTCAGCCTCGACTCCCTCCCGGTGGCCGAGTCCACCGCCGTCCGGCCGCCGGTGGAAGGCGCCTCCGGGGCCCAGGGCCGGCGCCGCACCATGAAGGGCTTCCGGGACGCCCTCACCGAGGCCGGCAAGGCGTACCCGCATCTGGAGGTCTCCTGGGAGGAGATCCACGACCGTTGGAACGAGCACCTCGGCGAGCTCGGCCTGGACCCCGAACTCTTCCGCTACCAGCGCGAGATGAACGCCGACGAGGGCGAGGCGGCCGGCCTGTTCGCGGTGAAGAAGGACTCCGACTTCACCGACCTGCTGCTGCGCGCCGTCACCGACACCCGGGACACCGACGGACTGGCCGACCTGGTCCACGGGTTCGGCAACAAGCTCGGCCGGCGGTCCGAGCTGATGGCCGAACGCGATTTCACGGCCGGCTCGGTGGACCTGCTCACCCGGATCGTGGAGGCCTCCGCGACCCGCGCCCGGACCCGTGAGGTGCACGCCGGAGCCGAGCGCCGCACCCGCGGCCTGGCCCGCCGCCTCGCCCACCGCGCGGCCGCCGAACGAGCCCGGGCCGCCGACCTCGCCCAGCGGGTCACCGCCGCCGCCCACGAGGTCACCACGGCCGAGGCGGTCCGCGACCGGAGCTCCGCCATCGCCGCCGAACTGGCCTACCGGCACGCCTCGCTGGCCCTGGCCGTCGCCGACAGGGCGGCCGCCGCCCAGCGCCGCGAACTCCTGGAGGCCCGCACCCTGCACTCGGCCTGGCAGGCCGCCGAGACCGTGCTCCGGCACCGGGCCGCCGCCGACCGCTCGACCCGGGTGGCCGCGGCCATCCGGGAGGCCGAACGGGACGCCGCCCCGGCCCTCGCCGCCCGGGCCACCGCCGCCGGCCGGCTGGTACGCGCCCTGCACACGGCCGCCGAGGACGGCGAACGGGTCGCCAACGAGGAGGAGGAGCGCTCCGCCGCCCTCCAGGAGACCGGGGAGACCGCCCACCGCGACGCCACCGCCGCCGCCACCGCCGCCCAGCGGGCCCGCAGCGAGGCCGGCCACCTGCGCGGCCGGCTGGCCGAGGTGGAGCAGGAGACCGCCGAGGCGGTCCGGGCCGGCTGGCTGGACTGCTCCGCCCCGGACGCCGACCCGGCCAGGGCCGCACTGGCGGCCAGTGACGCCGAGAAGACCGCCGTCGCCGCCTGGGAGGAGGCCCGCGAGGCCGCCGGGACCGCCGCCGGGGCGGCCCGCGAGGCGGCGGCCGCCGAGGCCCGCGCCGAACTGACCGCCGCCCGCGCCGCGGACGCCGCCGAGGCCGCCGAGGCCGCCCACGAGGCCGACCGGCGCACCGCCGGGGCCATCGCCGCCGCCCCCCGCCTCGCCGAACTCCTCGGCCTCCCCGGCACCGGACCCGGCACCGCACCGGGCACCGGCACCGGCTCCGCCCTGCCGCGCCCCCGCGGCTCCGGCGGCCCCGCCCCCGTGGAGCCCGCCGCCCACGCCGTACCGGACGCGCTGGACGCCGAAGCCCTCGACCGCAACGCCGAGGACCTCCGCGCCCTCCTGGACTCCGGGGTGACCGCCGCCGAACGGCAGCTGTTCGAGCTGCGGACCGCCGCCGCCGACGACGCCCGGATCCTGGGCGCGCTCGGCGACGGCGGCCTGCTGCCCCCCGGCCCCGACGTGCTGGCCACCGTCGAGTACCTGGCCGAGCACGGCATCCCCGCCCTGCCCGGCTGGCGCTACCTGGCCCAGGCGGTGGACCCGACCGACCACTCCGCCGTGCTCGCCGCCCGGCCCGAACTGGTCGACGGGGTGGTCATCACCGACCCCGACACCCACGCCCGGGCCCACGAGGTCCTCGCCGCCGCGGCCCTGCTGCCCCGGTCCGCGGTGGCGGTCGGCACCGCCGCCGCCCTGCTGGCACCCGTACCGGCCGCCGGGGACGGCGGCGCCACCTCGGGGATCTTCATCGTGCCGCCCAACCCGGCCATGCACGACGAGCAGGCGGCCGACGAGGAGCGGCAGGCCCTGCGGAGCCGGGCCACCGCCCGGGACACCGAGATCCGCGAGCTGGCCGCCCGGCTGGCCGGCGACCGCGAGCTCGCCGCCCGGCTCGCGTCCTGGCGCACCGGCTGCCCGCCCGGCCGGCTCGCCGAACTCGCCGGAACGGCCACCGCCGCCCGCCGGTTCGCCGAGGAGGCCGAGGCCGAGCTGACCGAGGCCCGGACCGTCCGCGCCGAGGCCGAGGAGATCGCCGCCGACGCGGCCAGGATCCGCGAGGACCGCCAGGAGACCGCCCAGCGCGCCCGCCGGGCCGCCGACGCCCTCGCCGGCCTCGCCTTCCGACTCCGCGAGCGGGCCGGCTGGCAGGCCAAGGTCCGCGAACTCACCGAGGAGGCCGCCGAGTCCGAGGCCCGCGCCGAGGTCTGCCTGGACCGCGCCCGGGCCGCCGACGAGGACCGCCGGGCCGCCCAGCGGGCCGCCGACGACGCCCGCCGCACCTCCCGCGCGCTGCGCGCCGAACGGGCCGAGATCGCCGGGGTCTCCGACCTGCCCGCCGAAGCCGAGACCGAGACCGAAGGCGGGACCGGGTCCGGGTCGGATGCCGGGGCGGACGCCCCGCGCCGGACCGCCCTGCCCGATCTCCGCGAGGCCTACCGGGCCGCCTCCCGGCTCTACGAGAAGGTCGGCGTCGGCGCCGACCTGCGCGCCGAACAGGCCCGCGCGGAGAGCGACGAGAGCGCGGCCACCGCCGAACTGGACCGGCTCACCAACAAGGTCCGCACCCGGGCCGCCCAGCTCCTGGAGGGCACCGACGGGGCCGACGGCCCCTCCCGGCAGGCCGCGGCCGCCCGCGCCGAGTCCCTGGTACAGATGCTGGAATCCCGGGCCGGCACGGCCAGCGAGCAGCTCGGCCGGCTCCGCGGCGAGGCCGAACGGCTGGCCCCGGCCGACGGAGAGGCGCACGCCGAGCTCCCCGGGGAACTGGTCCCGGAGCAGGTGGAGCAGGCCCAGGCGCTGCTGCGCACCGCCACCGCCCAGCTCGCCGCGCACACCGCCGCGGTGGAGGCGGCCCGCGCCGCGCACGCCGACCTGCTGCGCTCGCACCGCGCCGCCGAGGACGGGGCCGGCGGGTTCGACGAGACGGCCGCCCAGCTGCGGGACCAGCTCCGCGACCACCAGGGGTCCGCCGAGGACGAGGACCGGGACGCCACCGGCTATCCGGGTGATCTCGCGGAGGCCCGGCAGTCCGCCGCCGAGGCCCGCCGGTCGCTGCGCGGCTGCACCGCCGACCTGTCCGCCGCCGAGGCGGGCGTACGCGAGGCCTGCGACGTCCTGGTCCGGCACGCCAACGCCACCCGCTACGAGCAGGTGCGGACCCCGGCCCGGCAGCAGATCCGGGAGCTTCCCGCGGCCGCGCTGCCGGAGCACGCGGCGGCCTGGGCGGCGGCCTTCGCGCCCCGGCTACGGGTGCTCACCGACGAGCTGGCCCAGCTGGAGCGGAACCGCGACAGCATCGTGGACCGGCTGCGCGGGCTGGTGGAGTCGGCGCTGGCCACCCTCCGCTCGGCCCAGCGGCTGTCCCAGCTGCCCGAGGGCCTCGGCGAATGGTCCGGGCAGGAGTTCCTCCGGATCCGCTTCGAGGAGCCCGACCAGGCCACCCTCACCGAGCGGCTCGGCGAGGTCATCGACGAGGCGACCCGCTCGGCCGTCAAGAAGAACGCCTCCTTCGGCGAGGGCCGCCGGGACGGCATGTCCCTGCTGCTGCGCGGGGTGCAGGCGGCGCTGGAGCCCCGGGGCATCTCGGTGGAGATCCTCAAGCCGGACGCCGTGCTGCGGGCCGAGCGGGTGCCGGTGGGCCAGATGGGAGACGTGTTCTCCGGCGGTCAGCTGCTGACCGCCGCCATCGCCCTGTACTGCACGATGGCCGCGCTCCGCAGCAACGACCGGGGCCGGGACCGGCACCGGCACGCGGGCACCCTGTTCCTCGACAACCCGATCGGCCGGGCCAACGCCACCTATCTGCTGGAGCTCCAGCGGGCGGTGTCCGACGCCCTGGGCGTGCAGCTGCTCTACACCACCGGTCTGTTCGACACCACGGCGCTGGCGGAGTTCCCGCTGGTCATCCGGCTCCGCAACGACGCCGACCTGCGGGCGGGGCTGAAGTACATCAGCGTGGAGGAGCACCTGCGGCCCGGACTGCCCGAGAAGTCCACCGAGGGCGAGACCGTGCACGGGGAGATCACCGCCACCCGGATGTTCCGCAAGTCCGCGGAGCACCAGGCCGAACACCGTGCCGCCCGCGAGCACGCTCGCGAGCCCGCGCCGGAGCGCCAGATCGGCCGCCAGGCGGGCCCCACCGACCAGCGGGTCTGAGGGCCCGTTGGTCTCAGGGGCCTCAGGCCCGGCGCAGGCTGCCCGCCTGCGGCGCCCCCGAGGGGGCGCCGGTGGCCCCTTGCTGGCCGGCGGCGCCCTGCCGGGGCCGGGGCGCCGGGGGAGCGGGGGTCGGCCCGCGCCAGCCGCGGGCGCCGCTGCTGGGCACCGACAGCACCCCGTACCGCTGGCGCCAGGTCTGCCGGGTGATCCACACGTCCAGCACCCCCCAGGTGGCCACGATGGTGCCGGCCACCGAGCCCAGCAGCATCGGGAAGGCCAGCCAGGAGCCGGTCAGGGTGAGGAAGAAGGTGACGGTGCCCTGGGTCAGGGCCACCGACACGATCAGCACGGCCCGCACCGCGGCGTTGCGGACGGGATCGGGCATCCGGCGGCGCCGGGCCTCCTCCTCCACCCACAGCTCCCGCCTCGGCTCCCGGTGTTCGCTCCCCATGCCCCGCTCATCCCCACCCTGCGACCCACCATGCGCGCTGCACCGTCACAGCACGGTCAAGACGTCCGCCGGGCCCCCGGGGTTCCCGGACCACCTGCGGAACGAATAATTCCAGCCATCCATCAGACTACGGGAACTGACGCCTCACCAAGTGTCATGTGCCACATATCGGGCCGGACTTGACCGGAAGTATGGGACAACTCGTGATCTTCGTCCAGCCGTCCGGCCGAAAACGTCCGGACACGCCTTCGAAGGCTCCGGGCCGCAGTAGTAGGCTCACGCCGTTTGATTGACGGAACACCGACCCCCGGCAAGGGGGTTGAGCTGGGGGAGGCTGTGGAGCCCATGCGCTTTCGCGGGAAGTCCATCCGCCGGAAGATCGTGGCGTTGCTCCTGGTGCCGCTCGTCTCCCTGACCGCCCTCTGGGGCTTCGCCACCGTGCTCACCGGCCGCCAGGCCGTCCAACTCCTCGACGTGGCCGGGGTCATCGACAAGGTCGGCTATCCGGTCGAGGACGTGGTCCGGGTCGTCCAGCGGGAACGCCGGCAGACCCTGGTGGTGCTCGGCACCCCGACCGCCTCCCGGGCCCTCACCGAACTGGTCAGGAACCGCGCCGCCACCGACACCGTCCTCGCCGACCTCGGCCGCAGCGCCGCCGACCCCGACATCGCCCGGGACCTCGGACCGGACGCCGCCCAGCGCCTGGACTCCATCATCGAGGCCTTCGGCAACCTCCAGACCCTGCGCGCCGACGTCGACCGCACCGCCCTGGACCCGGGCGAGGCCCTGGAGCTCTACAACCGCCTGGTCGATCCCTGCTACGACTTCCTGATGAACCTCCACGCGCTGGAGGACGTCGAGATGGACAAGCAGGGCCGCGCCCTGGTCGGCATCACCCGGGCCCGCGAGGCGCTCTCCCGGCAGGACGCGGTCGTCGCCGCCGCCTTCGCGGCCCGCCGGTTCACCCGCGAGGACGTCCGTGCCGTCTCCGACCTGATGGCCAAGCGCGAGCTGCTCTACGAGTTCAACCTCGGGATCCTGCCCGCCGCCGACCGGGCCGTCTTCGAGCGCTACTGGACCGGCCCCGAGTCCAAGGCGCTGCGCGACGCCGAGGAGAAGATCGTCACCACCGGCCCGGTCAAGAACCCCCGGATCCCGACCCCCGCCCAGTGGGACGAGGTCTCCGCCCAGGCCCTCCGGCAGCTCGCCGACATGGGCACCGCGGCCGGCGACGCCTACCAGGAGCGGGTGGAACCCGTCGCCATGGCCGTGCTCGTCAAGGCCGCCGTGGCCGGCATCCTCGGCTTCCTCGCCCTGATCGTCTCGCTGGTCCTGTCCGTCCGCATCGGCCGCGAGCTGATCCGCGACCTCTCCCGGCTCCGCAAGGAGGCCCACGAGGCCTCCGGCGTCCGGCTGCCCGCCGTGATGCGCCGGCTGGCCGCCGGGGAGCACGTGGACATCGAGACCGAGGCCCCCCGTCTGGAGTACGAGCGGGACGAGGTCGGCCAGGTCGGCCAGGCCCTGAACACCCTCCAGCGGGCCGCCGTCGAAGCCGCCGTGAAGCAGGCCGAACTCCGCCGCGGGGTCTCCGAGGTCTTCGTCAACCTGGCCCGCCGCAACCAGGTCCTGCTGCACCGCCAGCTCACCCTCCTCGACAGCATGGAGCGCCGCACCGAGGACACCGAGGAACTCGCCGACCTGTTCCGCCTGGACCACATGACCACCCGTATGCGCCGGCACGCCGAGGGCCTGGTGATCCTCTCCGGCGCCGCGCCCTCCCGCCAGTGGCGCAAGCCGGTCCAGCTGATGGACGTGGTCCGGGCGGCCGTCGCCGAGGTCGAGGACTACGAGCGGATCGAGGTGCGCCGGCTGCCCCGGCTCGGCATCGCCGGTCCGGCGGTCGCCGACGTCACCCACCTGATCGCCGAACTCCTGGAGAACGCCACGGTGTTCTCGCCCCCGCACACCGCCGTCGCGGTCCACGGCGAGCAGGTCGCCAACGGCTTCACCCTGGAGATCCACGACCGGGGCCTGGGCATGACCGCCGAGGCCCTGCTGGACGCCAACCTGCGGATCGCCGACTCCCCGGAGTTCGAGCTGTCCGACACCGACCGGCTGGGCCTGTTCGTGGTCAGCCGGCTCGCCCAGCGGCACGCCGTCAAGGTCTCGCTCCAGGTCAGCCCGTACGGGGGCACCACCGCCGTGGTCTTCCTCCCGGCCGCCCTGCTCACCGACGCCCCGGAGACCAACGGCACCGGATTCCGGCTGGACCGCCAGAACAAGGCCCCGGCCACCGGCCCCTCCCTCCCCCCGGCCGGCACCGGCCGCGGCAGCCTCGCCCCGCCCCGCAGGCCGGTCCCGGCCGCCCTGTTGGACGGCCCGGTCGAGCTGGAGGCCCCGCTGAGCGTCCTGGGCCTGAACGAGCCGGCCCGCCCGTCCGGCACCCCCGCCGGCCCGGCCACCGGCCCCTCGGCCGGGCTGCCGGCCATGGCCAGCCTGGACGACGAGACCCCGCCCACCGGCATCCCGCGCAGCACCCTGCTGGGCCGCCCCGGCCCGGACCGGCGCACCGGCCGCCCGGCCGACCCAGGCCCCGCCCGGCCCGCCGCCGACCGCGAACCGCAGGCTCCCACCGGACCGGTCCGGCTGGAGAGCGCCCGCCTGGACACGGTCCGCTCGGAGGGCCTGCGCCCGGCCTCCGGGACCGTGCCGCTGCCGCGCCGCCGCCGCACCCCCACCCTGGTCGCCGACCACGGCCGCCGGCTGGACACCACCGCGGACTCCCGCCCGGAGGCCCGTACGGAGAACCGCCCGGAGACCCGTACGGACGCCCGCCCCGAGCCCCGTACGGAGAGCCGGCCCGAGCCGCGCGCCGAGGGCCCCGGCGGCCTGCCCCGCAGGGTCCGGCAGGCCAACCTGGCGCCCCAGCTGAAGAACGGGCCCGCCGCGCCCGCCCCGGCGGCCTCCGCACCGGAGGACCGCGACGCGGAGGACGTCCGCCGCCGGATGTCCTCGCTCCAGCGCGGCTGGACGGCCGGCCGCAACCTGCACGCACAGCAGCAGTCCGACGCCGGCCGCACCACCGGCGCCGGACCCGGGCACCAGCACGAGAACGAGGGGGACGGTCGATGACCGCACCGCAGACCGCAGGGCACGACGGCCGGAGCCGAGGCCCCGGCCAGCTCAACTGGCTCCTGGACGAGCTCGTCGACCGGGTCGCCAGCATCCGCAAGGCGGTGGTGCTGTCCGGCGACGGACTGCCCACCGGCAGCTCCAAGGAACTGACCCGCGAGGACAGCGAGCACCTGGCCGCCGTGGCCTCCGGGTTCCACAGCCTCGCCAAGGGCGTCGGCCGGCACTTCGAATCCGGCTCGGTCCGCCAGACCGTGGTGGAACTCGACGAGGCCTTCCTCTTCGTGATGGCGGCGGGCGACGGCAGCTGCCTGGCCGTGCTCTCCGACGCGGACTCCGACGTGGGGCAGGTCGCCTACGAGATGACCCTCATGGTCAAGCGGGTGGGCGACCACCTGCGGACCGCACCGCGCACCGGGCTGCCCGCCGGGGGGTGAGTGGGACCGCATGAGCGATTCAGGCCTGGCTCCCGCCGAAGGCCCCGACACCCCCGCCACACCCGCCGCCGACGCCGCCGCGGCCGGGCCCCCGCCCGCGGCCCCGGCCGCCCGCGGTCCCGTCGGCGGCGCCCCCGCCGGCGGCGGACCCGACCACAGCCCCGCCGGGCACGCGCACTGGTTCGACGACGAGGCGGGCCCGGTGGTCCGCCCGTACGCGATGACCCGGGGCCGGACCAGCCACGCGGGCCAGCACCGGCTCGACCTGATTGCCCTGGTCGTCGCCGAACCGGCGGCCGAGGACCCGGTCTGGGACCTGACGCTGTCCCCGGAACACGCCCACATCCTGGACCTGTGCCGGGAACGGCCGCAGTCCGTCGCGGAACTCGCGGCCGATCTGGACCTCCCCATCGGGGTGGTCCGGGTCCTCATCGGCGACCTCGGCGACGAGGAACTGGTCCATGTGACCCGGCCGGTCCCCCCGGCCGAACTGCCGGACGAATCCATTCTCCGTGAGGTGATCGATGGCCTTCGGGCGCTCTAACCGGTCCGGCGGCATCTACGCGGTGCCGCCGGTCGAGCCGCTGACTCTGAAGATCCTGGTCGCCGGCGGCTTCGGGGTGGGCAAGACCACCCTGGTCGGCGCGGTCAGCGAGATCAGACCGCTGCGGACCGAGGAGACCCTCTCCGAGACCGGCCGCGACATCGACGACACCGGGGGAGTGGAGGGCAAGAGCACCACCACCGTGGCCATGGACTTCGGCCGCATCACCCTCCGCGAGGACCTGGTCCTCTACCTGTTCGGCACCCCCGGCCAGGACCGTTTCTGGTTCCTCTGGGACGAACTGGCCCAGGGCTCCCTCGGCGCGGTGGTGCTCGCCGACACCCGCCGGCTGGAGGACTCCTTCGCCGCCGTCGACTACTTCGAACGGCGCGGCATCCCGTTCCTGGTCGCGGTGAACTGCTTCGACGGGGCCGACCGCCATCCGGTGGACACCGTCAGGGAGGCCCTGGACCTGGACGGGGAGGTCCCGATGCTGCTCTGCGACGCCCGCGAACGGGAGTCCGTCAAGGACATCCTGGTCGGGGTCGTGGAGCACGCCATGGAGGTGGCCCGAGCGCGCCGACAGCCCGCCCGGACCTAGGTGTGTTGTCCGGGCAGGTTGGTGACGCGGCTGGCGGGTGTTTGGCCGTGGATGCCGGTGTGGGGTCGGTGGTAGTTGTACCAGTCGATCCAGTCG
>NZ_JBVIRI010000023.1:0-99811 GCF_055576225.1 Streptomyces sp. NPDC033845 | reverse complement strand
AATGGACAGGTCCACCCCGTCCAGGACCTTGTGCTCCCCGTATGCCTTGCGCAGACCGGTAGCCGTGATGGCCGTCATGACAATCCTCCTCTGAACGGGCCGACTTGTACACCGTTCAAGTGTGACGATAGGGGTGACTTGCACGCCGTGCAAGTCCGTTCTTGAACTTTGTGCAATCCGAAATCCTGATCTATCGTGGGCCGCATGCCGCGTGACACGTTGACCCGCGAACAGATCGTTCGGGCTGCTATCGAGCTACTGGATGCCGAGGGCCTCGAAGGGCTGAACATGCGCAGCCTGGGCAAGCGGCTCGGCTCCGCCGCCACCGCGGTCTATTGGCACGTGAAGAACAAGGACAATCTCGTCATCCTCGCCGGGGACGAGGTCTGGAACGAGATCGAACTACCCGACCTGGACGCCGTGGACTGGCGTACCGCGGCCGCCTCGATGGCCAACGACCTCTACGCGATGATCTCCCGGCATCCGTGGCTGGTGATGGCCTTCGCCTCCCAGCCGCTCTACGGCCCCAACAAGGCCCGCCACGACGACCACAGCCTCGGGGTCTACGAGAAGGCCGGCTTCACCGGCGCGGAGGCCGACCAGGCCACGGCCGCGGTCTTCATGTTCGTCCTGGGCAGCACGCTCGGCATGTCGGCCTCGGTCTCGGTGAACAGAAGGCTGAGTCAGGGGGGCGGGAACGCCCAGGCCCTCATCGAGGAGGCCATGGCCCAGGCGACCGAGATCGCCTCGCGGTTCCCGCGGCTGCGCGCCCGTATCGGCGCCTATGCCGGCACCGACTACGCCGCAGCTCCGGAGAAAAGCTTCGAGTTCGGCCTCCAGTCCGTCCTGGACGGTCTGGAGGAGCGGCTCTCGACCCGTCTGCATCGCTGACTCCCCTGCTGTGGCCGGGCTTCCGGTGGATTCCGGTTCCCGTTCCCTCGTTCTGAACACCACGTTAGGGGGCGGGCATATCGGACCGTTATCGGCGGGCTATCCGGTCGTTCCGGAAAGCCGGAAATCCCCGCCGGCACACGGCCGACGGGGAATCCTCACGGGCGGAAAGCGGAAGGAACGGGAAAGCCGTCAGACGGAACGGACCGCCAGGGAGCGGACCCCGGTGAACTCGGGCGAGCCGAAGAAGGTCGGGGACTCCACCCGGAGGTCCGGATAGCGGTCCAGCAGCAGGTTGAAGGTGATCCGGGTCTCCACCCGGGCCATGGCCGCGCCGATGCAGTAGTGCGAGCCCCGGCCGTACCCCACGTGCTGGTTGGGCGCCCGGGTCACGTCGAAGACGTCCGGGTCCCGGAACTGGCGCGGGTCGCGGTTGGCGGCGCCCAGCTGGAGGGCGACCAGCTGGTTCTTGGGGATCTTCACCCCGCCGAGCTCCACGTCCGCCTCGGTGGCCCGGTAGGAGACCGTGGCCGGGGTGAAGTAGCGCATGACCTCCTCGAACATGCCGGGGACCAGGGACCGGTCGGCCCGCACCTTGGCCGCCTGCTCCGGGAAGGTCTCCAGGCAGAGCATGGTGTTGCCGATCAGGATCGGGCTGGTGAGGTGGCCGGCGCCGAGTACGGCCACCGCGAAGTTGATGATCTCGTCGTGCGCCATCGGGGTGCCGTCGAGGTACTCGAACTCGACCATCAGGCTGAGCAGGTCCTGCTTCGGTTCCTTGCGGCGCTCGTCGATGATGTCGCTGAGGAAGTCGCGGAGCGGCAGCAGCGGGTTGAGCAGCGAGTCGAAGTACTCCTCGCCGCCCGCGCCCACGGTGCTCATCTCCACCGGGGTGTCCATCGTCTGGTCCACGGCCTTGAACATGTGGCGGTCCTCGGGCGGGGTGCCCAGCAGCTCGCTGAAGAGGATCCCCGAGAGGTCGTCGATGAAGTCGCCGAGCAGGTCGAAGCGGTCCCGGCCGGCCAGTCTGTCGAGGAGCTGCCCGCCGAGCCGGGTGATGCGCAGTTCCAGGTCGTCCATGGCCTTGGGGCTGAAGGCCTTGCCGACCTGCCGGCGCATGTGGATGTGCTCCGGGCCGTTCATCTGGGCCATGTCGCCCTTGATGAGCTTGGCCTGCTCCTCGTCGATGTCGAACAGTCTGGTCGAGTCGGCCGAGTACGAAGCGGAGTCGTTGAGGACCGCCAGGACCTCCGGGTAGCCGGTGACCTGCCAGACCCCGAGGGCCTCGTCGAACACCACCTTCTCTTCCGGCAGCTGTCCCCGCAGCCAGTACTTCTCCGGGCCGAAACCCCACCGGTCGGCGAACTCGGTCATTCGAATTTCCCTTTGCTAGAGGTTGCTTGAGTCCATGCCGAGGGGGTGCCCGGCGGATTCCGCCGGGCACCCCCGGGGCGGCCTACCGGTAGAGGACGTTGAAGGAGCGGACGCCCAGCATGTCGGTGGACGGGAAGAAGGTGACCGGGTTGTCCGGGTCGCTGGCGAACTTCGGGAAGCGGTCCAGGATCGAGTTGATCGCGATCTTCCCCTCCAGCCGCGCCAGCCGGGTGCCCAGGCAGTAGTGCACCCCGTAGCCGAAGGAGATGCTCGCGTTGGGGGTGCGGGCCGGGTCGAACACGTTCGGGCGGTCGAACTTCTTCGGGTCGCGGTTGGCGGCGCTCACCCACGGGAGGATCATCTGCTCGGCCGGGATGGTGACCCCGCCGATCTCGACCTCGCGGGTGGTCACCCGGGACAGGGTGGCGGCCGGCGGGAGCAGCCGCAGCGCCTCCTCGATGGCACCCGGGACCAGCGAGCGGTCCTGGCGGACCCGCTCGAAGACCTCCGGCTCGGTGTCCAGGCAGGCCATCGTGTTGCCGACCATCATGGTGCTGGTGATGTGACCGGTGATCAGCAGCACGTTGGCGATGTTGACGACCTCGTTGTCGGTGAGGGTCTCGCCGTCCTGCTCGGCCTGGATCAGATAGGTCAGCAGATCCTCGCGGGGCTGCTTGCGGCGCTGGGCCACCTGGTCGGCCATGTAGTCGAGCATCGGCTTCAGCCGGGCCTCGGCCGCGTGGATCTGGTCCTCGATGCCGTCACCGCCGGCCACGAAGTCCAGGCCGGCCATGTTCTCGATGATGTCGAAGGCGACGCCCTTGAACAGGTCCCGGTCGCTGAGCGGGACGCCCAGCATCTCGGCGATCACGATGACGGGCAGCGGGTAGGCGAGGTCCGCCACCAGCTCGAAGCTGCCCTTGTCGTGGACCTCGTCGATCAGCTCGTCGGTGATCTTCTGGATGCGGTCCTCAAGGCCGTTGATCACACGTGGGGTGAAGGCGTGGCCGATCAGCTTCCGGTACTTGTTCTGCTCGGGTGGGTCCATCTGCGAGATGTCCCCCTCCTGGAACTTCGGGTCGACCTGCACCGCCGCGTACTTGGCGGTGGCCGCGGAGAACGTCTCGTGGTCCGCGAGGATCTGCTCGACCTCGTCGTACCCGTAGGCGCACCACGCGCCGATCTCCTCGTCGAACTCGACGGCCCCGGCCGGGCGGACGCCGCGCAGCCACTGACGGGTGGGGTGGACGTTCCACCGCTCGATGACCTCAGACACTGATGCTTCCTCTTCCTCTCTGGATTCCGGGAGTTGCCGAGATCGCGCTACTGGGAGACGGCCATGGCGTCCTGCAGGCTCTTGGGCCGCAGGTCCGTCCACCGGTCCTCGACGTAGCCGAGGGCCTCCGCACGGCCCGCCGGGCCGAAGACGGAGCGCCAGCCGGCCGGGACCTCGGCGAAGGCGGGCCACAGCGAGTGCTGGTCCTCGCCGTTCACGACGACGTGGAAGCGGCCGCTCTCATCGTCGAACGGGTTGCTACTCATACCTGAACTCCATTTCCATCCGACTGCTTTACGGAAACTTCTCGGCCGACGATCCGGCAAATCTCGGCAGCGGGTTCCGGAAGCACCATTTCGTGGTGGGTGGTCTCGATGTCGAACTGCTTGACGGTGCCCGTGATGAACGGCTTCCACAGGTCGCCGAACCGTGCCTCCGGGTTGGGCACGGCATTGAAGAAGAGCGCGTCCCCGTGGAACACCGGGGAATCGAATCCCGGGATCAGCGAGGTGTGGTTGAGGATGACCCGCACCGCGTTGTCCAGGAAGGACTCGTACTCCTCCGAGCCGGCCTGGCCGGTGAGCTGCTCCTGGAAGTACTCCCGGAGCGCCCCCGCGGTGGGGGTGGCCTGGGTGACCAGGTAGGTGCTGGGCACGCTGTCCAGCATGGCCAGGACGGCCACCTCGTGCCCGAGCCGCTGGAGTTCGGCGGCGATCGCCTGGGCGAACGTGCCGCCGATGGAATAGCCGGCCAGGTGGAAGGGGCCTTCCGGCTGGATCCGGAGGATCTCCCCGACATAGTCGAGGATCATCTCGTCGATCGAACCCGGGAGTTCGGTCCGGCCGTCGAATCCCTTGGCCTGGATTCCATGGATGGTCTGGTATTCCGGAAGGCGTCCGGCGAATCCCAGATAGGGCCAGCATATTCCGCCGCCCGGGTGGACGAACCAGAGCGTGGAACCGTCCGACCCCTCTCCGCCCTTGATGGAGAGGACCGGGCCGAAGGGGTCCCCGGTGCCGCCGGACGAGCCCTCGGCCTCCAGATAGCCGGCCAGGTCGGCCACCGTCGGGGAGTCGAACACCGCCCGCAGCGGCAGGTTGACGCCCAGCACCACCCGGATCCGGGAGATCAGCTTGGAGGCCAGCAGCGAGTGGCCGCCGCGGACGAAGAAGCTGTCGTCGATGGTGACCGAGTCCAGCTTCAGCACCTCGGCGAACAGACCGCAGAGGATCTCCTCGCGCGGGGTGCGCGGGGCGCGGCCGGCCGACTCCCCGGCGTAGTCCGGGGCGGGCAGGGCCCGCTTGTCCAGCTTTCCGCTCAGGGTCAGCGGCACCGCGTCGATGACCACCAGGGCGGCGGGCACCATGTGCTCCGGCAGCCGGTCCCGGAGCAGCGCCCGGACCTCGGCGAGCAGCGGTTCGGCCGCGACCGGGGTGCCCGCGGCTCCGCCGTCGGACTCCCCGGCGGCCGGCACCAGGTAGCCGACCAGCCGGCGGTCCCCGCGCTTGTCGTCCACGACGACCACGGCCCGGTCCACACCGGGGTGGGCGGTCAGGGCGGCCTCGATCTCGCCGAGCTCGATGCGGAACCCGCGGATCTTGACCTGGTCGTCTGCGCGGCCGTGGAAGACCAGTTCCCCGGTCTCCGTCCAGGCCACCACGTCACCGGTCCGGTACATCCGCTCGCCGGGCCGGCCGAACGGGCAGGCCACGAACCGTTCGGCGGTCACCGTCGGCTTGCCGAGGTAGCCGCGGGCCAGGCCGGGGCCGGCGATGTACAGCTCGCCGGGCACGCCCACCGGGACCGGCGCCAGCGCGGCGTCCAGCACGTACACCCGGGTGTTGTGGATGGGGGTGCCGATCGGGAAGACCTTCTCCCCGGCGGCCATCGGGGCGCCCATGGTGGCGCACACGGTGGTCTCGGTCGGACCGTAGACGTTCATCATCCGGCGGCCCGGGGCCCAGGCGGCGACCAGTTCGGGGGCCGGCGACTCGCCGCCGACCAGCAGGGAGACCACGCTGGTCAGCGAGTCGGTGGGGAGGGCGGCCAGCATCGCCGGGGGCAGCATCATGTGGGTGACCCGGTGCCGGTCGACGGTGTCGGCCAGCGGCAGGCCGGGGGCCAGCTCCGCCTTGTCGGCGACCACCAGGGCCGCTCCGGAGAGCAGCACGGTGAACATCTCGCAGACCGACACGTCGAAGCTGGGCGAGACCAGCTGGAGCATCCGGCTGTCGGCGGTGACGGCCATCCGCTCGGTGTGGGCGGCGACCAGCGAGGCGATGCCCCGGTGGGTGACCACGGTGCCCTTGGGGCGGCCGGTGGAGCCCGAGGTGTAGATGACGTACGCGGCGCTGTCGAGGGTCTGGTGGCGCCGGACCGGGGCCGGCCGGGCGGCCGCGGCGACGGCGGGCCCGTCCACCCTCAGGGTGGGCAGGCCGTGCTCCGCGAGGGCCCCTTCGAGAGCGGCCTCCGCGGCCTCGTCGACCACGGCGAGCCGGGCCCCGGAGTCCTGGATCATGTAGGCGATCCGCTCGGCCGGGTAGGTGTGGTCCACCGGCAGATAGGTGCCGCCGGCCTTGGAGACCCCGAGCAGGGCGGTGACCAGGTCCGGGGAGCGGAGGGTGGCCACGGCCACCACGGTCTCCGGTCCGGCGCCCGCCGCGCGCAGGGCGCCGGCCAGCCGGTCGGCCCGCTCGTCGAGCTCCCGGTAGGTGATCCGCTCCTCCTCGAAGAGGACGGCGACGGCGTCCGGGGTGCGGGCGGCCTGCCGTTCGAAGAGGTCGGCGACGGTGCCGTCGGCGGTCACCGAGGCGGTGCCGTTGAACCCGGCGAGCAGTCGCTCCCGTTCGGCGGGCGGGACGGTGTCGAGCGCGCCGAGGGGCACGTCGGGGTCGGCGGCCAGCTGGTTGAGCACCCGGGCGAAGCGGGCCGCGATGCCTTCGGCGGCGGCCGTCCCGAACAGGTCCTCCTGGTACTCCATGACCACGTGCAGGGAGTCGTCGGCGGCGGCCGCGATGCCCAGCGGGTAGTGGGTGCCGTTGCCGGTGCTGACCCCGGTGATCGCGATCCCGCCGTTGGCGGAGGTGTCGGCGAGGCCGTCCCGGTCCATCGGGAAGGACTCGAAGACCACCACGGTGTCGAAGAGGGTGCCCAGTCCGGTGGAGCGGGTGATCTCGGTGAGGCCGACGTGGTGGTGGTCCATCAGCGGGCCCTGACGGTCCTGGAGGCCGGTGAGGACCTGGCGCAGGGTGTGCCAGGGGGACAGTTCGGCGCGCACCGGGAGGGTGTTGATGAACAGGCCGACCATGGACTCCACGCCGGGCACGGCCGGCGGGCGGCCGGAGACGGTGGTGCCGAACACCACGTCCTGGCGGCCGGTGAGGCCGCCCAGCACGACCGCCCAGGTGCCCTGGACCAGGGTGTTCAGGGTGACGCCGAGGTCGGCGGCGCTGCGCACCAGCTCGCGGGCGGTCTCGGAGGACAGCGGGATCTCGATCTGGCCGACCCGTTCCGGGTCGACCTCGGAGCCGGCGCCGGGGGCGATGAGGGTGGGCTCCTCCACCCCGGCGAGCTCGGTGGCCCAGGCCCGGCCGGACTCCGCGGCGTCCTGCTCGGTCATCCAGGCGAGGAAGTCGCGGTACTTGCGGGCCCTGGGCAGGACGGCGGTGTCGCCGGCGGAGCCGTAGAGCCGCAGCAGCTCCTGCATCAGCACGCTCAGCGACCAGCCGTCGAGGAGGGCGTGGTGCGAGGTGAGGACCAGCTCGGCCTCCTCGGCGCCGGTGAGCGCCAGGGAGAGACGGAGCAGCGGCGGGCGGGTGGGGTCGAAGCGGGCGGCCTGGTCGGCGGCGAGGAACCGCTCCAGGGCCTCGGCCCGCTGGGCGGCCGCGAGGTCGCGGAGGTCGGTGAACTCCCAGGGGAGTGCGACCTCCTCGACGACCAGGGCGACCTGGTTGCCGGCGGCGTCGGAGACGAAGGCGGTGCGCAGGTTGGCGTACCGGTCGAGGAGGGCCTGGCCGGCGGCCCGCATCCGGGCCGGGTCGACCGGTCCGGACAGGTCGTAGACCACCTGGACGTGGTAGGCGTCGTAGGTGGAGTCGGCCATCAGGGACTCGAAGAGCAGGCCGGACTGGAGCGGGGTGAGCGGCCATACGTCGGTGAGGGACGGGTGGCGGCGCTCCCAGGCCTCCAGTTCGCTCTGCCGGACGGAGACGAGGGGGACGTCGGAGGGGGTGAGGCCGCCGGCGCCCGGCTGGGCGGCGTGCCGGGCCAGGCCTTCCAGGGCGGTCCGCCAGAGGGCTGCGAGTTCCTCGACCTCGGTGCGGGAGAGGACTCCGGCGGGGAATCCGAAGCGGACGCCGAGCTGGGGGCCCTCGGGGGTGTCGGTGACGGCCGCGTTGATCTCCAGGGTGGACATCACGGGCATGTCGGCGTCGGGGACGGCGATCAGCTCGGTGCTGCCGGGGGCAAGGGTCCAGCCCAGGCCGCGGAGCTCCTCGGGCATGTCGGTGGTGGAGAACCGGCCGAGGTAGTTGAAGGCGATCTGGCCGGTGCCGTGGTCGCGGAGCTGCTCGGCGGTGTCCTCGTTGAGGTAGCGGAGCAGGCTGTAGCCGAGGCCCTTGTCGGGGATGCGGAGCAGCTGTTCCTTGACGGCCTTGAGGACCCGGCCGGTGGCGGGGCCGCCGGCGAGGGCCTCGGCCAGGGTGTCGGGGTCGGCGATGCCGGTGTCGAGGCGGACCGGGAACATGCTGGTGAACCAGCCGATGGTGCGGGAGAGGTCGGCGCCGGGGACGGCGCCCTCCTCGCGGCCGTGGCCCTCCAGCTTGACGAGCAGCGAGGACTCCTCGATGCCGCGGCCGCGGCGCCACTGGGCGACGGCCAGCGCCAGGGCGCTGAGCAGTCCGTCGTTGACCCCGCCGCGGAAGGCGGCCGGGACCTCGGTCAGCAGGGCTTCGGTGACATGGCCGGGGACCTTGAGCCAGACGTGCTCGACGGTGGAGACCACGTCGACGGCGGGGTCGATGTCGCGGGAGCCGAGCAGCGGGTCCGGCCCTTCGACCTGGGACTTCCACAGGGCGAGTTCGGCGGTGCGGGAGGGGCTGGCGGCCTCGTCGGTGAGGGCCTTGGTCCAGCGGCGCACCGAGGTGCCGACGGCGGGGAGTTCGGGGGTGCGGCCCTCGCGGACGGCGCCCCAGGCCTCGGCGAGGTCGGGGAGCAGGATGCGCCAGGACACCCCGTCCACGACCAGGTGGTGGAGGATCACCAGGAGGCGGCCGGCGCCGGTGCCCGCGTCGAACCAGACGAACCGGGCCATGGTCCCGGCGGCCGGGTCGAGCAGGCCGGTGGCGGTGTCGAGTTCGGCGGTGGCGCGGGCCAGCCAGGCCTCGTCCCAGGCGCCGTCCCAGGCGATGCGGTGGATCAGGGCGGACACGTCGACGGTGCCGGGGGCGGCGACCTCCAGTCCGCCGTCCACCAGGGTGGAGCGGAGCAGGTCGTGCCGGTCCCAGACGGCGGCCAGGGTGGCGGTCAGTCCGGCCTCGTCGATGCCGGCCGGCAGGTCGGCGACCGTGGACATGGTGAACCGGTCGAATCCGCCGCCGAGTTCCATCAGATAGCGGGCCACCGGCAGCAGCGGCATGAAGCCGGTGCCGCCGCCCTCCAGTTCCTCCAGGACCACGGCCGCACCGATCCGGTCGGCCGCGATCAGGGCCAGCTCGGCCACGGTGCGGGACTGGAAGACCTCGCGGGGGCTGACCTCGACCCCGCGGGCCCGGGAGCGGGAGACCACCTGGATGGAGCGGATGCTGTCCCCGCCGATGGCGAAGAAGTCGTCGTCCACCCCGACCCGGTCCACCCCGAGGACCTCGGCGAACACGGCGGCCAGCACGGTCTCCGTCTCGTTGGACGGACCCCGGTAGGCCTCCCCCTTGAAGACGGGGTCGGGCAGGGCGTTGCGGTCGAGCTTGCCGTTGGGGGTCAGCGGCAGCCGGTCCAGGACCACGAAGGCGGACGGGACCATGTACTCGGGCAGCCGGGCGGAGACGAACTTGCGGAGCTCCGGCACCGTGACTCCGGCGGTCAGGTCCATGCTGTTCTTCTTGGCCGGGGCGTCCTCGTCGGCGCCTCGGGCCGGGACCACGTAGCCGACGAGCTGCTTGGCGTCGCCCTTGGCGGTGCGGACCAGGACGGCGGCCTGCTCGACCCCGGGGTGGGCGCCGAGCGCGGCCTCGATCTCCCCGGGCTCGATCCGCAGGCCGCGGATCTTGACCTGGGAGTCGCCGCGGCCGACGTACTCCAGCTCCCCGTCGGCGTTCCAGCGGGCCAGGTCCCCGGTGCGGTACATGCGGGAGCCGGCCGGGCCGAACGGGTCGGCGACGAACCGCTCCGCGGTGAGCGCGGGGTTGCCCCGGTAGCCGCGGCCCACGGTGGCGCCTGCGACGTAGAGCTCGCCGGGGACCCCCGGCGGGACGGGGGCCAGGCCGTCGCCCAGGACGTAGGCGCGGACGCCCGCCAGGGGTGCGCCGATGGGGGCGCCGGCGGTGCCCTCCCGGGGCCGGTCGGCGGGCAGGGCGTGGGTGGTGGCGTAGAAGGACTCGGTCTGGCCGTAGCCGTTGACCACGCGGACCCCGGGGAAGGCCTCCCGGGCGCGGTCGACCAGGGAGGCCGGGAGGGCCTCGCCGGCGAACACCAGCGTCTGGACCTCGGTGCGGCCGGCGATCTGGTCGACGAGTTCGGCGAAGACGGAGGGCACGGAGCTGATGACCCCGCCGGACCAGCTGTCGCGCTCGCCGAGCTCCAGGACGTCGCGGACCACCTCGACGCTGCCGCCGGAGGTGAGCGCGGTGAAGATCTCGAAGACGGAGACGTCGAAGTTGACGGAGGTGCCGGCCAGGATGCGGGCGTCCGGACCGGTGCCCAGGGCGGCGGCCAGGCCCGGCAGGGCGCTGGTCACGTTGCCGTGGGTCACCGCGACGCCCTTGGGGACGCCGGTGGATCCGGAGGTGTACATCACGTACGCCAGGTTGTCGGGGTGCGGGGCGCCGGCCACAGCGGCCGGGCCGGACCCTGTCAGGTCGCCTGTCAGGTCGAGTTCGGTGAGGAACAGGCGCGGTGCCGGGTGCTCGGGCAGGACCCGGGCGGCCTCCTCGTCGAGGAGGAGCAGTTCGGGGGCGGCCTGGTCGAGCATCAGGGAGAGCCGGGCGCTGGGGAAGCGCGGGTCGATGGGCAGGTAGGCGGCGCCGGACTTGAGGATGCCGAGCATGGCGGCGACCAGGTCCGCGGACCGGGAGAGGGCCAGGCCCACCACGGACTCGGTGCGGATCCCGCGGTCCCGCAGGGCGCGGGCGATCCGGGCGGCCCGCAGGTCCAGCTCCCGGTAGCTGAGGGTCTGCTCGCCGAAGACCACGGCGGTGGCGTCGGGGGTTTCCGCGGCCCGCTGCTCGAACAGTGCGGTGAGGGTGGCCGGCGCGGTGGGGGCGGCGGGCAGGGCGGGGGCGGAGTAGCCGGCGAGGAGTTCGGCCTCGCCGTCCACCAGGACGTCCACCGAGGCGATCCGGCGGGCCGGGTCGGTGACCAGCTGGCGGACCACGGCGGTGAAGCGGTCGGCGAGCTTGACGATGGTGGAGCGGTCGAACAGGTCCTTGGCGTACTCCAGGTAGCCGATGACTCCGACGCCGGGGATGTCCCCCATGTTGAAGAAGAGGTCGAACTTCGCCGTCTCGGTGAAGGAGGGCTCCCAGGTGACGGCCAGGCCGCGCATCGCGAAGTCCTCCCGGGTGATGTTCTGCCACGCGAACATCACCTGGAACAGCGGGTGGTAGGCGGTGGAGCGCTCCGGGTTGAGGATCTCCACCAGCCGCTCGAAGGGGGCTTCCTGGTTGTCGTAGGCGGTGAGGGCCTTGCCGCGGACCTGCTGGAGGACCTCCTCGAAGGAGGGGTTGCCGGACAGGTCGGCGCGCAGCACCCAGGTGTTGACGAAGAAGCCGACGAGGTCGGCGAGTTCGGCGTCGGTGCGGTTGGCGATCGGCGAGCCCATGGTGATGTCGTCGCCGCTGCCGAGCCGGCCGAGGAGGACCGACAGGGCGGACTGCAGGACCATGGAGGCGGTCGCGGAGTGGGTGCGGGCGAGTTCCTCGACGGCGGCCGACAGCTCCGGGTCGAGGCCGAACTCGACGACCTCGCCGCGGTGGCTGGGGGACGGCGGGCGGGGCCGGTCGGTGGGCAGCGGGAGCGGCTGCGGGACTCCGGCGAGCTCCTCCCGCCAGTAGCCGGCCTGGGCGCTGAGCAGGCTGTCCGGGTCCTCGGCCTCGCCGAGGAGCTCGCGCTGCCACAGCGTGTAGTCCACGTACTGGACGGGGAGTTCGGGCCAGTCGGGGGCGTGGCCGTCCAGCCGGGCGGCGTAGGCGGCGCCCAGGTCGCGGGCGAGCGGGGCCATCGACTCGCCGTCCACGGCAATGTGGTGGATGACCAGGACCAGCCGGTGCTCCTCGGCCCCGGAGCGCACCAGGGCGGCCCGGACGGGGATCTGGGTGGCCATGTCGAAGGGGTCCTCCAGGACCTCGGCGACGGCCTCGGCGACCCCGGTGGGGCGGACGTCGACCAGCGGGATGTCCAGGGACACCTCGGCGGTGGGCACCACCCGCTGGTGGGGGTGGCCGTCGGCGTCCTCGGCCATCAGGGTGCGCAGGGTCTCGTGCCGGGCGACGAGGTCGCGTACGGCGGCCCGCAGGGCCTCCGGGTTGAGCACGCCGGCCAGCCGCAGCACGAAGGAGTGGTTGTAGGTGGCGGAGGGGCCTTCGAAGCGGTCCACGAACCACAGCCGGCGCTGGGCGTAGGAGAGCGGGATCCGTTCGGGGCGGGACTCGGCCCGGCGCAGCGGCGGGCGGGCGGGGCCGCCGGCGGTGAGGTGGCGGCCGAGTTCGGCGACGGTGGGGGCGTCGAACACCAGCCGGACGCGGACCTCGGCGCCGAGCACGGCGCGGATCCGGTTGACCAGGCGGGTGGCGAGCAGCGAGTGGCCGTTGCGGGCGAAGAAGTCGTCGTCGATGCCGATCCGGTCGACGCCGAGGACCTCGGCGAACAGCCGGCACAGGACCTCCTCGTCGTGGTTGCGGGGGGCCCGGTAGGCGACTCCGGTAAACTCCGGTTCGGGCAGCGCGGCCCGGTCCACCTTGCCGTTGGGCAGCAGCGGGAACCGGTCGAGGGTGACGAACGCGGAGGGCACCAGGTGGTCGGGGAGCCGGGCGGAGGTGTATCCGCGCAGGTCCTCGGGGGCTTCGGTGCCGGCCGGGACCAGATAGGCGGCGAGGTACTTCGAGGGGGTGGCGCCGGGCTTGACCTGGCTCTCGCGGGCCACCACGAGGGCCTGGCCGACCAGGGGGTGGTCGGTGAGGACCGCCTCGACCTCGGCCGGTTCCACCCGGACTCCACGGATCTTGACCTGGCCGTCGCCGCGGCCCACGTACTCCAGGGTGCCGTCGGCGGTCCGGCGGGCCAGGTCCCCGGTGCGGTACATGCGGGAGCCGGCCGGGCCGTACGGGTCGGGGACGAAGCGTTCGGCGGTGAGGGCGGACCGGCCGCGGTAGCCGCGGCCCAGGGAGGCGCCCGCGACGTAGAGCTCTCCCGTGACGCCCGGCGGGACCGGGGTCAGGCCGGCGCCCAGGACGTACGCGCGGACGTTGCCCAGGGGGGTGCCGATCGGGGCGGCGGCGCCGCCGGTCCAGTCCTCCTCTGCGCCGAGCGAGAAGGCGGTGGCGTAGAAGGACTCGGTCTGGCCGTAGCCGTTGACCACGCGGACCCCGGGGAACGCCGCGCGGGCGCGGGCCACCAGGGCGGCGGGCAGGCCCTCGCCGGCGAAGACCAGGGCGCGGGGGCTGATCCGGCCGGGGAGGTCGTCGAGGAGTTCGGCGAACGCGGAGGGCACCGAGCTGATGACGTCGGCGGCCCACTCCTCGCGTTCGGCGAGGGCGAGGACGTCGCGGACCAGTTCCACGCTGCCGCCGGAGCTCAGCGCGGTGAAGATCTCGAACACCGACACGTCGAAGTTGACGGAGGCGCCGGCGAGGATCCGGGGGGCGGGTCCGGTGCCGAGGGCGTCGAGCAGCCCGGGCAGGGCGTTGGCGATGTTCCGGTGGGTGACGGCCACGCCCTTGGGGGTGCCGGTGGAGCCGGAGGTGTACATCACGTACGCCAGGTTGTCCGGGTGCGGTGCGGTGACGGCGGTCCCGGACTCCCCCGCGAGGTCGTCGAGGTCCGCGAGGTCGGCGAGGTCGGCGAGGTGCAGTCGGGGGATGCCGGTGGGCGGCAGGACCCCTTCGGCGGCCGGCTCGGTGAGGATCACCGAGGGCGCGGCGTCGGCCAGGATGAACTCCAGTCGGCGGCTGGGGTATTCGGGGTCGACGGGGACGTACCCGGCGCCGGACTTCAGGACCCCGAGCAGGGCGGCGACCAGGTCGGGGGTGCGGGGCAGGGCCACGGCGACCACCGCTTCGGCGCCCACTCCGCGGCCGGCCAGGGCGCGGGCGATGCGGTCGGAGCGCTCGTCGAGTTCCCGGTAGGTCAGCGTCCGGCCCTCGTGGACCACGGCGGGCGCGTCGGGGGTGGCCGCCGCGCGGGCGGCGAACAGCGCGGGGACGGTGGTGTCGGGGACCGGGACGGTGGTGTCGCCGAAGCCGTGCAGGATCTGCTCCCGCTCGGCGGGGGCGAGCACGTCCACCGCGCCGACCGGCATGTGCGGGGTGGCGACGAGCTGGGCGAGGACCCGTTCGAAGCGTTCCGCGAGGGTGTCGACGGCGGCCCGGTCCAGGACGCCCCGCTGGTACTGGAGGGACAGCTGGAGGTTGGGGTCGGCGTCGGCCATGACGGTCAGCGGGTAGTGGGTGCCGCTGAAGGGGGTGATGCCGGTGATGGCCACCCCGGAGGAGGCGTTGGCCTCGCTGAGGCCGACATGGTCCACCGGGTAGGACTCGAAGACCACGATGGTGTCGAAGAGGGTGCTGGTGCCGGCGGCCCGGTAGATCTCGGTGAGCCCGTAGTGGTGGTGGTCCAGGAGTGCGCCCTGCCGGTTCTGGAGGGCGTGCAGCAGTTCGGCGAAGGTGTCGCCGGGGGCGGCGGGCACCCGGACCGGCAGTGTGTTGATGAACAGGCCGACCATGGACTCCACGTCCGGGACGGCCGGCGGGCGGCCGGAGACGGTGGCGCCGAAGACCACGTCGGGGCGGCCGGTGAGCTGGCCCAGCAGGACCGCCCAGGCGCCCTGGACCAGGGTGTTCAGGGTGACGCCGAGGTCGGCGGCGGTGGCGGACAGGCCGAGGGAGAGCTCGGCGGACAGCGGGACCTCGACATGGCCGACGTCGTCGGTGCGGGTGTCGGCGCCCTTGTCGGGGACCAGCAGGGTGGGCTCGTCGAACCCGTCGAGCTCCTGGGACCAGGCGCGGGCGGCCGCGTCGGCGTCCTGCTCGGCCAGCCAGGACAGGAACTCGCGGAAGCCGCGGACCCGGGGCAGGCCGGAGGGGTCGCCGGCCGAACCGTACAGGCGCAGCAGGTCCTGCATCAGCCAGGGCACCGACCAGCCGTCGAACAGCACGTGGTGGGCGGTGAAGACCAGAGCGGAGCGGTCCGGGCCGCGGCTGACCAGGGTGATCCGGAGCAGCGGCGGGGCGACCGGGTCGAAGCGGGTGTTGCGGTCCTCGGCCAGGAACTCCTGGAACGCGGACTCGTCCCGGCCGGTCATGTCGAGGTGCCGCCAGGGCAGTTCGACCTCGTCGAGGACCAGCTGGACCAGGTCGCCGGCGTCGTCGGAGACGAAGGCGGTGCGCAGGTTGGCGTACCGGTCGAGGAGGGCCTGTCCGGCGGCCCGCATCCGGGCCGGGTCGACCGGTCCGGACAGGTGGTAGGCGAACTGCATCTGGTAGGCGTCGTAGGTGGCGTCCGAGAGCATGGACTCGAAGAGGAGTCCGTTCTGCAGCGGGGTGAGCGGCCAGACGTCGGCGAGCGAGGGGTAGCGGGCCTCCCAGCGCTCCAGTTCGTGCTGGCGGACGGCGACCAGCGGGACGTCGGAGGGGGTGAGGCCGCCGGCGTCGGGGCGGGCCGTGTGCCGGACCACGCCTTCCAGGGCGGTCTGCCAGAGCTCGGCGAGCTCCTCGACCGCGGTGCGGTCCAGGATGCCGGTGGGGAAGCCGAAGCGGGCGGTGAGCTGCCCGGACTCGGTGACCAGGGCGTTGATCTCCAGGGTGGACATCACGGGCATGTCGGCGTCGGGGACGGCGATCAGCTCGTTGGTGCCGGGGGCCTGGGTCCAGCCGAGGGCGCGGAGCTCCTCGGAGACGGCGGAGTTGAAGACGCCGAGGTAGTTGAAGGCGATCTGGCCGGTGGGGTGCGCGGCGAGTTCGGCGGCGGTGTCCTCGTTGAGGTAGCGGAGCAGGCCGTAGCCGAGGCCCTTGTCGGGGATGCGGAGCAGCTGTTCCTTGACGGCCTTGAGGACCCGGCCGGTGGCGGGGCCGCCGGCGAGGGCCTCGGCCAGGGTGTCGGGGTCGGCGATGCCGGTGTCGAGGCGGACCGGGAACATGCTGGTGAACCAGCCGATGGTGCGGGTCAGGTCGGCGCCGGGGACGGCGCCCTCCTCGCGGCCGTGGCCCTCCAGCTTGACGAGCAGCGAGGACTCCTCGATGCCGCGGCCGCGGCGCCACTGGGCGACGGCCAGCGCCAGGGCGCTGAGCAGTCCGTCGTTGACCCCGCCGCGGAAGGCGGCCGGGACCTCGGCGATCAGGGCGGAGGTGACGCTGGCGGGGAGCTTGACCCAGACGTAGTCGACGGTGGAGATGACGTCGACGGCGGGGTCCACGTCGCGGGAGCCGAGCAGCGGGTCCGGCCCTTCGACCTGGGACTTCCACAGGGCGAGTTCGGCGGTGCGGGAGGGGCTGGCGGCCTCGTCGGTGAGGGCCTTGGTCCAGCGGCGCACCGAGGTGCCGACGGCGGGGAGTTCGGGGGTGCGGCCCTCGCGGACGGCGCCCCAGGCCTCGGCGAGGTCGGGGAGCAGGATGCGCCAGGACACCCCGTCCACGACCAGGTGGTGGAGGCTGATGAGGAGGCGGCCGGCGCCCTGTCCGGCGTCGAACCAGACGAACTGGGCCATCACCCCGGTGTGCGGGTCGAGGCGGCCGGTGGCGGCGTCGAGTTCGGCGGTGGCGCGCTCGTACCAGGCCTCGTCCCAGTCGCCGTGCCATTCCACCCGGGTGAGCAGCGGTTCCGGGTCGAGGGTGCCGGGGGCGGCGACCTCCAGTCCGCCGTCCACCAGGGTGGAGCGGAGCAGGTCGTGCCGGTCCCAGACGGCGGCCAGGGTGGCGGTCAGTCCGGCCTCGTCGATGCCGGCCGGCAGGTCGGCGACCGTGGACATGGTGAACCGGTCGAATCCGCCGCCGAGTTCCATCAGATAGCGGGCCACCGGCAGCAGCGGCATGAAGCCGGTGCCGCCGCCCTCCAGTTCCTCCAGGACCACGGCCGCACCGATCCGGTCGGCCGCGATCAGGGCCAGCTCGGCCACGGTGCGGGACTGGAAGACCTCGCGGGGGCTGACCTCGACCCCGCGGGCCCGGGAGCGGGAGACCACCTGGATGGAACGGATGCTGTCCCCGCCGATGGCGAAGAAGTCGTCGTCCACCCCGACCCGGTCCACGCCCAGGACCTCGGCGAACACGGCGGCCAGCACGGTCTCCGTCTCGTTGGACGGACCCCGGTAGGCCTCCCCCTTGAAGACCGGCGCGGGCAGGGCGTTGCGGTCGAGCTTGCCGTTGGGGGCGAGCGGCAGCCGGTCCAGGACCACGAAGGCGGACGGGACCATGTACTCGGGCAGCCGGGCGGAGACGAACTTGCGGAGCTCGGCCATGGAGACGCCGGCGGTGAGGTCCACGTGCAGGTCGCCGATGCTGTCGACGGCCGTGCCCTCGCCGGTGCCGGCGAGGACGCCGACCGGGACCACGTAGCCGACGAGCTGCTTGGCGCCGCCGCGCTCGTGGACGGTGACCACGGCCTGGGAGACGCCGGGGTGCGCGGTCAGCGCGGCCTCGATCTCGCCGGGCTCGATCCGCAGGCCGCGGATCTTGACCTGGGAGTCGCCCCGGCCGGCGTACTCCAGCCGGCCGTCGGCGTTCCAGCGGGCCAGGTCCCCGGTGCGGTACATGCGGGAGCCGGCCGGGCCGAACGGGTCGGCGACGAACCGCTCCGCGGTGAGCGCGGGGCGGTCGTGGTAGCCGCGGCCGACCACGCCGGAGACATAGAGCTCGCCCACCACACCGGGCGGGACGGGGGTCAGGCCGGCGCCCAGGACGTAGGCGCGCATGTTGCCGAGCGGGTCGCCGATGGGCACGCTGCCGGCCGGGTCCCAGTCGTCGGAGCCGTCCACCGTGAAGGTGCCGGCGTAGAAGGACTCGGTCTGGCCGTAGCTGTTGACCACCCTGACCCCGGGGAAGGCCTCCCGGGCGCGGGCGATCAGCGAGGCGGGGAGGGCCTCGCCGGCGAACACCAGCGTCTCCACCTCGGTGCGGCCGGCGATCTGGTCGAGGACCTCGGCGAAGACGGAGGGCACGGAGCTGATGACGCTGCCGGACCAGCTGTCGCGCTCGGCGAGCTCCAGGACGTCGCGGACCACCTCGACGCTGCCGCCGGAGGTGAGCGCGGTGATGATCTCGAAGACGGAGACGTCGAAGTTGATGGAGGTGCTGGCCAGCATCCGGGAACCGGGGCCGAAGCCGACGACGGCCGCCAGCCGCATCACCCCGTTGACCACCCCGTGGTGGGTGATCGCCACGCCCTTGGGGGTGCCGGTGGAGCCCGAGGTGTACATCACGTACGCCAGGTTCTGCGGGTCCAGCGGGACGGTGGCCCGGGAGCCGTCGCCGCCGTCGCCGCCGTCCAGGGACAGGTCCTCCAGGAGCAGTACGGGCGCCTGGTGCTCGGGCAGTCCGGTGACGGTGGCGGAGTCGGTGAGCAGCAGCACCGGGGCGGCCTGGGACAGCACCTGGCTGAGCCGGCGGCTGGGGAAACGCGGGTCGACCGGCAGGTAGGCGGCACCGGACTTCATGATGCCGAGCATGGCGACGACCAGGTCGGCGGAGCGCGGCAGCGCCAGCCCGACCAGGGTCTCCGGGCGCACCCCGCGCTCCAGGAGGCCGCGGGCCAGCCGGTTCGCGCGCTCGTCCAGCTCGCGATAGGTGAGGGTGTCCGTGCCGAAGACCACGGCGACCGCGTCCGGGTCCATGGCGGCCTGCGCCTCGAACAGCTCGGGGACGGTGACCTTGGGGGTGGAGGCGGCGGTGTCGGCGAACCGGGCCAGCCGCTCGCGTTCGCCGGGCAGCAGCACGTCGGCGGCGGAGACCGGGGCGGCCGGGTCGGCGAGGACCTGGCGGAGGACGGCCAGCAGCCGGGCGCCGATGTTCTCCACGGTGGAGCGGTCGAACAGGTCGGTGGCGTACTCCAGGACGCAGCGCATGCTGTCGTCCGCGGAGTCCACGGCGAAGTTGAACTCCAGGTCGAACTTGGCGGTGTGGGTGGGGACGGCCTCCAGCGCGCCGGTCACCCCCGGCAGGTCCAGGACCAGGCGGTCGTTGCTCTGCCAGGTGAACATGACCTGGAACAGCGGGTTGTAGGCGGTGGAGCGCTCCGGGTTGAGGACCTCCACCAGCCGCTCGAAGGGGGCGTCCTGGTTGTCGTAGGCGGCGAGGGCCTTGTCCCGGACCCGCTCCAGGACCTCGTCGAAGGAGGGGGCGCCGGACAGGTCGGTGCGCAGCACCCAGGTGTTGACGAAGAAGCCGACCAGGTCGAGGAGGGCCTCGTCCACCCGGCCGGCGATGGTGGCGCCGAGCGGGATGTCCTCGCCGGCGCCCAGGTGGTGGAGCAGGACGGCGAGGGCGGCCTGCATCACCATCGGGGTGCTCGCGCCGTGCTTGGCGGCCAGCGCCTCGGCGGCGGCGACCAGCTCGGCGCCGACGGGGAAGTCGACCATGTCGCCGCGGTGGCTGATCATCGCGGGGCGGGGCCGGTCCAGGGGCAGCCGCAGCTGCTCGGGGGCGCCGGCCAGTTCCTCCCGCCAGTAGGCCAGCTGGGCGGATATGACGCTGTCGGGGTCGCTCTCGGCGCCGAGCATCTCGCGCTGCCAGAGGGTGTACTCCCCGTACTGGACCGGGAGTTCCTCCCAGTGGGGGGTGTCTCCGTGCACCCGGGCGGTGTAGGCCTCGGCCAGGTCGCGGGAGAGCGGCAGCATCGACTCGCCGTCGGCCGCGATGTGGTGGATGACCAGGACGAGGACGTGCTCGTCGGCGGAGGCCCGGACCAGGCGGGCCCGGACCGGGATCTCGGCGGCGAGGTCGAAGTGGTGGACGGTCTCCTCGGCGATCACCGCGTCCAGCTCGCCGGGCCCGGCGAGGACCAGCGGGACCTCCAGGTCCAGCCGGTCGGCCGGGACCACCTGCTGGGCCGGCACACCGTCCTCGTCGACGACGAAGACGGTGCGCAGGCTTTCGTGCCGGATGACCACGTCACGCAGGGCGGCGGAAAGCGCGTCCTGATCGAGCGTTCCGTTCAGACGCAGCAGGAACGGAACGTTGTAGGTCGCCGACGGCCCCTCGAACCGGTCGATGAACCACAGGCGCCGCTGGGCGAAGGACAAGGGGATCATTTAGCGTCTACTCCTCGATCAGTCGTCCTGCGCAGACGTGGCATGGGGGCAGCAGGACACCACTAGTGACGGCTGAGGGTCAGTCAGCCCGTCGTGTGACGTTCGATGACCGCGGCCATTCCCGCCACGGTCGGCAGCTCGTACAACTCCTGGGTGGTCACCCGGAATCCGAGTTTGTTGTCCACGAGTGCCAGGAGGCGGGTGGCCCGCAGTGAATTCCCGCCGAGTTCGAAGAACGAGTCGTCGCGTCCGATCTCGGGCCGGCCGAGGGCGTCGGACCAGACCAGGGCGAGATTGCGTTCCAGCTCGTTCGCGGGCGGCGCGTAGGCGCGGTTCGGCTTGCCTGGGGCCGCGTCGTGCAGCAGCTGGGCGGTGTCCACCTGGCCGTACACGTCCCGGGGGATGCGCGGCACCGGGACGATCCGCACCGGCACGTCCAAGCTTCCCACGTTTTCCGCGATCGCGGCACGAACTGAGTCCTGTTGTGCCAGGTCGGATATGTAGGCGACCAGGATTTCACTCACCCGCAACGTCTGCGGGACGAGTTCGTCCACCATCGCCGGGTTCTTCAGGTCGATTCCCGCCACCAGGTAGTGGTGGTCGGTGGAAACGGCGTGCAGGAAGAGGCGCAGACCGGTGTCGGGGTCGATGGAGCGGAATCCGCGGTGTTCGGCGGCGGCCGCGGACTGCGCCCTGTTCATTCCGACTCCGGACCACATGCTCCAGGCCAGGCAGTGGACGGTGCGGCCGCGTTCGTGCCGCCAGTGGTCGGCGAATCCGGTGAGGAAGCTGTTCGCCGCGGAATAGGCGCCGAAGGAATGCCCGCCGAATTCGCCGTTGACGGATCCGAACAGCACCAGGGAGGCGTTCGGGCGGCTCTCCAGGACGGTCGCGAGGGCCAGCGTGCCGGCCACCTTCGCACCGTAGTGCAGGTCGAAGGTCGCCCGGGTCTCGTGGGCCAGGGTGTGCTTCTCCAGCTCGGTCCACTGCCCGGTCGGGTCGGCGGCCGCCAGGTGCAGCACCCCGTCCAGCGGGCGGCCCCAGCGGGCCTCCGCCCCGGCGACGGCCCGCTCCAGGGCCTCCGCGTCGGCGACGTCGAGCTGTTCGTACGCGACCTGCCCGAAGGCGGACAGGTCGGCGAGCCGGTCCGCCCGCTCGCCCTCGGCGGGCGAGCGCCCGACCAGCAGCAGCCGGATCCCGAAGGCCGCCGCGAGATAGCCGGCGATGTCCTGGGCGATCCCGCCGAGGCCGCCGGTGACCAGGTACACGCCGCCGGGGACGAAGCCGCCGCCGGCCGGGGCGGTGTCCTCCTCGGGCACCGGGACCAGCTTGGGCGTCAGGCGCTGCCCGTCGCGGGCGGCGAACACCCCGGTCCGGGTGCGGTCGGTGAGCTCGGCGCGGATCGCGGCCGGCCAGTCCACCGGGCAGGGGGTGACGTCGATCTGCCGGACCGGCAGCGGCGCGGCCTCGGCGGTCGCGGTGCGGATCAGGCCGGGCAGGGCGCAGGAGCCCAGGTCGACGGTGTCGCCCTGCTGGACGTACAGCGCGCCCTGGGTGACGACCAGCAGCAGCGGGCGGCCGAACTCGCCGTCGGCGAGGACCGACAGCAGGGCGGTGAACTCCTCGGTGGCGGAGTCCAGTCGGGCCGCGGAGGTCCCGGAGCGGCTCAGCATGGGCAGGGCCAGCACCACCGTGCCGAGCTCCCCGTGCCGGGCGGTGGCCTCGGCGAGGACCCGGCGCAGGGCGGGGCGGTCGGCGAGCGGCAGGCGGTAGCGGTCGGGCCCGTCCTCGGCGTAGAGGCCGCCGCGGCGGCCGGTGACCACGGTGCCCCGCAGGTCCAGCCAGCGCAGGTCCTGCTCGGCGCCCAGCGCCAGGGTCACCCCGGCGGCCGCTCCGGCCTCCTCCGGCTCCACGGCGGCGGCCTCGGGCAGCCGCACCCACTGGCGGCCGAACAGCCAGGTGTCCGGGCCGTCCTCCTCGGCGGCCGGGTCGGCGGCGGCCAGCCGGTCCTCGAAGGCCCCGGCGCGCAGGGCGGTGAGCAGGGCGGCCCGCTGGACCTTGCCGCTCCCGGTCTTGGGGAACTCGGCCTCGGTGACGGGCACGATCAGGTCGGGCGAGACCCCGGCCTCGCGGACCAGGACGGCACGGACCTGCTCCCCGGTGCGGGCCAGGGTGTCGGCGTCCCAGCCGGTGGGCACGTAGAACACCGCGAGGTCGTCGGAGCCGGCCCCGGGCTCGCGGACGCCGACGGCGGCGGAGAAGGTGACCCGCACCCCGTCGACCCGTTCGACGACGCTCTCCAGCTCGTGCGCCATGTAGTTGATGCCGCGGACGATGATCTGGTCCTTCTTGCGTCCCGCGATGACCACCTCGCCGTCCCGGACGAAGGCCAGGTCGCCGGTCCGGAACCAGCCCTGGTCGTCATAGGACTCCCGGTTGGCCTCCTCGTTGGCGAAGTAGCCGCGCATGATGGTCGGCCCGGTGATGATCAGCTCGCCCATCCGCCCCTCGGGGAGGACGGCGCCCCGGTCGTCGACCACCCGGATCCGCACCCCGGGGATGGGGCGGCCGACCCGGGACAGCACCACGGCGTCCTGGTGGCCGGGGTCGAGGTGGCGGATGGTGCCACTGAGCGAGGCCGGGTCGATGGCGACCGTGCCGGCCGCCCGGTCCAGCCGGGACTGCCGGCTGTAGGTGACCCCGGAGCAGGTCTCGGACATGCCCCAGCAGGGGACCATGGCGTCGGCCGGCAGGCCGTGCGGGGCCAGCAGTTCCAGGAAGCGGTGGCTGGTGGCGGCGACCACCGGTTCGCCCGCGTTGGAGATCTCGCGGAGGCTGGACAGGTCCCAGGAGCCGGCGGCGATCTCCTCGGCCCGCTCGTTGACCAGCGCGAACGCGAAGTTGGGGGCCCACACGTTGGTGGCCTTGTAGCGGTCGATCCAGTCCAGCCACTGGAGCGGGTCGGCGAGGAAGTGGTGGATCTTCGCGTTGACGTGCTGCGCCTTCAGGAACACGTCGCGGACGTTGTAGTAGGCCACCGTGACGTGGTCGAAGGGCATCCAGATCAGGCTGACGTCGTCGGCGGTCAGCCCGCAGTGCGCGATCACGGCCAGTTCGCGGGCGGTGACGGTGGCATGGGTGTGCTGGACGCACTTGGGGACGCCGGTGCTGCCCGAGGTCAGCAGGTTCAGCACCCGGGAGTCGGGGGTGGCCGGGAACCAGTCCCCGTCCCGCTCGTGGGCGAGGAGCTCCTCGGTGGTGAGGATCCGGACGTCCGGCTCGCCCCAGAGCTCGCGTACGCCGGCCAGCGCGCCCGCGGTGGCCGCGTCGGTGACCAGCACCGGGCGGTCCAGCAGGTTCCAGGCGCCCAGCAGCTTGCGGTTGACCTCGTTGGGGGTGCCGTAGGAGGTGGCCACGGCCACCGGGGTGGGCACGAACCCGCCCAGCACACAGGCCCAGAAGGCGGTCAGATAGGCCCGGTTGTCGTCGAAGACGAACAGGGCGGCGTCACCGGGGCGCAGTCCGGCGGCCCGGAACCCGGCGAGCGCCCGCTCGGCCTCGGCGAGCAGCTCGGCGTACGGCTGGAAGGCGTCCGGCTCGCCGGCCCGCAGATAGACGGTGCCCTTGTCCGGGGCCTGCTCGGCGGCGGCCCGCAGGGCCTCCTGGAGGGTGGCCGGGGTGCCGGGGTCCAGCGGCAGGTCGCCGCCGTAGAGGTCGGAGGGCGGTCCGTCCGGGAGCGGCTCGGCCGCGGCGGACCCCTCCGCGGCGGGGGCGGCCGCGGGGGCGGTGGCCGGGGCGGGGGCGGCGGCCGGGGCCGCGGGGGCGACCGGGCCGGTGGCGCGCACCTTGCGGGCGACCGCCACCGCGTCGAAGACTCCGGGGACGGAGCGGGCGGCTTCGGTCAGCGCGGCGAGCGCGGCCTCCCCGAACCCGTCGGCCCCGTCGGCCCCGGCGGCCCCGGCGGACTGGCCGGACTGGCTGGGCCGGCCGGACTGGTTGGGCTGGTCGGTGGCGGTCATGCGGTCCTCCCGTTGAGCGCGGGCTGAAGGATCCTGGCGGCGATCACCGAGACCACCTCGGCGGGGGACTCCAGGAAGTAGAAGTGCCCGCCGTCGTAGAGCTCGGTGTCGAAGGAGGCGGTGGTGAAGTCCCGCCACCGCTCGACGTGTTCCAGGGGTGCGCGCGGGTCGGACCGGCCGGTCAGCGCGGTGATCGGAATGTCCAGCGGGGTGTCCCCGACCGGCTCGTGGAGCTCCCAGAGCGCGAAGTCCGCGCGGAGCGTGAAGAGGAGGGAGTCCATGACGTCCTCGTCCTCGGCGATCTCCGGGTCGAGGCCGCCGAGTGCCACGATCTCCGCGGCCAGCTCCTCGTCGGACAGGTCGTGCAGCTGCCGCAGCCCGCTCTCCCCCGGGGCCGGCTGGGCCGACAGGAACAGCTGCTCGGGGCCGCGGGCGCCGCGGTCCCGCAGCGCCTTGGTCAGCTCGTGGGCGAGCGAGGCGCCGCCCGAGTGCCCGAAGAAGGAGTACGGGCCGTCGAACACCGGGCGGAGCGCCTGGCCGAGAACCCTGACCAGCGGTCCGACCTCGGTGAACGGGTCCTCCGCGATGCGGTTCTGACGGCCCGGCAGCTGGATGGCGACCAGCTCGATCTGGGGCGGGAGCAGCTCGGCCCACTCGGCGTAGGCGGCGGCCCCGGCGCCCGCGTGCGGGAAGCAGATGAGCCGGTGGGTGGCTTCCGGGCGCTTCGCGCGCCAGATGTAGGGGGTTTCGGGGACCAGTTCCTGATTGTCCAACGGCAGCATCTGCTGGCTACTCCTCGCTCCGGCGAAGGTTTCAATACGGGAAGACGGCGGATCGGCATACCGGCGCGGGACACACCACGGCGCACGGCGTCATCGAAATTTCCGCGGATCTGAAGATCGACAGCATTGCTGTCCGAATGAACCCTAACGCTCCCCCCTGGCGCGAAACAGCCCGTGCAAGTCCGGTTATCGGGCCCTCACGACGCCCCACACCCTCATGCGGCCCCGCCCGTCGAGTCAAGGCCGTGTCCTGTCGACAGGACGGACCCGACAAGGTCTGGGACGGATCCGGGCGGTGCGTGGACAGCGCCCGGCCCGTCCCGCTTATCTCAGAGGAAATCACTGCGGATCGCGAGGGCATTTCGATGGAGTACGGGATTCTGGGACCCGTGGAAGTGCGGGACGGCGGGGACGTCGTTCCGCTCGTCGGCCCCAAACAGCGGACGGTTCTGGCGGCCCTGCTCATCGCCGAGGGTTCCCTGGTCTCGGACGCGGAACTCAGCCGATTCCTCTGGGGGGAGCATCCGCCGCGGACGCTCAACGCCCAGCTCTACACCTATGTCTCGCGCATTCGCCGGACACTCGGTCCGCGTGCGGTGATCACCCGTAGTCCGCACGGATATCTGATGGAGACCGGGAACGATTTCTTCGATCTCGCGGAATTCCGGCGGCTGGCGGACCTGGGCCAGTCGGAGCTGGCGGCCGGCCGCTTCGACCGGGCGGCCGGGCTGCTGCGGGAGGCCCTCGGGCTGTGGCGGGGGCCGGTGCTCGCCGATGTGTCGGAGCACCTGGCCGGAGCGGAGGGCCCGCCGATCGAGGAGGCCCGGATCTCGGCCCTGGCCGGGCGGGTCGAGGCCGACCTGGTGGTGGGCCTGCACCGGGAGGTGCTGCCCGAGCTGACCCGGCTGGTGGACCGGAACCCGCTGCACGAGCGGTTCCGGGCCCAGCTGATGACCGCCCTGTACCGCTGCGACCGGCAGGCCGAGGCACTGGCGCTCTACGACACCGGCCGCCGGATGCTGGCCGCCGATCTCGGCCTGGAGCCCGGCCCGCTGCTCCGCGAGGTGCACCGCGGCATCCTGTCCGCCGATCCGGCGCTGCACCGCCCGGCCTGACGCGGCACCGGCACCGGCTCCGGCGGACGGCACGGCTAGACGGTGACGCCGAGCCGCGCGAAGTACTCGTACTGGCTGGGGAGGGCGTCGACCAGGGTCCGGGCGGTGTCCCGGACCTCGGCGAACCGGTCGAGGGCGGCCTCCCCGTCGGCCCCCGACAGGGCCGCGGAGGGCCGCAGCGGGGTGGCTCCGGCGCCCAGCAGGATCGCCGCGTAGGAGTCGGGGGTGAGCGCGGAAGCGGCCGGCACCCCGGTCCGCCAGTGCTCGATCCGCAGGGCCAGGCCCCGGGGCAGCGGCTGGCTCTTGGTGTCCCGCCAGTACTGCGAGTCCTCCCGGGCGGCGCCCTGGTAGTGCAGGGCCAGGAAGTCCCGGGCCTCGTCCATCACCCGGGACACCGAGGCGTTGTAGGCCTCGGCGGACGCGGGCAGCACCCCGCCGGGGAGCAGCCGGACCAGCTCGGCGAGGGCGTGGTGCACGAAGGAGGCCTCGGAGCAGGCGAGCGGCTCGACGAACCCGGCGGCCGCCCCGATCGCCACGCAGTTGTCCTTCCAGGCGTGCCGGCTGCGGCCCACCCGGAGGTTGGTGTGGACGGCCTCCACCCCGGCGGCCTCCGGGCCGACGAAGGCCCGCAGGGTCTGCTCCGCCTCCTGCGGGGAGCAGTACTCGCGGGCGTAGACGTAGCCCGTGCCCAGCCTGTTGACCAGCGGGATCGTCCAGATCCAGCCGGCGCCGCGGGCGGTGGCGGTGGTGTACGGGGCGATGCCGCGGGCCCGCATGTCCGCCGGGACGCGCAGCGAGACGGCGCTGTCGTTGGGCAGGACGTCCTGGTAGGAGACGAAGGGGACCCGGAACTCCCGGTTGATCAGACGGCCCTGGAAGCCGGAGCAGTCCACGAACAGGTCCCCGGGGAGCTCCTCGCCGTCCCGGGTGACCAGCCGTTCGATCCGGCCGTGGTGGTCCCAGCGGACCTCGGCGATCTCCCCGGTGGTCCGGCGCACCCCGCGTCGGACCGCGTGGCCGGCCAGGAACCGGGCGAGCAGCCCGGAGTCGAGGTGGTAGGCGTAGGGCAGGTCCCCGCCGGTGCCGTCGAGGTGCCGGGGGCTGCGGCCGGCGTCGCACAGCGAGGCGGTGACGAAGCAGTCCCGGTCGAAGCGGCCGCTGGGGCCGTTGTGCAGCCACCACTCGGTGAGCGGGAGTCCGTCGGCCGACCGGTTCTGCTCGAAGGGGTGGTAGAAGTGCTGGCCGGGGCGGTTCCAGTCCTGGACCCGGACCGCCAGTTTGTAGGCGGCGTTGCAGGCGGGCATCCATTCGTCCTCGGCCAGTCCGAGGAAATCGAAGTACCGGCCGATATCACTGAAAGTGGTCTCGTCCCCGAGGGGCCCCGATCCTGACCCTGAACCCGATTCGGATCCTGATGCGGATCCTGATTCGACCAGCGTGACGGACATCCGGTCCTCGTATGCCGCCTTGAGATAGGCGGCGGTCATCCAGCCCGCGATCCCGCCTCCGACGATGACGACATTTTCGGGGCTCCGGTCACTCACGCCAAACACCTCGGTTCTTCCGGCCGTTCAGTAAGGCAGCCCAATGTGACATTCGGTTCTACGGAGCTTCTATATATCTCCTGTCAGCACCCGGCCGGCCGGCCCGCCGTCCTGTCGACAGGACGCGGCGGGCTGGCCATCATGAGGCCTGCCCCGGTAAGGAACCTGCGCTGCACCACCACTTTCGAAGGAAGGGCACACTCCCGATGGATTCGACCGAACTCGACGTGCGGGCCTATCAGACGGCGGAGCGGCTGCTGCGGCACCACCGGAAAGAACTGGTCCGCGGTGACAAAGTCACCCCCCGCTGGATTGAAGCCGGATCCCGTTTCTGGTACACGGTCGGGACCGCCGAGGGAAAGCGTTTCGTCCTCGTCGACCCGGCGACCGGGACCCGGGCCCCCGCCTTCGACCACGAACGGCTGGCGGCCGCGCTGTCCGCCGCCTCGGGGCAGGAAGTGGACGCCGCCGCCCTGCCGTTCCCGGCGATACAGCCGGTCACCGGCGCGGTCGAGTTCGACGCCTTCGGTGAGCACTGGCGCTGCCGGCTGGACCACTACGCGATCGAGAAGGCGGCGGGCGACCCGCCCGGCAACCCCCTCGCGGTGCCCGCGCCGGACCGCAAGCACGCCGTCCACCGGGCCGGGCACGATCTGCGCGCGCTGGCCCTGGACGGCACCCGGGAGTGGGCGCTGACCTCGGACGGCACCGAGGACCTGGACTACGGGGCGAACCCCGACTACCTCATGTACTCCACCCTGCTGGGGAAGATCGGGCTGCCGCACCTGCCGCCCGCCGTGGCCTGGTCCCCGGACTCGGCCCGGCTGCTGACCCACCGCACCGACCAGCGCGGGGTCCGGCGCACCCACCTGGTCGACACCCTGCCGGCCGACGGCGGCGAACCGGGCCTGCTCTCCCCCCGGTTCGCGGTGCCCGGCGACGAGAACGTCCCGCTCGCCGAGTTCGTGGTGTTCGACCTCGCCTCCGGGACCTCCACGGTGGCGCAGGGGGACCCGGTCCCCATGTCGATGATGTCGCCGATCTTCCAGAAGTGGGCCTGGTGGGCCGAGGACGGGTCGGCCGTCTACTACCTGAACCGCACCCGGGACGCCCGCACCCTGGGCCTGTACCGCCTGGACCCGGTCTCCGGGGAGGTCACCGCCCTGGTCACCGAGACCGGCGCGACCCGGGTGGACCCGGCCCAGCAGCAGCTCCAGCAGCCGCTGGTGCGGGTGCTGGCCGGCGGCCGCGAGGTGCTCTGGTACTCACAGCGGGACGGCTGGGGCCACCTCTACCTCTACGGGACGGGCCCGGAGGCCGCCGAACCGGTGCGGGTCACCTCCGGCTCCTGGGGCGTGCAGGAGATCCTGCACGTGGACGAGGAACGGCGGCTGCTCTACTTCACCGCCTCCGGGCTGGTCGCCGAGAACCCCTACCGGCGCACCGTCTGCCGGGTCGGCCTGGACGGCACCGGCTTCACCCGGCTCACCGGGGACGACCTCGACCACGCCGTGACCGTCGCCCCGGACGCGGGCTGCTTCGTCGACTCCGCCTCCACCCCCGGCATCCCGCCGGTGACCACCGTCCGGGACTGGGACGGCCGGGTCCTGGTGGAACTGGAGCGCGCCGACATCAGCGGGCTGGAGGCGGCCGGCTGGACCGCCCCCGAGCCGTTCACCGTCACCTCCGCCGACGGCACCACCGAGATCCACGGACTGCTGTACAAGCCGCACGGCTTCGACCCGGCGGGCAGCTACCCGGTCGTCGACACCCCGTACGGCCTGCCGACCGCCCCGCGCGTCAGCCCCGCCTTCGACCCGGGCTACTACGGCTACGACGCCGAGGTGCTCGCCGCCCTGGGCTTCGTGGTGCTGGCCGTGGACGGCCAGGGCTCCCCCGGCCGCGACAAGGCCTTCCACGACGCCAGCTACGGCAACCTCGGCGACGCCACCGGACTGCCCGACCATGTGGCGGCGATCCGCGAACTGGCCGCCACCCGCCCCTGGATGGACCTGGACCGGGTCGGGGTCACCGGCATGTCCTCCGGCGGCTACGCGGCCGCCCGGGCCATGCTCCGGTACCCGGAACTGTTCAAGGTGGGCGTGGCCGAGTCCGGGATGCACGACTTCCGGCTGCTGGAGGCGGGCCTCGGCGAGGCCTACCACGGCCCCGTCGGCGAGGCCGACTACACGGCCGCCTCCAACGCGGAACTCGCCGACCGGCTGGCCGGCAAGCTGCTGCTGGTGCACGGCGGACTGGACGACCGGGTCTCCCCGCAGCTGTCGCTGCGGCTGGCGGAGCGGCTGATCCGGCACGGCAAGGACGTGGAGCTGTTCCTGCTGCCCGGCTCCGACCACATCTACTTCGGCTACGAGCACCTGGTGAACCAGCGCCGCTGGGACTTCCTGGTCCGCAACCTGCTGGGCCTCGAACCCCCGGCCGGCTTCCGCCTCCCGCCGGTCCCGATCGACATGGAGGCGCTGGCCGAACTCTTCGGCTGACCCCCGCCCCGTACCGGCCCGGTACCCGCGAAAAGGTGCCCCGGCCCTGGATCACTCCAGGGCCGGGGCACCTTCGCGCGGGCCGCTCCGGTTCAGTCGACGAGCGCGCCCAGGGCCTCCTCGGTCCGCTGGAGCCAGACGGGGGCGCCGACCTCCTCGAACTTCCGCCGGGCGGCCAGCAGGTGCCCGCGGGCCTCCTCCGCCCGGCCCCGCAGCTGCGCCACCCGGGCCAGGGCCAGGCTGCTCTGCCCGGCGACCACGGGGCTCCGGATCTCCTCGGCCATGTCCCAGGCGTCCGTCAGCGTGGTCTCGGCGGTATCCAGGGCGCCCCGGCCCAGCCGGGCCTCGCCGAGGCCGACCAGGGCATGGGCCAGGCCGACCACGTCCGAGTGCTCCTTCACGATCCGGACGGTGCGCAGGAAGGAGTCCTCGGCCTCCGCCAGCTGCCCCAGGGCCAGTTGGACCCGGCCGAGCCGGTTGAGCGACTGCGCCATGATGCGGGTGTTGTCCCCGCCGGTGGCGGTCTCGACCTGGATGGCCTCCCGGGCGTAGCGCATCGCCGAGTCGAGCTGCCCCAGCTCCAGCTCGATCTGGGCCATGTTGTTCAGGGTGTGGGCCTCGCCCAGCCGGTCGTCGAGCTCGCGGAAGATGGGCAGGGCCTCGGCGCACCGGGCGGCCGCGCGCTCCAGCTCGCCGCGCATGCGGTCGATCATGGAGAGGCAGCGCAGGGTCATCGCCCGGCCGTTGCGGTCCTCCACCTCCTGGTACAGCCGCAGGGCCTGCTCGAAGTGCGGGGCGGCCGTGTCCAGGCTGCCCGCCATCTCCAGGGTTCCCAGGTTGTAGCGCATCGCCGCCTGGCCGAGCAGGTCGCCCATGTCGCGTGCGGCCCGCAGTGCCGTCTCGCAGCAGGTGCGCCAGTCGTCCTTGTAGTTGCGCATCGAGAAGAAGCTCGCCGAGGAGACGGTCAGGTCCCAGGCGATCTCGGACAGGTCCATCCTGGCCGCCTGCCGGACCGATGCGACCAGCCCGGGCCGCTCCGCCTCGTACCACTCCAGGGGGGACACCAGGAGCTCCTCCGTCAGCGAGGAGTCGACGCGCCGCCGCCGGACCTGGCTGTGGCTGACGGTGGTGTGCGGGTCCACCAGCCGGACGGCGTCCTCCGCGAGGGTCAGCAGGGTGCGGAGGAACCGGGTGGTGGCCGCCAGCCGCTCGGGTTCCGGCTCGTCCCGCTGGGCGCACTCGGCGGCGTACAGGCGGAGCAGGCCGTTGAAGCGGTAGCGGAGCTGGCCGGTGGCGTCCATGGTCACCACTTCGAGGAACTGGGCGTCCACGAGGTTCTCGATGAGCCGTTCCGCGTCGAGCACCTCGTTGTTGAGCAGGGCCGCCGCGACCCAGGCGGTGAAGTCCGGTACGTCGAGGAGGCCGAGCCGGCGGAACAGCCGGGCCGACTCCTCGGGGAGGTAGCGGTGGCTGAGCGCGAAACTGGCCCGGATCTGCGATTCGCCCTGGCTGAGCTCGTCCAGCCGGCGGCGCTCGTCGCTGAGCCGGGACACCAGGAACTTCACCGGCCAGTGCGGCTTCGACGCCAGCCGGGCGGCAGCGATGCGCAGGGCCAGCGGGAGCCGTTCGCACAGCTCGACCAGGCGGACGGCGTCGGCGCGGGCCGGTCCGATGCGGCGCTCCCCGACGATCGTGGTGAGCAGCCGGACGGCTTCCTCCTCGGACAGCACACCGAGGTGGATGCGGGCCTGGGAAGGCCAGGCCACCAGCTGCTCCAGCTGGTCGCGGCTGGTGACCAGGACCCCGCAGCGTCCGCTGCCGGGCAGCAGCGGGCGGACCTGGGTGTAGCTGCGCGCGTTGTCGAGGATGATCAGCACCCGCCGGTCGGCGAGCAGGCTGCGGTAGAGCGAGATCCGCTCCTCCAGCTCGGCGGGGACCTGTTCGGCCGGCACTCCGAGCGAGCGGAGGAAGCGGCTGAGCACCTCGTGGGTCTTGCTCGGGTCGTGGTGCTGGTCGTAGCCCCGCAGGTCCACGAAGAGCTGTCCGTCGGGGAAGTGCTCCGCGTTGCGGAAGGCCCAGCGGGTGGCGAGGCCGCTCTTGCCGACCCCGGCCGCCCCGGTGATCACCCCGATGGTCGAGGAACGGTCCTCCTCGGCACCCGCCACCAGGGCGTCCAGGGCGCGCAGTTCCTCCTCCCGACCGGTGAACCCGGGGATGTCCGGCGGCAGTTCCGACGGCACCGCGTAGACCGGTGCGGCCGGCGCGGGCTCGGCGGGGTGGGCCACGGCGGCCAGCGAGGGGTCGTCGCGGAGGATCGCGTCGTGCAGTTCCTGGAGGTCGGGGCCGGGCTCGATGCCGAGTTCGTCGATGAGCTGGCGGCGCGCGTCCCGGAAGGACTCCATCGCGTCGGCCCGCCGGCCGGACCGGTACTGGGCGAGCATCAGGTGGTGGCGGATGCGTTCGCGCAGCGGGTGTTCGCGGACCATCGCGGCCAGTTCGGGGATGAGTTCCTGGTGCTGCCCGAGGTCGAGGTGGACCAGGGTGGAGTCGTCGTAGGCGTTGAGCCGGTGCTCCTCCAGGCGTTCGATCTCGTCGTCGATGACCTGGCCGCCGACTCCGGCGAAGGCGGTTCCGCGCCAGAGGGCCAGCGCCTGGGCGTAGTGGTGGGCGGCTTCCTGGAGGCGGCCGTCCCTGGCGTGCTGCTCGGCCGACTGGACCAGTCGGGAGAACTCGACGGAGTCGACCCGGTGTCCCTCGGTCTTGAGCAGATAGCCGGGGTGGGCGGTGACGATGACGTCCTCGGTGATCCCGGCGGCCTTGAAGATCTTGCGGAGGGCCGCGACGCAGATGGCCACCTGGGTGCGTGCCGTGGTCGGCGGATTGTTGTTCCAGACGGTCTCGACCATCGTGTCGACGGATACGACGCGTCCCGGAGTGAGCAGGAGCAGCGCGAGGATGGTGCGCTGGCGGGCACCGCCGAGCGGTATGTCTCCTACCCCAGAGGTCACTTCGAGTGGCCCCAACACCTTGAAGCCGAGTTGTGCCCCCACCTCTCCCCCGTCCATTCAGTCCCGATCTGCAGCGAGCCCCAAATGTAGGACACCGGCAGGGGACTTCCCTCGGAAAGAGTCGTGGCCTCGTCACCTTCGGAGCACTCGGTCCGGGTGGTGACTCATCGCCTGTGCGGGAACGGAGCGTGGGCTCGAACATTCCCCCGGCGGGTGGGGTGGATCAGGTGGTGCGGTGGATCCGTGGAGCGGTTCGGTGCGGTGGTGCCGTGCGGTGGTTCGGCGGGTCCCGGTACGGCCCGGTCCGCTAGCCCCAGGGAGCCGGGTCCAGCTGCGGGCCCTTGGCGGCGGCGAGGGTCGGCTGGGCGTCCTGGACGGCGGTCGGCTTCGGCGCGCCCCAGGGTGCGGGATCGGCGGCGGCCAGGCCGGCCGAGGCGAATATCGCGGTGCCGGCGATGGCGGCGACGGTGAGGGTCTTGATGGCGGCGGTGAGGGTGTTGTTCAGCATGTCGGGCTCCTTCTCGTCCTGCGCCTCAGGTCTCTGAGCTGCGCGTTCTTCCTTCTGACGAGAAAATTACGGAGCCGTGCTTTCGGGCCGTTATCGCTCCGGCACCGGCCGGCGATAACGGCGATAACGGCGATATCAGGGGGAGGGATAACCCTCCCCGGGACGGAGGTTTTCCTGCTACCCCGGCCCCCTCCCGAGCCGAAGACTTGAGGCACGGCGGCAGAGCCACTGCCGCGGCAGTACGGGAGGTGACCCGGAATGACGACCGCATCCACGGTGCGCACAGCACCCACAGCACCCACGACACACACCGCACGCACCGCACACACCACGCACTCCGCACACACGGCCCACGCGGCCCATACGGCGAGCGCCCTGGCCACGCACCGCACCGCCCGTCGGACGCCGCCGTCGGACCTCGCCGAATGCCACGTCTGGTCGCTGCGGCCGCTGACCCGGCCGCAGTCCTGGTACGGACTGCTGGACAGCACGGAGCTGACCCGCGCCTCCGCCTTCGCCCATGAACTCGACCTGGCCCGCTTCGTGACCGGCCGGACCCTCGCCAAGGCGGCCATCGCCAGCCTGGTGGGCACCGGGCCCGAGGCCATCAGCCTCCGCACCCGCTGCCCGGGCTGCGGCGGTGCGCACGGCAAGCCGGAGGTGGTCGGCGCGGGCGCCGGCTGGGAGCTGTCGATCACCCACTCCGGGGATGTGGTGGCCGTGGCCCTCGCCCAGGGCAGTCCGCTCGGCATCGACGTGGAGCGCTTCGAGCCCTGGGGCGGCCCAGGTCTGCCCCCGGAGTACGAGCTGGTGCTCACCCCAGCCGAGCGGGCGGCCGTGGAACGGCTGCCCGAGCGGGACCGGGCACGGGCCGGACTGTCCTACTGGACGCGCAAGGAAGCCGTCCTGAAGGCCACCGGCGAGGGGCTGAACACCCCGATGACCGACTTCACGCTCACCGCACCGGGCGTTCCGCCGGCCCTGCTGCGCTGGCACGGCCGGTCCGCCCGGGCCGGGGCCGACCGGCCGGTGCCGGCCCTGACGGACCTGTCGCTGGGCGAGGACTACCACGGCGCGGTGGCCGTCCTCGGGGCCCGCGCGGTGCGGGCCACCGTGCACAGCGGGCCGGAGCTCATCGCGGGGACCCGGCCGCCGGTCCCGGCCGGACGGCCCCGGGAGCCGGTACGGGTGCTGGCGACCGAACGGGCCCTGCCGGACCGCGCGGCGGCCGCCCGGGTCCCGGCCGGAGCGGCCCGCTGACCGGCCGCACCGGCCGCTCCGGCCGGGACTCCCGCACCCGCCCCGCCCCCGGCCCCCGCCGCCGTCCCCGAAGCCCACCAGGCCCGCCGGACCCCCGTCCGGCACTCCGAAAGGCCCGCCCATGACCTTCCCGGCCCCCGCCGGCCGCTCCCCACCAGGCCGGTCCCGTCAGGGACGTACCGAAGCGAGCGCGGAGCACGAACCGCGGCGAGCGCAGCAAGTGCAGGAAGCGGAGCAGCAGTGGCGGAAACGCGCGTACCCGGCGGGTGACCCCCGCCGGGTACGGATGCCGAAGGTGTGCCGAGCCGGCCTACCGGCCGCTCCACACGGGTACCCGCGTCATCGATTCGACGTCGCCCGCCAGCCGGTCCAGGAACGGACCCGGGGCTTCGTGCAGGAAGAAGTGGCCGCCCGGAAACGCCACGAGCTCCCGGGTGCCCAGGATCTCGTCCGCGTCCCAGGGCCATGCGTCGTCCTCGGTGACCAGGGGGTCCCGCCCCCCGATGTAGACGCGCAGGTCGCAGGGGAGCGGGGAGTCCCGGCGGACCGTGTGCCGGGCCAGGATCTCCATGTCGGCGCGCAGCACCGGCAGGTAGAAGTCGAGGAACTCGGGGTTGTTCCGCAGTTCGGGCGGCAGGCTCCGGGACTGGTCGAGGAGTTGGAGCAGGGCGTCCTCGTCGTTCTCCGCGCCCTTCCGCCAGCGTTCCGGCGCGGGCCGGGAGGGTGCCGGTGAGGCGACGGCGACCAGGCCGCGGACCGGCCGTCCGCTGTAGTGGCGGAGTATCAGGCAGAGTTCCCAGCCGATCACCGCGCCCATGCTGTGGCCGAGGACGACCATGGGCAGGGCCGGGTTGGGGAGGGTCTCCAGTGCGGTGACGATCCCGTCCACCACCTCGGCCATCCGGGTCAGCGGTTCCTCGGTGATCCGGCTGCCGTGGCCGGGGAGTTCCACGGCGAGCACCTCGGTGCCGACGGGCAGTGACCCCGCCCAGTCGCGGTACAGGTGGGCCGCTCCCCCGGCGGGCGGCAGGCAGAGCAGGCGACGGCGCGCGGTGGCCGCGGTGGTCTGGGGGGCGTACCAGCTCTTCAGCCAGGCGGCTGGGCCCACGGGCGGACTGCCGTACATCGGTGGTGGTCTCCCTGTCGTTCGTCGGGTCCGGGTGCCGGGCCGCGCGATCCGCGGCCCGGCACCCGGTCATCGGGTCGCCGCTGGTTCGAGGGGTGCGAGGTCGAGGCGGTGGGCGCTCAGCCACTCGTAGTAGGGCAGCTGGTCGGCGTACAGCTCGGCCAGGCGCGGGTCCCGGCGGACGGTTTCGGCGGCGCTGCCGGTCCCGTCCGCACGACCGGCGGCGCCGCCGGTCTCGTGCACGGTCCATCCTGCCGGTTCGGCGGGGGCCGGCGGCAGCCCGGTCCGGGCGGCGTAGGCGGCGGCCAGTTCGGCCGGGCGGGTCAGCAGGTCCTCGGCGTGCAGCACCAGCGGGACGCTCCCGGTGGCCATCCGGGCCAGTTCGAAGAGTTCCCAGCAGTGGCCGAAGCCGATGTCCTCGGGGCGGGCGTCCGGGTTCCCGGCGTGGTGGGTGGCGATCACCTCGGCCGGGTCGCGGACCAGGAAGGTGTGCTGGACCCGGCCGGTGAGTCGGGGGTCGCGCAGCAGGCCGTGGTGGCGCGGCGCGGTGCTGTCCGCGAAGTGCACCGGGCGGGCCCCGGGGCCCTCGGCGAGTTCCAGCAGGGAGCCCAGGAGCGCGTCCGGGGTGCCGTAGGTGGCTCCGTGGTGGCCGTAGCCGCCGCGGGTGGCGAGCCGGGTGAACGGGTCGCTCAGCACCGTCAGGTCTCCCCGGTCCGCGATCATCCGCCCGAAGGCGGTGGCCCGGCAGCCGGGCGGGCTCCACAGCGCGGTCACCGGGAGCCGGTCGTGCAGTACGTGAATCATCCGGAAGGTCCACTCCGTCGCAGCTCAGAGGCAGGGCAGAGGCAGGCCGAGTGTTCCTCCGGCGGGTGCGCGGGAGCCAGCGGGCGGGCGGGACTTCGTCAGTTTCCGGGCAGCTGACAAAGACCCCTCCGGGCGGGCGCCGGGTCCGGCCGGCGCGATTAGATTTCGCCTTCCGCACGACGGCGGGACGCGACGAGAGACGGCTGCACGCCTCGGCGGAATGGGGCTCGATGGATCCGAGAACGAGCCCGGCCGGCGGTCCGGTGCGGCGGCTCACCGCCGAGGGCGTGTCCCTCTGGCTGGACGCGGCGGGCAGCCGCCTGCTGTCCTCCGGCCGGTGGGACCGGCTGGTCCGGGAGTACGGGGTGACCGGCGCCGCCCTGGCGTACGGGGAGCTCACCGCTCCGGCCGGGCTCGCCACCGGCGTCCCGGTCGGCCTGCCGGCCGGGGCGGAGGCTGCGGCCCGGGCGCTGGTGGTCCGGGAGTTGCGGGCGCTGTGCGGGGCGCTGGACCCGCGGTGGCGGGCGGGCGGCGGGACCGGGGGTCTGGTGTGCGCGCCGGTGGGTCCGGCCGGTACGGGCGGCGAGCCGGTGGCCGCGACCGCCGAGGCCGTCCGGCTGCACCGGGCGGTGGGCCGGCCCAATCTGCTGGTCGGCTTCGGCGCCGGCCCGGTGGGGACGGCCGCGTTCCGCGGTGCGCTGGCGGAGGGTGTCGGGGCCTGCGTCGGCCCGGTGTTCTCCGAGGAGGGGTACCGGCGGGTGCGGGACGCCTGGTTCGAGGGGCTGGCCGCGGCGCTGGCGGCGGGCCGGCCGCCGGCCGGGGTCCCGGCCGCGGTGCGGGTGCCGGTGGGCGCGGTGACGGCCCGGGTGCTGGCGGCCCTGCCGGAGCTGCCCGAGGACGGGGACGGGGAGGTGGCCCGAGCGGTGGCCCGGCAGGCCGGGATCGCGGTGGCCCGGCGGGTGTTCGCCGCGCACGAGGAGCTGTTCGACGATCCGCGCTGGCCCCGGCTGGCCCGGGCCGGGGCGCTGCCGCCTCGGCTGGTGTTCGGGCTGGACGCCGCCTCGGTGCCGGCCGGGTCCGGCGGTCTGGTGGCGGCCGGGGTGGTGCACGCGGTGACCGGTCCGGTCCTGGAGCGGCTGGCGGGCTCGGTGCTGCTGCTGGAGGGGGACACCCTCTCCGGCCGGCACCTCAGCGCCCGGGACGATCTGGAGCGGCTGGCCGGGCTCGGGGTGCGCTGGCCGGGACTGGCCCGGGAACTGGAGGCCTCGGCCGGGGTCTCGGAGCGCCGGGCCTGGCGGTCGCTGGTCGCGGCGGTGCGCCGGGAGCTGGAGCGGACGGATCGCGGGGGTGCGCGTTGACCCCGGCCGATGGTCTCGGCCGGGGTCGGGGGCGCGGTGCGGGGCGGTGGGGTGGGGGGTGCGGGGTGGTCGGGCCGCGGGCCGGGTCAGCCGGTGGCCGCCGTGCTCAGCGGGGAACCGGCCCGGGCGGGTACGGCCCGGCCGGGGAATCCGTCGGCGGTGAGTCCGAGCAGCGGGGCGGACTTGACGGCGGTCTCCTCGAACTCCTCCGCCGGGTCGGACAGGGCCACGACGGCGCCGCCGATCCCGTACCGGACCCGTCCCGGGGTGAGCAGCAGGGTGCGGATCACGATGGAGAAGTCGCAGGCGCCGGAGAGGGAGAAGTATCCGATGGCGCCGGCGTAGACCCCGCGCGGGCCGCCTTCCAGACGGTCGATGAGCCGCATGGTGCGCAGTTTGGGGGCGCCGGTCATGGATCCGCCGGGGAAGGCGGCGCGGACGCAGTCCACGGCGCCGAGCTCGGGCCGCAGCCGGGCGGTGATGGTGGAGACCAGCTGGTGGACGGTGGCGTAGCTCTCGATCCGGAAGATGTCCTCGGCCTCGACGCTGCCGGGCACCGCGCAGCGGCCCAGGTCGTTGCGGACCAGGTCGACGATCATCAGGTTCTCGGCGCGGTCCTTCTCGCAGGAGGCCAGTTCGCGGCGGATCTCGGCGTCCTGGGCGGCGGTGGCCCCGCGCGGCCGGGTGCCCTTGATCGGGCGGGACTCGGCGATGCCGTCGGCGCCGACCCGCAGGAACCGCTCCGGGGAGGTGCTGAGCACCTGGAGCCCGTCGAACTGGAGCAGCGCGGCGAACGGCGCCGGGTGGCTGTGGCGCAGGGCCCGGTAGGTCTGCCAGGGGTCGGGGCTGCCGTCCGCCTCGGCGAGGTTGGTCAGGCACACCTCGTACGTCTCGCCGGCCGCGATCTCGCTGCGGCACTCCTCGATCCGGTCGAGGTACCCGGCGCGGTCGTGGCGCAGCCGCAGGCCGGTGAGCGGGGCCTGACGGACCGGGACGGGTGCGGTGGCGGGCGGGGCGGCGGTCAGCAGGCGGGCGGTGCGGCCGAGCCAGTCGCGGGCGTCCCCCTCCTCGCCCTCCTCCGCGAGGGCCAGCAGGTAGGTGGTGCCGGTGTGGTGGTCGAGGACCACCGCGCGGTCGGCGAAGACCATGACGGCGTCCGGGTCCTCGGCGCGGTGCGCGGCCTCGCCGCCGCACTGGGCCTTGAGCTCGTAGCCGAGGTATCCGGTCCAGCCGAGGGTGAAGTCGAAGGGCAGCACGGGGATGTCGGTGCGGCACTGGCGCAGGTCGCGGTCGATCCAGTCGAGGAAGTCCTCGGCGACCAGCTGCTCGGGGACCCCGCCGGCCGAGTAGACGCAGACGGTGCCGCTGGTGACGTCGGCCTTGGCGATCCGGGAGAGGGGTCCGCCGGCGTTGCCGAGGTAGGAGAAGCGGCCCTGCGGGCCGTCGGAGCGGCTGCTGTCGAGCCAGAAGGCGTGCGGGCCGTGGCGGAACAGCCGGTCGTAGACGGATTCGTCGTCCCAGCGGGTGGTGAGGATGTCGGCGAGCACCCGCAGCCGGCGCACCGGGGCGGCCGCCGGGTCGGCGGCGGACGCGGGCACGGACGCGGGCACGGCGGCCGGCGCGGCGACGGGCACGACGGCCGGGGCGGTGGTGGCCTGGGCCGGGATGTGCAGGCGGACCGGGGCGGCGGTCCGGGGCGGCTCCGGCGCGGGGTCCTCCCCGGCGGCCGCGGTCAGGCCGTGGTGCTCCAGCACCAGCCGCCGGAAGTTGTCGATGAGTTCGGCGCCGTAGGCGGTGGACACCGACTCGGGGTGGAACTGGAGCCCCCAGCGCGGCCGGGTGCGGTGGCGCAGTCCCATCACCACCCCGTCCGGGCTCCAGGCGGTGGCCTCCAACTCGGCGGGCAGGTCGGCGACGGCCAGCGAGTGGTACCGGACCACCTCGAAGGGGGAGGGCAGCCCGGCGAACAGCCCGCTGCCGTCGTGGATCACCGGGGAGAGCCGGCCGTGCCGGGGTTCGGGGGCCCGGACCACCCGGCCGCCGTGGGCGTGGGCCAGCCCCTGGTGGCCGAGGCAGACGCCGAGCAGCGGCAGTGCGGAGTGGTCCAGGATGTCGCGGCAGATCCCGAAGTCGGCGGCCCGCTCCGGGGTGCCGGGCCCCGGGGACAGCACCACGGCGTCGAACCCGTCGAGCAGGTCCGGTCTCCAGGCCGCCTCGTCGTTGCGCAGGACCACCGGCTCCACCCCGGTGACCTCGGTGATCTGGTGGAACAGGTTGTAGGTGAAGGAGTCGTAGTTGTCGACCAGCAGGGTGCGCACGGCAGCAGTCCTCGCGAAGGGGTAGGGGCGTAAGCGCCGGGGGCGGGATGCGGTGTGGTGAGCGGTGCCGGGCTGGGTCACGGGGCGGGCACGATCGCCAGCAGGGTGTGGTCCACCGGGACGGCGTCCTCCTGGACCTGGCGGGACACCAGGGTCAGCAGCCGGTGGCCGGTCTCCGCGGCGAGCTGCTTGAGCAGGGCCAGGTCTCCGCGGGAGCTGAAGTGCAGCAGGGCGGAGCCGCCGGGGGTGAGCCGGCCGCAGACCTCGGCGAGGTAGCGGCGGTGGGCGGCGTAGCCGGGGTCCACATAGGCCCGGTCGTGGTCGGTGGCGTACTGGTGGCCGGCCGGGGCGAGCACGTAGTTGGAGCTCCAGAAGACCAGGTCGAAGCGCTCGTGCGGGTCGAGGGAGGCGAACAGGTCGCTGTGCACGGCCTGGACCCGGTGGGCGACCCCGTGCCGTTCGGCGTTCAGCCGGGTGTTGGCCACGGCCTGGGGGTTGATGTCCGCGGCCACCACCCGCTCGCAGCCGGCCAGGGCGCCCATCACCGCGATGACCCCGGCCCCGCTGCCGATCTCCAGCATGGAGCCGGTGCGGGGGGTCTCGACCGTATCGGACCAGCCCAGGAAGTCCAGGGCGATGGAGGTGGAGGGCGAGAAGGGGGGCGCGAACACCTCGTCGAGGAGGTCCCAGGTGCGGCCCCGCAGCTCGAACTCGCGCGGCCGGTCGGCCCGGTTGCGGGACTCGGAGCTGCGGGCGAGCGAGCGCTGGTGATCACGGACCACATGGGCGGGGCAGGCGGTGCGCGGTGCGTCGGCGGCGGTGACGACGGTGGCCTGGGACATGTATTCCCCCTCCTGGAATGTCACTTGAGAACCGGTCGAGTCGGCGTGAGAGGAGTCTGCTTCGGCCAGGCCCGCACGCAGAAGGTGAGCCCTCCACACAACAAGGGCCTCAGGGTGGTGTTCCCGCCACTGCCTGTGATGAGGAATCGGACCAATGCCTCACAAAACCTCTTCCAGACGGAATCTTCAACTCCCCTTTAACATCCACCCATTGACAATTGACCATGACCTGAGGCGTCGCCTAGATTCCCGGCAGAGCGCGGTTGTGCACCCCCCACACGTGAGGAAACAACCCATGGCCTTAGACGCCGAGCCGGTCCGATCCGGAATCCTGGGCGTACTGGAACTGCTCGCCCGCGAGGCCCCGGCCGGCGCCTACGAGGAACTCCTCGGCCCCGGCGCGGACGAACCGCTCGACCGGGCCTTACGGCTCGCGGCCGCCGTCCGCGACCAGCTCGGCCGCCGCCAGCAGCGGGAATCCGTGCTCGCCGCCCTGGTCGACACCGCGCACGACCTCACCCTGCCGTACGAACTGGACGCCCTGCTCAAGGTGATCGCCCGCCGGGCCCGGCTGCTGCTGAACCTGGACATGTCGTACATCAGCTTCCACGACGAGGACACCGGCGACAGCTACGTCCGCACCGCCGATGGCCACGCCACCCCCCTGACCATGGGGTTCCGGGTGCCGGACGGCTCCGGTCTGGGCGGCTCGGTGAAGAACAGCAGCGCCCCCTTCTGGAGCCCCGACTATCTGACCGACCCCCGGGTCACCCACCATCCGGTGATCGACGAAGTCGTGCGAGCCGAAGGCCTGCGGGCCATCATCGCCGTCCCGCTGGGCCACCGCGGCACCTCGCTCGGCGTCCTCTACGCGGCCGACCGCACCATCCGGCACTTCACCCCGGACGAGATATCCCTGATGGCCTCGCTCGGCGACCTGGCCTCGGTGGCCATCGAGAAGGCCCGGGTGCTGGCCCGGGCCCGCGCCGACATCGCCGAACTGGAGCGCTACACCTCGCGGGCCAAGTCCGAACTGGTCGCGGAACGCCGGACCAACGAGGCGCACGCCCAGCTCACCGATCTGCTGCTGGCCGGCGGCGACCTCGGCGGACTGCTGGCGCTGGCCGCCGGACACCTCGGCGGAACCGTCGCCGTGCTCGGCCCCGACGGACACCTGATGTCCTCCACCGGGCCGCTGCCGGAACCGCTGCCGGGCCCGGAGGGCATGGTCCGGCTGGTGATGGAGACCCATGTGAGCAGCCGACCGGTCCGGTTCGCCCCCGATGTGTGGCTGGCCCCGGTCGCGGCCGGGGCCGAGAGCCTGGGCTGCGTCCTGCTGCACACCCCGGAGCCGCTGTCCGAGGGCGGACAGCGGCTGCTGCGGCTCACCGCCGCCACCACCGGGGTGCTGCTGCTGATGCAGCGCAACACGGCGGTGGCCGAGAGCCAGGTCCGGGAGGAGTTCTTCGACGACCTGCTGACCGTCCCGGGCCGGCCGCTGCCCCAGCTCCGCGACCGGGCCCGGCGGCTCGGCATCGACCTCGAACTCCCCTACGCGGTGGCGGTGATCCGCCCCGAGGGCGGTCCGCAGGGCCGGGCGGTGGTGTGGGCCTCCTCGTACGCGCTGCGGGCCGGCGGGCTGTCCACCGTACGCGGCGGCTGCCTCACCGTGCTGCTGCCCTCCGACAACCCGGGGGCCACCGCCCGGCAGATCGCGGCCGAGCTGTCCCCGCTGCTCGGACACCCCGTCACCATCGGCGCCGCCGGCCCCACCAAGGGCCTGTCCGACATCGAGCCCGCGCACTCCGAGGCGGTCCGCTGTCTGGGCGCGCTGACCTCGCTCGGCGGCAGCGGCACCTCGGCCTCCGCCGACGAACTCGGCTTCCTGGGAATGCTGCTCGGCGACCACCACAGCGTCGACGGGTACATCTCCCGGACCATCGGACCGGTCATCGACTACGACGACCACCGCTACACCAACCTGGTACAGACCCTGGACGCCTACTTCCGCTCGGGCGGCAGCCCCACCCACGCCGCCGAGACCCTGCACGTCCACCCCAACACGGTCTCCCGGCGACTGGAACGGATCACCGCCCTGCTGGGCGAGGACTGGCAGGAACCGGCCCGCGCCCTGGAGGTCCAGCTCGCCCTGCGCCTCCACCACACCCGCGGCACCCTCCGCCCCACCCCTCCCGCACCCGCCCGGTCAACCCCGACCGGTCTGCACGCCCGGGCGGACCTGACGGGCCCGTCGGCCCCGACGGTCCACGGAGCTACGAGTCCGGGCGGCGGCCCGGGCGGAGAGGGTCAGGCCGACCGCATCCGGCCGCGGTAGCCCCCCGCCGGAAGGTCCACCGGACGCGACTCGGCGGCCACCGGCCGCACCCCGCCGGAAGGCCTGCCCACCGGCCGGGCGGCCGCCCGCGCCCGTCCGGCCGCCGCCCCCTCCAGGGCGCGCACCGCGTGCGCTGCGGAGGCCAGCGTGACGTGCCGGTGCCAGCCGGGGAACGACCTGCCCTCGAAGTCCCGCATGCCCACCCGCTCGGACACCTCGGCGAACTCCCGGTCCACCCGCCGGGACAGCTCGGCCAGCCGCAGCAGTCCGGCCGGCGGCGCGGTCACCAGATCGGTGAGCAGGAACCGGTCCGGCCGCCGGCGCGGATCGCTCCACTCCGCCAGCAGGGTCAGCGGCCGCCCCGGAGCACCCGGCCGGCCCGTCTCCACCCGCACCGCGGCGGCCAGGACGTTGCGCACCGAACCGTCGGCCCCGTCGGCGTAGCGGACCGGCCGGCGCAGCATCCGGGCGGCCTCCATCGCGGCCCCGGCCCGGGTCCGCGCCCGGCCGATCCCCGGCAGGTGCGGATCGGCCACGGTCAGCGGGACGCTGCCGCCGATCCGCATCACGAAGGGCAGCCCGGCGGCCGCACACCGCTGCGGGAGCTCCTCGGGCCCGCCGTGCACCGCGTCCAGCACCACCGGCATCCGGCGCAGCATGCCCGTACCGGCGAGGTCCAGCACCGAGCGGGCGGCGCAGTCGGCGAGGGTGGTCTCCTCGGGGAGGTGCAGGGACCAGCCGACCGGGGCGCTCACCCGCTCGCCGACCGCCCAGGCGCCGAACGCCTGCTGGCCGTTGACCATCTGGCCCAGCCGGGTGTCGAAGCGGCGTTCCACCCCGACCGTGTGCGCCCCCGACTTGGGGATCACCATCGGCTTGACCACCCAGGCCTGCGGATCCGCGGACCGCTCCAGATAGACGGCCAGCGCCTCCCGCACCTGGCGCCAGTCCCAGGTCGAGCAGCTGATGAAGTGGTGGAGGCTCTGCTCCCCCGCCGCGACACCGGCGTGGGCGGCGATGCTGCGCATGGACTTGCGGCCGGGCGCGGTGAGCAGTCCGCGGACGTACAGTTCCGCTTTCCGCCGCTGGTCCGCCCGGGGCAGCGAGTCGAAGACGGCGGCGCACACGTGCCCCGCCATGTCCTGCGCCGCGGCCCCCGCGCTCCACGGCCGTGTGCGCTCCGCCAGTCGCGAGCTGCCCATGCCCTCGCCTCTTCCGTCGTCCGCCAGGTCACCTCCAGCTTGGGTTCCGGCCCCCCTCCGCACGAGGGCCGCCAGTCACACTCCTGGCCCCGGCCGGTGGTGGGGACGTCACCACCCCCCGGCGCCCGGACGGGCCGCCGGGGCCCCGGAAACCCCTCCGGGTGTGGGCGGGCCACCCCCGCCCGGCACTGCCGCCCCGGCCGCACCAGCCGCCCCCGAAGCCCCGTACCGCCGGTAACCTCCGGGTGCGGGAGCAGGGACGCCCGGACGGGGGGCGCCCCTGGCGATCCGGCGGACCCGGCCCCGGCGGCGGCGCGCCGTACTCTCTTCGGGTGAGCCTGGAAGTGAAGATCCTCGGCAGTTCCGCCCCGGTGACCGGCGGCCGGCCCCTCGGCACGGCCGCGGCCGTGTGGTCCCTGGACACCACCCGCACCGTGGTGGGCGGGCATCGGGTCGCGGACGCCGCCGACCTGCTGGACCACGACGAACGGGAACGGGCCGACCGGCTGGTCCGGCCCGGCCACCGGGAGCGCTACCTCGCCTCCCACCTGGCGCTGCGGCTCCTGCTCGGCGACTACCTGGGACTGCCGCCGCAGGAGGTACGGCTGGCCCGGGAGGCCTGCCACGGCTGCGGCGGCCCGCACGGCCGGCCCGTACTGGCCCCCGGCTCCGACCCCGCCGCCGCCCGCACCGGCGACGCCCCCCTGCACTTCTCCCTCTCGCACAGCGGGGACTCCGCCTATCTGGCGTTCGCCGGGGTGCGGCTCGGCGTGGACGTGGAGGCGATCCCGGCCATGAGCGCGGTCACCGACATCATCGGAACCCTGCACCCCCGGGAGACCGCCGAACTCTCGGCCCTCCCGCCCGCGGAACGCCCGGCCGCGCTGGCCCGCGTCTGGGCCCGCAAGGAGGCCTGCCTGAAGGCCACCGGCGCGGGCCTGACCAACGGCCTCGCCGAACCCTACGTAGGCTCCGCCACCCCCCCGCCCCTCCTCCCCTCCTGGACCCTCACCGACCTCCCCGCCCCACCCGCCTACGCCGCCGCCCTCGCCACAGCCACCCCCTGACCCCCACCCGGGCGGTCCCGTGGTGCGCACGGGACGGCGCGCACCGCCCGGGCGGCGAGCCCGACGGGGGCCCGGTCCCGTGGTGCGTAGGGGAAGGCGCGCACCGCCCGGGCGGCGAGCCCGTGGCTCGCCCGGGGTGCGGGCGTGTCCTACCGCCGGGCGGACCACCCTTCGTGCGGCCCGCACGCCCCGCGGCCAGCATCGCGTCATGAACCCCCTCTCCGTACTGCTCCCCGCCGCCGCCCTGTTGGCGGTCGCGGTCCTGCCCGTCCGGCACCCCGCCGCGGGCGACCGCTCCGACGCGCCGACCGCCCCGTACGTCATCGTCCTCAAGGACACCGCCCCCCGCGCCCTGACCAGGGCGATGGCCGCCGAGGCCACCGAGGCCGGCGAGGACGTCGGCCAGGTCTACGGCGCCGCCCTCAACGGCTTCGCCGTCCGCACCACCCCGGCCCGCGCCGCCGAATACGCCGCCGACCCCCGGGTGGCCCGGGTCGAGCCCGACACCCGGTTCACGGTCTCCGACACCCAGCCGGCCGCCCCCTGGCACCTGGACCGCCTCGACCAGCCGGCGCTGCCGCTGGACGGCTCGTACACGTACGGCGGGACCGGTTCCGGCGTCACCGTCTACGTCCTGGACACCGGGATCGCCACCGCCCACCGGGAGTTCGGCGGCCGGGCGGTGGCCGGCCACAACGCGGTCCGCGGCGAGGGCCCGGCGGACTGCAACGGCCATGGCACGCATGTGGCGGCGACCGTCGGGGGCGCCACCCACGGTGTCGCCAAGGGCGTGCGCCTGGTGTCGGTGAAGGTCGCCGACTGCGAGGGCGACGGCACCCTGTCCTCGCTGCTCTCCGGCCTCGACTGGATCGTCCGGCACCACGCCGCCGGCGGCACCACGATCCCGCCGCGGCCGGCCGTCGCCAACATGAGCATGGGGGGCGACCGGAACCGGACCCTGGAGTCCGCGGTCCGCCGGGCCGTCGCCTGGAACATCACCTTCACCGCCGCAGCCGGCAACGACGGCCGTGACGCCTGCACCACCAGCCCGGCCGCCGTCCCCGAGGCGCTGACGGTCGGCGCCACCGACTCCCGGGACCGGCGGGCCGGGTTCTCCAACCACGGCCGCTGCGTGGACCTGTTCGCGCCCGGCACCGGTGTCGAGTCGGCCTGGATCGGCGCCCCGGACGCCGTCCGCGCCCTGTCCGGCACCTCGATGGCGGCACCGCAGGCGGCGGGTGCGGCCGCCCTGGTGCTGGGCGCCAGGCCGACCGCGACCCCGGCGCAGGTCGCGGCCGCCCTGCTCGGGGACTCCGTTCCGGACACCGTGGCCGGACTGCCGTCCGGGACGGCGAACCGCCTGCTCCAGGTGCCCGTGGCCCGCACTCTTCCCGCCCCGTCCTGATGGGACATCAATTTCTGTGCGCTTCGGGCGAAAGCAAGTCATTGACTTCTCATGACGGCGACGCGTCAATGTCGGCCACCGCACCGGCTCGGCCTCCCCCACACAGCGGGTGGGGGGAGGGGTTCGTCATGACGAAGGAGTCGCGACCCAGTGAGTACCAAGACGTTCCGACGAAGAGTGCTGGCCGGGGCGGGAGCGCTCTCCCTGACCCTGACGGGCGCCGTGGTGGGCCTGGCGGGGACGGCGCAGGCCGCGACCAAGACCACACCGGTGTTCATGAAGTGCGACGCCCCGGCGCCGCAGCCGGACGGTGAGGGCGACCAGAACTTCACCGTCACCCTCCCGGACGGCGCCAAGGCCGGCGATGTCGTCCCGATCACCATCGACCCGGGCGAGACCCCGGTCGTGCCGATGTTCAGCATCGACACGGTCAACACCACCAAGGCGCACCTGCGGGTCGGCGGGTCCGCTCAGGTGGTCACCAGCCCGCCCGTGCCGAGCAAGCAGGAGGCGGGCAAGAAGGCGGACCCGCCGCCGTTCAGCGGCACCGTCAAGATCCCTGACGGTACCGAGGGCACCACCGTCCAGGTCACCATCGACCAGGTGATCACGGACGCCGACCTCGGCGGCACGGTCTACACCACGACCTGCCTCCCCACGCCGCGGCCCAGCGCCCCGGTGGGCTCCGTCGCGGTCGAGGCCCTGCCCAAGGACCCGGTCACCACCAAGCTGACCCCGAACAGCGGCAAGGCGGGCACCGAGGTGACCGTGGCCGGCGCCAACTTCCCGGCCGGCGCGGTGACCTGCTCGGCCTCCCTGGGCGGCACGGCCACCGGTGACACCGGCACGGGCAGCGCGAACGCCTCCGGGGTCGCCTCCTGCACCCTGACCGTCAGCAAGAAGGCCGACGCCATCCAGATCGACGGCTCGACCGGCGCGGCCAAGGCCTTCGTGTTCATCGAGGACCAGCCGGGCGTGAAGAACCCGGTCGACGTGGAGGTACTGCCCGGTCCGCTGGGCATCGGCCCCAAGGACGGCTTCCCGGCCTCCGACTGGGGCAAGGTCACGATCAACGGCAAGCCGCAGTCGATCGTCGGCCAGTTCAACGCCGCTTCCGTGCAGGACTTCCGCGGCGGCAGCCTCGGCTGGGACGTCACCGCGACCCGTACGCCGTTCCTGAACGAGACCACCGGGCACTCCATGGCCACCGCGCAGATCGGCATCCAGCCGAGCTGCACCGTCACCAACCCGGCGAGCCCGAGCACCTGCTCCGCCGGAACGCCCGGGGCGATCACCGACACCCCGATGAAGGTGGCCTCCCAGGCCGCCGGCGGCGACCAGCTGACCGGCGGCGAGTTCTCCGTCGGCGGCGCCGGAATGATCCAGCTCCCGCCGTTCATGTTCGCCGACACCTACCAGTCGGTCGTGACCTTCTCGGTCGCCTGACCGGTCCGTTCCCGGGTGGTGCGGGGCTCCGGCCCCGCACCACCCACCCCCTTTTTCCGGGAGCCCCCGCATGCCCACCCGCACCCGAACCCGCGTCCGCCTCCGCGCCCTTCCGCGCCTCCCGCGCCTTCCCCTCGTCGCGGTCCTCCCCCTGCTCCTGGCCGGCGGGCTGATATCCGCCCCGGCCGCCGCGGCGGCGGACAACGGCAGCTGGGGCGTGTTCCCCACCCCGGCCGCGGGCGCGCAGATGCCCGACCGGGCCTACTTCTTCCACCAGGGCGCGGCGGGCACCACCGTCAGCGACAGCGTGACCGTCCAGAACGCCTCCGACCGCGAGCTGACCTTCCGGGTCTTCGCCACCGACGCCGTGAACACCCCGGTGGGCGGCGCGTTCGCCCTGCTGCCGGTGGAGACCCCGCCCAAGGACCTGGGCCGCTGGACCGCCCTGGGCCCGGAGGCCGCCGGGACCGTCACCGTCCCGGCGAAGGGCCGCAAGGACATCCCCTTCACCATCAAGGTCCCCGAGGACGCCACCCCCGGCGACCACGTGGGCGGCATCGTCGCCCTGGGCACCGCCATCGAGGGCACCGAGGGACAGGACAAGGTCAAGGTCGGAGTCCGGCGGTCGGTCGGCGCCCGCGTCTACTTCCGGGTGCCCGGCCCGGTGACCCCCGGCCTGAGCGTGGAGAACCTGCGCACCGAACGCACCGCCCCGCTCGTCCCGTGGACCGGCAAGGCCCCCGTCACCCTCTTCTACACCCTGGTCAACCGGGGCAACATGGTCCTCTCGCCGAAGGTGTCGGTCCGCGCCCAGGGCCTCTTCGGCCGTACGGTCCTGGACCGCCCGGCCCGCGACCTGCGCCTGTCGCTCCTCCCGGGCCAGCGGGTGGAACTGACCGAACCCTGGCCGGACTCCCCCCAGCTGGACCGGGTCACGCTCTCCCTGACCGCGACCGCCACCGAGCACCCGGACCTGACCGCCGAAGCCGACACCGGCTTCCTGGCCGTCCCCTGGCCCGCCCTCGGCACCCTCCTGGTCCTGGCCGGCGCCACCCTGGCCCTCCTGGCCCACCGCCGCCGCACCGCCCGCCCCGACCCCACCCCGACCCCCGCCCCCGACCTCACCCCGGCCCCCTGACCGCACGGCCGACCCTCCCCGGGACGGCCGGAACCCCCGGCCGGTGAGGGGTGGCCGGGGGTTCTGGGGTCTCGGGGCGGGGACGGTCAGTGGTTGCGGGGGAAGCCGAGGTCGACGCCGGCGGAGCCCTCGGAGGGGTCGGGCCAGCGGGTGGTGACGACCTTGCCGCGGGTGTAGAAGTGGATGCCGTCGTTGCCGTAGATGTGGTGGTCGCCGAACAGCGAGTCCTTCCAGCCGCCGAAGGAGTGGTAGCCCACCGGCACCGGGATCGGCACGTTCACGCCGACCATGCCGGCCTGGACCTCCAGCTGGAAGCGGCGGGCCGCGCCGCCGTCGCGGGTGAAGATCGCGGTGCCGTTGCCGAACGGCGAGGCGTTGATCAGGGCCACCGCCTCCTCGTAGGTCTCGGTGCGCAGCACGCACAGGACCGGGCCGAAGATCTCGTCGCGGTAGGCGTCGGAGTCGGTCTTGACGTGGTCGAGGAGCGAGAGGCCGATCCAGTGGCCGTTCTCGTTGCCCTCCACCGTGTAGCCGGTGCCGTCCAGGACCACCTCCGCGCCCTGGGCGGCGGCGCCCTCCACGTACGAGGCGACCTTGTCGCGGTGGGCCGCGGTGATCAGCGGGCCCATCTCGGAGGTGGGGTCGTTGCCCGGGCCGATCTTGATCTTCTCGGCGCGCTCGCGGATCTTCTCGACGAGCTCGTCGGCGATGGAGCCGACCGCCACCACGGCGGAGATGGCCATGCAGCGCTCGCCGGCCGAGCCGTAGGCCGCCGAGACGGCCGCGTCGGCGGCGGCGTCGAGGTCGGCGTCCGGGAGGACCAGCATGTGGTTCTTGGCGCCGCCCAGGGCCTGCACCCGCTTGCCGTTGGCGGAGGCGGTGGTGTGGATGTGGCGGGCGATCGGGGTGGAGCCGACGAAGGAGACGGCCGCGATGTCGGGGTGCGCGAGCAGCGCGTCGACGGCGACCTTGTCCCCGTGCACCACGTTCAGCACACCGGCGGGCAGCCCCGCCTCGCTCGCCAGCTCGGCCAGCTTGTTGGCGGCCGACGGGTCCTTCTCGCTGGGCTTGAGGATGAAGGTGTTGCCGCAGGCCACGGCCAGCGGGAACATCCACATCGGGACCATCGCCGGGAAGTTGAACGGGGTGATGCCGGCGACCACGCCCAGCGGCTGGCGGATCGAGGAGACGTCCACCCGGTTGGAGACGGAGGTGGACAGCTCACCCTTGAGCTGGGTGGTGATCCCGCAGGCCAGCTCGACGATCTCCAGGCCGCGGGCGACCTCGCCCAGCGCGTCCGAGTGCACCTTGCCGTGCTCGGCGGTGATCAGCTCGGCGATGGCGTCCCGGTTGGCGTCCAGCAGGGCGCGGTAGGCGAAGAGCACCTTGGTGCGGGCGGCCAGCGAGGACTGGCCCCAGGACAGGAACGCCTCCCGGGCGGTCCGGACCGCGGCGTCGACCTCCTCGGTGGAGGCGAGGGCGACCCGGGTGGTGACCTCACCGGTGGCCGGGTCGGTGACCGGGCCGTAGTTGCCCGACGCGCCCTCGACGGTCTGGCCACCGATCCAGTGGTTGACGGTCTTCATTGCTTGCTCCTCCGGATTTCGTTCCTGCGGCCGGTGGCCTTCACAGGTGGCGACGTCGATCGGCGGCTTGCCTGTCGTACTCTTCGCGGGCCTCGATCGCGGATCCGCGGGTCGCGGTCTCGGCCACGGGAACATCCCACCACGCCTGCGCGGGGGGAGGGCCCGACACAGTGTCGGGCGTTCGGGTCTGTGTGTAGACACATGTGGGACGGTCCGACCGACGGGCTTCGGCCAGGGCTTCCCGCAGGTCACGGACGGTACGGGCACGGATGACGGTCATTCCGAGGGAGGCCGCGTTGGCCGCGAGGTCCACCCCCGGCAGGGTCTCGGGGCGGAAGCCGGTGCCGAGCCGTTCACCTCCCACCGACTCCGAGAGACCGCCGATGGAGGCATACCCCTGGTTGTCCACGATCACCAGCTTCAGGGGGATTCCCTCCTGGACGGCGGTGACCAGCTCGGTGGGGTTCATCAGATAGGTGCCGTCGCCGACCAGCGCCCACACCGGGCGGCCGGGCTCGGCGAGGGCCACGCCGATCGCGGCGGGGATCTCGTATCCCATGCAGGAGTAGCCGTACTCCACGTGGTACTGGAGCGGGGACCGGGTCCGCCACAGTTTGTGCAGGTCCCCCGGGAGCGAGCCGGCCGCGTTGACCAGGACGTCCTCGGCGCCGACCAGCTCGTCCAGGGCGCCCAGCAGCTGGGCCTGGGTCGGCGCGGTGTCCGGGTCGGCGGCCCGGAAGGCCAGGTCCACCCGGCGCTCCCAGTCCGCCTTGGCGGCCGTGTACTCCTCCTCGTACGCCCGGTCCGTACGGTGCCCCGAGAGCAGTCCGCGCAGTTCCCGCAGGGCCTCCCGGGCGTCCGCGACCAGCGGGGCGGCGGCGAGCTTGTGGGCGTCGAACGGGTCCAGGTTGAGGCCGAGGAAGCGGACGGCCGGGTTCTGGAACAGGGTCGCGGAGGCGGTGGTGAAGTCGGTCAGCCGGGTGCCGGCCGCGATGACCAGGTCGGCCTCGTGGGCCAGGGCGGCGGCGGTGGCGGTCCCGGTGTGGCCGATGCCGCCGATCTCGGCCGGGTGGTCGTGCGGCAGGGCGCCCTTGCCGGCCTGGGTGACGGCCACCGGGATGCCGGTGGCCTCGGCGAACGCGGCCAGCTCCGCCTGCGCCCCGCTGTGCCGGATCCCGCCGCCCGCGATGATCAGGGGGCGTTCGGCGGACCGGACCGCGGCGGCGGCCGCTTCGAGTCCCGACCGGTCCGGGCGCGGCCGGCGGACCGGCCAGACCCGCTCGGCGAAGAACCCGGCGGGCCAGTCGTGGGCCTCGGCCTGCACGTCCTGGGGCAGGGCGAGGGTGACGGCCCCGGTCTGCACGGGGTCGGCGAGCACCCGGGCGGCCTGCAGGGCGGCGGGGATCAGCGCCTCGGGGCGGGTGATCCGGTCGAAGTAGCGGGAGACCGGGCGGAGCGTGTCGTTGACCGACAGGTCCCCGGCCCAGGGGAGTTCGAGCTGTTGCAGCACCGGGTCGGCGGGGCGGGTGGCGAAGGTGTCGCCGGGCAGCAGGAGCACGGGGATCCGGTTGATGGTGGCGAGGGCGGCTCCGGTGACCAGGTTGGTGGCGCCGGGGCCGATGGAGGTGGTCACCGCGTGGGCGGACAGCCGTCCGCTGTGCCGGGCGTAGCCGACGGCCGCGTGCACCATGGCCTGCTCGTTGCGGCCCTGGAGGTAGGGCATCTCGGCGGGGCCGGTCTCCAGCAGGGCCTGGCCGATGCCGGCCACGTTCCCGTGGCCGAAGATCCCCCAGGTGGCGGCGATCAGCCGGTGCCGGCGGCCGTCGCGTTCGGTGTACTGGCGGGCCAGGAAGGCGATCAGGGCCTGTGCGGTGGTCAGCCGCACGGTGCCGCCCGCCGCCGCGCCCGCGGCCCGTGCCGGACGGGTGGGGCGGGTGGGGCCCTGGGGCTGCGCGGGCTGCGCGGGGTGCACAGGGTGCGTGGGCTGGGTGGAGGTCATCGGGGCGGGTCCTCCTGTGCGGGACGGTGGAAGGGCAGCCGGGGGTCGGCGGGCAGACCGGGCCAGGTGTCGCGGATCCAGGTGTGCCCGGGGTGGTCGCGGATCAGCCATTCGCGGGTGGCTCCCGGGCCGGCCATCACGTTCAGGTAGTACATGTCGTGTCCGGGGGCGGCGACGGACGGGCCGTGCCAGCCGTCCGGGATGAGGACCGCGTCCCCGCTGCGGACCTCGGTGAGCAGTTCGGTCCCGCCGGCCGCGGAGGGGCTGACCCGCTGGTAGCCGTAGCCGGGGGTGTCTCCGTGCGGGGCGATCTCGAAGTAGTAGATCTCCTCCAGTTCGGACTCCTCGCCGGGGTGGTGCTCGTCGTGCTTGTGCGGCGGGTAGGAGGACCAGTTCCCGCCCGGGGTGAGCACCTCCACGGCGATCAGCCGGTCGCAGGGGAAGGTGCCGGCGGCGGCGAAGTTGTTCACCTGGCGGGAGCAGTTGCCGCGGCCGCGCAGTTCCACGGGGACCTCGCGGGCCGGGCCGTAGCGCGCGGGCAGCCGGTGCTCGCAGCGCGCCCCGGCGAGCGCGAAGCGGCCGCCGGCGGCCGAGCGCACCTCGCCCCGCGCGTCGCGCGGCAGATAGGCGAAGTCGCTCACCGCCCCGAACACGTCCGCCCTCCCCCGCAGTTCGAAGACCGTGCCGGACCTCCCGGCGCCATCGGGGGCGGCGGCCGCCCCCGTGGGGTCCGGGCCGGTGCAGCGGACCCGGGCGGACCCGGCCAGCGGCAGCACGATCCATTCGGTGTCCCCGCAGTCGAAGGCGTACTCCTCGCCCGGCGCGAGCTCCAGCACCCGCAGCCGGGTCAGTTCCATGGCGTGTTCGGCGACCACCGGCATCAGACGAGCACCTCCGCGACCTCGGCCGGATACGGCATCGCGCTGGAGCAGGCCAGCCGGGAGGCCACGATCGCCCCCGCCGCGTTGGCGTACCGCATCACCCGCTCCAGGTCCCAGCCGGCGAGCAGCCCGTGGCAGAGCGCCCCGCCGAACGCGTCCCCCGCGCCGAGTCCGTTGACCACCTCCACCTTCAGCGGCGGCACCTCCGCGACCGTGCCGTCCCGGTGCACGGCGAGGACCCCCTCGGGGCCGCGTTTGACCACCGCCAGCTCCACCCCGGCGGCCAGCAGGGCGCGGGCCGCCGCGTACGGTTCGCGCTCCCCGGTGGCGATCTCGCACTCCTCGGCGTTGCCGACGGCGACCGTCGCCCCGGCCAGCGCCCGGGCGTACGGCTCGGCCGGGTCGGCGTCCCACAGCACCGGCCGCCAGTCCAGGTCGAAGACGGTGGTGCCGGACTCGGCGCGGGCGTCGAGGGCGGCCAGGGTGGCGGCGCGGCTGGGTTCCGCGCTGAGCCCGGTGCCGGTCATCCAGAACACCCGGGCGGACCGGATCGCGTCCAGGTCGAGTTCCCCGGGGTGGATCTCCAGGTCGGGGGCCTTGGGTTCGCGCCGGAACAGGATCGGGAAGCGGTCCGGCGGGTGGATCTCGCAGAAGGTGAGCGGGGTGGGGTAGGCGGCCACCTCGGACACCCAGCGGTCGTCGACCCCGAACCGCCGGAGCTCGGTGCGCAGATAGCTGCCGAAGGGGTCGGCTCCGGTCCGGCTGACCAGTGCGGTGCGGCGGCCCAGCCGGGCGGCGGCGACCGCCACGTTGGCCGGGGATCCGCCCAGGAACCGCGCGAAGGTCTCCACCTCGGCCAGTGGTACGCCGCTGCTCAGCGGGTAGAGATCCACCCCGATGCGGCCCATGGTGATGAGGTCGAACGGATCCGCCGGATCCGCCGGATCGAACCGGTCGGTCGTCACTGTCAAGTCCTCCAGTCTCCAGACGCGATGCACCCTAAGGTGGCCGTTATGACGTCCTCCCCGCCCGCGTTGACCCGTATCCGTGTCGGTTCGGCACCGGATTCCTGGGGAGTGTGGTTCCCGGACGACCCCCGGCAGACCGGCTGGTCCCGGTTCCTCGACGAGGTCGCCGAGGCCGGTTACGAGTGGATCGAGCTCGGACCGTACGGCTATCTCCCCGCCGACCCGGCCCGGCTGACGGAGGAGACGGCCGCGCGCGGGCTGCGGGTGTCCGCCGGAACCGTCTTCACCGGACTCCATCACGGGCCCGCGGTCTGGGCCGAGACCTGGGCGCACGTGTCGCGGGTGGCGGCCCTCGCCCAGGGGGTGGGCGCCGGACACCTGGTGGTGATCCCCTCGTTCTGGCGGGACGACAAGACCGGTGCCGTGCTGGAGGACCGCACGCTGACCGCCGGGCAGTGGCGGGACCTGGCCGGGCAGACCGAGCGGCTGGCCCGGGAGGTGCGGGAGCGTTACGGGCTGCGGATCGTGGTGCACCCGCACGCGGACACCCATGTCGACACCCCGGAGAACGTCGCCCGGTTCCTGGACGCGACGGATCCGGAGCTGGTGTGGCTGTGCCTGGACACCGGGCACTACGCGTACTGCGGCGGGGACAGCGTGGAGCTCATCGAGACCTTCGGGGAGCGGCTCGGCTATCTGCATCTGAAGCAGGTCGATCCGCGGGTCCTGGCCGAGGTGCGGGCGGCGGAGCTGCCGTTCGGGCCGGCGGTGGCGCGCGGGGTGATGTGCGAGCCGCCCTCGGGGCTGCCCGCGCTGGAGCCGGTGCTCGCCGCCGCCGAGCGGCTGGGCACCGAGCTGTTCGCGATCGTGGAGCAGGATATGTATCCCTGCCCGCCCGACCGGCCGCTGCCGATCGCCCGGCGGACCAGGGACTATCTGCGCTCTTGTGGCGCCCGTTGAGGAGGTCGCCCTCGTGACCAGCACGTCCAGCACAGCCAGCACAGCCAGCACCCTGGGCATAGCCGTGATCGGTACCGGGCGGATGGGGGCCGACCACGTCCGGCGGATCGGGCATTCGGTCGGCGGTGCCCGGGTGGTGGCCCTGGCGGACCCGGACGGCGACCGGGTGAAGGAGCTCGCCGAGGAGATCGGCGGGGCGTCCGCGCACACGGATCCGCTGGCCGCGCTCGCCGCGCCGGGGGTGGACGCGGTCCTGATCGCCTCCCCGGGGGCGGCCCATGAGGAGTCGCTGCTGGCCGCGTTGGAGCGCCGGCTGCCGGTGCTGTGCGAGAAGCCGCTGACCCCGGATCCGGCGGGGGCCCTGCGGATCCTGGAGGCGGAGGCCCGGCTGGGCCGGCGGCTGGTCCAGGTGGGGTTCATGCGGCGGTTCGACGCGGAGTACCTGCGGTTGAAGGAGCTCCTGGACGGGGGCGGGATCGGGCGTCCGCTGTTCCTGCACTGCCGGCACCGCAACGCCTCCTCCCCCTCCTTCTTCACCAGCGAGATGCTGATCGCCGATTCGGTGGTGCACGAGGTGGACGCCGCCCGCTGGCTGCTGGGGCAGGAGGTGACCGCGGTGTCGGTGCTGTCCCCGGCCCCTTCCTCGGCCGCCCCCGAGGGGCTGGCCGATCCCCAGCTGGTGCTGCTGGAGACGGCCGGCGGGACCGTGGTCGACGTGGAGGTCTTCGTCAACTGCGGGTTCGGCTACCAGGTCCGGTGCGAGGCGGTCGGGGAGTCGGGCAGTGCGCTGATCGGCGAGGAGCGGGGGATGGCGGTGGAATCGGCGGGCCGCCGTTCCTCGGAGATCCCCCAGGACTTCACGGTGCGCTTCGCGGACGCCTACGACCGGCAGCTGCGGCGGTGGGTGGCCGCGGCCGCCCGCGGCGGGGTGGACGGTCCGGACGCCTGGGACGGCTACGCGGCGGCCGCGGTGTCCCAGGCGGGGCTGACCGCGCTCCGCACCGGCACCCGGACCCCGGTGGAGCTGGCCGAGCGGCCCGCGCTCTACCGCTGACGCGTCTCCTTCATCTCCCGGCTCCTGTGCCGCTTCCGTCACAGGGGTCGGGAGTTCGTCACGCATGTCCGCATTACGCGGGTCTTCCGTCACAGGCATACGACAGCCCCTCCCCTGCCTTCACCGAGCGTCGTTCTCCGGGCACAACTTGAGTGATCGTCAGCGCCCGCGCCCCGGCTCCCCCGACGGCCTCCCGGCCGCCGCCGGGCGTGGACTAGGAGGTGTGCCATGACCGACCGGAAGCTGTGGTCGTACAAGGAGATCGCCGCCCATATCCGGGTGCAGCCGGATACGGTGCGCTCCTATCGCAAGCACGGGCTGCTGCCCCCGCCGGACCATGTGGAGGCGGGCAAGCCCTACTGGTACGCCGACACGATCCGCACCTGGGTGGCGCAGCGCCCGGGCAACCGGGGCCGGCGCGAGGACTGACCCCCGCCCCGGCCCCGAGCGGGCCCCGAGCGGGCTCCGATCCCCGCCCGGGGCCCGCTCGGGCCCCGGGCCGGGCCGGGCCCGGTCAGCCGACCCCGGCCGGGACCTTCCCGGGCCCGGCCGGTGCCGCGGTCTCGGCGGGTGCCGGTGCCGGTTCCCCCTCGCTCAGCCCGAACCGCTCGTGGAGCCGGCGCAGCGGTCCCGGGGCCCACCAGGTGGCCCGGCCGGTCAGCTTCATCACCGCGGGCACCAGCAGGCTGCGGACCACCATCGCGTCCATCAGCACGGCCAGCGCGATGCCGAGCCCCAGCATCTTGGTGTTGGTGACCCTGGAGGTGCCGATGGCGACCATCACCACCGCCAGGATCACCGCGGCCGCCGTGATCACCCCGCCGGTCCGGGCCAGTCCGGTCCGGACCGCCCCCTCGTGGTCCCCGGTGCGGTCGAACTCCTCCTTGATCCGGGATATCAGGAACACCCCGTAGTCCATCGACAGTCCGAAGGCGATGCAGAACATCAGCACCGGCAGTGTGGTCTCGATGTCGCCGGTGGCGGTGAAGGAGAGCAGTCCCGACAGATGGCCCTGCTGGAACACCCACACCACCGCGCCGAACATGGCGGTGAGGCTGAGCGCGTTGAGCAGCACCGCCTGGAGCGGGATGAGGATGCTTCCGGTGAGCAGGAACACCAGCAGCAGGGTGGCCGTCACGATCAGGGCCAGGGCCCAGGGCAGCCGGTCGGCGATGGCGTCCTGGGCGTCCACCAGTACGGCCGCCTGTCCGGTGACCGCGGTGTCGAAGGGGGCCTCGGTCCCGCGGACCTCGCCGACCAGGTCCTTGGCCTGCTGTCCGGCGGCCTCACCCTCCCCGAGGACGGTGAAGTAGGCGTAGGAACCGGAGGTCACCGGCCCCTCGGCGCGGACCGCTCCGGGCAGGTCGGCCAGCGTGGCCCGGTACCGCTCGTACTGGGCGGGGCTGGCCGGGCCTTCGGCCAGCACCACCAGGCCGTCTCCCGGGTTGCCCGGGAACCCGTCCCGGATCTGCTGCTGGACCAGGTGCGAGGCGGCGGTCTTCGGGAGCTGGCGGTCGTCCACCGTGCCGAACTCCACGCTGAGGAAGGGCAGCCCGAGGAGCAGCAGCCCGGCGGTGGTGGCCACCGCGAACAGCGGGGCCCGCCGCATCACCAGGGTGGCCGTCCGGGCCCAGCCGCGCCCCTCCGCGGCCTCGCCGGCGCCCTCCACTGCCTCGCCACCGCTCTCCCGGCTCCCTCCGGGGCTCCGGTCGCGCCTCCATATGCGCCTGAGGTCGAAGGAGTTGACCCGGTGCCCGAGCAGGACCAGCGCGGCCGGCAGCAGGAGCAGCGCCGCCGCGGCGGCGATCAGGACCACGGCGATGCCCGCGTAGGCGAAGGAGCGCAGGAAGTACATCGGGAAGAGCAGCATCGCGGAGAGAGCCACCGCGACGGTCAGCGCCGAGAACAGGACGGTCCGCCCGGCGGTCCGCAGGGTGGCGCCGACGGCGGCCACCGGCTCCCGGCCGGCCGCGAGCTCCTCCCGGAAGCGGCGCACGATGAACAGGGCGTAGTCGATGGCCAGGCCCAGGCCGAGGGCCGTGGTGAGGTTCATCGCGAAGACGGAGACCTCGGTGAACTCGGTCAGCCCGCGGAGCACCGCGTTGGTGCCCAGGATGGCGATGATGCCGACACCCAGCGGCAGCAGGGCCGCGATCGCGCTGCCGAAGACCAGGACCAGCAGGACCAGGGTGACGGGGAGGGCGATCAGCTCGGCCCTGAGGAGGTCCTCCTGGATGGTGGCGGTGACCTCCCGCTGCACGGCCGCCCGGCCGCCGAGGGAGACCGTGACGGGCCCGTGGGTGCCCTCGAACTCGGGGGCGATCCGGTCGAGGACCTCGGTGGTGGTCTTCTCGTCGCCCTGGACCCGGGCCGCGATCAGGGCTTCCCGCCCGTCCTTCGAGCGCAGGGTGGGCAGCCGGTCCCGCCAGTACGAGCCGACTCCGGTGATCCCCGGCTCGGCGGCCAGCCGGGCGGCCAGCCGCCCGGCCTCGGCGGCCACCGCCGGATCGTCGACCCCGGCGGTGCCGGCGGAGGCTCCGGCCCGGACCAGCAGCAGCAGATTGGGCTGGGAGGCCGGGAACTCCCGCTCCAGCGCCTCCGAGGCATAGCTCGACCGGGCGTTCGGGTCCTCCCAGCCGCCGCTGCCCATCCGGTCGGCGACCCCGCCGCCGGCCACCACGGCCAGGGCCGTGAACAGGAGGGCGAGCAGCAGCGAGAGGCGGGGCCGGGCGGTGACGAAGCGGGTGAAGGCGCCCTCCCCCGCCCCCCTCGGCGTCTTCTTGACTTCAGGCATGACTCGGTGTCCCCTTCACCGTGATTGCCAGTCGGAATACACTGGCAAACACGAGCAGTCGCTCGCGTTCACCCAGAATGCGAGCGAGCTCTCGCGTTTGTCAATCACCCTTGGGAAGGAAGGGATGCGCCGTGCCCCAGGAGAAGCCGGCCGCCAAGGCCGCCGCGCCGCGCCGCCAGGCCCGCGGCGAGCGCCGGATCGCCCAGCTCCTGGAGGCCGCCGCCGGGGTGTTCTGCCGGAGCGGCTACGCCGCCGCGAGCACCAACTCCATCGCCAAGGAGGCGGGCGTCTCGCCGGGCACCCTCTACCAGTTCTTCCCGAACAAGGAGGCCATCGCGGTGGAGCTGGGCGGCCAGCTGCTCCAGCGGGCGCACGAGACCCACGGCCGCGCCTTCCTCCCGGAAAACCTCCGGAAACCGCTGCCGGAGCTGCTGGACGCGGTCCTCGACCCGGTGATCGCCTTCAACTGCGAGAACCCGGCCTTCTGGGCCCTGATGCACGGCTCCGGGGTCCCCGGGGTGGCCCAGGGCCACGAGAGCCTCCACGGCGGCCTGCTGACCCGCGTGGAGGGCGTCCTGCGGGGCTTCTGCCCCGACTCCTCGGACACGGAGCTGGAACTGACCGCCCATATGATCCTGGGCATCTTCAAGTCCTCGCTGGACCTGATCCTCGCCAGCGAGGGCGAGGATCGGGCCGCGTACGTGGCCGAGCTGAAGACCGTGCTGCTGCGCTATCTGGAGCCGATGCTCACCACGACTCCGACTGCCCCCTGACCCGCCCGGCCCGGTCCCTTCCCGCCCGGTCCCTTCCCGCCCGGTCCGTTCCCGCCCGGTCCCCTCCGGCCCGGTCGGCACCGCCCCGCAGCCGCAGCCCCACCAGCGGGAAGACCAGCACGGACAGCATTCCGGCGCCGACCAGCGCCGCCGCCTCCCCGGAGCCCAGCACCCCGCCGTCCACCCCCAGCGTGGTGATCGCGACCACCAGCGGCAGCGCGGTCGCGGAGAACAGCGAGAGCGCGCCCCGGGCCGGCCGGTCCAGGTCCCGGGGCGCCAGCAGCCACACCGGCAGCCCGCGGACCAGCAGGAACAGCAGCAGGAACACCGGGAGCAGCAGCAGGGTCCGGCCGCCGGCCAGCAGCGCGTCCAGGTCGAACTCGATGCCGGTGACCACGAAGAACAGCGGGACCAGGAAGCCGAAGCCCATCGCCTCCACCTTGGACAGCACGGTCTCGCTGCTCTCGGGCGCCGCCCCGTGCAGGACCAGCCGGGTGATCAGTCCGGCCGCGAAGGCGCCGAGCAGGACGTCGAGCCCGAGCAGCTCGGCCAGTCCCAGCATCAGGACGAGCATCAGGACCACCAACCGCACCGCGAACTGTCCGCTGCTGTGCAGGGTCTTCGCGATGACCCCGGAGAACCAGGTGGCCTTGGGCCGCAGGGCCCAGAACACCGCCAGCCCGGTGAGCAGCGCGAACACCACGAGCAGTACGGCCGACTGCAGCGGGGCGCGGCCGCTGAGCAGCAGGGCCATGGCGATGATGGGCCCGAACTCGCCCACCGCCCCGAAGGCCATCATCACCGACCCGAACCGGCCCTTGAGGTCCCCGGAGTCGCGCAGGACGGGCAGGATCGTGCCGAGGGCGGTGCTGGTGAGCGCGGTGCCGATGTAGACCCCCTTCTCGAAGCCGCCGCGGGCCAGCAGCAGTCCGGCCACCAGGCCGAGCACCAGGGCCGCGCCCCAGGCCCAGCCGGCCCGTCTGAGGGTGTCGCCCCTGATCCGGTCGAACTGGATCTCGTATCCGGCGAGGAAGATCAGCATGGCCAGGCCCAGCTCCGAGAGGACGTCCACGACCTCGCCGGTCGTCGCCCAGCCGAGGACGTCGGGGCCCACCAGGATCCCGAGCAGGATCTCGAAGATGACCAGCGGTACGGCCGCCCAGCGGGACAGTCCGTATGCCAGGAGCGGCGCGAGCACCGCGATGGACATGATCACGATCAGGGTGCCCACATGCGCCATACGCGCCATTTACGTACGATTCTGGGCACCTGTCCACCGCGAAGGGCCCGACCTCCCCCCGACTTATACCCCCTAGGGGTATAGTCTCTTCTTGACGGGTGGACCGTGGAGTGCGGGAGCGCACGCCCGGCCGGCCGACGACCGACGACAGACGCCCCGAAGAGGAGAACGACATGACCGCCGAGACGGACACCCAGACCACCACCGTCTACCGGGTGACCGGCATGACCTGCGGGCACTGCGAGGGCGCGGTGACCACCGAGATCTCCGCCCTCCCCGGCGTCAGCTCGGTCAAGGCCGTCGCCGCCACCGGCGAGGTCACCGTGGTCTCCGCCGCCCCCCTCGACGAGGAGGCGGTGCGCGCCGCTGTCGACGAGGCCGGGTACGAGCTGGCCGGCCGCGCCTGACCCCCCGCACCGCCCTCTTCCGCAGTGCCCCGCCGGGCCGTGCCGGCCAGTAGCCACTGGTCCGGTACGGCCCGGCCCTCTCTCTGGAGCCGGACCATGAGCAGCACCCGCGAGGTGGAGCTGACGATCGGCGGGATGACCTGCGCCTCCTGCGCAGCCCGGATCGAGAAGAAACTCAACCGGATGGACGGGGTCACCGCCTCGGTGAACTACGCCACCGAGAGGGCCAGGGTGTCCGTCAGCGGGGACACCGGGGTCGCCGACCTGATCGCCACCGTGGAGCGGACCGGCTACACGGCGGCCGAGCCCCCGCCGCCGGCACCGCCCGCCCCCGGCCCGGCCCCCGGGACCGGGCGGACCACCGGCGCCGCCGGGACGGCCGGGACCGGTCCGGACGGCGACCCGGAGACCGCCGCGCTCCGGCAGCGGCTGCTGGTCTGCGCCGTCCTCAGCGCGCCGGTGGTGCTGCTCGCGATGGTCCCGGCCCTCCAGTTCGACAACTGGCAGTGGCTCTCGCTGACCCTGGCCGCCCCGGTGGTGGTCTGGGGCGGACTGCCCTTCCACCGGGCCGCCTGGACGAACGCCCGGCACGGTGCCGCGACCATGGACACCCTGGTCTCGATCGGCACCCTGGCCGCGTTCGCCTGGTCGCTGTGGGCCCTGTTCTTCGGGCACGCCGGCGAGCCCGGCATGCGGCACGGGTTCGACCTCACCGCGACCCGCGCCGACGGAGCGGGCACCGTCTACCTCGAAGTCGCCGCCGGAGTGATCACCTTCATCCTCCTCGGCCGCTATCTGGAGGCCCGCTCCAAGAGGAAGGCCGGCGCCGCCCTGCGCGCCCTGCTCGACCTCGGCGCCAAGGACGTGGCCGTACTGCGCGGGGGCGCCGAGGTGCGGATACCGGTCTCCGAACTGGCCGTCGGGGACCGGTTCGTGGTCCGCCCCGGAGAGAAGGTCGCCACCGACGGCACCGTCCTCGAAGGTTCCTCCGCCATCGACGCCTCGCTCCTCACCGGCGAGTCCACCCCCGTCGAGGTCACGGTCGGCGACCCCGTCACCGGCGCCACCCTCAACGCCGGGGGCCGGCTGCTGGTCGAGGCCACCCGCGTCGGCGCCGACACCCAACTCGCCCGCATCGCCCGGCTCGTCGAGGACGCCCAGAACGGCAAGGCCCAGGTCCAGCGCCTCGCCGACCGGATCTCCGGGGTCTTCGTCCCCGCCGTGCTCCTCATCGCCCTGGGCACCTGGACCGTCTGGCTGCTGACCACCGACGACCCCACCGCCGCCTTCACCGCCGCGGTCGCCGTCCTGATCATCGCCTGCCCCTGCGCCCTCGGACTGGCCACTCCCACCGCCCTGATGGTCGGCACCGGGCGCGGCGCCCAACTCGGCATCCTCATCAGGGGACCCGAGGTCCTGGAGTCCACCCGCCGCGTGGACACCGTCCTCCTCGACAAGACCGGCACCGTCACCACCGGCCGGATGACCCTGCTCGCCACCCACACCGACCACCCCGGCACCGACGCCCCCGGCGAGGAGGACGAGGTCCTGCGGCTGGCCGGCGCCCTGGAGAACTCCTCCGAACACCCCATCGCCCGCGCCGTCGCCACCGCCGCCGCCGAGCGCACCGGCCCGCTGCCCGTCCCCGAGGACTTCGGCAACCTCCCCGGGCTCGGCGTCCAGGGCACCGTCGACGGACACCGCGTCCTCGTCGGCCGGGCCCGGCTCCTCGACGAGCGCGGCATCCTCCTGCCGCCCCGCCTGGACACCGCCCGCGGCACCGCGGAGGCCGCCGGCTCCACCGCCGTACTGGTCGCCGTGGACGGCACCGCCCGGGCCGTACTCGAAGTCGCCGACGCCGTGAAGGACACCAGCGCCGAAGCCGTCACCGCCCTGCGCGCCCTCGGGCTCACCCCGGTCCTCCTCACCGGCGACAACCGGACCGTCGCCCGCCATATCGCCGACCAGGTCGGCATCGACCAGGTGATCGCCGAGGTCCTGCCCCAGGACAAGGCAGAGACCGTCCGGACCCTCCAGGCCCAGGGCCGCAGCGTCGCCATGGTCGGCGACGGGGTCAACGACGCCGCCGCCCTCGCCCAGGCCGACCTCGGCATCGCCATGGGCACCGGCACCGACGCCGCCATCGAGGCCGCCGACCTCACCCTGGTGCACGGTGACCTCCGCACCGCCACCGACGCCATCCGGCTCGCCCGACGCACCCTCAGCACCATCAAGGGCAACCTCTTCTGGGCCTTCGGCTACAACCTGGCCGCCCTTCCGCTCGCCGCCCTCGGCCTCCTCAACCCCATGATCGCCGGGGCCGCCATGGCCTTCTCCTCGGTGTTCGTGGTGACCAACAGCCTGCGGCTGCGCGGGTTCCGGTAGTGGATCTCCTTCGCCGGTTGCACACAGGTCCTTCACGGGAGACGCAGATCACAGTGATGGCAACGTAACCATCCGGGGTCGGCGCGGGTCTAATGGGGCAGTGCCAGGAACGTCTTGGGGGACGTTTGACGGAAGTCCTGGGGGACGACCGGGCACCAGCAGGCCGGGACACGTGCCCACGGGAAGCTTTGAGCGGCCCACCCGACACGTACGGGTCCCGGCAGACCACCGAACGCCTCGGCTCGGATCCCGTGGGGGGAATCCGTACCGGGGAAACGGAAAGCGCCCCGACCGTCGACCCGTGGGGGGATCGACGGCGGGGCGCTTTTCTCTGCCCTGGGGCCGGCCTGCCCGGTGGCTAGCGGGCCTCGACCGGGACGAAGTCGCGCAGGACCTCGCCGGTGTAGATCTGGCGCGGGCGGCCGATGCGGGAACCCGGCTCCTTGATCATCTCGTGCCACTGGGCGATCCAGCCGGGGAGCCGGCCGAGCGCGAACAGCACGGTGAACATCTCGGTCGGGAAGCCCATGGCCCGGTAGATCAGACCGGTGTAGAAGTCCACGTTGGGGTAGAGGTTGCGCTCGACGAAGTACTCGTCGGCCAGCGCGTGCTCTTCCAGCTTGAGGGCGATGTCCAGCAGCTCGTCGGACTTGCCGAGGGCCGAGAGGACGTCGTGCGCCGCCGCCTTGATGATCTTCGCCCGGGGGTCGAAGCTCTTGTAGACGCGGTGCCCGAAGCCCATCAGGCGGACGCCGTCCTCCTTGTTCTTCACCTTGCGGATGAAGCTGTCCACGTCGCCGCCGGAGGCCTGGATGCCCTCCAGCATCTCCAGCACCGACTGGTTGGCGCCACCGTGCAGGGGGCCCCACAGGGCGCTGATGCCGGCCGAGATCGAGGCGAACATGTTCGCCTGCGAGGAGCCGACCAGACGGACCGTGGAGGTCGAGCAGTTCTGCTCGTGGTCCGCGTGCAGGATCAGCAGCTTGTCGAGCGCGTTGACCACGACCGGGTCGAGCTCGTACTCCTGGGCCGGCACGGAGAAGGTCATGCGCAGGAAGTTCTCGACGTACCCGAGGTCGTTGCGCGGGTAGACCACCGGGTGGCCGACCGACTTCTTGTACGCGTACGCGGCGATGGTCGGGAGCTTGGCGAGCAGCCGGATCGTCGAGAGGTGGCGCTGCTTCTCGTCGAACGGGTTGTGGCTGTCCTGGTAGAAGGTGGACAGCGCGCTGACCACCGAGGACAGCATGGCCATCGGGTGCGCGTCGCGCGGGAAGCCGTCGTAGAACCGCTTGACGTCCTCGTGCAGCAGCGTGTGCTGGGTGATCTCGTTGCGGAAGGACGCGAGCTGGTCGACGGTCGGCAGCTCGCCGTTGATCAGCAGGTACGCGACCTCGATGAAGGTCGAACGCTCGGCCAGCTGCTCGATCGGGTAGCCGCGGTAGCGCAGGATGCCCTGCTCACCGTCGAGGTACGTGATCCCGGATTTATAGGCGGCCGTGTTCCCGTAGCCACTGTCCAGGGTGACCAGCCCGGTCTGGGCCCGGAGCTTCGAGATGTCGAAGCCCTTGTCACCGACGGTGCTGTCGACCACCGGGTAGGTGTATTCGCCGTCCGCGTACCGCAGTACTACAGAGTTGTCGCTCACGTCATCCCTCACCGACGTAGTGCCTCTTCTTCGAGGTGCCCTGACTGCCTCTACCTTCCCCCATTTGGCGCAGGATGGTGCACTCGGGGTCGGCCTTTGGTGCTTCCGACGGCACTCAGTGCCGCCAACCCGCCCATCCTGCCCCCTCCGCCCCGGTTGCGGAAACCCTAGGTGATGTTTCCCACCGGTATACGGCCGGACAGCCTAGGGGCCACGGCGGTGTACCTCCGGCCTGCGGAAACCGTACGCACAGCCTGGGCCAGGGCCTTGCGGGAGCCCACCAGGACGACCAGTTTCTTCGCCCTGGTCACCGCCGTGTACAGGAGGTTCCGCTGGAGCATCATCCAAGCCCCGGTGGTGACCGGGATCACCACAGCCGGGTATTCACTCCCCTGGGAACGGTGGATGGTGACGGCATAGGCGTGGGCCAGCTCGTCCAGCTCGGCGAACTCGTAACCCACCTCCTCGTCTTCGTCGGTCCGGACAGTCAGCGTCTGCTCGTCCAGGTCGAGGGCGGTGACCACCCCGACGGTGCCGTTGAAGACCCCGTTGGCGCCCTTCTCGTAGTTGTTGCGGATCTGGGTGACCTTGTCCCCCACCCGGAACACCCGGCCGCCGAACCGCTTCTCGGGCAGCTGCGGGCGGGCCGGGGTGACGGCCTCCTGGAGCAGGCCGTTGAGGTGACCGGCTCCGGCCGGGCCTCGGTGCATGGGGGCGAGGACCTGGATGTCCCGGCGGGGGTCCAGGCCGAATCTGGCCGGAATTCGACGGGCGGCCACGTCCACGGTGAGCCGTCCGGCCTCCTCGGTGTCCTCCTCGGGGAACAGGAAGAAGTCCGGGAGCCCGTCGGTGAGCGGGGGCAGTCCGGTGTTGATCCGGTGGGCGTTGGTGACCACCCCGGACTGCTGGGCCTGCCGGAAGATCCGGGTCAGCCGGACGGCGGGCACCGGCCCGCCCTCGGCCAGCAGGTCCCGCAGCACCTCCCCGGCCCCCACCGAGGGGAGCTGGTCCACATCCCCGACCAGCAGCAGATGGGCCCCCGGCGCCACCGCCTTGACCAGCTTGTTCGCCAGCAGCAGGTCCAGCATGGAGGCCTCGTCCACCACCACCAGGTCGGCGTCCAGCGGCCGCTCCCGGTCGTACGCCGCGTCCCCGCCCGGCTTGAGCTCCAGCAGCCGGTGCACGGTGGAGGCCTCGGCCCCGGTGAGCTCCGAGAGGCGTTTCGCGGCCCGGCCGGTGGGGGCGGCCAGCACCACCTTGGCCTTCTTGGCCCGGGCCAGCTCCACGATGGAGCGGACGGTGAAGGACTTGCCGCAGCCGGGTCCGCCGGTGAGCACCGCCACCCGGCGGGTCAGCGCGAGCTTCACGGCCTCCCGCTGCTCCGGGGCGAGTTCGGCTCCGGTCCGGCCGGCCAGCCAGCCGAGCGCCTTGTCCCAGGCCACGTCCCGGAAGGCGGGCATCCGGTCCTCCTCGGCGTTCAGCAGCCGGCGCACCTGCCCGACCAGGGAGAGCTCGGCCCGGTGGAAGGGCACCAGGTAGACGGCGGTGAGCGGGGGGCCGCCCTGCGGGTCGGGGACCTGTTCGCGGACCACGCCCTCCGGGTCGGCGGCCAGGGCGGCCAGGCATTCGATGACCAGCCCGGTGTCCACCTGGAGGAGCTTCACCCCGTCCGCGATCAGCCGTTCCTCGGGCAGGAAGCAGTGGCCCTGGTCGGTGGACTGGGACAGGGCGTACTGCAGCCCGGCCTGGACCCGCTCGGGGCTGTCGTGCGGGATGCCGACGGACTGGGCGATCTTGTCGGCGGTGAGGAAGCCGATGCCCCAGACGTCGGCCGCCAGCCGGTAGGGCTGGTTGCGGACCACCGAGATGGAGGCGTCCCCGTACTTCTTGTAGATGCGGACGGCGATGGAGGTCGAGACCCCGACCCCCTGGAGGAAGACCATGACCTCCTTGATGGCCTTCTGCTCCTCCCAGGCCTCCGCGATCTTCTTGGTGCGCTTGGGGCCGAGGCCGGGCACCTCGATCAGGCGTCCGGGCTGGTCCTCGATGATCTGGAGGGTGTCCTCGCCGAAGTGCTGGGTGATGCGGTCGGCGAACACCGGGCCGATGCCCTTGACCAGCCCGGAGCCCAGATAGCGGCGGATGCCCTGGATGGTGGCGGGCAGCACGGTCCGGTAGTTCTCCACGGTGAACTGCTTGCCGTACTGCGGGTGGGAGCCCCAGCGGCCCTCCATCCGCAGGGACTCGCCCGGCTGGGCGCCGAGCAGCGACCCGACGACCGTGAGGAGGTCGCCGGCACCGCGGCCGGTGTCCACCCGGGCGACGGTGTAACCGCTCTCCTCGTTGGCGTAGGTGATCCGCTCCAGAACCCCTTCGAGCACTGCCATGTTCGACATGCCTGGAAAGTTACCGCCCCCGGCCGACACCCCGCCGTGGCCTGTGGAAAACCAGAAGGGGGTCCGGCCTCGCGGCCGGACCCCCTCACGGTTACCCCTCCCTCGTCGGGACTTCCCGATCCCCCCGGATCCCTCCCCGGAAGTGCCGACGCAACGTATGACCACCGACCCCCGCCTACGGTTGCACGCCCGGCGGGTATTTATTCTTTCGTGACCCTGGCGGCCCCCCGGCCGCATCCGAGGTGCCGCGAAAACGCCACAGAAGTAGCGTTTCAGACATGAGCGAACCTTCCTTCCAGGACGACGTCCTCCACGAGCTCGGCGACGACCGGCTGACCGAGATCGCCTCCCTCCTCGGCACCGACGCGGCCGGGGCCCGCGACACCGTCGCCACCACGGTCGGCGCCATGACCGGCGGCCTCCAGGAGCGGGCCGGCACCGACGACCAGGACGGCCAGGAGGTCCGGGCGGCCTTCGCGGAGGTCTCCGAGCCCCCGCTGGAGGGGGTGGCCACCCTCGGCGGCGGCCTGCTGGGCGGCGGGATGATGGCGGGGGTGCTCGCGAAGGTGAGCAAGCCGGTGGCCAACGCGGTCTCCAAGAAGACCGGCATCCCGGCCCCGACCATCAGCCGGGTCATCGAACTGCTCATCCCGGTGCTGCTGGCCGTCCTCGCCAAGCGCGCCTCCGGCAAGGGCGCCGGCGCCCCCCAGGCCGGGGCCGCCCCCGGCACCTCCCCCGCCGCCCCGGGTTCCGGCGGCCTCGGCGACCTGCTCGGCCAGATCCTCGGCGGCGGCAAGAAGTAGCCCGTCCGGGGGCCCGCTCCCCCCTCGGGCCCCCTACCATTCGTGCCATGGCTGACGCTGACACGGTGCGGCTGCGCGAGCCGGAGCCGGGCGACCTGGGCTGGATCGTCCAGCGGCACGGCGCGCTCTACGCCGCCGAGTACGGCTGGAACAGCGACTTCGAGGGACTGGTGGCCCGGATCGTCGCCGACTTCGCCCAGGACCACGACCCCTATCTGGAGCGGGTCTGGATCGCCGAGCTGGCCGGCCGCCCGGTCGGCTCGGTGATGTGCGTACGCGAGGACGGGGCGCCCGGCACCGCCCGGCTGCGGCTGCTGCTGGTCGACCCCGAGGGCCGCGGCCACGGCATCGGCTCCCTGCTGGTGGACACCGTGGTGGACTTCGCCCGTTCGGTCGGCTACCGCGAGCTGGTGCTCTGGACCAACGACGTCCTGGTCTCCGCCCGCTCCCTCTACCTGCGCGCCGGGTTCACCCTCACCGCCGAGAAGCCGCACCGCTCCTACGGGGTCACCCTGACCGGACAGGACTGGCGGCTGCCGCTCCAGGAGAACTCCCCGCGCTGACCCGGGTCCGGCCACCCGTCCGCCCCGGCGCCAGCGAGGTCAGCGCCACCCCGCCGACCAGCAGCAGGGCCGCCACCCAGCGCGTCCCGGACACCCCCTCGCCCAGCACCAGGGCCGCCGAGGACATACCGAACACCGGCACCAGCAGCGAGAACGGCGCCACCGAACTCGCCGGATAGCGGCGCAGCAGGTACCCCCAGGCGCCGAACCCGAACACGGTGGACACCCAGGCCACGTACACCAGCACGCCCAGCCCCGACCAGTCCAGCGCCCGCAGCGCCGCCAGGTCCCGCTCCGGGCCCTCCAGCAGCAGGGACAGCGCCAGCAGCGGCAGGACCGGCACCGTGCACACCCAGATCATGAAGTTCAGCGCGTCGGGCGGGGAGGCCCGGCGGGTCAGCACGTTCGACACCCCCCAGCAGACGGCCGCCGCGATCACCAGGAGGAACCCGAGCACCGGCCCGGAGGCCCCCTCGTCCGCCGCGGCCACCCCGATCCCGGCCAGCGCCACCGCCATCCCGGCCACCCGCACCGGCCCCGGCCGCTCCCGGAGCACCACCGCCGCGAACAGTGCCGTGAACACCGCCTGGGCCTGGAGCACCAGCGAGGACAGCCCGGCCGGCATCCCGGCGTCCATCCCCGTGAACAGCAGCCCGAACTTGGCCACGCCCAGGGCCAGTCCGACCCCCAGCACCCACTTCCAGGCCACCTTGGGCCGCCCCACGAAGAACACCGCAGGCAGGGCCGCGACCAGGAACCGGAGGGCGGACAGCAGCAGCGGCGGGAAGTGGTCGAGACCGATCTCGATGACCACGAAGTTGAAACCCCAGACGGCGGCGACGAGCACGGCGAGTGCGGTGTGTACGGGACGCATGTCCCGAGCATCGGCCCCAGGACGATGTAGCACCAGCGCGGATCCCTTCCGGGTTCGATGCAGCAACGCTTACGATTCACGGATGCTCGACCTCGCCCGGCTGCGCGCTCTGCACGCCGTCTCCGTCCACGGTTCGGTCGCGGGCGCGGCGGCCGCCCTCGGCTACACCCCCTCCGCCGTCTCCCAGCAGATCGCCAAGCTGGAACGGGAGACCCGCACCACCCTCACCGAGCGCCGCGGCCGCGGGGTGGCCCTCACCGAGGAGGCCCGCCACCTGGTCGACGCCGCCCGGGAGCTGCTCGCCATCGTGGAGCGCGCCGAGACCACCCTGGAGGAGCGCCGCGGGCGGCCCGGCGGACTGCTGACGGTCGCCGCGTTCGCCTCGGCGGCCCGCGGGCTGCTGCCGGGGGTGCTGGCCGAACTGGCCCGCGAGCACCCCGCCCTGGAGGTCCGGCTGACCGAGGTCGACCCGCACCTGTCGGTGGACCTGGTGGCCCGCGGGGTGACCGATCTGGCGGTGGCGCACGACTGGGACATCGCCCCGCTGCCCGCCCCCGAGGGCGTGGAGCAGGCCGTGATCGGAGACGACCCCTGCGATCTGGTGGTGCCCGAGGGGCATCCCTTCACCGCTCGGCCGGTGGTGCGGCGGGCCGATCTGGCCGGCCAGCGCTGGGTGTGCCAGCCGCCCGGCCGGGTATGCCACGACTGGCTGGTGCGGACCATGCGGGCGGTAGGCCACGAGCCGGACATCCTGCACGTGGCGGAGGAGAACCACACCATCGTCGCCCTGGTCGCGGCCGGGCTCGGGGTGGCCGTGGTCCCCCGGCTGGGCACCGGCCCGCTGCCCGCGGGGGCGGTGGCCGTGCCGCTGCGGCCGCACCCGGTGCGCCGGGTGTACGCGCTGTGGCGGACCGGGGCCGCCCGCCGCCCGGCGATCACCGAGGCCGTCCGCACCCTGCGGGACCACTGGCCGCGGGTATCGCCCCTTCCGGGGGACCTCCCGAGTGTCCGGCCGGACCCGGCGGCGGCCCCGCAGTAGGGTCCGGCGCGTGCCGTACCAAGCCTCCCGCCGGTCCCTGCTCACCGCGGCCGCCCTGGCCGCCGTCGCGGCCACCGGGGTCGCCTCCGCCGCCTCCCGGGGCCACGGGTCCCCCGGCGGCGCCGGAAGCCCCGCGCCGGGCCCCGGCGGGCCGGGCGACGACGGCCGCGCTCCCGGCCGTCCCGGGGGCGGCCCGGGCCCCGGACGGGCCGCGCTGCGCCGGCTGGTGGCCCGGATGAGCCTGGCCGAGCAGGTCGGGCAGTTGTTCGTCTCCCGGGCGTACGGGCATTCCGCCACCGACCCGGACCCGGCGGACGCCGAGCAGAACCGGGCGCTGTTCGGGGTGCGGACGGCGGCCGAGCTGGTCGCCCGCTACCACCTGGGCGGGGTCATCTACTTCGGCTGGGCCCACAACACCCGCGACCCGCACCAGATCGCCGCCCTGTCGGCCGGGCTCCAGCGGTCCGCCCGGGGCAGCGGGGCGGGGGTCCCGCTGCTGCTGTCCACCGACCAGGAGCACGGGATCATCGCCCGGATCGGCCGGCCGGCCACCCTGCTGCCGGGGGCGATGGCCCTGGGCGCGGGCGGTTCCACGGCGGCCGCCCGGCGGGCCGCCCGGATCGCCGGCACCGAGCTGGCCGCGATGGGCATCCGGCAGGACTACGCGCCGGTCGCCGACGTCAACGTGGATCCGGCCAATCCGGTGATCGGCGTACGGTCCTTCGGCTCGGACCCGGCCGCGGTCGCCGGGTTCGTCGCCGCGCAGGTGCGCGGCTACCAGGCCGCGGGGGTGGCGGCCACCGCCAAGCACTTCCCCGGGCACGGGGACACCGGGACGGACAGCCATGTGGGGCTTCCGGTGATGCGGCACAGCCGGGAGGCCTGGGAGGAGCTGGACGAGCCGCCGTTCCGGGCGGCCGTGGAGGCCGGGGTGGACGCGGTGATGACCGCGCACATCGTGTTCCCGGCGCTGGACCCCTCGGGCGATCCGGCGACCCTCTCGCGGCCGATCGTCACGGGCATCCTCCGTGAACGCCTGGGCTTCACGGGGGTGGTGGTCACGGACGCCCTCGACATGGCGGGGGTCCGCCAGAAGTACGGGGACGAGCGGGTGCCGGTGCTGGCCCTGAAGGCGGGCTGCGACCAGCTGCTGAACCCGCCGGACCTGCCGCTGGCGTACCGCAGCGTGCTGGCCGCCGTGGAGTCCGGCGAGCTCTCCCGGGAGCGGATCGCGGAGTCGGTGCTGCGGATCCTGGAGCTGAAGGCCCGCCGGGGCCTGATCCCCGCGGACCTGGCGGAGGGCAAGGACGCGGGCACGGACGCGGGCACGGGCACGGACGCGGCCCCCGGCACCGCCCCGGGCACGGCCCCGGACACCGAGGCCGACACCGCCGCCGTGGTGGACGCGGCGGTCGGGATCCCCGCCCATCTGGCCGCCGCAGACGCCATCGCGGCCGCCACCACCACCCTGCTGGCCAATCCGCGGGGGCTGCTGCCGCTGGACCCGGCCGCCCGGCCGGCCCTGCTGGTGACGGGCGCCGACCCGGCCTCGCCCAGCGGCACCACCGGCCCGCCGACCACGGTGCTGGCCCGCGAGCTGACCGCGCTGGGCTGCCGGGCCACGGCCGTGCCCACGGCCCGCGCGGTGGCGGCCGCGCCGGGGCACGCGGCGGTGCTGGTGTGCACGTACAACGTGCCGGAGGGGGAGAGTCCGCAGCGGACCCTGGTGGCCGAACTGCTGGCCACCGGAGTCCCGGTGGTGCTGGTCGCGGTCCGCAACCCCTACGACCCGGCCCGGCTGCCGGACTGTGCGGCGGAGCTGGCCACCTACTCCTGGACGGATGTGGAACTGCGGGCGGCCGCCCGGGTGCTCACCGGTGCGGTCCGGCCCTCGGGCCGGCTGCCGGTGCCGGTCCCGGGCCGCTACCCGCTGGGCCACGGGCTGGCGTACGTCAGGCACGCCGGCCCGTGACCCGGAGGGGCTCCGGCCCTTACGGCCGCAGCTGCGGCTCCCGCTCGCGGTCCACGCGGTCGAGGGTCGCGTCCGCCTTGGCGAGCGGCTTCGCCGTCCGCGCGTCGGCCTGGACGGCGGCCGGGGCGACCCCGGCCCACTGCAGGATCTTCGCGGTGGCGAGGGCCTTCTCACCCTCCATCAGCTGCGCCACGTTGGCGCCGTGGTTGGCGCCGGGGGCGGTCATCACATAGCTGTCCCGGGCGCCGTAGCCGAGCCGGAAGGGCTCGGAGCCCCACGGGTCGTTCTGTCCGTAGACGAAGAGCATCTGGTGGGCGTTGTTGCGCACCCAGTTGTCCACGTCGGCCATCACCCAGGGCTGGAACTTCATGGGGATCGAGGCCGGGACGAAGTTGCGCGGCGGCTGGTAGCCGTAGCGGCTCAGGTTGCCCAGGTGGGGCTGCTTGATGTCGGGCGAGCCGAGCTGGGTGCCGGCCTGGTAGTAGTACGGGGTGTAGGTCTCCAGGCCCTGGTCGGAGTAGGCCGAGAAGCCGGAGATGCCGTCGATGCTGTCCCAGATCTCCTGGTCGGAGGCGGTGGCGGCGACGGCCGGGATGCCCTCGCAGTCGGCCAGCTTGCTGTACTGCCAGAACGCCCACACGTAGTCGAGGACCACGGCCTCGAAGGCCTTGTCGAGGGTGCCGACGGTGGTGAAGGTCCAGCCGTTCTCGGCGGCCGCGGCCGCGTACCTGGCCTCCAGCGGGGCCCGGCGCACCAGGGCCTCGCGCTGCACCGCGTTCAGCTTGTCGCGGCACTCCTTGGTGCCGACCTTCCTGAAGAACCGGTCGTAGGCCGAGTCCTCACGGTCGACCACGTCGTTCGGCGCCACGTAGGCGACGACGGCGTCCATGTCGCGGGGGTAGAAGCGCTCGAAGTAGGTGGCGGTCATGCCGCCCTTGCTGCCGCCGGTGGCCAGCCACTTCTTGGCGTAGACCTTCTTCAGGGCGGTGAAGATCCGGTGCTGGTCGCTGGCGGCCTGCCAGATGTCCAGCTTCGACCAGTCGGCCGGGGCCGGACGGGACGGGGTGAAGAAGCGGTACTCCATCGACACCTGGTTGCCGTCGACGATGGTCGTCGGCTCGCTGCGGCGCGGGTTGGTGTTGAGGTTGTAGCCGGAGGTGAAGAAGACCGTGGGGCGGTTGGTGTCCTTGTGCAGCAGGGTGATCCGCTGCTTGAAGGTGCCCTGCCACGGCTTCCGGTGATCCACCGGCTGCTCGTAGTTCAGTACGAAGAAGCGGTAGCCGGTGTACGGCTTCTCCTCGATCAGGCTCATCCCCGGTATCCCGAGGATCCGGTCCTTGATGTCCGTGCCGTTCCCGGGCCCGGCGGCGGTGGCCGCCGAGGCCGTGAATCCGGCCGCGCTCATGGTGCCGATCAGCATCACGAACGACAACAGCCATCGGAGTGCCTTGCGCATGCACCCTCCCCTTGAGTCCACTGTGGTCGCCGTGAACCTACTGGGGTCAACGGGCCGGTGAACAGACCCGGTTGGGCCGAGGGTTCAGCAGAGGATCCAGCCAGAGGCGACCGAGCCGGTGCCGACCTCCCCGCGAACGTACACACAGCGGGTGGGCGCGAAGACCGAGACCGGGCCGGCGAACCGGGTGAACCGGCCGCTGTCCACCACCGGGACCCCGCCGCGCGGCTGGACGCTCACCAGCATCCGCTGGCGTCCGGCGGACGGCCGGCGCGGGAGGGTGACCGCGCAGACGTGGGTGCGGGTCTTGTGCACCCGGACCTGACCGGTGGAGAACGGCAGGGTCTTGACGACCCGTCCGGCGCAGCCGCCGCCCGCCGCCTGCGCGGACGGGGCGGTCACCAGCCCCGCCGCGGCGATGCCCAGCACCGCCGCCAGCGCGGCCAGCGCCCTGGCCGGCCGTCCCGTCCCGCCCCCGTGGATCACGGTTCCCCCCGATGTCGGTCCTCGCGTCGTACGTACCACCCCCGGCGCACGGCTGCCCGTACGCATGTACGTACGACGCAGCGCCCCCGGGGTTGGTTCCGCTCGGCCGGGAAGGCGGCCGAAGGTGGCCGGATCAGGCCGCCGCGCGCTCGTCCTCGCCGACGAAGGCGCGCCACAGCCGGGCGTAGCGGCCGTCGTGGGCCAGCAGCTCGGCGTGCGTGCCGTCCTCCACCACCCGGCCGCGGTCCATGACCACCACCCGGTCGGCGCGGGCCGCGGTGGTCAGCCGGTGGGCCACCACCAGGGTGGTGCGCTTTCCGGCCAGCCGGTCGGTGGCCCGGTTGACCAGGGCCTCGGTGGCCAGGTCCAGGGCGGCGGTGGCCTCGTCCAGCAGCAGGACGTCCGGGTCGACGAGTTCGGCGCGGGCCAGGGCGATCAGCTGGCGCTGGCCGGCCGACAGGTTGCGGCCGCGTTCGGCGACGGTGTGCAGATAGCCGCCGTCCAGGGTGGCGATCATCTCGTGGGCGCCGACCGCGCGGGCGGCGGCCTCCACCTCGGCGTCGCTCGCGTCCGGCCGGCCGTAGGCGATGGCGTCCCGGACCGTGCCCGGGAACAGGTAGGCCTCCTGGGGGACCACGCCGAGCCGGTGCCGGTAGCCGGTGAGGTCGAGCTCGCGCAGGTCCTGGCCGTCGGCGGTGACCCGGCCGGAGGTCGGGTCGTAGAACCGGGCCACCAGCTTGACCAGGGTGGACTTGCCGGCGCCGGTCTCGCCGACGAAGGCCACGGTCTGTCCGGCGGGGATCTTCAGGGCGATCCCGGACAGCGCCTCCCCCGGCTCGCCGCGCTCCTCGGCGGTGGCGTACGCGAAGTGCACGTCCTCGAAGGCGATCTCGCCGCGGAGCGCGGGCACCTTCCGGGGCTCCGGCGGCAGCGGGGTGCTGGTGGGCTCCCGCAGCAGGCCCTGGATCCGGCCCAGCGAGACCGAGGCCTGCTGGTATCCGTCGAAGACCTGGGAGAGCTGCTGGACCGGGGCGAAGAACAGGTCGATGTAGAGCAGGTAGGCGACCAGGGCGCCGGTGGTGAGGGTGCCGGCCTCGACCCGGCCGGCGCCGACGATCAGCACGGCGGCCGCGGCCACCGAGGCCAGCAGCTGCACGAAGGGGAAGTAGACGGAGATCAGCCACTGGCCGCGGACCCGGGCCTGCCGGTAGGAGTCGCTGCGCTCGGCGAACCGGGTGGCGCCGGAGCGCTCCCGGCGGAAGGCCTGGACGATGCGGAGGCCGGAGACGGACTCCTGGAGGTCGGCGTTGACCAGGCTGACCCGGTCCCGGGCCAGCTCGTAGGCCTGGACGGACTTCCGGCGGAAGTAGTAGGTGCCCAGGACCAGCGGCGGCAGGGTGGCGAAGACGATCAGGGCCAGCTCGACGTCCAGGACCAGCAGCGCGATCAGGATGCCGAAGAAGGTGAACACCGAGACCACGGCGGTGACCAGGCCGGTCTGGAGGAACGTGGAGAGGGCGTCCACATCGGTGGTCATCCTCGTCATGATCTTGCCGGTGAGTTCGCGTTCGTAGTAGTCCAGGCCGAGCCGCTGGAGCTGGGCGAAGATCTTCACGCGGAGCGAGTAGAGGACCCGCTCGCCGGTCCGGCCGGTCATCCGGGTCTCGGCGAACTGGGCCGCCCACTGGGCGAGGACCACGGCCAGCGCGAGTCCGGCGGCCAGCCAGACGGCGGCGAGGGCGAGCTGCTGCACGCCCTGGTCGATGCCGTACCGGATCAGGACCGGCAGCAGCAGGCCGGCGCCCGCGTCCACCGCGACCAGCCCGAGGCTGATGGCGAGCGGGGCCCAGAAGCCGCGCAGCAGCCGGCGCAGGTTGTAGCTCTCCTCGGGGGCGGCGGCCCGCTCCTCGTCGACGCCGGGGGTGTCCTCGGCCGGCGGGAGCGCGGCCACCTGGGCCAGGAGTTCGGGGGTGGCGGGCATCCCGCCGGCCGCCCCGGCCATGGTGTGCGGCGGTCCGGCGGCGGGCCCGCCGGCCGGCAGGGCGGGCCCGGCGGCCGCCTCGGCCTCCCGCTCGCCGCGCTTCCACAGTTCGGGGGTGATCTCGTCGAGGACCCGGCGCTTGGCGCTGACCGGCTCGGCGTCGATCTCCGCCTCCAGCTCCAGGTCCCGCTCCAGCAGCTCGCAGTCCAGGCCGGACGTCGCTTCCAGGGCCGGGTCCGGGGTGCGGGGGGAGCCGGCGGCGAGCGCGTCCGGGTCGGTCAGCAGCCGCCGGAACAGGGCGGAGTCGCGCTCCAGCTCGGCGTAGGTGCCGACCGCGGAGAGCCGGCCCCGGTCGAGTACGGCGATCCGGTCGGCCAGCGCCAGGGTGGAGCGGCGGTGCGCGATCAGCAGGGTGGTGCGGCCCGCCATCACCGAGCGGAGGGCCTCGTGGATCTCGTGCTCCACCCGGGCGTCCACGGCGGAGGTGGCGTCGTCCAGGAGCAGCAGCCGGGGGTCGGTGAGGATGGCCCGGGCCAGCGCGATGCGCTGCCGCTGGCCGCCGGAGAGGGTCAGCCCGTGCTCGCCGACCTTGGTGTCCCAGCCGGCCGGGAGGGCCTCGATGAACCCGTCGGCCCGGGCCGCGCGGGCGGCGGCCCGGATCTGTTCCTCGGTGGCGCCGGGGTTGCCGTAGGCCACGTTGGCGCGGACGGTGTCGGAGAACAGGAAGGAGTCCTCGGGGACCAGTCCGATGGCGGCGCGCAGCGAGTCCTGGGTGAGCTCGCGGACGTCGTGGCCGCCGACCCGGACGGTGCCGGAGGTGGTGTCGTAGAACCGGGGCAGCAGCAGCGAGACGGTGGACTTGCCGCTGCCGGAGGCGCCGACCACGGCGAGGGTCTCGCCGGGTTCGATGGTCAGCGAGAAGCCGTCGAGGACGGGCCGCTGCGGGTCGTAGCCGAAGGAGACCCGGTCGAACTCGACTCCGGCGGGGGCGTCGGCGGGCAGCTCCACGGTGCCGTCGGCCATGGTGGGCCGGGTGTCGATGAGCTCGGCGACGCGTTCCACGCCGGCCCGGGCCTGCTGGCCGACGGTCAGCACCACGGCGAGCATCCGGACCGGTCCGACCAGCTGGGCCAGATAGGTGGAGAAGGCGACGAAGGTGCCGAGGGTGACCTGGCCCCGGGTGGCCATCCAGCCGCCGAGGCCCAGCATGGCGACCTGGCCGAGGGCGGGGACCGCCTGGAGGGCGGGGGTGTAGCGGGAGTTCAGACGGATGGTGCGGAGCCGTCCGGCGAACAGCCGGCGGCCGGCCTCCCGGAGCTTGCCGGTCTCCTGCTCCTCCTGGCCGAAGCCCTTGACCACGCGGACCCCGGTGACGGCCCCGTCCACCACTCCGGCGACGGCGGCGGCCTGCCCCTGGGCGTACCAGGTGGCGGGGAACAGCTTGCGGCGGCTGCGTTTGGCGATGAACCAGAGGGCGGGGGCCATCAGCAGGGCCACCAGGGTGAGCAGCGGCGACAGCCACAGCATGATGCCCAGGGACATCGCGAAGAGCAGGAAGTTGCCGATGGTCATGGGCAGCATGAACAGCAGGCCCTGGATCAGCTGGAGGTCGCTGGTGGCGCGGCCGACGACCTGCCCGGTGGAGAGTTCGTCCTGCCGCCGGCCGTCGAGCCGGGCGAGGGTGTCGTACATCTCGGTGCGCATGTCGTGCTGCACGTCGAGGGCGAGCCGGCCGCCGTAGTAGCGGCGGACGTAGGTGAGGACGTAGACGAGGACGGCGGCGGCTATGAGCATGCCGGCCCAGGGGCCCATCGGTCTGGTGTGGTCCCCGATGACGTCGTCGATGATGACCTTGGTGACCAGGGGCACCACCGCCATGACGGCCATTCCGGCGAGCGAGGATCCGAGGGCGAGGAGTACGTTCGCCTTGTACCGCCACGCGTAGGAGGCCAGCCGCCTCCCCCAGCCCTGCTCTGTCCCGGCCTTCTCTGCCGCCGCCACCTGCTGCCTCCCCGCGTATGCCTGCTCTGCCGCATCCCCCAACGCGGTCGGGCCCGGATTTCATCCCACCGCAACAATCGGGCGGGCGCGCGCGGGGGCGCGCGGGGTGCGCCCGCGCGGGTCAGAGGTGGGTGGGGGCGAACAGGTCGAGGGTGGTGGGGAGGACGACCACCGAGGGGCCGGGGGCGGCGAGGGCTTCGGCGAGGTCCTCGCGGAGGGTCTCCGGGGTGCTGGTGGTGGCCGGGATCCCGAAGGAGGCGGCGAGGGCAGCGAAGTCGGGGCGGGCGAGTTCGGTGGCGGTGCTGCGGCCGTAGCCGGCGTCCATGTAGGAGCGGAGGATGCCGTAGCCGCCGTCGTCCACGATCAGCCAGGTGACGTCCAGGTCGTGCTGGCGGGCGGTGGCGAGGTCGGCGAGGGAGTACATGGCTCCGCCGTCGCCGGAGACGGCCAGGACGGGGGTGCCGGGTTCGGCGACACAGGCGCCGAGGGCGGCGGGGAAGGCGTAGCCGAGGCCGCCGGCCCCTTGGGCGGAGTGCATGGTGTTGGGGTGCTTGGGGTCGAAGGCGGACCAGGCCCAGTAGGACAGGATCGTCATGTCCCAGAAGGACGGGGAGCGGGCCGGCAGGGCGGCCCGGATCGAGCCGAGCAGCCGCTGCTCGCGGTCCAGGTCCTGGGTGGCGAGGCGGGCGGCGATCTCGTCGAGGACCAGCCGGACGCGTTCGGGGGCGGTGGGGTCCGGGCGCTCGTCCACGGTCTCCAGCAGGGCCTGGAGGGCGAGCCGGGCGTCGGCGTGGATGCCGAGGCCGGGGTGGTTGGACTCCAGTTTCCCGAGGTCGGCCTCGATCTGGACGACCCGGCCGGTGGGGAAGAACGTGTGGTAGTTCGAGGAGAGCTCGCCGAGGCCGGAGCCGACGACCAGCAGGACGTCGGCGTCCTCCAGGAAGTCGGTCATATGGCGGTCCTCCAGCCAGGACTGGAGGGAGAGCGGGTGGGTCCAGGGGAAGGCGCCCTTGCCGCCGAAGGTGGTGACCACGGGGGCGTTGAGCCGCTCGGCGAGCTGCTTCAGCTTGCCGGCCGCGTCCGCGCGGACCACCCCGCCGCCCGCGATGATCACCGGCCGGACGGCCTGCTCCAGCCAGTGGGCGGCCAGCGCGGTGAGCTCGGGCCGCGGGGCGAGCTCGTGCGGGGTCGCGTCCACGGCGGTGACCTGCGGGATCAGGGTCGGGGCCTGGAGGACGTCCTCGGGGATCTCCACGAACACCGGGCCGTGCGGGGCGCTCAGCGCCGATTCCCAGGCCTCGGCGATCACGGAGGGGATCTGGGAGGGGGTGCGGACCGTGTGGACGGACTTCACCACCTCCCGGAAGGAGGCCGCCTGGTCGCGGAGCTCGTGCAGATGGCCGCGCCGGCCGCCGCCCAGGCCCGCCACCGGGACCTGTGAGGAGATCGCGAGGACCGGCGCGGAGGCGGCGGCCGCCTCCGCCAGGGCGGGCAGGGCCATCAGCGCGCCCGGGCCGGTGGAGAGCAGCAGCGGGGCGGCCTCGCCGGTGATCCGGCCGTAGGCGTCGGCGGCGAAGCCCGCGTTGTTCTCCGTACGGAGTCCCACCAGGCGCAGGTCGGAGCGGCCGACGGCGTCGAAGAGGGCGAGGGCGTGCTGCCCCGGCAGGCCGAAGACGGTGGTGGCGCCGAGGCCGCGGAGCGTCTCCACGACCAGGTCCCCGCCCGTCCGGCCCGGCGGCGGCGCGAGGGCGGCCGCCTTCTGGGCTTCGGTGGGTCGGAGTACCAGGTCGTGGTCGTGCGTCACTTCGCTTACTTGCCCTTCGCCTGCGCGATCTGTCGCGACATGATCGTGGTGAGCTCGTACGCGGTGTGCGAGGCCGCGACCGAGGTGATCTCGGCGTGATCGTACGCCGGGGCGACCTCGACCACGTCGGCCGAAACCAGGTTGCAGGAGGACAGGCCGCGGATGATCTCCAGCAGCTCGCGGGAGGTCATGCCGCCCGCCTCGGGGGTGCCGGTGCCGGGCGCGTGGGCCGGGTCGAGCACGTCGATGTCGATGGAGATGTACAGCGGGCGGTCCCCGATGCGCTGCCGCAGCTGGTCGGCGACCTCGTCGGCGCCGCGCCGGTAGACATCGGCGGAGGTGACGATGCCGAAGCCCATCTTGGCGTCGTCGTCCAGGTCCTGCTTGCCGTAGAGCGGGCCGCGGGTGCCGACGTGGGAGAGCGCCTCGGTGTCGAGGATGCCCTCCTCGACGGCCCGGCGGAACGGGGTGCCGTGGGTGTACTCGGCGCCGAAGTAGGTGTCCCAGGTGTCCAGGTGGGCGTCGAAGTGGAGCAGGGCGACCGGGCCGTGCTTCTTGGCGACCGAGCGGAGCAGCGGCAGGGCGATGGTGTGGTCGCCGCCGAGGGTCATCAGACGGGAGCCGCCCGCGAGGAGCTCGTCGGCGGCGGCCTCGACGGTCTCCACCGCCTCGTTGATGTTGAAGGGGTTCACGGCGATGTCGCCGGCGTCGGCGACCTGGGCCAGGGCGAAGGGGGAGGCGTCCTGGGCCGGGTTGTACGGGCGCAGCAGGCGGGAGGCCTCGCGGATGGCGTTGCCGCCGAAGCGCGCGCCGGGGCGGTAGGACACACCGGAGTCGAAGGGGACGCCGACGACGGCGACGTCGGCGGAGCCGACCTCGTCGAGGCGGGGCAGCCGGGCGAAGGTGGCCGGGCCCGCGTAGCGCGGGATGCGGGAGGAGTCGACGGGTCCGCGCGGCTGCGTGCTCATGGGGGGTGCCCTTCCTGAAGGTCCTGTGAGTGCGGTGCTTCGAGCGTAAACGGACACCCCGGGCACGTGGAGTGTACGTTCCATCCATCAGGCGTCCCCGATATGTATGGAGTATCCATGGAAGCCCCGCCCACTCCGCCGGTCCCGCTCGGCGCGCTGCTGTCGGAGCGGGAGCTGGGGCTGCGCCCCCTCGCCGGGCCCGCCGGGCCGGCCGGGGCCGAGGTGCACGGGGTGCACGCCTCCGAGATGGCCGACCCCTCGCCGTACCTGCTGGGCGGCGAGCTGCTGCTCACCGCGGGCGCCGCGCTGGAGGACCCCGACGCGTACGTCGCCCGGCTCGCCCGCGCCGGCACGGCGGCCCTCGGCTTCGGGGTGACCCCGGTGCACGCGACCGTGCCCCGGGAGCTGGTGGCGGCCTGCGACCGGCACGGGCTGCCGCTGCTGGAGGTGCCCGCCGGGACCCCGTTCACGGCGGTGGCCCGCGCGGTGTGGCGGCTGATGGCGGAGTCCCGGACCCGGGAGCTGCGCCGGGTCGCCGAGGCCCAGCAGTCCCTGGCCGCGGCCGCCGCCCGCCCGGACCCGGTCCCGGCCGTGCTGTCCCGGCTGGCGGCCGCCCTCGACGGCCGCGCGGAACTGACCCTCCCGGCCCTCCCGCCCGGCGGCGCCTTCGCCGGGCGGCCGCCGGCCCGCCCGGCGGCGATGCGCGAGGAGGCCCCGGGCGGGCAGGGCGCCCCGGGCGGGCCCGCCGACCGCTCCGGCGGCGCCGCCCCGGCGACCGATACCGCCCCGGACCAGGCCGCGGGGTCCCCCGGTCCGGCCGCGCGGGGGGCCGGCCCGGCGGCGCCGGGCGGGCAGGGCGCCCCGGACGGGCCCACCGGCACCGCCCCAGCGGCCGACGGCACCCCGGACCGGGACGCACGGTCCGCAGGCCCGGCCGAGGGGTCCGTCGACTCGGCCGGCCGGTCCGCCGAACAGGCCGCACGGTCCACGGACCCGGCCGTACGGTTCACCGGCCCGGCCACGGCGTCCACCGGACAGGCCGTGCGGTCCGCCGGGCGGGAGGTGCCGGAGGTGGTCGGGGCGGTCCTGCGCGAGCTTGCCGGGCGGGTCGGCGGGACGGGTCCGGCCACGGCCACCGCCGAGGAGGGCGGCTGGCACGTCTCCGCCTACGCCCTGGGCCGTCGCACCCCTGCCCCGGCCGGCGGAACGGGCCCGGCCGGCGGCGATCCGGCACCCGGTGGTTCCGGGCGCGGGCCGGTGCTCGCGGTGGCGGCGCCCGGGCGCGGGGGCGGGGACCACACCCTGGCCGCGGTGGCGGCCGTCCTGCTGACCCTGCTGCTCACCGAGCGGGCGGCCGCGCCGGGGCCGGAGGCCGCCGCCCTGACCCGGGTGCTGCTCGGCGACCCGGCGGCCGGGGCCTCGGCACTGCCCGGCACCGGCCCCTGGACGGTGGTGCACGCGCGGGGCGGCGACCCCGCGGCCCTCGCCGCCCTCGCCGCGGACCTCGGCACCACCCTGGCCGCCCCCGGCGCCGGGGGCGGGCCGGACCCCGGTCCCGTACGGCTGATCGCCGATCGGGAGCCGGCCCCGCGGCCCGGCCTGCGGCTCGGGGTGAGCGCCCCGGCCACCGCCGCGGACCTGCCCGCGGCCGACGCCCAGGCGGCCGACGCGCTGCGCCGCGCCGAGGCCGCCCGCGCACCGCTGGCCCGCCACCACGGCGGCGGGCTCGCCTCGCTGGTCCCGCCCGCCGTGGCCGAGGCGCACGCCCGCGCCCTGCTCGGCCCGCTCGGCCCGGTGCTGCGCGAGACCCTCCGGGCCTGGCTGGCGCACCACGGCGGCTGGGACCGTACGGCCACCGCCCTCGGCGTGCACCGCAACACCGTCCGCCAGCGCATCGCCCGCTGCGCCGACCTGCTGGACCGGGACCTGGACGATCCGGACGTCCGGATGGACCTGTGGTTCGCCCTCTCCTCTCCCGGTTCCTCCCCCGGCTCCTCTCCCGGTTCCTCTCCCGGATGACCGGTGTTCGAGCCACCCGCGACCCGGTCGAGGGAGCGTGGAGCCGTGGTTTCAGCCGTCCCCGGCGGCGGTGGGCACGGGCCGGCCGGGGCGGGGGCTATGGACAGCCGGGGTGACTGCCGGGTAACTTAATCTGAGCAAGCGCTTAGCCATGGCGGCGGACCGCCGCGACCGAAGGGAGCCGGCCGTGCGCCGTACGGTATTCAACGAGGACCACGAGGCCTTCCGGGAGACCATCCGGGCCTTCATCGAAGCCGAGGTCGCCCCGGTCTACGACGAGTGGTTCGCCGCCGGCCAGGTGCCGCGCGACTTCTACCTCAAGCTCGGCGAACTGGGCCTCTTCGGGATCAACGTCCCCGAGGAGTTCGGCGGCGCCGGCCTGGACACCCACAAGTTCGAGGCCGTGCTCTACGAGGAGACCTCCCGCGCGGGCGTCGCCTTCGGCGGCTCCGGCGTGCACGTGCTGCTCGCGCTCCCCTACATCAAGATGCTGGCCAACGACGAGCAGAAGAAGCGCTACCTGCCGAAGTTCGTCACCGGCGAGGAGATGTGGGCCCTGGCGATGACCGAGCCGGGCACCGGCTCCGACGTCGCGGGCATGAAGACCACCGCCAAGCTCTCCGAGGACGGCACCCACTACGTCCTCAACGGCGCCAAGACCTTCATCACCGGCGGCGTGCACGCCGACCGCGTGATCGTCTGCGCCCGCACCTCCGCCCCGCGCGAGGACGACCGCCGCTTCGGCATCTCGCTGTTCGCCGTGGACACCAAGTCCGAGGGCTACTCCATCGGCCGCAAGCTGGACAAGCTGGGCCTGCGCACCTCCGACACCGCCGAGCTGGCGTTCGTCGACGTCAAGGTGCCGGTCGAGGACCTGATGGGCGAGGAGAACAAGGGCTTCCACTACCTCGGCGCGAACCTGCCGTCCGAGCGCTGGGGCATCGCCTTCGGCGCGTACGCGCAGTCCAAGGCGGCCGTCCGGTTCGCCCAGCAGTACGTGACCGAGCGCACCGTCTTCGGCAAGCCGGTTGCGCACTTCCAGAACACCAAGTTCGAACTGGCCGGCTGCCAGGCCGAGGTGGACGCCGCCGAGGCCGTCGCCGACCGCGCCCTGGAGGCCCTGGACGCCGGCGAGCTGACGGCCGCCGAGGCCGCCTCCGCCAAGCTGTTCTGCACCGAGGTCGCCCACCGGGTCATCGACAAGTGCCTCCAGCTGCACGGCGGCTACGGCTACATGAACGAGTACCCGATCGCCCGCCTCTACGCCGACAACCGAGTCAACCGCATCTACGGCGGCACCAGCGAGGTCATGAAGTCCATCATCGCCAAGTCGATGGGCCTGTAAGCCCCCTTGGACGACTCGCACGGCGGCGCGCGCGGCGACGCTCACGGCGGCGCGCTCACGGACCTCCTCGATCTGCTCGACCTGGAGCGGATCGAGGAGGACATCTTCCGCGGCACGAGCCGGCCCTCGCTCGTGCCGCGCGTGTTCGGCGGCCAGGTCGCCGCACAGGCCCTGGTCGCGGCCGGCCGCACCGTGCCCGCCGACCGCACCGCGCACTCGCTGCACTCCTACTTCCTGCGGACCGGCGACGCGGGCGCGCCCATCGTCTACTCCGTGGACCGGATCCGGGACGGACGCTCCTTCACCACCCGCCGGGTGGTCGCGGTGCAGCACGGCCGGCCGATCTTCCACCTCTCCGCGTCCTTCCAGACGTACGAGGAGGGGCTGGACCACCAGGCCCCGATGCCGGCCGCCCCGGACCCCGAGTCCCTGCCCACGGCCGCCGAGTCGCTGCCGCGCTACCGGGAGCTCTTCCGCGACCCCGGCACCGTCGAACGGCTGATCGCGGCCCGCGCGGCCGTCGACCTGCGGTACGCCACGACCCCGCCGTGGGGCAGCGTCGGCACCCCGGTGGAGCCGCGCTCGCAGGTCTGGTTCCGCACCCGGGACAAGCTCGCGGCCGACGATCCGCTGCTGCACCTGTGCCTGGCCACCTACGTCTCGGACATGACCCTGCTGGACTCGGTCCTGCTGGCCCACGGCCGGGGCGGCTGGGCGGTCGGGGACGTGGTGGGGGCCTCGCTGGACCACGCCATGTGGTTCCACCGCCCGTTCCGGGCCGACGAGTGGCTGCTGTACGACCAGGAGTCGCCGACCTCCCACGGCGGCCGCGGCCTGGGCCAGGCCCGCATCTGGACCCACGACGGCCACCTGGCCGTCACCGTCATCCAGGAAGGCGTCATCCGCACCCCCCGCCCCTGACCGGGGGCGTCCGTCACGGGGTGTCGGGGGTCAGGCCCGCCGTGTGGAGGAGGTAGGCGACCAGGGGGTCGTAGTGGCGGGGGTCGCGGACGTGGTCGTCCAGGGGGACGGCGACCTGGAGGGTGCCCTCGGACTCGGCGAGGAAGAGGGCCGGGTCGTTGCAGTCGGCGTAGCCGACGGCGTCCAGGCCGCGCTGGGCCGCGCAGCCCGCCCAGCCGTGGTCGGCGACGACCAGGTCGGGCTGGGGACGGCCGGCGGCGGCCAGCCCGTCCAGGATCGCGGCCATCGGTTCCGGCGAATGGGTGTGCCACAGGGTGGCGCCGCGCTCCAGCACGGCCACGTCGGCGAACTGCCAGACGAAGCCCTCGTCCGCGGTGAGCCCGGACGGGATGACCACGATCTCGCAGCCGGCGGCCCGCAGGGCGGCCGCGGTCGCCCGGTGGACGTCGAGCAGGCCGCCCGGGTGGCCGGTGGCGAACAGCACCGTCTGCCGGTCCAGGGCCGCCTTGTGCAGCCGGGCCGCCATCCGGTCCAGCGCGGCCACCGTCAGTTCGGGGTCGATGGTGTCCTGCCCGTGTCTGAACGCCGGGTCGTCGATCACCCCGCAGCGTTCGGCCATCACCGCGAGGACGTCCTGCTCGTCGGTCCAGCGGTCGCCCAGCTCCAGGCCCAGCCAGTAGTGGCGGTCGCCGTTGGCGAGCTTGCGGTAGTGGGAGAGGTTGTTCTCCCGGGGGGTCGCCACATGGCCCGCGATCCGGGTCCGGACGAGGTGGTCGATGAGTTCCGCGCGGCTGGGTATCGGCATACGCCCATTCTGCCGCCGCCCGCCCGGACGCGTCTGTTCCGCCCAAGCCCCGGACAGCCCGCCCGCGGTCAGCCGGTCAGGGCCGCGAAGGCGCCGTCGGCGAGGCGGCGGAGGAGGGCTTCGGTGGCTTCGCGGCCGGGGGAGCCCAGGTGCGGGGTGGAGTTCAGCAGGCCGAAGACGGCGTGCACGGCGACCCGGGCCTCGGCCTCGGGGGCGCCGGGGTGGAGCTCGCGGACCACGTCCACCCACAGCTCCACGTACTGCCGCTGGAGCTGGCGCACCAGCTTGCGGTCGGCCTCGCGCAGCCGGTCGAGCTCGCGGTCGTGGAGGGTGATCAGGGCCCGGTCGTCCAGGGCGAAGTCGATGTGGCCGTCGATCAGGGAGGCGAGCACCGCCGACGGGTCCCCGGCGGCGTCGGCGACCCGGTGGCGGCCGCCGGTGAGGAGCCGTTCGCTGATGCCGACCAGCAGTTCGGCCAGCATGGCGTCCTTGCCGGCGAAGTGCCGGTAGAGGCCGGGGCCGCTGATGCCCACGGCCGCGCCTATCTCGTCGACCCCGACGCCGTGGAAGCCGCGCTCGGCGAAGAGACGAGCGGCCTCGTTGAGGATCTGCTCGCGACGGGTCGGGGCGGCCGCTGATGTGCTCATGGGAATCCATTCTAGACAGGGGCCGTTAGCGGTCGTTAACCTAGGTGGGTCATGCGTTAACGCTCATTAACCGAGGGCAAGGGGGCTCACGGGATGCAGCAGGCACCAGTGCTTCACAGCGCCGCGGATCCGGCGTCCGAAGCCTGGCGGACCAACGAGGCCGCCCACCGCGCACTCGCGGAGGACCTCCGGACCCGCCTGGACACCGCCCGTCTCGGCGGCGGGGAGAAGGCCCGCGCCCGCCACACCGCCCGCGGGAAGCTCCTCCCCCGGGACCGGGTGGACGCCCTCCTGGACCCCGGGTCCCCGTTCCTGGAGCTGGCCCCGCTGGCCGCCGAGGGGATGTACGGGGGCGCCGCCCCGGCCGCCGGGGTGATCGCCGGGATCGGCCGGGTCAGCGGCCGCGAGTGCGTGATCGTCGCCAACGACGCCACCGTCAAGGGCGGCACGTACTACCCGATGACGGTGAAGAAGCACCTGCGCGCCCAGGAGGTGGCGCTGGAGAACCGTCTCCCCTGCCTCTACCTGGTGGACTCCGGCGGCGCCTTCCTGCCGATGCAGGACGAGGTGTTCCCGGACCGCGAGCACTTCGGGCGGATCTTCTACAACCAGGCCCGGATGTCGGGGGCCGGCATCCCGCAGATCGCCGCCGTCCTGGGCTCCTGCACGGCCGGCGGGGCGTACGTCCCGGCGATGAGCGACGAGGCCGTCATCGTCCGCGGCCAGGGCACCATCTTTCTGGGCGGCCCGCCGCTGGTGAAGGCCGCCACCGGAGAGGTGGTCACGGCCGAGGAGCTCGGCGGCGGCGAGGTCCACTCCCGGACCTCCGGGGTCACCGACCACCTCGCGGAGGACGACGCGCACGCGCTGCGGATCGTCCGGAACATCGTGGCCACCCTGCCCGAGCGTGGCCCGCTGCCCTGGCCGGTGGAGCCGGCCGAGGAGCCCAAGGCGGACCCCTTCGGGCTGTACGGCGCGGTCCCGGTGGACTCCCGCACCCCCTACGACGCCCGCGAGATCATCGCCCGGATCGCGGACGGCTCCCGCTTCCAGGAGTTCAAGGCGGAGTACGGGCAGACCCTGGTCACCGGCTTCGCCCGGATCCACGGCCACCCGGTGGGCATCGTCGCCAACAACGGCATCCTGTTCTCCGAGTCCGCCCAGAAGGGCGCCCACTTCATCGAGCTGTGCGACCAGCGCGGCATCCCGCTGCTGTTCCTCCAGAACATCTCCGGGTTCATGGTCGGCCGGGACTACGAGGCGGGCGGCATCGCCAAGCACGGCGCGAAGATGGTCACCGCGGTGGCCTGCACCCGGGTCCCCAAGCTGACCGTGGTGGTCGGCGGCTCCTACGGGGCGGGCAACTACTCGATGTGCGGGCGGGCGTACTCCCCGCGGTTCCTGTGGATGTGGCCCAACGCCAAGATCTCCGTGATGGGCGGCGAGCAGGCCGCGTCGGTGCTGGCCACCGTCAAGCGGGACCAGATCGAGGGCGCCGGCCAGGAGTGGCCGGCCGCGGAGGAGGACGCCTTCAAGGCCCCGATCCGCGCGCAGTACGAGGAGCAGGGCAACGCGTACTACGCCACCGCCCGGCTCTGGGACGACGGGGTCATCGACCCGCTGGAGACCCGCCAGGTGCTGGGTCTGGCGCTGACCGCGTGTGCCAACGCCCCGCTGGGCGAGCCCGGCTTCGGCATCTTCCGAATGTGAGGACTTCTTCCATGTTCAGCACGGTCCTTGTGGCGAACCGGGGCGAGATCGCGGTCCGGGTCATCCGCACCCTGCGCGAGCAGGGCGTGCGTTCGGTGGCCGTCTTCAGTGACGCGGACGCCGACGCCCGGCATGTGAGGGAGGCCGACACGGCCGTCCGGATCGGCCCCGCGGCCGCCTCGGAGAGCTATCTGTCGGTGCCGAAGCTGATCGAGGCGGCCCGCCGCACCGGCGCCCAGGCGGTCCACCCGGGATACGGGTTCCTCGCCGAGAACGCCGCCTTCGCGCAGGCCTGCGCCGAGGCCGGGCTGGCCTTCATCGGGCCGCCCGCCGGGGCGATCTCCCTGATGGGCGACAAGATCCGCGCCAAGGAGACGGTGCGGGCGGCCGGTGTGCCGGTGGTGCCCGGCTCCTCCGGCAGCGGGCTCACCGACGCCGAACTGACCGACGCGGCCCGGGAGATCGGGATGCCGGTGCTGTTGAAGCCCTCGGCGGGCGGCGGCGGCAAGGGCATGCGGCTGGTCCGCGAGGAGGCGCTGCTCGGCGAGGAGATCGCCGCGGCCCGCCGGGAGGCCCGTTCCTCCTTCGGGGACGACACCCTGCTGGTGGAGCGGTGGATCGACCGGCCCCGGCACATCGAGATCCAGGTGCTGGCGGACGGCCACGGGAACGTGGTGCACCTGGGCGAGCGCGAGTGCTCGCTCCAGCGCCGCCACCAGAAGATCATCGAGGAGGCCCCCTCCGTCCTGCTGGACGAGAAGACCCGGGCCGCGATGGGCGAGGCCGCCGTGAACGCGGCCCGCTCCTGCGGCTATGTGGGCGCGGGCACGGTGGAGTTCATCGTCCCCGGCGAGGACCCGTCCGCCTACTACTTCATGGAGATGAACACCCGCCTCCAGGTCGAGCACCCGGTGACCGAGCTGGTCACCGGCCTGGACCTGGTGGAACAGCAGTTGCGGGTGGCCTCCGGCGAACCGCTGGGCTTCGACCAGTCCGAGGTCCGGCTGGCCGGCCACGCGGTCGAGGCCCGGGTCTGCGCGGAGGACCCGGCCCGCGGGTTCCTGCCCTCCGGCGGCACCGTCCTGGCCCTCACCGAGCCCTCCGGCGGTCCGGTCCGCACGGATTCCGGACTGCTGGCCGGGGTGCCGGTCGGCAGCAGCTACGACCCGATGCTGTCCAAGGTCATCGCGTACGGGCCGGACCGCGCGAGCGCCCTGCGCACCCTGCGGGCCGCCCTGGCCGACACCGTGATCCTGGGCGTCCAGACCAACGCGGGCTTCCTGCGGCGGCTGCTGGCCCACCCCGACGTGGTCTCCGGGGACCTGGACACCGGCCTGGTGGAGCGCGAGCTGGAGCGCATGCTGCCGGCCGGGGTCCCCGGCGAGGTGTACGCGGCGGCCGCCCTGCTGGCCGCCGCACCCCCGGCCCGGGCCGGGAACGGCGGCTGGGCGGACCCGTTCGACTCCGCGAACGGCTGGCGGCTCGGCGGCACCCCCGCCTGGACCGTCCACCACTTCCGGCTGCCCGGCCAGGAGCCGGTGGAGGTCCGCACCCGCCCGGCCGGCCCCGGCCTGGAGGTCCTGCTGCCGGGGGCCGCGGCCCCGGTGCCGGCCCGGACCGTGCACCTGGCCCCCGAGCGGGTCACCGTCGAGGTCGACGGGCTCACCCACGCGTTCGCGCACGCCGCCTCCCCCGAGGGGCGCTGGCTCGGCCGGGACGGCGACTCCTGGCACGTCCAGGCCCACGACCCGGTGCAGGCCGGCCTCGCCGGGGCCGGCCGGTCCGGGGCCGACACGCTGTCCGCCCCGATGCCCGGCACCGTCACCGTGGTCAAGGTGGCCGTCGGCGACACCGTGGCCGCCGGGCAGAGCCTGCTGGTGGTGGAGGCCATGAAGATGGAGCACGTCATCTCCGCCCCGCACGCCGGCACCGTCACCGAACTGGACGTGTCGCCGGGCAGCACCGTGGCCATGGACCAGGTGCTCGCCGTGGTCACCCCGGCCGGGGAGGAGTCCGCGTGAACGGCCTGCCGATGGGGGTGCCCGCCGAGGGGCTGCCCGCCCGGGTCCGGATCCACGAGGTCGGAGCCCGGGACGGACTCCAGAACGAGAAGGACGCCGTCCCGACGGCGGTGAAGGCCGAGTTCGTGCACCGGCTGGCCGCCGCGGGTCTGACGACCATCGAGGCCACCAGTTTCGTGCATCCCAAGTGGGTGCCCCAACTGGCGGACGCCGAGGAGCTGTTCCCGCTGCTCGGCGATCTGGGCGGGGTGGACCTGCCGGTGCTGGTGCCCAACGAGCGCGGGCTGGACCGGGCCCTGGAGCTGGGCGCCCGGCGGATCGCCGTGTTCGGCTCCGCCACCGAGACCTTCGCCGCCCGCAACCTCAACCGCACGGTCGCCGAGTCCCTCGCCATGTTCGAGCCGGTGGTGGACCGGGCCCGGCGGGAGGGCGTGCACGTCCGCGGCTACCTCTCGATGTGCTTCGGGGACCCCTGGGAGGGTCCCGTGCCGATCGCCCAGGTGGCCTCCACCGCCAGGGCCCTGCTGGACCTGGGCTGCGAGGAGCTGAGCCTGGGCGACACCATCGGCGTCGCCACCCCCGGCCATGTGCTGGCCCTGCTCCGGGCGCTGAACGGGGCGGGGGTCGCCACCGACCGGATCGGCGTGCACTTCCACGACACCTACGGCCAGGCCCTGTCCAACACCCTGGCCGCGCTCCAGCACGGGGTCACCACCGTGGACGCCTCGGCCGGCGGCCTCGGCGGCTGCCCGTACGCGAAGAGCGCCACCGGCAACCTCGCCACCGAGGACCTCGTGTGGATGCTCGACGGTCTCGGCATCGAGACCGGAGTCGACCTGGCCGCCCTCACCGCCACGAGCGTGTGGATGGCCGAACAGCTGGGCCGTCCCAGCCCCTCCCGTACCGTCCGCGCCCTCTCCCACAAGGAGTAGCCACACCATGTCCCTCGACCACCGGCTCACCCCCGAGCACGAGGAACTCCGCCGTACCGTCGAGGAGTTCGCCCACGACGTCGTCGCCCCCAAGATCGGCGACCTCTACGAGCGCCACGAGTTCCCCTACGAGATCGTCCGCGAGATGGGCCGGATGGGCCTGTTCGGCCTGCCGTTCCCGGAGGAGTACGGCGGCATGGGCGGCGACTATCTCGCCCTCGGCATCGCCCTGGAGGAACTGGCCCGGGTGGACTCCTCGGTGGCCATCACCCTGGAGGCCGGGGTCTCGCTGGGCGCGATGCCGATCTACCGGTTCGGGTCCGAGGAGCAGAAGCGGCAGTGGCTGCCGAAGATGTGCTCCGGCGAGGTGCTGGGCGCCTTCGGGCTGACCGAGCCGGGCGCCGGGAGCGACGCCGGCGGCACCCGCACCACCGCCGTACGGGACGGCGACGAATGGGTGATCAACGGCTCCAAGTGCTTCATCACCAACTCCGGCACGGACATCACCGGCCTGGTCACGGTCACCGCCGTCACCGGCCGCACCGAGGACGGCCGCCCGCTGATCTCCTCGATCATCGTGCCCTCCGGGACCCCCGGGTTCACGGTGGCCGCCCCCTACTCCAAGGTGGGCTGGAACTCCTCGGACACCCGGGAGCTGTCCTTCGACGGGGTCCGGGTGCCGCTGGCGAACCTGGTGGGCCAGGAGGGCCGCGGCTACGCCCAGTTCCTGCGGATCCTGGACGAGGGCCGGATCGCCATCGCGGCGCTGGCCACCGGTCTGGCGCAGGGCTGTGTGGACGAGTCGGTGAAGTACGCCAAGGAGCGCACCGCGTTCGGCAAGGCGATCGGCGACAACCAGGCCATCCAGTTCAAGCTGGCGGACATGGAGATGCGGGCGCACATGGCCCGGATCGGCTGGCGGGACGCGGCCTCCCGGCTGGTGGCCGGGGAGCCGTTCAAGAAGGAGGCGGCGATCGCCAAGCTGTACTCCTCCACGGTGGCGGTGGACAACGCCCGCGAGGCCACTCAGATCCACGGCGGGTACGGGTTCATGAACGAGTACCCGGTGGCCCGGATGTGGCGGGACTCCAAGATCCTGGAGATCGGCGAGGGGACCAGCGAGGTGCAGCGGATGCTGATCGCCCGCGAGCTGGGGTTCACCGGCTGAACGGGTCCTGACGGCCCGTCCGCGGCCGGAGGTCCCGCCCCCGGGCGGGACTTAGGGCCCCCTTACCCATCAATGGCGAACTTAGGTTACCCTCACCATTGATGTGGGTCGTGTCGCACGGCCTGCGTCCGCACTTCCGTACGCACGCACGCCAGCACCACGAAAGCAGCCGCCGCCATGCCCCAGCCCCGTGCCGCCCTCTTCACCCGCCGCGGAGCCCTCGCCGCCGGAAGCGCCCTCTGCCTGGGCGCCGTCCTGGTCGGCTGCGGCTCGGGCGACAAGGCGGACCAGGGCGGGGCATGGTCCTTCAAGGACGACCGCGGGGTGACCGCCTCCACCAAGGGCACCCCGAAGAACGTGGTCGCCTTCGTCGGCACCGCGGCCGCCCTCCACGACTTCGGCGTCGAGGTCAAGGGCGTGTTCGGCCCCACCAAGACCGCCGACGGCAAGGCCGACGTACAGGCCGGCTCGCTGGACGTGAACAAGGTCGAGGTCATCGGCAACACCTTCGGCGAGTTCAACATCGAGAAGTACGCGGCCCTCAAGCCGGACCTGCTGGTCTCCAACGTGTGGGAGAAGGACACCCTCTGGTACGTCCCGGAGGAGTCCAAGGACAAGATCGCCAAGCTGGCCCCGAGCGTCGGCCTGTTCGCCGGCCCCGACACCACCATGGCCAAGGCCATCGCCCGCAACGGCGAGCTGGCCCAGTCCCTGGGCGCCGACCTGAAGGCCGCGAAGACCACCGAGGCCAAGGCCCGCTTCGAGGCCGCCTCCGAGCGGCTGCGCAAGGCCACCAAGGCCAACCCCGGCATCAAGGTGCTGATCGGCTCCGGCTCCGCCGAGCAGTTCTACGTCTCGCTGCCCGAGAAGTCCGCGGACACCAGGTACTTCCAGGAGCTCGGCGTCGAGTTCGTCACCCCGAAGAACCCGGACAAGGGCGGCTTCTTCGAGCCGCTGTCCTGGGAGAACGCCGGCAAGTACCAGGCCGACCTGATCATGCTGGACAACCGCACCGGCATCCTCCAGGACAAGGAGCTGCGCGCCGGCAAGCCCACCTACGCCGGCCTGCCCGCCGTCAAGGCCGGCCAGATCACCCCCCGGGTGACCGAGCCGATCTTCTCCTACGACGCCTGCGCCAAGATCGTCGACCAGCTGGCCGCCGCCATCGAGAAGGCCAAGAAGGTCAGCTGACCATGACCGGCAGCACCGAACCCGAGTCGGCCGCCGAAGCCGGCGAAGCCGCCGAGCAGCACTTCCGGTTCTTCGCGCTGGAGGTGCTGCGCACCCGGCGCCTCGGCCGCTCCTTCCTGCGGGTCACCTTCGGCGGGGAGTCCCTCGCCGGGTTCCGCTCCGGGGGCCGCGACCAGAGCCTCTCGCTGTTCCTGCCGCCCGTCGGCCGCGAGCACACCGTCCTGCCCTCCACCGGGGAGGACACCTGGTTCGCGGCCTGGCGGGCCATGCCGGAGGAGGACCGCCCGGTGATGCGCTCGTACACGGTCCGCGCCCAGCGGCGGACCGACTCGGGCGCCGACGAGGTCGACATCGACTTCGTGCTGCACGGGGACTCCTCCCCGGCCTCCCACTGGGCGGGGCGGGCGGTGACCGGCCGCCGGATCCTGGCGATCGGCCCGGCCGTGGCCCAGAACAAGTCGGTCCGCTTCCAGCCCCCGGCCGGCACCGACTCGGTGTGGATGTACGCCGACGAGACCGCGCTGCCCGCCGCCGCGGCCATCCTGGAGCAGTTGCCCGGGGACACCGCGGTGACCGCCGTCCTGGAGGTCCCGCACCCGGACGACCGGATCGCCCTCGCGGCCCCGGCCGACACCCGGATCCACTGGATCGTCCGGGAGTCCGCCGGGTCCGGGCGCACCGGGCGGGTGCTGGAGGCGCTGCGGGCCGCCGTGCCGCCCGCGGGCGGCACCCCGTACGCCTGGATCGCCGGCGAGGCCGGCACCGTCCGGGAGGTCCGGCGGCACCTGGTCCGGGACCGCGCCCTCGACCGTCGGGCGGTCCGCTTCACCGGCTACTGGCGGCTCGGCTCCAGCGAGGAGCAGCTGCTGGCCGAGGCGTACGCCGGTCAGGCCCCCAGCGAGGAGCCGGAAGCGGCCCTCTAGACGGCCTGGCCGCCCCGCCCCCCCCCGACGTCCGGGCACGCGCCGATACGGTCCCTCGGCGCGTGCCCGGTCTCCCGCTACGGCCAGGGCACCTCGGGGGCCCGGTAGTAGCCGATGTCCTGGGCGTCCATGCGCGGGCCGTGCCAGGCCAGCCGCCGGGCGTAGCCGTTCCAGTCCCGCTTCGCCGCCGGGGACCAGCCGAGTTCGGCGATGCCGAGCACCCGGGGGAAGGCCATCCGCTCCAGTTCGGCGCGGGTGGCGATGGTCTCCGTCCAGAGCGGGGCCTCCACCCCGAGCACCGCGGACTCCGGGACCCCGCCGAGCAGCCGGCCCGGGTCCCAGTCGTAGGCGCGGCGGACCGGGACGTATCCGGCCCAGGCCAGTCCCAGCGGGGTGTCCTTGTCGTACTTCATGTCCAGGTAGGCCCGGTCGGCCGGGGAGAGGATCACCCGGTGCCCGGCCGCGGCGGCCGCGGCGATCCGGTCCCGCTCGGCCGCCGGGGTCCGGTCGTGGCCCCACCACTGGAGGACGGCGCCCGGGGCCGGGCGGGCCGAGGCCAGCTGGTGCCAGGCGATCACCGTCTTGCCCTGGTCGGCCACCGCCGCCTGGGCCCGGTCCATGAAGGCCGCGTAGTCGGCGGCCGGGGTGGCGTGCGCCTCGTCGCCGCCGATGTGCAGATAGCGGCCCGGGGTCAGCTCGGCGAGCTCCCGGAGCACGTCCCCGACGAACTCGTAGGTCTTCTCCTCGGCCACGCAGAGCGAGCTGAATCCGACCTTGATCCCGGTGTACCGGGGCGGGGCCTTCCCGTCGCAGTTGAGCTCGGGGTAGGAGGCCAGGGCCGCGTTGGTGTGGCCCGGCATGTCGATCTCGGGGATCACCTCCACGTACCGCTCGGCCGCGTACTCGACGAGTTCCGTGTAGTCCTCGCGGGTCCAGTGCCCGCCGGGGCCGCCGCCGACCCCGCCCACCCCGCCGTAGGAGGCGAGCCGGGGCCAGGAGGCGATGTCCAGCCGCCAGCCCTGGTCGTCGGTGAGGTGCACGTGCAGTTTGTTGACCTTGTACTGGGCGAGCTGGTCCACGTACCGCTTCACCTGGGGCACGGTGAAGTAGTGCCGGGCGATGTCGATCATCGCGCCCCGGTAGCCGAACCGCGGGGTGTCGGTGATTCCGCCGCCGGGCACCTCCCCGGCGCCGGTGGCGGGGACCAGCTGGCGCAGGGTCTGTCCGGCGTAGAACAGCCCGGCCGGGGTGCGGGCGGTCAGGGTGACGGCGGACCGGGCGGACTCCAGCCGGTAGCCCTCCTCCCCCAGTTCCTTCGCGGCCGGGTCCAGCCGGAGCAGGATCCCGTCGCCGGTCCGGCCGTCCGCCACCGGCAGCGGCAGCCCGCTGGGCCCGCGCAGCTGCTCGGCCAGCCGTTCGCCGAGCTGGCGGACCTCCTCGGAGCCGTGCCCGGTGCGGACCACGGTGCCCGCGGTCAGCCGGTAGCCGGAGCCGGGGGCGCCGGGGCGGACGGCCGCGGGCGCCGGCAGGATCCGCTCGTGGGGCGGGGGTTCGGCGTAGCGGGGCAGCTCGCCGGATTTCGCGTCCTCGGCCCGGCCGGACTCCGAGCAGGAGGAGGCCGCGGCGAGGACCAGCAGGACGCAGAGGGTGCGCAGGACCGGTTTCATGGCCTCAGGTATAGACCAACTCCCCGGCCCGGAAGGAGAGAAGGGACGGTGCGAGAATCCCGGGATGGCGGAAATCATCCAGAAGGACGGCACCTGGACGTTCGACGGGGACTCGGTGCGGATCGTGCCGGGCCGGGACAAGGGGACCGGTCTGCTCCGGCAGACCCTGGGAGAGGTGGTCGTCCCGCTGCGGGCGATCGCCGGGATCAGCCACGAGGCGGGACGCAAGGCCGGCCGGCTCCGGCTGCGGCTGCGCGACGGGGCCGATCCGCTGCTGCACCTGACGGCGGGGCGGCTGCCCGAGCCCTCGGACCCGTACCGGCTGGTCGTGGAGACGGACCGGTCGGGGGTGGCCGACTACTTCGTGGACGAGGTCCGCAACGCGCTGCTGCTGGACCGGATCGACCCGGGCCCGGCGGACGGCTGGCTGCTGCCGGGGCCCCCGGTGCCGATCACGGTGGGCGCCGGGGACGGGACGGCCGCCTTCGACGGCTCCCGGGTGTCGCTGGAGTGGAACTGGAAGACCGAGGACTCCAAGTCCTCCGGCGGCACCCGCTCCTTCCCGCTGGCGGACATCCGGGCGGTGGAGTGGTATCCGGCGCTCGGCCTGGAGAACGGCTGGCTGCGGTTCACCCTGGCCTCGGCCACCGCGAAGGCCCCGGCCCCCAAGTACGACCCGCACGCGGTGGAGCTCTTCGGGTTCAAGAAGGACCCGCTGATGGCGCTGGTGGGCGCGGCCGTGCTGGCCCGGCTGCCGCACCCGTCCGCGCCCGCGGAGCGGGCCGCCCCGGCCGGGCCCCCGGAGCCGGCGGCCCTGGCCGCCGCGCCCGCCGCGCCCGGCGAGGACCATGACGCGCTGCTGCGGCGGCTCCGCGAGCTGGGCGAGCTGCACGCGGCGGGGATCCTCACGGCGGAGGAGTTCGCGGCGGCCAAGGCGGCCGTGATCCGCAGGTTCTGAGCCCTTGATGGTCTGGACCTTTAAGATCCTGCCCGATTTCGGGCAGGATCTTTGCGTTCCGAACCGTGAGACGTCAGTATCTACGGGTGCTCGATCGCCGTCCGTCCCATGACGACCTCGTCGACCACCTGGTGCGCAGCACCTCGCTCCAGCGGGGCGAGGCCGCCCGGGTGGTGCTCGACGTGCTCGCCTACTTCGACGAGACGACCGAGGAATACGTGCGCCGGCGCCACCGTGAGCTCCAGTCGGGCGGCGCCGTGAACGCGGAGATCTTCGAACGGATCGCGGCGGAACTGCCGCACCGCGCCGTGGCGCCCCCGGAGCTCTCGCTCCGGCAGCTGCGCCGCATCGTCTACGGCTGAGCACCGACCGAGAACCTCAGGAGGGGCAGAACCATATGTGCGGAATCGTCGGATACATCGGCAAGCGTGACGTCGCGCCGCTGCTGCTGGAAGGGCTGCAGCGACTGGAGTACCGGGGT